>JBBAVI010000013.1:26312-81353 GCA_040397785.1 Saprospiraceae bacterium | reverse complement strand
AAGGTTTTACAAGTAATATTCGTTACGCTGAAAAACTTGAAAGGGAACAACTAATTTCGGTTCAATCAGAATTGGGGCGACAAAAAGCAACTTGTGCTGCTTTAATTCCAATTCGTAAGACTGAAACTTGGTGGACAATGGCTCAAGACGAAAGAAGAAAAATATTTGAAACCAATTCACATCATACCCAGACGGGATTAAAATATTTGCCCGCAATTGCCCGCAAACTTTATCATTGTAGAGACATCGGACAACCCTTCGATTTTCTGACGTGGTTTGAGTATGCACCAGAAGATTCTAATGCATTTGAAGACCTTGTTATTTCATTACGACAAACGGAGGAATGGCTTTATGTGGATCGAGAAATTGACATTAGGTTAATAAAAGCATGATGAAAAACACAGCAGCCAGCAATACACTCATTAGACTTGTTGCGGTGGGAAGTTGAAAACGACGTAAAAACGCCCATTGCAACAAGTCTATTAAGATGACAAAGAAAATTGAAGGTCATACCGGTAACTGGAGAGATTCTTTAATCAAATAATAGAGACAAGATTACACTAAATAAAAAATGCAATTCGTAGTAACAATCATCACAATATTAATCTTAAATGCTTGCAACATGGAAAATGTAAAACAGAATGATGAAGCCCAAATTTCATCAGAAGAAATTAAATCTTTAATGCTTGTAAAAGATGAAATGGAAATTCGTGCTTTGGCGGACAGGTTCAGTGATGCTGCCAATAGAATTGACGCAGAAGCTTTTCAGGCTCTGTGGGCGGACGATGGCATTTGGAAAATTGGTCCTCCCATCAATATGGAATTTAAAGGCAAAGAAAACATGGGTACTTCTGTAAGCCACATGCTTGGCCTTTGGGATTTTTTCGTACAAATGAACGGCCCCGGTGTTGTAACTATTCAAGGAGATAAAGCAACTGCCCGTTTTTATGTAAACGAGATAGCGCGTAAGGCAGATGATAAAAGTGGGAACTACAATTTATCAATGTACGACGATGAATTGGTAAAGGAAAATGGAAAATGGCTTTTCGTGAAGAGAAGTTATAACACCATTTATCAGGAGGCACCAACTTATATAGGATTAATCCAAAAATTGCCCAAATAATATTTCACAATACACGAACACTTGATATTAGACTGCGTTTCTATTTTAGCAATTGGTTATCACGGAGACGGAACAGACTTATACTTCGCGCTGTATTATTTTGTGCATAGTCTTCGGCCTGAATCATTGACAATCAGCGCTCAGCATGACAATGAATGCAGCCTTTCAGGCGGCGTTTAGTATAGATACTAAAACAGCATATATGCAACTTTTGTATTTTTGTTAAAAACACGTATTTTTTCATATAATTATCTCATTATCATATTAATATAAACAAAAAACTGCTAATAGTATGAAGTTTTGGGCGGGTAATTTATCTTTGCTAGGATATTCAGTTTGTTCATCTTTTTACGCGTGGTGTGTCACCTTATCAACCTAACGGAACAATTTGCAAAAGCGAGGGCTTTAGAGCCTGTAAAAATTTATATTTCTACAGGCTTTACGCTGCAAGGAAGTTACTCAAACATCAAACAAAATGAAAAAAACGTTACTAATCAGTTGTCTCTTGGTGCTTTGTACAGGCTACTGCTTTGCTCAATGTGGAGCCAATGAAGTTCAGGTAAAAGTCAATATTTCCACGGATAATTGGGGCGAAGAAACGTCCTGGACCCTGACCGATCTCATGGGTACGGTTGTCCTTCAAGGGGGTCAGGGTGGTGTTTACGCATCCAACGCAAGCTATGTTGACAGCATCTGCGTTCAAGCGAACGCCTGTTTGTTTTTTGAGATTTCTGATACCTATGGAGATGGTATTTTGGCTCCTAAAGGGTGTACGCTTTATCTGAATGGGACGCTTGTGTACAGCGGTGCCAATGACATTGGATCATACGCCAAGACCGTTGTTAATTGTTCAGACTCCTGTGGAATAGTACTTAATGCGCTCAATGATCTTCAATCCCACATTAATGCAGCCATCACGCTCGGCCCTGCTGAACTGACCCTGATTAAAAATGTATTCACGCTATTCCCGGAATGTCTGGCCAGCAGTGCGTCTAACATATTGCTATCAAAAAGTGTGGTTGACGATTATGATAATAAAGTCGGGGCACTTTTTACCACGCCCAGCACCCAAAACGGCTTTTCTAAGAATCCTGCGGCTGCACCAGGCAGGGAACTGGAACGGGCCATGTTGGCCCTTCAACAAGGCATATTCGATCATATATTCACCGCCGCTGTTTATGGCGTTTATCCGCAACATATTAATGGTTGGAAATACGGTGCGTGCAATAATTTCCCTGGATACGTTGACCCGCCAGCAGACTCATCAATTGGTAAATCGGTACTAATTCGTGCTAATTTTGAAGACCCCGACGGAATGAATCCGTACTTCGATATTAATCAAGATAGAATGGTGCACGCGCTTCGTCCGACCGGCCTGTATTTATCTCCCGGAAGTGTAGTCAGTGTTACGGTACCCGATAGTTTGGTTGGCCAAGACTATTGGATTCGGGTGGGTTCCCATGATTGGGACTTGACTGATCGTCCCGATTTTAGACGATTTGACCGGATATCTAAGAAATTTGCGATCGATTCAACCACGATTGACGTGTTCAATCCCTTTGGAGGCGCGATTTCTATCCTTGTCCCCTACGGCGCGAACGATGGTATTGTCGAGGTCCGTGTGAACAATGGTGTGGAAGCCCCCTTCTTTTCCTTGAAGTCGTTTTATGAAACACCTGATTTCAATGCAGAACTAAGCAAGCCCGGACCATGGGCTGTTTTTGAAACAGACAATGTGATGTTTACCATTCCGAAGCATTCCATTGTGCCTGGACAATATGATCTCAAGCAAGCCATGTTGGACTGGGAGCAGGCTGTAAGAGGTGTCAATTCTATTTTGGCCCGACAGATTATTCCAGACAAACACAATATGTATATGATTGCTGATTTAGATATCCGGGTGGGTGTTTATTCAATTGGTTATCCTATGTCGAACACGCCGCTCAACTATAGCGATGTACCTGGCCCCGCTTATTTTATAAACGGCCCGGGACCTGATGATGAGGTAAACTTTCATGAAACAGGGCATGCGCTGGCGATCTCCAAATTTGCGGGTGAAGAGGAGGCTTTGGTCAATTTTCCGTACATCATGGCTTTGAATTATGGCCTGGGCACTGACTTGAATGAAGCCGTGAATTACAGCTTTGTTCCGAATACGTTTAACATCGATAAGACCATTACCCATCGAATGGTTTCGAATACATTTGGTTCGAAAAGAGATATTTCAAATACAACAAAAGACGAAGTACGCTACCAGCACAGAGGGTACGGGCACTATTTTGAAATCGTCAATATCCTTGGATGGTGTCCACTTAGAAATTTCTGGAAACAGGAATCTATTGACTTTGAGCAGGGGATCAACCAAGGCATCAATGACCAAGATATTGACGGGAGGATACTTAGAATGTCTGTTGCAGCGCAAGCAGACCTGCGCCCCTTGTTTCATGTTTTTGGAATTCTTCCGCAAGATTCCCTTGCGCTTCAAGACACTATGGCTCAGTTAGGAATTCTGCCTTCGCTTGCGCTTTACAATAGGTTGCAAGCTTATTTCGACCTGATTCCCAAGGACAACGCGGCATTCGTCAATTACGCCCTGTCTGTATATCCAGAACTCTACTCGGAGGGCCCAACAGCCGATCCTGATTATGGGTCAGGATGGCATTACCTGAAATCATTAACTTACGATGCGGCCGAAGCCCAAAAACTAACCAATATCCTACAATCCATCCTAGACCGCTATTATCCAGATGGTAAACCGGCAGGCAATGGTGATCCGGACGTTTGCTGCTTGCTGGATACCCTGCAAATCAAGCGGGTGGATGAAGCCGTGATCGTGACGGGAGGCGTACAACCTTATGACATTTCAATTGACACAACCGGAAATGTTGTGATGGTGTCAGCGGTAGATTACGATGGATGCACCTCTACGAAACAGTTCATTTTAAGTAGTTTGACAGAAGCAGTCCGAGATGGAATAAACATATATCCCAATCCTGCTTCGACCGAAATTTATGTTGATTTAACGGAAAGTAATGATGAAATAGCGCATTTGCGTATTGTTTCGTTGCATGGTCAGGTACTACAACAAGCTCGAAATGCGGGTCGTATAACGGTATCTACCCTAAGTGAAGGGTTATATATCCTGCAGATTGAATTGGCTGGTGGCGCGCAAATAAATAAAAGGGTTTTGATTTTGAGGTAGCGCAGCGCTGCAAGAAGTTTAATAAAAACCGAGTTAAAGCCAAATATAGATCTATAATTGGCTTTAACTCGGTTTTTTTGATAGTTACAGCCAATTATAGACCGATAATTGGCTATAAGTCGTTTTTTTTACCAGTTACAGCCAATTATAGACCGATAATTGGCTATAAGTCGTTTTTTTTTACCAGTTAGAGCCAATTATACTTCGTATTCCTTATTTTTGTAACTGGAGTTTACCGTAAAACTGTTTTTACCTGGAGTTTCGGTTTTGGGGACCCGGGTAGAACCCGGGGGATAGGCGCACTGGGTGGAACCCAGCGCGAGCATGGTGGCCGGTTTTGTTTACATGAAGAAAGAAGTTTTGAAGAAATAACTAAAGCGATTTTGCAATTGGGAAGAGAACCGGATGACATCTTGAACTAAATTGAGCACGAAGAATGGAACTCGAACAACAATTTGTGCATATAACAAGGCTTATTGCAGAAGCCAAACATCGAGCCTATCAAGCTGTAAACCACGAGTTGGTTACGCTTTACTGGAACATTGGCGCGTACTTACACCACCAAGTAAGCACAAAAGTGTGGGGTAAAGCCGTAGTGAAAGAATTGGCGGATTTTATTGTCAAAACTGAACCCAATGTTAGGGGATTTTCTGCCCAAAACCTTTGGCGGATGAAGCAATTTTATGAAACCTATAAGGACGAGCCAAAACTCGCACCACTGGTGCGAGAATTAGATTGGACACACCATAGGCTGATAATGCCTTGCAAAAACGCGCAAGAACGTGAATTTTACTTGCGACTTTGTGTGAATGAGCGCCTTTCTAAAAGAGAATTGGAACGCCAAATAAACGCTTCTTACTATGAAAGGGTGATGCTTGGCAATGCCCAACTGAACGATGTACATAAAGCGTTGCCACAAGATATGGTCAATGTATTCAAAGATACCTACGTTAACATGGAACTGCAATATGGCTTTTAGGAAAAAGGCTGACTTTATCCTAACCTACAAGCCAGACATATTAGTTGTTCCAGAGTGTGAACATCCTGAAAAATTAGTATTTTCAATTGAGACACCAAAACAAACCAATGACTGAGAGAAACATTTACAAGGATATACTATTTGGAGTTGCGGTTGGTGACGCTTTGGGTGTTCCGGTTGAGTTCAACAGCAGACAATCCATTTCACAAAAGCCTGTAACGGATATGACATGTTTTGGAACTTATAATCTGCCAGCGGGAACATTTTCAGACGACAGTTCTATGGCATTTTGCCTTGCCGAAGTATTGACACAGGAATTTAGTTTAAAGAATGTTGCAAATAATTTTGTGGCATGGCTTGACCATAATTATTGGACACCAAGAGGCCATGTTTTTGATGTTGGCATTGCAACAAGTCAAGCAATTAGACGATTGCAAGGAGGCTGTGATCCAGAATTAGCGGGTGGAATGGAGGATTCAGATAATGGCAACGGCTCATTAATGCGAATCTTACCACTACTCGTTTATATCAAAGATAAAGAACTTGCGGAGCGATACCAAATCACAAAACAAGTTTCCTCCATTACGCACGGACACATTCGCTCTATAATTGCTTGCTATTATTATCTTGAATTTGCTCGACACACAATAAATGGAATAGACAAATTTGAAATTTATAAGAGGCTGCAAACTGAAATTCCCAATCACTTAAATTCGTGCTTAATAAATCCAGCAGAAATAAAATTATTTGATCGATTATTGAATGGAAATATTTACGAATTAACAGAGAAAGAAATTAGTAGCAGTGGTTATGTCTTGCACACTTTGGAAGCAAGTATTTGGTGTTTAATGACAACAGACAATTATGAAGCAGCGACTTTAAAAGCCGTAAATTTAGGAGAAGATACCGACACGACAGGAGCCGTAACAGGAGGGCTTGCTGGTCTACTTTATGGCTTTGACACAATCCCCAAAAACTGGCTTCAACAAATTGCAAGGAAAGACGACATTGAAGATTTAGCAGACCGTCTACGAGACTTTACCAGTCAGTAATTTACCATAATTCATTCAATATCAATTGAATAAAATTAAGACTTGCCGGCTTTTGGAGGTTGAGCGCTCCTGGTTTATCTTTGCCAAGCGTGCGTGACATGTGCGCTTATCTACGCATTACTCGTCAGGCTATAACGCCACTAGGAAAGAAAATAAAATTCAAAATGGCAACAGACAGAAAAGTAATATTATATATCGCAACAAGTTTAGACGGATACATTGCAAAACCAAATGACGACCTGGGCTTTCTTTCTATTGTAGAACAAGAGGGTCAGGATTATGGTTATGCTGACTTTGTAAGAACCGTTGACGCTGTAATTGTTGGACGCAAAACTTATGACAAAGTGATATCGATGGGTTTTGACTTTCCACATGCAGACAAAGATGCCTACATCATTACAAGGACACCAAGACCAACGATTGGTTCCGTAAAGTTTTATACCGTAGATCTAAAAGCACTTGTTGACAAACTTAAATCCGAAAACGGAAAAAATATATTTTGTGATGGTGGAGCAGAAATCGTAAACCAACTCCTGCAATACGACCTAATTGACGAGTTTACTATTTCTGTTATTCCAATTTTAGTTGGAAACGGGACAAAACTATTTAAGGACGGCAGACCTGAACAAAAATTAGAACTTGTTTCAACAAAACAGTTTGAGAAAGGATTAACGCAACTTCATTACAGACGTGCGCGAGCACAGTAGAATCCAGTGCGCGTATAGTGGAACCCAGCGCGCGCATTGTGGCCTATCTGACAAGCATAAAACGTGAATGAATGAATGAACAAAATAAACGATCATGATTAGACCTGCAACAATTGACGACATACAACAAATTCAAATCGTAAGAAATTCTGTCACTGAAAACACTTTATCTAACCCTAACTTAGTGACAGACGACGATTGTGCAGCGTTTATTACCGTAAGGGGAAAAGGTTGGGTGTGCGAACTTGACCAGCAAATTATAGGTTTTGCTATTGCTGACTTGAAAGAAAATAATATATGGGCACTGTTTATAGACCCAAAATTTGAGAAAAAGGGTATCGGACAACAGCTACATAATATCATGTTGGACTGGTATTTTACCCAAACCAGCGTCACGGTTTGGCTGGGAACGGCTTTTAACACACGTGCAGAAAAATTTTACAGAAAGGCAGGCTGGACGGAAGTTGGAACACACGGGACAAAGGAAATCAAATTTGAAATGACCTATCAAGCCTGGATATCAAGCCAGCATCGCTAACACCGTATTTGCATAAATTAGACTTGTTGCGGTGGGCATATTATCGCTAGCTTCTTCATCTGGGCAGGCGTTTTGTAGAGCGACTACTTAAAACTCAATGGAATTAACAATAAAAAAATAGGGCGGTTGACTTGCTTCTATGGAATATTGGTGCAAGGTTAAACACCTGGCGCGAGCGGGAGTGGTAATTAACAAAGTTGTATTGTGGACAAATGAAACACAAGTCAAAAATATATTTCATATTCACAGAACAAACGATAAAACTTTACCTTTGAATCATGTGCCATTCAATAAGTCGTTATCAATGACCGTTAGGATTACAGCAATGGAGGACGTTGAAATTTCAGGCGAACAGCATGCATACAAACTACTCGTTGTCGCAGCGGACAATGAAACGATCGACTTACTGCTCGGACTGAATATTGGTAGTGAATTTTTGGACATAACCATTGAAGGAGAAGATTAGACGAGTATCAAATCATTCATTATCCGATTTATAAATTTAAAAACTGCAGGAACTTGGAGATTTAGTGCTCCTGGTTTATCTTTACCGGATAGCCGTGGGGCGTTCGCGCATGTACGTGTTGTATGGTCAGTATGAAAAACGAATGAAAACTTAAACAAATTGATGACAAAAATGATAGAAACGAAAAGACTTATATTAAAACCTTTGACTTACGAGCAGTTAGTAAAATATGCTAAATGTGACAATTCACTGGAAGCAGAATTGGGGTTGAATGAAACATCAAGAATAATCTCCGATGAATTAAAGGATGCGTTGGAGAATACAATACTTCCAAATGTGGCAGACAAGACAAAGAATTATTTGTATTCAACCCCTTGGACAGCAATTTCAAAAGCCGACAACAAAATGATTGGGGACTTATGTATTGTAGGCGAACCCAATACAAATGGTGAAATCGAAATTGGCTATGGAACGTATGATGAATTTCAGGGAAATGGGTATATGACCGAAATTGTCGCAGCTATTATTGATTGGGCAAAAACACAACCATTGGTTAAGTCAATCATGGCTTCCACAGACAAAACTAATACAGCATCATTTAAAGTACTTCAAAATAATGACTTCATCAAAAGTGGAGAAACGGAAACTTTATTTAACTGGAAATTACCATTAAATAACAGATAATTAAAACTCATTTTGAACACAATCAACTGCATTTTGGACACACTCAAATCTTATTAACGAACCCACCTTTGCACTTCACAAATAAATGAAAAATGATGAAGTACAAAATTTTAGGAAGTACAGGCTTGAAGGTTTCAACGCTTTGTTTAGGCACAATGAACTATAGCAGAAAAAGGGTTCTTTGGCTACACGGGCAATCTTGACTAAAATGCCGTGCACGAACAAATTAAAACCGCCACAGAAGTAGGTGTGAATTTTATTGACATGGCAAACATTTATTCAGAAGGACTTTCCGAAGTAATGATTGGACAGGCAATCAAAAATCTTTCGATCCATAAAGACGATTTAGTACGAAGTGGAAAAATCAAGTATTTTGGTGCAAGCAATATTTCTGCTTGGCAATTGATGAAAGGCTTGGCGTACTCACAATACAATATGTTACATAGCTCGACAGGACAAAATACACAACAAAACATACACCATCGATTAATCGAAAAAGCAAAAGAAGTTTTAGTTACAACTTATTTGACTGTTAGTGAAATTGCGTATCAATTAGGTTTTGAACATCTACAATCATTTAGCAAACTATTTAAAAGTAAAACTAATTTGACACCAATTGAATACCGAAACAGATACAACTGAAAACCATTACAGCCAACATTGGATTTTGTGTACGCGTGGCTTGACAAACGAACATCACCAATTGTAAATTCGGGCTGTGGTTCGGCTGGACAAACAATTTTGAACTTTGACTCATACCTGTAAATTTCATATTTTCAATCAGCAGCGGCTCTGGGCGGACTGAATACAAATGCAATACCTGCACAAAGCCCCACCCGTTGCCTGTCATCCATAAAACCTAAAAGACGAACAACTATTACAATAGAAACGTGTGAATAATATAACATTACACCCCAAGTATGTAACATACGCCTTTAAAAAAAGCAATGACCTTTGTAGCAATAATAATATAGTATCAGAAATTCAGTTTAACAGAAAGTGAACGATTTGTCAGGTTGGCAAAACGGCATCAGGGACATAGAAGTTTTCCAACCTTCTGTCTATGACCAACGAAAAGGTACGCGAGCCTGTACCCCGTTATCGGTTTGCTTTTAGCGAATAACATTCTGTTAAACTAATTTCTTTGCTTTGAAAGGTTAGTATCAGGCTTTTTACGGTGTTGTAAATCAATTAGTTATCTTCCGAGTAGAAATTCCTTAGGCCCGCACAGTCGTACAAAATTTAATGGTACCGTTCGCAAACATGCATTCTGATTCTTTGTGATAAGGTTTGATACTTTTCATGCATCCTATGATATACTTAATGCACCTACTAGGAATCAAGATAAATTGTTAGTAGTAAATAATGTGCCCAAAGAAAAATCAGGTGAAATTCTAATCTTTAATGCAGACACTGATAAAAGATATCTATTGACGCAGGCGGAAAAAGATAAAGGCCCAAAAAACATTTGTTCTTGGAGTTTATGCAAAAGCAATTCACGTAAAATACTAATCCAAAAGCGGATAATTATCCTCATCCATTCACCAGTACAAAACTTCCCCAATAAAACGGCTGTGGGTATTTGGCTTTTAAGACCAATTGTGCTTTACGGAAGGCATCCGATTTAGACATGCCCGACGTCCAGTTTTCATAGAAGGTCGTCATTAGTAATGCTGTAGCGGCATCCTCTACTTCCCAAAATGACATGATGAGTGATTTTGCACCCGCAATACGAAATGCGCGTTGCAAGCCGTACACCCCTTCCCCATGCTGGATTTTTCCAAGCCCCGTATTGCAGGCCGAAAGCACGACCAATTCGGTTCCTTCCAGTTGGAGCACGGATGCTTCATAAGCCGTCAGAATGCCATCGCTCTGGCCCGGAATATATTTGCCTTCGATGGCATCTTCTGCGCCGGTGAAGCATAGCATCGATCGCATTGCAGGGTTTTTATCGGTCTGCGCCCGCTTAAAGCCTTTAAAGTTGGTTTGTTTCTCTGTATTTAAAATATAACCGTGAGTAGCGAGGTGCAGCACCTTGGGACTTTTCACTTTTTTCAGGTTATCTTCGGTTGCCTCGGTGCCGGTGAATACAGCGGTCGTCCACTTTTTCCCATCGAGTTTTTGGGCGATATCCCGGACTTCCCGCTCGCTTCCTGGCAGAGGGGTTAGTTCGAAGTTACCTGTCAAATCCATCAACATTTCCCGATAATTTTGTGCTGTAGTCGGTATTGGCTGGGCAAGAACGTTGCGCTTAAATGCAGGATTGCCAAACAAGGCTGCAACGCCCGGTTCCATCCCGGATGTTGTCAATTTTTGTTCAAGGATATGCCGAATATTCGTGACCAGCATGATCGAAATTCCTTCCAGCAGATAGGTACCATCGGGTTTGCGGAGGGTATTGAGGTTTATTTTGTGGAAAATGCCATCCGGTGAGAAGTAAACTGTGGATATCCCTTCGAGGTGTGGGGCAATTGGCGCCCATATTTTGTTGTAAATTTCTGGTGACAAGTCTTTTTTTCGGGATATTTCGCTTTGATATTGCCCGATGATAAAGGATTCGAGTTCGTTGCCCTGCTCCGTAAATAAAATTTCGGGTTGCATCATGCCCGCTCGGATAATTGATACAAGATATCGGCTGGTATCCCGAAATACGTCGTTTTCCAATAGTTGAAATCGCACGATATTGACAGCGGCCTCCTTTGGTCCGAGGGCGTCCCGAATCGCGGTCCATTCAATATTTTTCTCTTGCTCCAAATTATAAATCCCCCAGTGTGCAAATGTTTTTTCAAATGCTTGTGCCATTTGCTCCAACTGTTTTACGTCGATGTGCAGCATTTCGACATCGGCTTCCGGCAATTGATAGGCATAGTTGATTTGTTCCCGCAAATCCAGCCATTGTGCATAGGCGGCTAACAGCGTAGTATCCCCTGAATTCAACACAACCGACTGCGTCTTTTTGCTGGCATACTCCAGGAGGTTTTTATAAAATAGTTGGAGGTTGATGATTTCGGCATTATTGGCACTGTCTGCAGGTGTTTTTGCCAATAAATTAGCGAAAAGCGAAAAATCTGACTCCAAGTCGGATGATATTTGCTGTCTTTGATGATCAGAAAGTACCGCAACCAAGCCAAAGACGGTAGATTTCCGAATTTCCAGCACTTCTTTTATGGCGGCAATTGCTTCTTTATTTTTCCCAAAATAAGCAAACATGGCTGCCTCAGCCTTTAGGAGTTGGGCAATTATGTCCTTATTATAAAAAGTACTTTTTTCAAGCATGATTGCTTCTTTGTACCATTGCGCCGATTCTTTCCAATTGTTGAGATGCATGGCCAACTTGGCTTTTAACCTCAGAAAAGTCCGCTTGTCTACCGGTTGAAGTTCGTCTTTTTGACTAATTTTCTCAATGGTTTTCAATAATTTACCGGCCTCTTGGTTGCGATGTTGTTCCAAGAGCATTTCCGATTTACCGAGGAGTACAAATGGATAAAGCAAACGATCTTCTTTATTATTTAAATACAATAACGCCGCTGAATAGTATTCGTCCGCCGTTTTGTATTGCGCTATTCTCCCATAATGGTCTGCTATTGCATTCAGCACCAGTACGCGTTTTATGGCATTTTCGGTGGCCTGGAAGATCAGTTTTTTTGCCAAAAACAGATTTTCCGCTGCTGTTTCGAATAAACCTAAGCCTGATTGTATAATCCCAAGTCGCTGGTAAGATTCGCCGAGTTGGAGTGAATCGCCCGTCGTTTTCCAATACGCTATTTCCAATTGTAGTAAAGAATCGACCATTTCAATGTTACCGGCATCGTTGAGTATCTCAATCAGGCCTCCAATTGCATCTATATATAATGGGTGCTGATCACCCTGTTTTTGTTTCTGCCATTCCACTTCCTGATGCTTAAATGCGATCGATAAGGAGTATCGACCTTCATAGTGAAGCGCGTGGGCCATTCCTCCCAGCAAAACGGGGTAAAGTTCGTGGTCAGTCAGCCCATTTTGTTCACTAATCGCAATACAGTGCTTAAAGATTTCTTCGGCTTCTTCCAATTGACCCATATTCATCAGGAGGTTCGCCACATTGTTGCGTATGCCCAGTGTTGAAATATGGTTTTCGCCTAATTTTTTTAATCGAATGGCTTCTACTTGCTTCAGCAGATCAAGTGCTTCGTCGTATTTGGTTTGTTGATAGTATAATTCTGCATGGATATTCAATATTGCCGCTAATTCAAGGCCCGCTTCTTTTTCCGAGTTTTTGCAAATATTGGCCGCAAGGTTCAACACTGAATCTGCAGGAATTTCTTTTCCCATCCGCACTAATACGAATCCTAGCCCCATCTCAGCCTTTGCAAGCTCCAAACTGACCGGATTATTTGTACGCTTTGCTTCATCCCTGATTTGAACTGCCAGCGAAAAAGCGGAAGCAAATTCATGCGCATCAACCATTACTTTGAGGCGCTCAAAGTTGGAATCAACCGGATTCGATTGCCCGAAAGCAATACGCGCAAAAAGGCAACAAGCAAGGACCAGGACGCCGTGTTTTTTCATGGTTTTTAGCAATCTTACTCCCCCGTTTTATCTTTCCAGAAAAGTGGTTAATGATTTTTTATCCCTGTAATCATCGGGCAATAGTTTTAATGCGGCACTTGCCAGCGCTTCATTTCCTTGCAACAAATAGACCCATATCAGCAGATACCGCCCTTCTGTTTCCCATTTTTTATTGGTAATTAATGGATAAAGCAGCGATTCCGCAGCAGCAGGCCGTTGTAACAGAAGCGCTGATGCGGCTTGCAGGTAGATGGTTGTGTCATTTTCGGGCGGCATTTTTTTCAGCAATGCATAAGCTTGGTCCGGTTGCCCTTTTTCTAAAGCCGTGACAATGCGCGACCAGGGGGCTTTGCGCGCTACCACAGGTTTGAAAGTCTTCATCTGGCCTTCGAAAAACGTTCGGTATTGGGGCGCCACGGGCTCTTTCGGCAAATCCCGGTATATATCATCACCCGTTTTTTCCATGTTTTTCAGGTTACCTGCAATGGGCTGACTTTTTTCCAATGGTTTGGCAGCGGGGGGCGTGCGTTCGTTTGTTGGAGGCACCGGATTAAGCGACGGTGCTTCCTTTCCGGGCAAAATGCTGGGTGGCACTTGCTGACTTTGCTCCACCGTGGTGCTTTTTTGCCAAAAATGTGGCCACCGAAAGAAGCCGATCGTCAGCAATAAAGCCAGCAAGCCTGTTATCCTCCAAAGTCTGCGCTTTTGCTTCCTTTGGTGCACCTTACGCCATTCCGCAGCCGCAGCAACATCCCTGGTCGCGTGGAGATACGCCAGGTCTGTACGCAGATTTCGGAATGCTTCCAATTCCTGCTGGAGACTGGAATCGGTTTGCAATTTCGCTTCGAAATCTTTACGATCGGCATCGGACATTCGTTTGTCCAGGTATGCTTCTATATCATCTGAGTAATTTTCCATTGCCTGTATGCAGTAGTGTAGGTAGCATTAAAAAACCTTAACGGAAATCGGGTTTATTTTTATAATTGATCCGATTTCCAATGCAGCGCCTGTTCTTTGATCTTTTTCATACAATCACTTCGTTTGACGCGCAATGATTCGACCGAGGTGTATGGCGAAAGTTTTCCCTGTACCACTTCTTCGTCAGAGTACCCGTCCAGGTATTTCAGGGTGATGATGTTTGAACAAGGGAGCCCGATTTGACTCAAAAGTTTTGCGACCAATTCCATGTTTTCCTTTCGGGAATAGTATTCCGAGACGGAATGGTCTGATAATTCAACCACGTTTTCCAGCGTTTCCTGTGCCGCATATTGCCGGCCCCGGGTTTTATTGGAAACCACATTTTTTATTATTTCCAGAAAATAGGTAGAAACTTTCGCTGAATGCAGCGCAAAACCAGGCGTTCGGATCTTTTTTATAAAAATAATTGACCCTTCATTCAGCACCTCCCCGAGGAGATATTGTGGCAATTGCTTTTGTTGCAATAAACTTTTGGTAAACCCGGTAGCCTTGTCCTGTAAATAAACAATCGCCCTCGAATCCCCGCTATGAATTGCTTGCAGGAAGAACTCTTCATCTGCGAAAACATTCTTTCCTGACTTAAAAAAAACCATTCAATGCGTTTTCAGTTTGTTTTTCCTTAAAAATGTCCATTAGAATAGGCGAAGATAGCCATTCGGGAATATTGGGTAACTTTCTTTTGTATTTATTTTGTTGGTTTTCATATACCTTAAAATAGTACTTTAAACCTTAGTATGCAGTATAGACTTGTTGCGGCGGGAAGTTGAAAACGAAGTAAAAACGCGCATTTCCCGCATTTCTTCGTTTTTTCTTGTGCGTAGCGCTGCTACACACAAGAAAAAAAGCCGCTACCCATTTGATGAGTAGCAGCTTTTTCAGGCTAAATGTTTATTTACCGTTACTCCTTCATAATTCGGACGGATACGAACTTACCCGTTTCCGAAATGCCCTTGATCACATAAAGCCCTCCAGGAATCGCGCTCAAATCGAGGTCCATCATACTTTCGGTTGTTGGATAAAGTTGGGATATAAGTTTGCCCTCAATGGAAACCACTTGAATTTCCTTTAAACGACCCATGGTTTCCCAATCCAAATGGAGGTACCCGGTGGTAGGATTTGGATAGGCCGCCATGCTGCCATCTGTACTTATAAATGTGTCTGAATCAGCCGAACGATCTTCCCCTGCTCCACCCAGGCAGGGTGCCGTTTTGAATATAACGCCCGCTTGCTGTGTATAAACACCACACATGCCCGCGCTGATGTACACTTCATACAAGGTATTGCAAGTTAAGCCTGTTAAGTTGACAGGTAAGGAAGGCGAATAGATTACTGCGGACATTGCACCTGGAATTAAAGGACGATACACCACCTTGTAATCGGAATAGCAGGCTGCTGTCGTCATGTTTACCTGTGCGCTGGTACTCGTGATCAAAGAAGCCGCAATGCCTTCTGGTATAGTGCTCGAATTGAGCACTTTTACAAGCATCTGAAGATTGCTGGTACACCCCGTTGCGTCTGTCGTAACACAGGAATAAATCGTTGTTGCAGCTGGGTTTACACTGATGCAGTTTTGAATTGCGCCATTAGACCATTGAAAAGCATAAGGGGCAGTACCGCTTGAGGGGTTGATGCAGAGTTCGGATGGTCCGGGATCGCAAGGGCAAATAACTGCTTGGCTAATCGTCGGATTGATGTTAAAATTATGATGATAGGTAGTCGTCAAACTGAAATCAATCATGCCGATTCCGAGGCTGCTCCAGCTGTTACCGTTGGCCCGACTAAGATTCGTGTCTGTGTAAGATGCTGTTACCGTGCTGTTTGTCATAGAGAACGCGGCACTCGCAGAACAAGGCGATTGCCCATTCGGGGTAACCCAAATATCATGGTAGTCAAAACTGCCTGCGTGGGCTGCAATAAAATAATTGCCAGCTGCATCCCGGTCGATCGACTCCATTACAATACTACTTGATTTTGCCAAAGGGTAAGTCCGCGCGGAAGTTGCTACCGGGACGCCAGCGCTCGATAATTCCATAAAAAATACCCGATCGGTCATACGACGACCTGTTATGGCCCATTTACCGTTCGCTGCGCAAATAGAGCGGCCTTCTTCGGTGCTTGAAGTTGTTTCGCTGATCAATTTTCCAGCTAACAATGCTCCATTGGAAGGGTTGATGCGCATAAAATAAATATCGCGGTTCACACCGCCATAAGAAGAACCAATCACGGCCACATGTCTGATGCCACCGACCAGTTGGGTCGCGATATCCAAACCTGTGTTTTGGGCGGTTGTGTTTACACCATAATTCGCAAACCAAACAGCGGTGCCCGTTAAGGCATTAATGGCAAATGTCATGGCCTTGCCCGCCTCCCCAAAGCGTTGGCTGGACCCGGTCACAATCACATTATTGTCAACCAAGGTAGCAGATTCGGCATTTAACGTAAACGTAGGATGTTGATACGTGAAAGGGCCCCAAAAAACCGAGCCATCGGCAGAAAAACAAGTCAACATGGGCACTCCATCGCTTTTCATACCAACCGCAATCACCCTGTTGCCGAAAGGCACCACCGCCCTGGCTCCGCGCTCCAAGGTGGTATTTGCCTCTTTACTCCATAGTGTGGTTCCATTACTGGCAATGCGCTGGACAAACATTTTTTTAGTTGCCGTCGTATTCGCATTTCCGGTAATCCAAAAACCCGCCGATAATCCGGGTACAGCGATTGCAGGCTGAATATCCGAAGGCCGGAAGGTTCTTCCTGTAACAGCATATTCATTTTTGTTACTTACTATTTTATCAGCGGAAAATCGAACGTACTGCATCTTTCCACTTGTAGCATTGTAACCAACAGTTACATAGCCGCCTGCAGGGTCCACTTTGCAAGCCCTTTGGATTTCACTGGCAGGGGTAGCCAGGGTGACTTGCTGCGCAGACGAAATAGCGGAGCAAAACAGAAAAAAACAAACATAGGCTGTGAGACGATTCATCTTTTTAGATTTTGACATTGTGTTTGGGATAGTTTGTCGGAACCATTTCGATCCGATCTCAAGTATTCGTGTAGTCCTCCCGAAAAAACATAAGTGAGAAAGGTGGATTTTTAAAAAATTAATTCATCAATCAGAATCGCTTTTTTTATTTCTTCCGTTCTTTGCCCCCGAAATCCTGTCATTCACTTCGCATGCTTCGCGGTATGGGCAGGATCTTTATGTTTATAAAACCAAAGGAATGAACATCCGTATACAAACCCTTGCCGCAGATGCCATCGGCCTGCTCCAAAAGTTGATCGCAACGCAATCTTTTAGCAAGGAAGAACTACCCACGGCCCTGATTATTGAGGCGTTTATGCAAGAACGTGGCGTCGAAACCAACCGCCTGTTGCACAATATTTGGGCTAAAAACCGGCATTATGACGAGAGCAAACCGACTATTTTGCTCAATTCGCACCACGATACAGTGCGGCCGAACAAGGGTTATACCCGCGATCCGTTGTTGCCCGAAATCATTGACGGGAAGTTATTTGGCTTGGGTAGCAACGATGCAGGTGGTGCTTTGACGGGCTTATTGGCTACTTTTTTATATTTTTATGACGAGACCGATTTGCCGTTTAACCTGATTTATTGCGCCAGCGCGGAGGAGGAAATTCCGGGTGAAGAAGGGGTTGAAATGGTGATCCCCATTTTGGGCCGGGTGGATTTTGGCATCGTGGGCGAGCCGACGCAAATGCAAATGGCGATTGCCGAAAAGGGCCTGATCGTGATTGATGCGGTGGCGCGTGGCAAGGCCGGTCATGCCGCCCGCGAAGAAGGCGAAAGCGCTTTGTATAAGGCGATGGATGATATTAACTGGATTCGCAACAAGCAATTTCCGTTGGTTTCTGAATTCCTGGGACCGGTAAAAATGTCGGTAACTGCGATAAATTCGGGTTCTGAACACAATGTGGTGCCGGATCGTTGCGATTTTTTGATTGATGTACGGGTGAATGAGATGTACACCTTGGAGGAAATTCTGGAAGAGATGAAGCAAAACCTCCAAAGTGAATTGATACCACAAGGCATGGTGATGCGCTCGTCGATTATTCCGGTGGAGCACCCGTTGGTGCAGGCGGGTTTGGCACTTGGACGTACTTATTATGGCTCCCCTACTACTTCGGATAAAGCACAGATGAAATTTCCGGCGCTGAAAATGGGTCCTGGCGATAGTGCACGCAGCCATTCGGCGAATGAGTTTATTTATGTGGCGGAAATAGAAGAAGGGGTGGCGATATATGTGGCACTGCTGGAAAAACTGAAGGAAACGATTGTGAGGTTGTGATGAAGGCGTATTGGGTTGAACCCTTTACTTACAAGGTGGGACGCAGTCCTGGCCCAAGTTTCAAAGCACGCAGAGGTTGGAAGTGCTGCCAGCTAAGTGTTCATCCACAAAATTACGGGAAAATATCGCTGTTAAACAATAGAGAGTGGGAAGAAGTTCTGGAATGATCAGGATATCTCCAGAAAGACCTATTACATAGAACCAAATAAGTTTAAGAATTAACAAAAATTAATTTTGAAACTTGTTTGGTTTTTGTAACTTTGTAGAGCATGTAAGCATTATGAAATTTTTTAGAGGTCAATAGGATCTATATTATACATGCATTGATGGTCTTTGACTAAATAATTGAGGTTTAGTTTTTTTGGGTTCCGTGATATCATACGGATTATCCTGTTCTGAACCTTTAAAAACGTAATTATTCATCCATTAACAAATTTGATAAATTTATGAAAATCCAGTTTTTTGCCCCCCCGCGCATTTAAGATGCTTCAGTTTGGTAAGATTGCTGCTCCTTTTTATGACAGGAGTTTTATCCTTCAGTGAAGCGAACGCACAGTTCATGACCATCTATTCGAATCCTTCGAGTTTGTTAACAACCCAAACGTATTCCCGCTTTGCTACCTTGCAAGATACCTTGCACAACAAAAGCGTCCGCTTGGTTTCAACCCTGGATGTACGAACTGCTCAGTCTAATGGAACCCTGACTTTTGTGGTTCCTGGCACAACCGATACCGTCCTTATTGAAGCAACCCTCATAACCGATGACACCAGTGGTTTTTCATGGGCAGGTAGGCTTACAAACAGGCCAGGTTATGCCGCCTTTGTTACCAAGAACAACAAAAAAAGCGGTTTTATTCAGGTAAGTAACCATTTTTATGAATTAATCCCCTTAACGGATAATTATCAGGCATTTATAGAGCGCAATAATTCCAATTCGCCTGGTTGTGGTAATAGTTCAGAAGACGGTAATTCTTTGCCGCCCGGCCCTATAATTTGCAGAGATACAACTACTTACAATACTTGTCCAGCCGTAATTACGGTGTTGGTCATTGTTACACCTGAAGCAAAAACCTGGGCAGATCAACATTATGGTAGCGTGCACCCTAATGCAACTTGCCCAGATTGTGAATAATATGGCATTTTCTAACAGTGACATCCCCAATAAGGAAATTCATATTAAATGGATAGAAAAGGGGGGATTTCCGTTTTCGATTCCTCTTGATGCTTTGTCAATAGAAACAGATTTGGGGAAATTAACTACGTGGTCATTTGACGAACGAATTTCCCAATCAGCTGATTTTGTCGTATTGCTAACAAAGCACGGATATGACTACTTTAATGCTGGTGGCATAGCGACTATAGATGAATTTTCACCGAATTTTAACAATTCGTATTCCATAGTGGAAGTACCCTACACCATAAGTGTATATGCACTTGCCCATGAACTTGGACATTTATTTGGATGCAGACATGCCTGGCCGCTCTATTTGGGGAACGACCAAACAGGTGTATGTGCACATGGTTATAGATTTTTGCCTGTAGATGAAGAACTCCCTGCACAAACAATACAATATATAGATTCCTGGCATACCCTAATGTCTTATGGTCTCCAGTTCCCCCCTGAATCAATTTATGAATTACCGTCCAACAGTGGAAACACCTATGCTTTCACGATACAATCTGATATGCGTATTCTGAACTATTCCAACCCTTCGGTTCTGTTTGCGGGGAATCCCACGGGCCTGGATGATAATAATCAATATCCATCAAATAATGCCAAGCAAATTCGCAATACAGGATGCGATGTTTCAGCGTACCTAGAAGATACAGATTTACAATTCACTATTAATACTCCGAATTGCAATGCACCAGTAGTGTTCAGCGCAAATATCGTTTCCCCACCCACTGGAACACCTGGTTACGGTCCTTACACTGTTAGCTGGTATTGGAACCAAACGGGTGTTTTTAACAGCAACAACCTTCAATTGTTAGGCACCGGGCAAACCATTACCCTTTTGGAGCACCCTTCCTGCCCAACGTATTGGATTAAATGTATCATTATTTCAGCAGACGGGGTTGTTGTAAGCCGAATCCAAAAAATTCAGATGCCCAATGGTTGTTTATGTATTGAAAGATCGCCTGGTATTACCATCCAAAATGACCAGAATACGCTGGTTGACCCGATGGTATATCCGAATCCAGTCTCCAATGACTTGCTATTGATTCAATACAGAACAAACGATGATCCGGTTTTGTGGGCAAACGTTTTTGATGCCGATGGACGCCGCATGTATTCCGGGATTGCCCAACAAGTAGAACAAGGCCTTTTTCAATTAAATACACAAGGTCTTTCAAATGGCCTGTATGCATTGCAATTGGTTTCAACACATGGAACAAAATCTTTAAAATTCATCATTCAAAATTCAAATTAAGCCATGCTTCGATTTATTCTAATAATCACAACCATACTGCTCTTGGGCCATGCTTGCCAAAAAGAGCAATCGCCCATTACACCTGTTATAAAAACTCCTATAGACACGCTAACAAGCACTACGGATACCTTGAACGATATCATTGAATTGGGGAAATGCACTTGTTTGAAAAATGGCGTTTTATTGTCTTTTAATGCACAAACGGTTTATTATACTGAAGACAAACAGGTATTCGTTATTTCTACGAACTACAGAGACCCTTATTTAAGAGGTTACGGGTGTTCTGTATATGATATACCTGCCAAGAAAGGTATATATAGTTTGGAGGCGTATAACCATTGGTATGAGGTTGATTACATTCCGCAGATGGTTTTATTTGTAGACCAAGATTACGATCAATTGATCGGAACTTATAAAATTGATAGCACCCGCAATGATCATTTTATCGAAGTGGTTTCTATCGATTCTATAGCTGGTACAGTGCAAGGTCGTTTTCAATTTTTCACCAAAGAAAAAAATGTAACAGGTCCTAACTCTTGGGACTTGGACCCAAAGATTAATTTAACGGAAGGGAAGTTTCATTTGAAATTGCAGTAGGGTTGTATTGCAATGGTGCGATATGTGACAAATTAAAGCCTTCTCAAAAGTATTGCTTTTGGGAAGGCTATTTTGCAGTCTCCCAGGTAATTTTCAATTTATAATACCGTAAATACCAACGATTTTACTGAATTTACACCACGATATTTGTGGGGTGTTGTTGGAAAAACTGAAGGAAACGATTGTGGGGTTGTAAACGTGCATTGGGTGGAACCCAGCGCGAGCAAAGTAGATCGGGTGGAACCCGATGGATCGATGCACTGGGTGGAACCCAGCGCAAGCAACGCAAGCGGTTGAAAAATTGGGGCTATCTTTGTGTTTTTCTTAAAATTAGAGCAATGTCGAAAGGGAGAACAGTACACCCGCAGTTGAAACCGAAATTACATCCTCGTAATTTACATCGGGAGCGGTATGATTTCACGGCATTGATTGGGGTTTGTCCGGATTTGGCGCCCTTTGTTACCCAGAATATATATAGCGACGCAACGGTTGATTTTGCCAATCCGGCAGCAGTAAAGATGCTGAACCGGGCTTTGCTGAAACTCCACTATGATATTGATTACTGGGATATTCCGGAGGGTTATTTGTGTCCGCCGATTCCGGGCCGGGTGGATTATTTGCACCATGTGGCCGATTTATTGGGCGGTAGTAATTTTGGTAAAATACCGGTTGGACCTAAAATAACGTGTTTAGATATTGGCATTGGGGCCAATTGTGTGTACCCGATGGTGGGCAACAAGGCGTACGGCTGGTCGTTTGTGGGTTCGGATATTGACCCCGTTGCATTGGAGTCGGCCCAAAAAATCGTGGACAACAATCCGGTGTTAGCGGGAAAAGTGGTCTGTCGTTTACAAAGCAACCCCAAGGATATTTTTTACGGCATTATACAAGAGGGGGAATATTTTGATTTTAGCATTTGTAATCCGCCCTTTCATGCGAGCATGGAGGAGGCTGAGTTTGGCACTTTTCGCAAATTGGCCAATTTAAGGGGAAAAAAGATGGTCAAAATCAAGGTTCCGGTGCAGAATTTTGGCGGGCAACCCAGCGAACTTACCTGTGAAGGCGGCGAACGCGGGTTTATTTTAGATATGGTGAAACAGAGTCGGCAGTTTATGCACACCTGTTTTTGGTTTACGACCCTGGTTTCCAAACAATCCAACCTGAAAGCGGTGCAAGAAGCGCTGGTTACGGCTGCTGCGGCAGAGGTAAAAACGATTCCGATGGGCACGGGCAACAAAACTACGCGGATTGTTGCCTGGACGTTTTTGAGCAAGGCACAGCAAAAGGCCTGGCGAGAATTGCGGTTTGTTTAACCATCATTGCGCGGTAGCACTTATATTTGTCGATAAAAGTTTCTCTTCACAATAAATTTACGTGCGCAATGCAAAGAATACTACCTGCCATTGTCTTGTTCTATTTGTTCATAGGCACTTTAGATGCCCAGAAAATGATCCACATCCCCTATTATTTGCAGGATACCAACACGGTGGATGGCAAACAATTCAGCTGGGATAAAACCCGTCAATCAGAGAATTTTATCCTAATTTGGGGCAATACTGTTGGCAGCGACCCTTCTGTATATGCGGATTCGGAGTTGCGCTTTGATCCTGCCGCCATTTTGGATACGATGGAGTATATTTATACCCGTTTTAAGGAATTAGGCTTTCTGGATGATGCGCCCGGAACCAAAATGAGCCAATACAAGGTGGTTATCGTGATCTATGGCACTTGGGGGCCCGATGGCGCACAAGGATTTGCCAACGGCGGCGATGCGGATGGCATTATCGGCGCGTTTTGGGTGCATCCGAACGGTATTCGGGATGGCGGGGTAGCTGCGCATGAATTTGCCCACAGCATGCAGGCGCAAAACACGATTGATTATCGTTTGTCGAATGGGCTGGGCGGTTCCTGGTACAATGCCGGGATCTTTTGGGAAACCCACGCCAATTATATGCGCAACCTCATTTACCCCCAGGCAGTCGGCGCATGGGGCATGGATGTGTACCACTTGGAAACCTGGGGCGACTGGAAAAATACCTACGAAAACTACGCTTTGCTGATGGCTTTGGCTATTTCGGAAGGCCCTGAAATGGTCTCGCGGTTGTGGCGCGAATCCGATAGTTATGAATATCCATTGCAAACGTACAAACGCATCAATGGGTACACCCAAGCGCAATTTAACGACAGTTTGTACCAATATGCCCGGCGTATGGCGACCTACGATTTTGACTTATATAAATTAGGTGTCAATTTCCGCAATGCACGCCGGAATGATCTGCTGTATTCGCTACAATCGATTCACGCTACCTTTAGTATTTTACGGAAGGTTCCAGGCTCGAGCGAGCGGTATGAAATGCCCATCGAACAAGCGCCGGAAGAATTTGCCTACAATGTAATTCCGCTGCATCCGAACCCGGATAGTTGCGCGGTGATTATCAAATTTAAAGGCCACACCGAAGCCAATGCCCACGCTGGCTGGCGTTATGGTTTTGTGGCGGCTAAAGCGGATGGCACGTTGAGTCGTTATAGTCCGACGTACGCTGAAAACGAAGCGGAAATCAATTTTAGCCTTGAAAATGATGAAACGGCTTTGTATTTGGTGGTGATGGGCGCTCCTTACGATCAAATTACCACCACCGATAGCAACAATACCTGGGCCGGATACCCCAAACATTTCCGTTTTCCGTACGAATTT
Organism: Saprospiraceae bacterium; assembly: GCA_040397785.1. Lineage (GTDB taxonomy): Bacteria > Bacteroidota > Bacteroidia > Chitinophagales > Saprospiraceae > M3007. The sequence goes on along the minus strand of JBBAVI010000013.1, from coordinate 57,045 downwards.
TCGATCAATGGGGCCGTTCCGGAGGGTTTTCAAGCGCCTGCCTTGTTCCGCGCGCAACTCAAAAACGATGGTCAATTGCATACCAATGGCGGCGGTTGGGTACAAAATTCGGCCAATGTAGCGGCCAGTGTGTACGTGGGTCCGCACGCGATCGTGTTGGGCAACGCACAAATCAGCGGCAATGTGCGCATTGAACAAACGGCCATTGTGCGCGATGCAAACTTGAGTGGAAACGTGCAGGTGTTGGATAATGCAGTCGTTACGGGCGGTACATATTCCGAAAATGCCGTGATCAAAGGCCATGCATATGTTGAAAATGTTACCATGGCAGGCAATGCGCTGATCGGTATGCGCCCCGTTGTGATCAATTATAAACTGTCGGGTACTGTGGAAGTGGGCGGCGATGTGATTGTGTACAACGATCAGGGAGACTGCGACAACAGCGTACATTACCGGCTGACGAATTATTACGACAACAAGTTTCTGGAATGCGATGGCCGTACGGCCCAACATCCGGACAATAAGGACGTGAACAATACGTATAGCCTGTTTACGGATACGGAAATGGCTCGGAAATGCAATTGTGCGAATTTACTGGATTGCGAAGCGATTTCGGCAACACAAACACCATTAACAATCAATCAATTAAATATTTACCCTAATCCTGCGGCTGAATCGGTTCAATTGGTTTTGCCTGAAAATGCAGGTATTGCCTTCCCGGCGCGGGTGCAGGTTGCGGACCTGAGCGGGCGGATGGTGCGTACATTGGTACACGCGCATGCGCAGGAGGCTGTAGACCTAAAAAATCTGCCAGAAGGGGTGTATACCATCCGTTTGGGTGCCTTTTGGGGAAAGGTTGTAAAGGTAAAGGGTTGATTATCTTTTATTTGTGTTAAATTTTTAAAAAATGAGTGCTTCCCAAAATTGGTGAAAATCAAAATTAGGAAGCACTCATTTTTCATTTGTAACTACCATATCGCGCCCAAAACCAATATGTACCAACTCGATCAATGTGGGATTCGTGTAATACATTTTCCGCTTTATGTAAATCGCGGAACCAATTGCCCCCGCATCTTTGCGCCGTTCCAATGATTTTGTAAATCCCCAAAGTGCATTTTTTCAACCTTTTCTGGATACTATGACAAGTTCTTCTTTCTTATTAACGTTGACATTTTCTATGCTTACTGTAGCCGCCGTTTCACAAACGCTTCAAACCGTGCCTTTTGTCGATTTGAATAAATATGCAGGTAAATGGTATGAAATCGCCTCTTTTCCACAACGGTTCCAAAAAGGATGCAACTGTACAACTGCAACCTACACCCCAAGCGACAAAGGCTTTGTGGTCGTTGAAAACAAATGCAACAAGGACAGCGTGACCGGCAAAACTTCCTATATCAAAGGAAAAGCATTTGTGGTTAAAAACAGTGGCAATGCGAAATTGAAAGTGCAGTTTTTCTGGCCCTTCCGCGCAAAATACTGGATCATTGATTTGGCAGATGATTATGGCTACGCGGTCGTTAGTCATCCTAATAAAAAATACTTATGGATACTTTCAAGAACCGCAACGCTTGATTTGGCAATTTACAATGGCATTTTAAATAGACTAAAAGAGCAGGGATTTGATTTGAGTTTATTAAAAACAACAAAACAAATTTAAAAAATTATTATATAGGATTTTATGCAAAATAAAGGCGTTTATTTATCTAAAATGGCGCGCAATGTGCATCTTTTCTTGTTGAGTTTCCTCAGTTTAGGCGCTTTATTCGGAGGTGCTGCATTGATTATTTCCCCTTCTGGAAAACTGCTTGGCGGCTTGCCTTTATCCATTTTGGCGTATTCGCCTTTTGCCAATTTTTTAGTTCCGGGCATTATTCTTTTCCTGGTTTTAGGCCTCTTTCCAGGTGTTTTGGTGTATTTTTTATTGCATAAAAGGAAAAGTACGTTTGCAGAATATTTTAATTTTTTTCCAGATATGTATTGGGCATGGACTTAGAGCATTTATGTTGCGTTTGCGCTTATGATCTGGATACAAGTTGAAAATATTTTCGTGCAAAGCGTGGGCGGATTGCAGACATTTTACATGCTTTATGCAATTCCACTCCTATTTACGGCCCTGTTGCCAGGGGTACGGAATTATTACAAAAAGTAGTGATTCATATATACAACAATGGAGGCCGCAGTCTGTTTGAAAACTTCGGCTCCCATCATTACACTTAAAAATTCTATTTTTAGTTAATTAGCGTATCTCAGCCCTCAATTTTTTGCAGCAATTTTCCCTCCATTTACTGTTCGGATTTTATACAATCCTGTATGCGCGGTAAGGTAGAGTGTTTTGCCATCGGCATCGCCCCAGGCCATATTAGCTGGACGCTCGGGGCCCACAATTTTACCGAGGTATTTTCCTTCTGGGGAAATTATCCAAACTCCGCCGGGGGCAGATACGAAAAGGTTGCCCATTCGATCCACTTTGATACCATCAAGGGCCTCATCGCCGTCTGTAAAGTTGAAATCATAGAATACTTTCCCATTGAACAATTTGCCATCGCTGTCCACCTCAAAGCGCCACAATGTTTTGGTGTGATGGATGTCGCGAATATCCCAATTGGAAACATAGAGGAAACGCTCATCCGGGCTGAAAGCGATACCGTTTGGACCGCCCAAATTGGTGCTGAGCAGTTCTGTTTTCCCGTTTTTTACCCGATAAACGCCCTGGTTGAGGGTTTCCTTTTTTGGGTCGTTGTAGTTTTTAGGCAAACCATAAGGTGGATCTGTAAAATATACGGTACCATCTGATTTTAGCACCAGGTCATTGGGGCTGTTCAACTTTTGCCCTTGATAGTTGTCGGAAAGCACGGTAATGGGACCTTTGGTTTCATGGCGAATTACCCTGCGATTGCCATGTTGACAAACAATCAGCCGACCCGCTGCATCGATGGCCAAGCCGTTGGAACCTGGTTGATGGTACTCACCAATATCAAACCCGGCATAGCCACTTTTCGTCATATACACAGAAACGTTTTGCGTAAAAGGCTCATAACGATAGATCACATTCGTGTTTGGATCGCTAAACAACAGAAAACCATCTGGATGCCAAACCGGCCCTTCGGTAAACTGGAATCCGGTGGCTAATTTTTCCAGTTTTGCATCGAGGGCTACAACATTTTCGAATGACTTTTCAATTTGCTCCAGACGCCCCAGGTTTTGAGCATCCGGATATGCAGAGGGCATTGATTTGTAAAAGTCAACCGTAGCGGATCGCAACCAAATATAATTTTCCGGCAAATCGGCAAAAGGCGCATTGGCACACAAAATTGCAATCTGAAATTGTTGTCCCGGCTTGGCATCCTGGGTAAGTAACACCCGGTTGCGCGTGTTCCAACCAGAGATGGCTCCCCCGCCTGTTTGGCCTAAGGCCTTAGATAATTTGCCATTGACAAAAATTTCGGAATAATCATCTGCAACGATTTCAAGCATGGCCGTAGTACCAAGCGTCTGAAAACTTCCCAACTTCTCGGGTATGGTAATATTTATTCGAAACCATACGAAAGACAATAATCCAGTTCCGCGTCGGGTTTCCAGGGTCGTTGGGTCGAGTATTTCCCAGGCCTTGTCATCAAAATTAGCCGCACTTGCTTTTGGAGACAAGGCATGGGTGTTGCTTGTAGCGCCCGTTGGATACAAAAGCAAAGGATCCTGCTGACTTGGACCAGGGCGCTTGAACGGCATTTCTACGATCGTGGCTTCCTGGAATTTCCATTGGGCATTCAAAGCATTGGCACCTAAACTTGTGCGAAGATCAGCAATCGCGGCCGCCTGCCCGATGGCCAAATCGCGGTGTTCTTGAGCAGAGGTTTTAGTCAAAAAGGAGGCGCTCAAAAAGAAGAGCAGTATTGGAATCTGTTTTAGATGTCTCATGATTTAGATGTAAGGTGTTTGGAAGCGTTTGTTCTTGAAAAGGATTATTTCAGCAAAGCGTCCGCTCCCGCAGTTGCAATTTCCCGATCCTGATCGGCCGATTTAGCGCCACTGACGCCGATGGCTCCGACAACCTGGCCGTTGTAAAGAATCGGAACGCCTCCCTGTAGGAAGGTGTAACCAACCGTAATAAGCGCCTCACGACCGCCATTGATGGCGTCTTCAAGTTTTTTACTTTCAGCACGAAACAGGGCGGCGGTGCGGGCTTTTTCGATCGAAACCGTAGCAGAAGCAGGGAAAGAACCGTCAAGCCGTTCAAACATAAGCAGGTGACCACCCGCATCCACCACGGCAATAGAGCCGCCTGGCGATTGGTTTGCTTTGGCATAAACGATGGCCGCATCTATGACTTTTTGGGCGCCTTCGAGGGTAAGGTTTGCAGTTTGCGCCACTTGTGCGTTTCCCGCCAAGGCAAGCATAAGCCCAACGCAGCATAATAAAATCGTTTTCATGTTGTTTGTTATTTGGCGTGATATGTCTTGCTTTGTTGGCTTTGTTGGCTATTTGGCAAGACATACCATGCATCGGTGAACATTAAATTTGGATTGTTATTTTTTTGGGGTTGAAGGCGCATCGTCGTAACCGCTTTTTCCTTGAGGATATTTAGCGAGGAGGATGGACCAGTTTTGGTCGGCTTTGGCTTTATTGCCGGGAATGTCTTTACTAAAACTTGCTAATGCTGATGGGGCACCATGGAGTAACAGATGACCATCCACGATTTGAAAACTCATGGGGTCAACCGGGCGAAGCAAACCCAGGCTCATTGCATAAGCGCAATAACCGCCATAAAGCGGTGCGAATTTGGTCGGATCGGCACTGAACATTTGCTTGTTTTCATTGCTGGTAAAGAAATAAAGACCGCCATTGTAAGGTTTTACGTTTTTCTCATCCCCTTTAACTGCCTTTTGTTCAAGCAAATAGGAAACAACATCATAACCCTCCGCCACGGCATCGGCAGCATTCCGGTTCAGCAGGTTTTTCTTTTCTTCGGCAGGAATAAAGGGTTTTCCACTGCGCGAAAGCAGTTCCGGCCAGTATTTATCTGCTTTTTGGAGACTCATTGCGTCGCCGTTCCAGCCGTCCAATGCGCGTTGGTTGTTTTGAAGAATGAGCCGTCCGTCCAAAAGCGCGAAAAACTCTACATGGATGGGAGCAAGGTGGCCCTGCGATACTGCATACCCACAATAGCCGCCGTATTGCGGAGCATATTTTTCGGGATTTGCTGCAAACATCTTTTGGTGCTCCGCATTCGCAAACCAGTACGCAGCGTCGTGATAAGTGAACGTAAAACTGGCGCTACCTTTAACAGGCTTTTGGTCGGTAAAAAATGCAACCGGATCGTAGCCGTCCAGGATAATGCCCTTATCGTCAATGTTTACAAGGTAAGTTTTGCCTTTCGGATCGGCATCACAAGCCGAACGGGACAGAGTAGCAAGCAAGGATAGAAATAAGAGATACTTCATGTTTTTTTGTGTTGGTGTGCTTGAAAAATGTGATTTGAACTTATTGGCACAAAGGTCTGGGAACGCTTTTTGGTGGTACGTTACCCACGTTACATTAAAGAAAAAAGTAAAAAAACGAGGACAAATAAATTTTTCCACTAAGGCGGAAAAGACATCCTTTCTGGTACAATGCTCAATTTTTGCTGCTGCGCTTAGCACCTTTTAAAAGCAATGCATGCCCGTCGGGATCCCGGAGCATTATGCAATCGACCGAATCCAAAGAAACCACCGTGGCATAACCTTTGGAATACCCTTGTTTTTCCATTTTTTGAAGTACGGCAGGCAAATCATCTACCAACAATTCGGTATGATAGTGCCATAAGTCGGTCGTACGGCTATCCGTTGGGATGATTCTACCCCCTGGAGGGGCAATATATCGCAGAAATTCTACGCCAAAACCTGTCGCTGCATGCAATCCATTAATGTCGAGCCGCGCACCAAATACCTGGTTCAGATGTTCCTGTTCCGGGCCATAATTTTCTGAATGCCCGCCCCAGTCCAATCCCAAAGCATCGCGGTAAAAAGCCATGCTCTGCTTGGTGTCAGCAATAGCAATCGCGGTATGGTCAATCCCTAAAAACACGCCTGCTTGCCCGTTCTTGTTTTGCGTCTGCCATTTTACATTGCCTTTACCAGGCGGAAACCAGATTAGTTCGAGGTTGTGTCCTTCCGGATCGCGAAAATAAAAAGCCCGAATACCGGCTGCATTCGGTAAATAATCCGGCAGCGTTTCCGGAAAAGTAGAAACGTGCTGCACCTGATTGCGCAACAGTTTTTGATAAGCCGAATCCATATCCGCTACCACAATTGCAAGATGCTGAAACCACAAATCGTTGCTACGCGTGTCGGCAGGAACGGGCCTTCCTTCGCTTGTTCCGTCAAAGTCCATCAACTGAATCTGTTCTTTACCAAGTTGCAGGGTAGCAATCCGAACAGAGGCCGTTTTTTCAGTCAATCCAAACAGTTTTGCCACCGCTGCGCCTTTTTTTGTTTCTACTTTAATTTTTTTAAAATCAAGGATTTGTACAAAAAAATCAACTTCGCGATCGAGGTCGCCAACGGTAATGCTCACCGCAGAGACGTCCGTGACTTTTTGGGAATAGCCCAAGGTAGAATGGTAAAAAAGCAGCAATAGTATTGCTGAAAGCGCTAATGGTTTCATCCTGTTAAAGTGTAAATTCAGGTTAAAGAATGATCCGGTGTGGACCTTGAAATACTTAGACTTATGCAGGGTTTTCCTCCTTGTAATAAGCTGGGACAAAAGTATGGGCAGGGATTTGCGCCGGATGTTACCGAGGTTACAGTGGAGAAAATATGCACGGAAAGTTTGTTGAAATGGCATGCTAAAAGATTAAAAGCCTAAAATAGAATATGGTCCATACCTTTGTTCTAAAAATATTATGAAATGAATACACCCATTAGAAAAGTACAAAAAGACGACCTTCATCACCTTAAAAGCGTTTTAGACTCCATTGAATTATTTCCTTCAGAAATGCTGGAAGACTTGATTGCAGACTATTTCGAAAACCAGGAAACCCAGGATATTTGGTTTACGGCAACAAACGACGATACTCCGATCTCCATTGGTTATTGCGCTCCGGAGAAACTTACGGAGGGAACATTTAATTTGTATGCCATTGGCGTACAAAGCGATTTTCAAGGAAAAGGGGTTGGGCATAAAATGATGGCCTACCTTGAAGGCCAATTAAAAGCGCTAGGGCATCGTATATTGATCGTTGAAACTTCAGGATCAGATGAATTTCAGGGTACAAGAAAGTTTTATGAAAATTTACAATATAACAAGGAAGCCGTGATTCGGGACTTTTGGAAGGACGGTGATGACAAGGTGGTTTATTGGAAAAAATTGAATTAAAACACATACCGCACCTAAAACAGCAACATGAAATACCTAAGCACAGCCCTTTTCCTGATATTTAACCTAACATGTGCACTTTCGCAAAGCAACAACCGCTTTATTATCACATCCGATATTGACCATTTTTGGGAAGCCTACGATAAAATACAAACTACCAGCGATACAAGCTTGCAACTGGAATATCTCGATAAACTTTTCTTTGAAAAAGGATCGGAAGGATTGCCCTTAATCATGCAGGCACGTAGATATACCCCGCATGAATATCTGACCGCAATCCATAAGTATCCATTATTTTGGTCGTCTATCCGGAAGAATACGCTAAAGTCAAAAGACTTTGCAACAGCCATCGAGCAAGGGGTTGAAAAACTAAAAATGATTTATCCGGACCTAAAACCAACCAATATTTATTTTACGATTGGGGCTTTGAGAACCCCGGGTACGGCCCTGAATAAACAATTATTGATCGGTAGCGAACTTGCTACGGCGGATGCGCATACAAATACCAGTGAATTTACGGTAGATTTTAGTCACTTAAAACCTTATTTCGAAAGCAACCCCATCAACGACATTGTCTTTCTTAATATACATGAATACATTCATATTCAACAAAATACAGAAGGTGGTTATGATTTGTTGTCCCAAAGTTTGTTTGAAGGCATCGCAGAGTTTGTGCCAACACTTGCTTTGGGAAAATCGTCCCCTACACCTGCTATAAATTTTGGCAAAAACAACACACACCGGGTTCGGGAAGCATTTGAACAGGAAATGTTTTCACCCTGGGCGTATAACTGGATTTGGAATAATTTTGAAAACGAATTTAAGGTGCGTGATTTGGGATATTATGTTGGCTATGCCATTGCCGAACAATATTATACCAAAGCCCAGGATAAAACCTTAGCAATCAAAACATTAATAGAACTGGATTTCAATCAACCGTTGCAAGTGGAAGCATTGGTGGATCAGTCTGGATATTGCTCAAAACCGCTAAAAGTGCTAAAACAGCGGTTTGAAAAATCGCGTCCGTATGTGACTGGTATTAAAGAATTTAAAAATGGCAGTAAAAAAGTAAGCGCCCTAACCCAACAAATTACCATCGCGTTTTCTGAAGCCATGGATACAAGGTTTCGTTCAACAGACTATGGAAAATTGGGAAAAGATTATTTCCCAGACATTCTTTCCGCAAAATTTGCTGATAACGGTAAATCAATCGCGTATGAGGTTCAGTTGAAGCCGAATCAAACTTACCAATTTGTAATTGAGCAAAGTTTCAGGACCAGCAAAGCAATTCCATTAAAGCCCTATATTGTGGAGTTTTCAACCCAATAATTGTATTTTAACCACAATCTGCACCACCCATGGAAATCGGGATAGACAGTTTTGCCGCCAATTTTGATGCCACCACGACCCATTTAAACAGCCAGGACGCACTGGCCTTGCTGCTCGATCGTATAGAATTTGCCGATAAAATGGGGCTGGATGTATTCGGCATCGGCGAACACCACCGCAAAGAGTTCCTGGATTCAGCGCCAACCATGATCCTGGCGGCTGCGGCTGCGCGTACACAACGAATTCGGCTCACCAGCGCGGTTACGGTGCTGAGTGCCGACGATCCGGTGCGGGTTTTTCAAAATTTTGCTACCCTGGATTTATTATCCAAAGGCCGGGCCGAAATTGTGGCGGGCCGGGGTTCTTTTGTGGAGGCTTATCCTTTGTTTGGCCTTAATTTGCACGATTATGACGCCCTTTTTTCTGAAAAGCTGAAATTACTATTAAAAATCCGCGATAATGAATCGGTTACCTGGAGCGGAAAATTCCGGCCTGCGTTGCACGACCAGGCCATTTACCCGCGGCCAGCGCAACAAAAACTGCCCATTTGGCTGGGCGTGGGTGGCACGCCTGAATCGTTTATCCGCGCTGGCGTGATGGGAATTCCTTTGATGGTAGCCATCATCGGCGGCGAAACGCATCGGTTCCGGCCTTTGGTGGATCTTTACCGCGAGGCGGGCGCACGGGCAGGACACGCGCCTGAAAGCCTGATCGTGGGCATGCATGCGTTCGGTTATGTAGCCGAAACGACGCAACAGGCGAAAGATGAAATGTATGAAGGGTATAAAATCTCCATGTCAGGTGCCATTGCACAAGAGCGCGGGTTTCCGCCCGTCACCCGCCCCCGTTTTGACGCCCAGGCGGGTGAATTGGGTGCATTTATGGTAGGTAGCCCGCAAGAGGTGGCCGAAAAGATCATCCGGCACAGCGAAGCATTAGGCGGACTAGCGCGGGTTTCCTTTCAAATGGACACCGCGAGTACGAAACATGATCAATTGATGAAATCGATTGAGTTGATTGGGTCTAAGGTGATTCCGTTGGTGCGGCAGCAATAGGTCGCAACCGTTCCCTACGACCGATACAACCGGTGATACGCAAAATACGAAACCCCCAAGATCACCGCAGCCACCAGCGGTGCAAAGGACATCGGCTGGAACCCATCCACCGAAACATGGGAATACGTTGCAGCAATGATATTAAAGGTAAATCCCGCATAAGCCCATTCTTTAAGTCGGGCAGGAACCATCGGAATGAGGAGGGCTAAGCTGCCACACACCTTAAAAATGGTCAGCAGCGTGCGGAAATAATCGGGATACCCCAGATGGCGAATACCTTCAATGGCCATTTCGGTGTTGGAAGTAAGCGCGGGCATGACGCCTTCCAGGAGGAAAAACAGGCCGGTAGCCAACCAGTAAGCGATTTTTGTTGATTGCATGACAGGATAGGTTAGGTGTATGAAATGATTTGTGTTATAAATGCAGTGTTTTTAATGCCACAAAGGTAAAATCATCTTTTTTAGTATTGCATGGCAATTGCGACAAAATAAATGGCCTTTTGCGACAAAACTTTTTGTTTATCTTTACAGCATGAAAAAGGTAGCAATTCTCGTACCCGAAACTGCCATCGTAGCAGCCATTGCCGATCCGCGTTACATGTTAAGCGCTGTTAACCAGTTTTTAAGCAGCCGCGGTGAACATCCTTTGTTTGATATTCAATTGGTTGGACTGCGCGCTACGGTGCCGCTGAACGATGGCTTGTTTTCCATCCATCCCGATTTGCTGCTGGATTCGGCTGAAAAATTCGACTTGATCTTTATTCCAGCGTTGAGTGGCGATATGAAAACGGCCCTCGAACTAAATCGGCCTTTTGTGCCCTGGATGATACAACAACATACGGATGGCGCTGAATTGGCCTCCCTTTGTGTGGGCGCCTTTTTGCTGGCCGAAACGGGCTTGTTAAATGGAAAACAATGCTCTACCCATTGGTTGTTTGCGCGCGAATTTCGGCAAATGTTTCCAGAAGTAGATTTGCAGGATGGCACCATTATTACCGAGGAGCAAGGGATTTATTCGAGTGGGGGCGCGAGTTCGTATTGGAATTTGCTGCTGTATTTGGTGGAGAAATACACCAATCGGGAAATGGCCATTTTAGCCTCCAAATATTTTGCCCTGGATATTGATCGTAGTAGCCAATCGGCATTTATCCTGTTTCAGGGCCAAAAAGACCATGATGATACGGCCATAAAAACAGCCCAGGAATATATTGAGCAGCAATTTCAGGAAAAAATTTCGGTGGAAGAATTGGCGGATTTAGTGGCAGTAGGGCGCCGGAGTTTTGAACGGCGTTTTAAAAAAGCCACCCGTAATACCGTGGTGGAATATATTCAAAGGGTAAAAATAGAAGCAGCCAAACGCAGCCTGGAAAACACCCGAAAGCAGGTAAACGACGTGATGTTTGAGGTGGGTTATACCGATTCCAAGGCTTTCCGGGAGGTTTTTAAAAAAGTGACGGGGATTACGCCTTTGGAATATCGGAATAAGTTTAATCGGGGGGTGGGTGTATAGAGTAAAGGGGGCCACGGAGTTACGCGGAGGTACGGAGATTCACGGAGTTTTTTCTCACAGTATACCTCCGTCCATCTGTGCTTCTGTGGCCCCCTTTTTTCTCTGTGCAACTCCGTCTCTCCGCGAATCTCTGTGGAATTCTCTAAGGCCCCAACTCAACGAAGCGCACAGATAACAAACCATCTCACTGCAAGGAAACGGAGACGAGGCGGAAGCCAAGATCATCGTCGAGACCTGCATTCTCTTCATAGTAGAAGCGGGTAGCGGCACGGCACTCATCGGCAGAGAAGTCCCAACCACCGCCGCGGATAACGCGAAACAGACCATCCTCCACGCTACCCTTACAATTTGGGTAAGCCTTATAATAATCGCCACACAATTCCCATACATTGCCACTCATATCATGCAAACCCAGTTCATTGGGCGCTTTTTTGCCTACCGGGCGGGTTTTCTTGCCCGAATTGCCATCATACCAGGCAATACCGGCAAGACTATTGCCGCCAGCATACTTATAGGATTTACTTTTATTGCCACCCCGAGCAGCGTATTCCCATTCCGCTTCGGTTGGCAAACGGTAGGTTTTACCTGTTTTTTGGTTGAGTTTTTGGATAAAATTTTGGACATCATCCCAACTTACATTTTCAACCGGACATTCATCGCAGCCTTCGTGAGCGGATGGGTTACTATACATGATCATGATTGCTCTATATTGCGCCTGGGTCACTTCGTATCTCCCCATATAAAAGGAACTTACTGTGGCGCTATGTTGGCATTCGTCACTAAATCGGTCTTTTTCACTTACCGGGCTGCCCATTTGGAATGTACCACCTTTAATCTCTACCATCGGGTAGTTAAAGGTAAAACTTGATTCTAAATTTGTATTAGGCTTCGCAATTAATGCAGCGCTCGACATATCAACATTAAAATTGGCACTTATTTGCCAAATTATTAAAAACAAAAACAGCACACCCCCGCCATACGCGGCATAACGACGCCAACGCAGAGGCGCGATATTTTGCTTTTTCAGCATTTTTATTCGGCTATTTGCCTCGCGGGTCATTACACCTTGTGGGAACCGTGTTAAATAGGTCTGGAAGGCAGCAATTTCATCAAGTGTACTGGCATATTCCCAGGCTTCGCGGTCGGCCCGGCGGTAATTTTCTTCCTGTATTTTGTGTTGTTGGGCTTGTTCTGCTTCCTGGGCGCGTATTTGGGCTTCCCGTTCAGAGCGCGCCAAAGCATCAATTTCCGCCTGTTTTGCGAGTCGTTCCTGCTCCTGTTTGCGCGCCGCTTCTAATTTTTTTTGCTGTTCTGCGGCGAGTCGCGCTTGTTCGGCCTGTTTTTCTGCATCTTGCATCAAATCAAGGGTGCGTTTTACCCCGGCGATTACATCCAGCCAAGCTACATCGCGCTCTGGCCAGGAGCGGCGGTCGGTAACCGGTTTCCCATCCGTGGGCAGTACTTGCAAGCGACTAATATCGGGGTCATCGCCAAAAGAACAGGGGCGCACAATAATGGGCAATACCCGGGCTTCGCCATTATCGTGCCGCGCTAAGGCATATTTGATCTCTTTTTCGTGGATGTACACCGAATTGTAATAGGCGGCACTCACCAAAATCAGGATGATATCTGCGGTATCTAAATATTGTATAATTTCTTTTTCCCAGTCCACGCCCGGGTTTATTTCCCGGTCGCTCCATACCTTAATGCGTCCTGCCTTTTCGAGCGGACGCAACTGCCCCCGCAGTTCTTCTAAATACTGGGCATCTTCACGGGCATATATGGTAAAAACCTTGTATGGTAATGGCATTTTATAGGTGATCAATTAATTATGGGATAAAAGTACTATGCATTGTTTGTAAATAAAAGGGTTCCACGGAGAAGCTTGGGGGTACGAGTTACGCGGAGAAAAAAGGGTTCCACGGAGAAGCTCAGAGGTACGGAGATTCCCAAGTTTCCCGGAGAAAAAAACTCTGTGCAACTCGTCCACACACATCCAAAAATCCTAAAATCCCCCCAAATCCCGGTTCAGACAATGTTACTTCCCAATACAAAACTTCCCAAAGATCTCCCCCAACAAATCCTCCACCCCAATCTCGCCCGTGATCTCCCCCAAAAACGCCAAAGCCCTCCGAATATCCTGGGCCACAAAATCGCCGGTGATGCCGGTATCCAGGCCGGTCAACACATCTTCCAAGGCCCCGTCGGCAGCGCGTAATGCCGCGTAATGCCGGGCGTTGGTCACAATAGTCTGGTCGGTACGAATGCCGCCGCCTGCCACCATTTCAAAGAGTTTTTCCTTAAAATATTCAATATTCTGCTGGTTTTTGGCCGAAATAGGAATAATCGCGTCGGCCAAACCTGCCATAAATGCCGGAGCAGAAACGCCTTTTGTACCCTCCTCCAACAAATACGGATGCACTTCGGGCGCCTCCGGGTGCAACAACCAGTCGGTTTGAAAATACGGGTTGTGGTCCATTTTATTGCACACAATCAACAGGCCTTGGGGTGCTTCCACGGGGTTGCCCGGGGCGCTGGTGTTCAGCGCCGGAATGAGTTTATCCAAATCCGCGTACACCTCCTGCAAGGTCATGGTGGTAATATCCCACACATACACCAGCACGGCCGCGTCTTGTATTTTTTCCATGGTGCGTTGTACCCCGATGGCTTCGATTTGGTCTTGCGCCTCCCGGATGCCAGCCGTGTCGATGAGGCGAAATTGCACGCCGTGGATGTTCAGCACTTCTTCAATGGTATCGCGGGTGGTGCCAGCAATGGCGCTCACGATGGCGCGTTCTTCGTTGAGCAGGGCATTCAGCAAGGTGCTTTTACCCGCGTTGGGGCGCCCGGCAATGACGGTGGTAACGCCTGTTTTGAGCACATTGCCCAACTGAAAGGACGCGATCAAGGCCTGGGTATGCCGCCGAATCTCCTGCACGAGCGTGCGCAAGGCATTGCGATCGGCAAATTGCACGTCTTCCTCCGAAAAATCGAGTTCCAATTCTACCATGCTGGCAAAATGGATGAGCTCGCCGCGCAAACGACTGATTTCGTTTTTAAATCCGCCCCGCAACTGCCGCATCGCGACATCGTGCCCGACCTCGCTCTGACTGGCGATCAAATCGGCCACGGCTTCGGCTTGCGAAAGGTCCATTTTGCCGTTCATGAATGCCCGCAAGGTGAATTCGCCCGCCATAGCCATGCGCGCACCCTGGCGCACACACAACTGTATGATTTCCTGCTGAATATATGGCGAACCATGGCAACTGATTTCCACAATATTTTCGCCCGTGTACGAGCGCGGGGCCTGAAAAAGCGTAACGAGCACTTCATCGAGGATGCGCCCGTCTTCTGCTTCGAGTCTGCCAAAATGGGCGGTGTGGGAGGCCTGTTTCAGGAGGTTTTTGCCTTTAAACATCCTTGCGCTCAGGCCAATCGCATCGGGACCGGATAAGCGAATCACGGCAATGGCGCCCAAACCCGGCGGCGTGGCCAAAGCCACAATGGTATCAGAAAAATCAGGTAGTATCATAATTATTGGCACAAATCTAGGTTGTTCCGTAAACTTGCCATAAAAAAGCGCAGCGCATGGAACAAATGCAGGAAAACGACCGGAAAGTAATTCTAAAAGAACTGATCGGTAAAAGTTGGAACCTCGAACTCATCATTTCGGGTGCGGCCATCGTGTTGACGACCTATTTACCCGAAATGGTGGAGCGGCAGTTTTACCTGTTTCATTACAATTTATCGTACGAATGGTTCTCCGGCATGGGTACTTTGCCCATTTTGGCCTACGCTTTTTTTAAAACGGTGGCTTGGTTGCTCATCGGCATGTTTGTGGTACACCTGATTATGCGTGCATTTTGGGTGGCCATGATCGGACTGAGTGCGGCATTTCCGCAAGGCATTCAATACGATCGTTTGCCCAATATGCCGCCCAGTCAGCAACAATATTACGAAAAAAAGTACGGCAGGTTGGATGATTATGTGGTATCCCTCGACCGATTATGCAACCGTTTGCTCGCTTTTGCCTTTTTGGTGGCCTTGATGGGTATTATGGTGGGTGCGTTGTATTATGTTATTTTTTATATTACCCAATTGTTCAATGCGGTGCTTTCCCCGGACATGCAGGAGCTGGTTGGGAACATCGTGGGATTCGCATTTATGGCATTGGCAGTCTTCCTTTTGGTCGCCAATTGGGCCTTGAAAGCAAAACCGGAATTGGATGCACGGTATGGTAAATACATGACCCGCTTGTCGATCTTTTTCAAGTATGGCTTTTTGCCGGTGCTGCACCGACCGATCGCTTACCTGACCATGACCTTTACCTCTAATATTTCCAAAAAAAAGTATTATATCAGTTTGGTGGGCGTGATGCTGGTGGTCATGACCATTGTATTTATCACGTTTATGCAAAAAGTGGGCGAGTTGCGTTCGGCCCACCTGCTCGAATACCACCAATTTTACGCGGCTGGCGCATCCGAGGCGGAATTAACGCCCGATAAATACGACAACTTGCGCACCTTCGAAGCCCGGCTTCCGCTGGTTTCTTTGGCTTCCGATATGGTAACCGACCCGTTTTTAAAAGTATTTGTGGTGTACCCGAAAATGCTCGACGAGCGCATCGCCCTGCAATGCACCTTGCCCGAAATACCGGATTCCTTGCCACGTCCGGTGCGTGCAGCCCGCCGCGACAGTGCCCAACTGAGCTGCCTGAATCATTTTTTTAAATTGTATATCAATGATTCGTTGTACGCGCAGCCGGAGTGGGTGTACCATCAAAAGCCCGGCACCACGACGCTCGGATTAATGGCCTATTTGCCAACCCAGGGGTTTAATACGGGTAAAAACATGTTGTGGATAAAAATTCCGTCCAAAGAAAAACCCGATTCTTTGCAGGTTTTTGGTGCCGCGCCTTTCTGGTTTGCGGAAAGCAAGTAAATTTGTCACGACAACCAATTTTACCTTAATACCTAAAATTTCAATTCAAAACATGAGAACTTTTCAATTTTTCGTGCTGCTTTGCCTGTTTGCATGGCCTTCCGTGACATTTTCTATTGGAATGTATGCCGTTGGCGACCAACTCACCGTACACGCAGCCAGCGGATTAATCCTGCGCGAAACGCCTGCACCAACTGGCAAAAAAATCATGACCGTCGAATTCGGTACCTTAGTGACGGTACTGAAAGAGGGTTTCCGCAAAAATCCCCATTCCGTATCGCCGTTTGAAGGCTTTACCATCAAAGGTTTTTGGGTAAAAGTGCGTATTCCCGGCGGCAAAGAAGGCTACGTGTTCGACGGCTATCTTTCTAAATACAAAACGGTGGGCAGCCTGCCAAACGGCGACGACCCGAATGCCAAAGACAATGACGCGACGACCATTCAGGAACGCTACCTGATGATGCACGCCGACCGCAAAGGCAAACGTATTGACCTGGAAAAAGGAGAAACTCGCTACGAACGTTACCGCATCCTGTTTACCAACAATGCCGACCTGGAAGTGAATACCGGAGAAGGCGGCTCCCAATACACCATCCGCTTTGGCAAAGAAACGACGGTGGAAGAAGCCTACCTGATTGGCAAAGAATTGTGGCTGGAAGATGTGGAAAGTCTCAAATCTACGATCAGTAAAGGCCTTATTACGCTGACCAGCAATGATGAATTGTGGCAAGTGGAAGTGCAAAACAAAGGCGGTATTGTGCATTTGATTATGTCGCACGCGGATTAATCATACTACTGGACAAACTTTCGCGCAGATGCTGCACAGATCAGTTTTCGCAGATGCTACACAGATTTTCTGCGTAACATCTGCCCTTTTTTCAGTGTAACATCTGCGCGAAATAAAAATGTCGTGCGTGCGTCCATCTATCAGGTTAAACCCGAACTACCGCTCCAATTTGTGTAATCTTGGAGTAAATAACATCTTCCCTGCGCCTATTGAATTTTGGTATAAAAAATTGACTAACAAATACTTGCATTATATTTTAATTATTAAATTTAAAAAAGCACCCTTCAAAAAGTTGTTCAACTGTCGCAACTTAGGTGGCTTTAAGTTGCAATCTTTGTGATTCTAAATAACCGGTCTAAACAGGTAAATATGCATACAAAGTTCGACAAATTTTTCGTTCCACCAATTCGCTAATTTTTATGAAGTTTTATTATATTGGAGTAAATGCGCTTGCTGGCGAATACTTTGTCTCCGATGAACGTAACAACGAAGGATTGCCTTTGGGGCTTCGCGTCTTGTACCCCGACACTTTCGATATTCCGCCTGCTTTTTTTGGAACTTTTGGTGCAGACTATTTTGCAACGGAAGCGTTTAAAAAAAAACTTCAGGAAGCAGGTTTTACGGAACTGACTTTTACTCCGATCGATCATTTGTTATTAGATCCGCATCGGGTAGATTTTTTTACAGGACATTCGATCACCGAAAAAAGCTTTTGGAAAGTAGAAATACCATCCACTGGAGTGGTACAAGATTTTTTCCTTTGGGACAAAAGGTTTTTAGTGGTATCCGAAAAAGCGCTGGATTTCTTGCGCAAGCATAAAGGATACGAGGACAATATCCAAGGGCGAAACTTAGGCCCGGAATTTGAAGTTTTGATAAACCTTTATCCAATTGATGGGGATATGGATGATTATTTCAATAACCAATACAAGTTGGATAAAGCAATGGTTGAGCGTAAGGAGAAAATTGCTATGAATGAATATCGGAAAAGGGCGGGACTACCACCTTTGCCTTAGATAAAAATGGAAGAAGTCAATTCCGCCGCGCAAGCGTTTTCACGCAAGCGCGGCGGAATAAATTTCAAATTGAACGATGCAATACTATTTCATGAATGCCTCTGTCGATTTAAAAATTATTGGCAGGCATTACCCTCAATTGGAGCGGATGTTTAACGGATATAATGCTTTAGAGCCCATGGCAGTATTCGGCATATATCCAGATGGATTAATTTCAAGTCCATTTCCCAATGCGTATGGGTTCAAGTTAAAATATCAAGCAAAGGTTACCGACTGGATTAGTGGGGTAAATATCGGATTTCGTCGGCCATTGGTAAGTGTACGTTTCTGGGAATTATTACTTAAATTCAATTTGCCAGACTTGATCGTATTAGATGCTACCCTTGAACATAAAGATAAAGTTTTGCCTTATAAATTTATATATTTTAATAAGCAAAATCCTGAATTTATAGATTTGTCAAAATCAAAGTTCGTAATTGAAAACACCGACCTTTCTGAAAAAATCGATGTTGAAATTAAAAACGCAATTGAAATAGAGGAAACGTTGAAAAGACTGCATCTCGAGTTTAAAACAGCCAGGGCCGAAAACCCAAATGCTAAGGCCCGTTATCTGAGATTAAGGGAATTGTACCTAAACCCAAACGGCATAGATAAAGATATTTTCATGCTTCCATTTGTAGTTTTTCCCATTATATCCCAAACCTTGAAAAGTGCAATTGAAGAAGCAGGAATAACTGGAGTTCGGTTTCTAGAGGTTAACGATGGGGATACTTTGAATCTTGGTGCTTGGTAAAGAGGTAATCCCCCCGCTAGCGCCAGGCTCTACCAGGTGCGTCCATCTATCGGGTTAAACCCGCACCAGCCCTCAAATCTGTATAAGTCCCTGTAAATCTGTGGCAAATCCCCCTAAAAAAGAAAAATCTGTGCAAATCCGTGTAATCCGTGGTGCATAAAACCCGTGGTGCCCCCCAACCTATCTCGACAACTCAAACCGCACCCAATCCACCGCCAGCGCCAGTTCTGACGGGTTTTGCCCATGTTTTACCACAAAATACAAATCGTGGTACTTTCCATCCGCCGCCAACCCCACCGGGATCTGCACCTCTGAAAATTCCATGTTTTTCGGCACATTCCGCACTTCAAACGCCACTTTTCCCGCCAAAGGTCCATCCGGCGCATCCAAATGCAATTCAACAATGCCGCCATGACAAGGGTAAAGATGATCGCCGGTGCCCAAGCCCAGCGAAACGGTATGAATGCGGTTCAAATCACAGTGTTTAAACATAAAAAAACTAAGGTGCTTAAACTCATTCAGCACCACGGTGTCGCCATTGAAAGGCCGATACGTGCGCACATCGCGCGACACACTATCCGCATTTTCTGCTTGTTGGAAAGCCGGACGCAACGCAATCGCCGCGCTGTTTTCGAGCGCCGCCTGGCTGCTGCTACCCCGATCGCGGTAACTGGTTTGTAATAAAAAAGTCCCCGGGGCCGGCTTTTTGTTTTTGTCGGTGCCCGGCGGTATTTGCAGCACATAATTGCCTGCAATCGAAACGCCCTGCTTTACTTTCGGCGGATCACCTAAGGTCAAAATCCAGCGCACCATTTCTCCCGCATCTTCTATCGACAATTGCGGATGGGCGCTCATCACCGTTTGCCCCCAAACACCCGCGCCGCCTTTAATGATTTTGTTCGACAAATCCCGCACCGCAAATTCATTGTTCCGGTAACGCGCGGCAATGTCCTGAAAAGCCGGTCCGTTCACTTTCCGATCCACGGCATGGCAGGTTTTACAATCCGAACGATCAATTAATAGTTTGCCGCGGGCGTATTCTGCCGCACTTTTGGCCGCCTGATGCCCCTGCGCGATGGAGGTAATGTCAAACCCGGTTTCCAAATAATCAATGGAAGTAGCCACCAATTGCGCCGCAATTTGCCCTTTTTGCAAACTGCCATCTTCCGCATCTTCTACCACCACCCGGTATTGTAAGGTGTCGCCTGGTTTGTAAAAACTCTTGTTTTTCCCACCCAGGTCCCAATAAACCACCGGCGGCGCATTACCTACCGCGATTTTGCGGCGCGCCACCCGGGTAAGCCCCTGCCCATCCGTTACCGAAAGCACGGCTTCATATTGGCCTGCCTGCTGATAAATATGTTTAACCGCATGAATATCCGGCAAATGCCGTACTTGTTCGGCCGAAATGCCCGCCCAGGCACTGCTTTTTGGGTGCTTAAAGCGTGCTGCCGGCAAGGCTTTTGCCTGAAACGTCACAGCAGGACTCCCATCGCCAAAATCCAGGCTAAACGAAAGATTGCCGCCGTCGTAATCAATGGTTTTTTCGGCACAAAACACCGCCTCAAAAGGCGCGGCCCCTGCTGGTTCTTCCACGGCCAATACCGGCAGCGGCGGACGGTTGCCCCGCACATAATCAATCCGGCTCAAACGCGCATCGGGATTAGACGCAAACCATTGGGTACCATATTCCAGCACCCACAAACTGCCGTTTTTATCCAAAAACATATCCATCGGGCGGCTTAGGCGGATACTATCGCCAAACGGTTCCATGCGGCTGAAATTGCCCAGTGAATCGAGCGTGACTGCCATCATCCAGTTGCGCATCCAGTCGTAGGTAATCAGTTTTCCGTCGTAATAATCGGGCAAACGGGTGTTTTCCGGGTACATATCACGGTAATAAACGGGTCCAGCCATCGCATTGCGCCCGCCATTGCCCGAAAGCGGAAATTCCGGAGAATTGCCATACGGATACCATATAAAAGCCGGTTGTGCCGGGGGCAAATCACGGGCGCCCGTATTGTTCGGCGAGTAATTGTGCGGATGGGCCGGGTCAAACCAGGCCCCGTAAGCGCCCGTGGTAAAATTGCGGGCCCGATACGGCTTGTTGTTGCCCACAAAATACGGCCAGCCAAAAAAACCGGCGGCCTTCGCCCGGTTCACCTCATCATGCCCTGCCGGACCGCGGGTGGTGTCGGGATCGCCCGCATCGGGCCCTACCTCGCCCCAAAACAGCAGGTTGCGCCGCGAATCGATCGAAATACGAAACGGATTGCGACAACCCATCACGTATATTTCAGGTCGACCCACGGTAGGATCGGGAAACAAATTGCCCGGCGGACAAGTGTAAGTACCATCGGGCTGCGGGTGGATGCGCAGGATTTTTCCGCGCAAATCCATGGTATTGCCCGACGATTTTTGGGCATCCCAGGCGCTGCGTCCGGGCCGCTCATCGATGGGGGCGTACCCTTCCGAGGCAAAAGGGTTGGTATTGTCGCCGGTAGACAGGTACAAATCGCCTTTTTCGTCAAATTCAATGCAACCGGCGGCATGGCAACATTCTACCCGCTGCACGGCCACTTTGAGCAGCAGTTTTTCCGAAGCGCGGTCGAGGGAATCGGCCACAAACGAAAACCGCGACAAATAATTGGCCGATTCTTCCCCCACGGGTGAGTAATACAGGTAAATCCAGTGGTTTTGCGCATAATTCGGATCGAGCGCCAGGCCCAACAGACCATCTTCTTCTTCCGAATGCACGGGTAATTTGTGTACAATATTGATCATACCCGTACTGGGGTCAAATATTTTAATCGCCCCGCGTCGTTCGATGAGGATAATTTTGCCATCAGGCAGCATTTCGAACTCCATGGGTTCGGTCAGGTTGTCGGCCAGCACGGTTTTTACAAAGCGGGTCGGATCGGGCAGCGCGGCCGTGCGACAAGCTGCATAATTCAGGCGTTTTTTGCGCAAGGCGTATTTAATACCGCCCAGCAAGTGTTGCAAATAGGCTGGTTCCTGGTAAGATTCGGCGGTATGGCCCATGCCGGTATAAAATGCGCGGCCACCGTCATATTCGTGGCACCAGGCAATGGGGTGGCAATCGGGGCCTTTATGATTTTCCGTACACATGGTGCCGCCTTTGTAAGACGATTCATCCAGCGACAGCAACACCTGCACATTGGGGTTGAATTCCTTATAGTTATACCATTCATCGCGGCGGTTCCAGGTATTTCCAGGGATATCTTTGGTGGCAGGATGTTGGTGGTCAAGCACTTGTACTTGTACGTCTTGTATTTCCGGATGCCCATTAAAATAAGCACCCGACAAGCCGCCGTACCATTTCCAGCCGTATTCGGTATCGGTGGCGGAGTGGATGCCCACATAGCCGCCGCCTGCCTGAATATAGCGTTCGAAGGCATTTTCCTGTTTCGGATCGAGCACATCGCCGGTGGTATTGAGGAAAATAACGGCATGGTAGCGCTTCAAATTTTCTTCCGTAAAGGCTGTTGCGTCTTCGGTGGTATCCATGACCATTCCGTTTTCGCGGCATAGTTTGCGCAAGGCCGCAACACCCGCCGGAATGCTGGAATGGCGATAAGCGGCTGTTTTGGAAAAAACTAAAAGCCGCGGTGGTGCATCATCGCCAGAACAGGCTTGAAACAAGAGGGCCGACAAACAAAAAAGCGGCAAAAACAGCAAAAACAAGCGCTTGGAAATCCAAGGAAAAGACAAACCCGATATCGACATCATATTAAAAGTAAAAACGAAAGGATTGGGCGAAAATAGCCATTCGTTTGGATTATAAACGGATCGGCGGATTTTTATTCGGATTTTCGCTCGATTCAACATGCACCACCCATAATTTTGCGTACATTTTAAACCTACCTACTTTAATCACATTTATTTACCTTTGCACAATTCATTTGTTGAACGGACAGGTATTGAGCGACGATTTGCAGCAGTGGCGCCGTAATGAACGGATGTAAGGATTTCTTTTTGATGAATACCGTATGGCTGTTTTTCTATCCAGCCTACAAGCAAAATAAGTACAACTCCAGGAATATATAAGCAGGTTGGCGGTCAGCGCACAACAAAGCCTTTTGCACCGGCGCTTTAAAAAACGGGAGAAATAGGGAAAGTTTAACCCCTTTTCCTGCATTGATCAAAAAAAGATCCTGCATAACAGCGTATTTACAACGCTCCTGCCATTGCGCTTGCCTTTTCTTGCATTTCCTGCAACCTCCCCGTTGGGCGCATCTAAAACCTTGCGTTATGCAATTATCCGATGTAATTGGTCAAGCCCGCACCAAGGGTTTTCTTTTGCAGCTGCGACACAGCGAGCGGGTTCCGCATGCGTTGTTGTTTTTGGGCGCAACCGGCGGCGGTAGTTTGGCTTTGGCAACTGCTTTTGCGCAACTTTTACAATGCGAACAACCGGGCGAATTCGATTCCTGCGGCGTGTGCAATGCATGTCGGAAAGCCGCCCATTTTACCCATCCGGATATCCATTTTTCGTTTCCCAGCATCGGCGCCAATGCAGTGAGCACCGATTTTTTGAAACAATGGCGTACCGCACTGAAGGAAAGCCCTTATTTTGATGCCAATACCTGGTTGCAACGCCTCGGCGCCGAAAACAAACAGGGCAATATCAACAAAGACGAATGTAACGCCATTCTGAAAAAACTAAGCCTCAAAGCCTTCGAGGGCCGGTATAAAATCCTGCTGATGTGGCTGCCCGAATACCTGGGCAAAGAAGGCAACCGACTCCTAAAACTCATCGAAGAACCGCCGGAACAAACGATTTTCCTGTTGGTCGCCGAAAATCAGGACCAGATACTCAATACCATCCTTTCCCGGTGCCAACTCATCAAAACCGATACGCTTTCGGACGATGAGGTGGCCAATGCTTTAGTAGTACAAATGGATACGGCACCCGAACGTGCCCGGCAAATCGCATTTTTGGCAGGGGGCGATTACCACCTGGCCCGCACCATTGCCGAAAATCCCGATAATGACGATGCGACCCTCTTGCTCGACTGGCTGCGTAAATGCTGGAAAGGAAATGGTCCGGAACTTGTAAAATGGACCGACAATTTTGCTAAACTCGGCCGCGAAAACCAGAAACAGTTTCTACAGTATGGACTGCATTTTTTGCGCGAACTCATGGCTTTTGGACTCACCGGCGCGGACACCCTGCGCCTGCGCCCCCAGGAGTTAATTACCGCACAAAACATGTCGAAAGTGCTCAATTTTGAGAAAATCATCAGCGTGACCGCCCTTTTTAACGACAATGTGTACTACATAGAGCGCAATGCCAATCCGAAAATCCTGTTTTTGGATACCTCTATTCAATTGCACCAGATCATGAAAAGCGCATGAGCACGCTTTCTATTCATATTTATAAAACGACAAACCTAAATATATGGCTTGTGTAGGTTGTTCTTGTTCAACCGGTAAAGATTCAACACCTGGCGCCGTAAGTGGCTGTAAAAGCAACGGCGGTTGCGCCTCGGGTGGCTGTAACCGGCATAATACATACGATTGGATTACCGCACTCGGTATCCGCGACCCGAATCCCTATGAAAACGTGGAAGTCAGCTTTAAAAATGGCTCCCGCAAGGAATTTTTCAAAAATCCGCCCTTTACCCGCGCTACTACCGGCGATTGGGTGATTGTCGAATCGGCCACTGGCGGCTATGATGTGGGTAAAATTTCGCTTTCCGGCGAATTGGTGCGCCTGCAAATGAAACGCAAACGCGTACGCCCCGATGCCCGCCTGCAAACGGTTGTCAGAAAAGCCCATGAACGCGACCTCGAACGTCTCGTGGAAGTGCGCAACCAGGAAAAAGCCGTGATGGTGCAAGCCCGCGCAATTTCACGCGCACTCGACCTTGATATGAAGGTCGGTGATGTGGAGTTTCAGGGCGATGGCCGCAAATGCACGTTTTACTACACGGCTGATGGTCGCGTCGATTTTCGCGAACTCATCCGCGAATACGCCCGCGAATTCAAGGTGAAAATTGAAATGCGGCAAATTGGTGCCCGCCAGGAATCGGCCCGCATCGGCGGATTGGGCAATTGCGGCCGCGAATTGTGCTGCTCTACCTGGCTGACCGAATTCAAAAGCGTCAATACTGCGGCTGCCCGTTTCCAGAACCTGGCCATCAACCAAACCAAATTGTCGGGCATGTGCGGCCGCCTCAAATGCTGCCTCAACTACGAACTCGATACCTACATCGACGCGCTGGAAGACTTTCCGGACCGCGCCGAACGGATGAAAACCTCCGCCGGGATGGCCATTTTGGTAAAAACAGATGTGTTCAAACGCCTCATGTTTTATACCTATGCCGAAAACCGGGGAAAATTCTTCCCGCTGCACGTGGATCAGGTGTGGGACGCCCTTGATTTGATCAAAAAAGGCGAATTACCTGTAAGTTTGGAAGATATTTTATCCAAAACACCACCAAAAGACGAGGAACCGGAAGAAGAAGAACCAGATTACGACAGCGTAAACGACGTGCTTGAATTGCCGCTCGAGAAACGCAAGAAAAAGAAGAAAAAGAAAAGCAAAACCCGCGACCGCTCTCAGTCTGCTGCTGCCGCTGTTGAAAAAGTGGCCAAAGAAGAAAGTGCAAAAGCCGCACCCGACAAACGAGCGCCCGGAAGGCCCGATCAGCGCCGCGACCAACGCAGCAGCCAGCAACGCCCACAAGGCCGACCTGAAGGCCGCCCCGAAGGCCCACGCCCACAAAATGACGGCCCAAAACCCGCAAATAGACCCAACCAACCCGGAAATCGCAGGCCAGAACAACCCCGGCCCCAACCAAAAAATGAGGGCGGCAGCGAACAGAACGAACAACGTCCGCAACAACCGCAACAACCACGTCCGCCGCGGCCGGAACGTCCTGAACGCCCACCACGCCCGGAACAAAAACCACGATCGGAGCAAACTCCGCGGCCTGAACAAAGACCAAGACCAGAACAGCCGCCTCGTCCCGAGCAAAAACCAAGACCCGAACAGCCACCGCGTCCCGAGCAAAAACCAAGGGCCGAACAGCCGCCCCGGGCCGATCAAAATCCGAAAACGGACCAACCGCCTAAAACGGGGGATGGCAATGCGCCACCACGCACCGGCGGCCGCGGACGGGATCGTTGGAAATCGAAAAGTCGGGGACCAAAAAAAGAAGATTAACAACAAGTCTCAACTAATGCGTGGTGCTTTTGTTCTTTTTTAGACCTTTACGATAACACAAAACTGCAATAGCATATCAATTCTAAATCATCATGAAATACGACGTTACCGTCATTGGCTCCGGTCCTGGAGGATATGTAGCCGCCATTCGTTGCGCTCAATTGGGCTTTAAAACGGCCATCATCGAACGCTACAATGTGCTCGGGGGCACCTGCCTTAATGTTGGATGTATCCCGTCCAAAGCATTACTCGACTCGTCGGAGCATTACCACAATGCCCACGATAAATTCACCATCCACGGCATCGATTTGAAAGACCTGAAGGTGAATATGCCGCAAATGCTCAAGCGGAAGAACGAAGTGGTGCTGGAAAACAACAAAGGCGTCGATTTTTTGATGAAAAAGAATAAAATTGACGTGTACCACGGGCATGGCAGTTTTATCGATAAAAATACCATTCAGGTACAAACTAAAGAAGGCGGCACAACGACGGTGGAAACGGAGCGCACCATTATTGCGACGGGCTCTAAACCCATTGTCCCGGCCAATTTTAACTACGATAAAAAACGCGTTATTACCAGCACTGAAGCGCTCAACATCGAAAAAGTGCCCGGTAGCATGCTCATCATCGGCGGTGGCGTAATCGGCCTAGAACTGGGTAGCGTGTACGCGCGCCTGGGTACCGAAGTGCATGTGGTGGAATATATGGACCGCATCATTGCCGGTATGGACAGCGATTGCAGCCGCGAATTGATGAAATCCCTGAAAGCGATTGGCATGCAGTTTCACCTGCGCCACGCGGTGACCGAGGTGACACCTTCCAAAACAAAGGTGAAAGTAATGGCCCAAAGCCGCGAAGATGCTTCCAAAACCCTCAACTGGGAAGTCGATTATTGTCTGATTGCCATGGGTCGCAAGCCTTACACCGACAATTTGGGCCTGGATAAAGTGGGCATCGCGGTCGATGAAAAAGGCCGTATTGCAGTAAATGAGCACCTCGAAACAACTGTTCCAGGCATTTATGCCATCGGCGACGTCATCAAAGGTGCGATGTTGGCCCACAAAGCCGAAGAAGAAGGCGTTTTTGTTGCAGAAGTAATGGCGGGCCAAAAACCACATATCCAATACAACCTGATTCCGGGTGTGGTGTACACCTGGCCAGAAGTAGCGGCGGTGGGTTATACCGAAGAGCAATTGAAAGAAATGGGCATTCCGTACAAACCAGGCAAATTCCCGTTCCGCGCCCTCGGCCGCGCGCGTGCGAGCATGGACCTCGAAGGCATGGTGAAAGTATTGGCCCACAAGGAAACCGACGAAATTCTGGGCGTACACATCGTAGGTGCCCGCGCTGCTGATATGATTGCAGAAGGCGTCGCTTTGATGGAATTCCGTGCTTCTGCTGAAGATGCTGCGCGGATGTCACATGCGCATCCTACCTACACCGAAGCCTTTAAGGAAGCGGCATTGGCAGCAACTGCCAATCGCCCACTTCACTTGTAAAATACAGCCTGGTGGGCATTTGGAACCTTACTTAATTGGTCCCAAGTACCCACCAGCCTGAAAACTTTATGAAAACGATCCGCATTACCCTCTACATTTTCATCGGCCTGTCGATGCTGTACCTCTTGTTGTGCTTTTTGGGCCCGGCTCAAATGCATATAACAGCAACCCAAACGATTAAAGCGCCGGTAACAACCGTTTTTCCGCTGGTGGCCGATTTCGGAAAATGGTCAGACTGGAGCCCTTGGAAACACAACGATTCTACCATGACGTATGTGCCCCAAGGCACACCGGGCGTAGTTGGGCATCAAGTGCATTGGACCAGCCGTCGGGAAGGCAACGGGCATCAGGAAATAATTGAGCTGCGCCCCAACGCCTATATCAAAACGGAGGTGCATTTTTCAGAAACACAAACCGTTCAAGCCAACAGTGAATGGCGTTTTTCGGGCGACAGCACCCAAACCACGGTAAACTGGGAATTGCTGGTAAAAGACGAACCTTTTTGGGTACGCGGCCTGCTCCTCGGCTTTGGCGTACAAGGTATTTTAACGGATTATTATAAAAACGGCCTGAAAGAATTGGGCGCCGTCGCGGAAGACCTGCAAGCCAACCCAGCCCAATAATGGGTGGTTTGACCATAATCAGCGGTACCCATGACGCCCGTCACAAATTGGCATAGCCCGCTGTGATAGTTTTGCCTGAAATATTCAGGTATTATGGACACATTTACACAAGTACACGCCCCCAATCCGCCGCTTACCCAACAAACTTGTTTTCACTGCCAGGAACCCTGTCCGGATGAACGCTTGTACACCGACGACAAATTCTTTTGCTGCGAAGGGTGTAAAATGGTGTATGAAATACTGAATACCAATAATTTATGCCAATACTACCGCCTGGATGAAAAACCAGGCCAGAGCCTGAAAAACCGCCGCGACGCCCGGGCTTTTGCCTACCTCGATGATGCCGAAGTACAAGAAAAACTCCTCGAATACAACGACGGACGTACCGCGCAGGTCACTTTTTACCTGCCCCAAATGCACTGCGTCTCCTGTCTGTGGCTGCTCGAGCACCTGTATAAACTTGATGAAGGGGTGTTTCATACCCGCGTCAATTTCCTGAAAAAAACAGCGCTGATTCAGTTCGATCCTGCCGTAACATCTTTGCGCAAAATCGCGGCCCTGTTGGCCTCCATCGGCTATGCGCCCGATATTAACCTGGCTGATGTAGATCATGCCCGCCCCAAAGCGCTTTCAAAAAAATTGGCCAGCCAAATTGCCATCGCGGGTTTTGCAGTGGGAAACATCATGTTGTTCAGTTTTCCGGAGTATTTGGGCATGGATCGGGTGGAAGATGCCTGGTTTGCCCGTGTTTTTGGTTATTTAAGCCTGCTTATCGCTACACCCGTACTGGTGTATAGTGCGCGCGATTATTTGGTTTCTGCCTGGAATGGCCTGCGCAATGGCAATTTGAATGTGGATATTCCGCTTTCTTTGGCCATTTTATCCCTGTATTTCCGCAGCGCCTATGAAATTTTGACCCAAACCGGCGCGGGTTACCTCGATTCCTTTGGCGGATTGATCTTTTTGCTACTCGTCGGGAAATGGTTTCAGCAAAAAACCTGGAATACGCTTTCTTTTGAACGCGATTATAAGTCCTACTTCCCCGTGGCCGCCATGCTGAAAAATGGCACCGAGGAAACCTCTACCCCCGTCAATCGCCTGGTGCCTGGTGATATCATCGTGGTGCGCAGCCAGGAAATCATCCCGGCCGATGGCTTGCTGATTAAAGGTTCCGCTAAAATTGACTACAGTTTCGTGACCGGCGAATCGGATCCGGTACTCGTACATGCTGGCGAACGCATTTTTGCGGGTGGCAAACAAACGGCCGAAAGCATCGAAATTTCCCTCACCAAACGCGTAGCCCAGAGTTACCTGACGCGCCTTTGGAATGATCAGGCCTTTAAACAGGCCGAAAAAGGCAAAATCAGCCGCCTTGCCGATCGGGCAGGACAGATTTTCTCCATTCTTATTCTGGCTTCTGGCTTGGGCGGATTTTTGTACTGGGCCCCCACCAGCATGGCCACTGCCATCAATGCTTTTACTGCGGTGATGATTGTGGCTTGCCCCTGCACCATCATTTTTTCCATTTCCTTTACGATGGGCAATATTTTGCGCATCCTGGGCCGCAACCAGTTTTACGTCAAAAACAGCGCGGTCATTGAAGCCCTCGCTGCCACGCAGGCCGTTATTTTTGATAAAACAGGCACTATTACCCAGGTGGCGCAGCAATCTTACCAGTTCAAAGGTGCGGCTTTGAGTTTTTCGGATCAAGCCGCCATTAAGAGTTTGACTAAACACTCGGCGCATCCATTGAGTCGGCGCTTGTACACTTCCCTGCCAGCGTTGCCAACCCTTCCTCCCGATCATTTTGAGGAATTGCCCGGCCGGGGTATTCAGGGGATGCTTCAGGGGCGACAAATTAAAATCGGTTCTGCCGAATTTGTTGGTCAACATGGCGGTGGTCAGGGCGTCTATTACGCGGTAGACGGGGTCGTGAAAGGTTATTTTGAGGTAAAAAGCCGGTACCGCGCCGGATTGAGCCAGGTATTAGCATTTTTCCGGAAAAAACGCTCGGTTTGGCTGCTTTCGGGCGACCAAAACCAGGAGGCGGCACAATTAGCCCCATATTTCCCGGATGCTGCGCACATGCAATTCAATCGCACGCCGCAGGACAAACTGAATTTTGTAAAAAACTTACAAGACAACGGTCAGGAAGTTCTCATGATCGGCGATGGCCTGAACGACGCAGGCGCGTTGCAACAAAGCAATGTGGGCATCGTGTTGGCAGAAGATACCAACAACTTTACCCCAGCCTGCGATGGCATTGTGCATGCCGATGAATTTGATAAAATCCCGCAGTTTGTGCGTTTGGCGGAGTCGGGCGTGCGCATTGTAAAACAGTCGTATGTGATCGCGCTGGCGTACAACCTGTTTGGGTTGAGTTATGCTGTGACGGGGCATCTTTCGCCTTTAATTGCCGCGATTTTGATGCCGGTTAGTTCGGTTTCGATTGTGTTGTTCGGGATTGTATCGGGGAATTTGCGGGCTCGGTGGTTGCGTTTGCGGTAGGGGCGGGTCGCGACCCGACCGTACGTCGGGTGTGAACCCGACCGATGGGCCGCACCAGGTAGAACCTGGCGCGAGCGAACCTGGCGCGAGCGAACCTGGCGCGAGCGAACCTGGCGCGAGCGAACCTGGCG
>JBBAVI010000013.1:0-26212 GCA_040397785.1 Saprospiraceae bacterium | reverse complement strand
CGAGCGGTTTCGGTCCTGCGGACCTGTTTTAACGCCTTGGAAATGAAAAAGCGACAAAAACATCTAATGTCTTTGTCGCTTTTCTTCCCAATGCACCGCGTTCATAACAATCTGTGCAAATCCGAGCAATCCGTGGTATTCCCCTTTTTCGGAGAAATCCACCTTCCTTACCCGTT
Source organism: Saprospiraceae bacterium (assembly GCA_040397785.1). GTDB lineage: Bacteria > Bacteroidota > Bacteroidia > Chitinophagales > Saprospiraceae > M3007. The sequence continues at coordinate 26,036 of JBBAVI010000013.1, read as the reverse complement.
GATCGTCAAAATCTTCACTTCCACCCGCTGGTTTTTCTTTTTCCCTGCTTCTGTTGAGTTCGGTTCGATCGGGTATTTCCAGCCGTAGCCTTTGTATTGTACCCGTTCGGTGGCGATGCCTTTTTCAATGAGCCAGTCAGCTACCGCTTTGGCGCGGTTGGTAGAAAGTTCGTTGGCAAACTCCTCATTGGGCCACATTTTGTTGTTGGTATGGCCACCCACTTCCACCATGACATCCGGGTTATCGTTCAGGAATTTGAACAAGGCGGTCAATTCGGTTTCGCTTTCGGGTTTTACCTCGTATTTATTGGCATCAAAATATACTTTTTCAAGTCGGAACACCTTGCCTTTTTTCATGTTGCTGCGTTCAATCTTTTCGTTTGTGGTAGATTGAGCAACAGGTTTTTTGGCACCGGTTTCCGGCTTTGGAGTTGCGGTGGTAGGCTTGGCAGTAGTTGGCTTGGCGGTGGCTGGCCCTTTTACCGCCAACTTTGGTTTAGGATCAGGCATTTTATCTGGTCCGCAAACCACTTTTTTAATTGGAGACAAGTTGTCCAGCAGGATATTGCCGTTTTCAGGAAACAAAATCGGCGTTTTATAATAAGCCTCAATCAAGATGAACGTATAACTGCCCTTTTTAGGACTAACACGTGCATTATAGGATATCCAGCGGGTATGGGTAATGAGGGAACTTTCGTATAACAACTCCGCTTTGTCGCAATAGCCCATGCCGCCCCAGATGCGAATTTTACAAGGGGCAACAAAGTTTCTAGGACCAGGGGTTGCACTTTTAGCCAGCGGACTTACATAAATTTCTGATCGGCACAAATCCATGCTAAACTCATAGCATTGGTTGATTTCCAATGGCCGACTGATGCGCTGTGCGACCGACTCCCAGGTATCGGTTTCCCGCACCACCAAACCGAGGTACGAATTGCCGTTGCTCGCCGGACGAGTTACATCAAAGCTGCCGGGTTGAATATCCGGGGCACTTTCGCCGGGAGGGCCACAATCATACCAGCCTGCCGGTGTTTGACCCGCTTTGGGAAATCCTTCAAACGAAGGGTTATTGAACAAAATGGGCGCTTCTTTCGTTTGTCCGAACCCAAATACGGGTACGCACAGGATGATTAGGACCCACTCAAACATATATTCAGCAGACATAGTACGGTAATTGTTTTGATCAGGATTGTGAAAGGCCACCACGCAAAATCTATGCCTCGAAAAGCGCATGTATCTTGCTTGAATAGCCCTTAAAAGTTTTCTCAGTGCAAAAATTTATACTTAAACGTCAATAATGCGCAAATCATGTCCCGTTTTAGATAAAACCGCAGATTTTAACACGAAACAGCGCCGTAATGACATTTGTTTTAGTCTTGTACCGATAAACGGCTTGCAAGCGCCCCTTCTGCTTGCAAGCCGTTTAAATTCACATTAGACTCGTTGTGTTTTCTTATCCAAATGCTTCCAGTCCGGTAATATCATGGCCGGTAATGAGCAAGTGTATATCGTGGGTGCCTTCATAGGTCAACACTGTTTCCAGGTTCATCATGTGGCGCATACAAGGGTATTCGTTGGTTATGCCCATGCCACCGTGTATCTGGCGGGATTCGCGTGCGATCTCCAAGGCCATGTGTACGTTGTTGCGTTTGGCCATCGATACCTGTGCCGAGGTCATTTTGCCTTCATTGGCCAAGGTACCCAAGCGCCAGGCGAGCAATTGTGCCTTGGTGATTTCGGTAATCATTTCGGCCAATTTCTTTTGTGTCAATTGGAATGCACCGATGGGTTTGCCGAATTGAATACGCTCTTTGGAATAACGCAAGGCTGCGTCATAACAATCCAGGGCAGCACCAATGGCGCCCCAGGCAATACCATACCGTGCTTTGGTGAGGCAGGTAAGCGGTCCGCGCATGCCCACAACGCCAGGCAGCACATTGGATTTAGGAACGCGTACATCTTCAAACACCAATTCGCCGGTGATGCTGGCGCGGAGCGACCATTTGCCGTGAATTTCGGGTGCCGAGAAGCCGGGCATGCCTTTTTCAACAATTATACCGATTACTTTACCGTCTTCGCGTTTGGCCCAAACCACCGCGATATCGGCCAGCGGGCTGTTGGTAATCCACATTTTAGCGCCATTCAGGATGTAGTGGTCGCCATCGTCTTTTACATTGGTTACCATGCCGCTGGGGTTAGAGCCGTGGTCAGGTTCGGTCAAGCCGAAGCAGCCAATCAGTTCTCCTTTTGCCAGTTTGGGCAGGTATTTGCGTTTTTGTTCTTCCGAGCCGAATTTGTAAATGGGGTACATCACCAGCGAACCTTGCACCGAAGCCATCGAGCGAATGCCCGAGTCGCCGCGTTCCAGTTCTTGCATGATCACGCCATAAGCGATTTCATCCATGCCGCCGCAGCCGTATTCTGCTGGTAAAGACGGTCCAAAAGCGCCGATTTCGGCCAAACCTTTGAACAAATGCGTGGGGCATTCTGCTTTGTCGGCATAAGCCTCAATGATGGGGCTCACTTCCGCTTTTACCCAATCGCGCACCGCATCGCGGGCGAGCAGGTGTTCAGGAGAAAGCAGCCCGTCTACCAGGTAATAGTCGTGGTGCTGGTAGCGGTCCTCCCGTGCAGTACGGGGTTTAATTAACGAATCAATGCCGTTCAAATGCATATTTTGCCGAAATATTGGTTAGGATAATTTTAGTGCAAAAGTAAACAAAGTTTTTGCCAACTCGGTTTTGCATAAATCCAATTTGCTTATTTTGACCGAATTTAATTTGCCACACAGGCGTAAAATACCTATTTGGACAAATGACGTTTGGAGAAATGTCGTCAAAGCGTCCATTCCTCCCAATCATCCAGGGGCGCAGGTTTGATGGTACGCTTGGTTTCTACCCGTTGCAACTGCCGCTCCAGGACCAGCCGTGCCAGGCCCATTGGTGCGGGTTCGGGCGCAGCGGGATGCATCACCCGGTTAATTTTATGCTCCAGCACATCCATGCGGTACAGCATGCTCATGAGGTATTCGGGTTGGGTGGCCAACATCTGATCGATGCGATCGGCCAACATATCCAACAAGGCGGCTTCCGATTCGGGCGCGCTGCTCAATTCAAAATCGCCTTTGATTAGTTGGGAGGTTTGTTGCAATACTGCGTTGTCCATATCCGTGAAGAAGCGGATAGTTGCTCCTTATCTTAGGTAAAAGTACGGGATTTGGGACAAAAAGCCTAAAAAACTTGATTGCGCAATCGACACAAACAACCGATTTGTGGGTAGAAAACCAGATTGAACGCAGGATTTATTGTATTTTTTACAATAAGCCAATATTCCTACCGATAATCTGCTTTCAGATCATCATTAGTAGTTTACATTTGCTTAAAATAATGAATGGAATTATGAAAAAAACAGGATTTCTTTTGTTCGCCCTGACCTGCCTCGCGTGTGTGCAGGCGGCCGCACAACAAACTTCGGTGAAAGATATTGACCGAAAGGTAAACGAACTGCTTGCCAAAATGACCCTTGACGAAAAAATCGGGCAATTACAGCAGCGGGCAGGCGATATTAGCACGGGTACTGCCGTTGCGAAAGACGATTTAATGAGCCAAATCCGCAGTGGACAGGTGGGTAGTGTGCTCAGCAACACCAGTTTTGAAAATAAAATCACCATGCAACGGGCGGCCGTGAAGGAAACCCGCTTGGGCATTCCGCTGGTGTTTGGGTTCGACGTTATTCATGGCTACAAAACGATTTTCCCGATTCCATTGGCGCAGGCTGCCAGTTGGGACCTGGGTATGATTGAGCAAATTGAACGGATTGCAGCAACAGAAGCAGCGGCCGACGGTCAAGACTGGGCTTTTGCGCCGATGGTGGATGTTTCGCGCGACCCGCGTTGGGGCCGCGTGATGGAAGGCGCTGGCGAAGACCCTTATTTGGGCAGTAAAGTGGCCGCAGCCCGGGTAAAAGGCTTTCAAGGATCCGATTTAAGCAGCCCAACTGCCGTGGCTGCTTGTGTGAAACACTATGCCGGATATGGCTTTACAGAAGGTGGCCGCGATTATAACACCGTGGATATGAGCGATCAACGCTTGCGCGAAATGGTATTACCGCCTTTTGAAGCAGCGGCTAAAGCGGGCAGCGCCACGTTTATGAACGCATTCAATACCTTAAATGGCGTACCAGCCAGCATGAATAAATACCTGGTTTCCGACATTTTACGCGGCGAATGGGGCTGGAGTGGTATGGTCGTAAGCGACTGGAATTCTTTCGGCGAAACCATCGTACACGGCGCTGCTGCCGACGAAACCGATGCTTCGGTCAAATGCCTACAGGCAGGAAGTGATATGGATATGGCGGGCTCAACCTTTAAAAACGGCCTAAAAACAGCCTTGGAAAAAGGACGGGTGACCAAGGCTCAAATTGATGAAGCCGTTCGTCGGGTATTGCGTTTTAAATTTCAGTTGGGCTTGTTTGACAATCCTTTTGTGCGCCTGGACCCAAAACGCCGCGCCGAAACCCTGGAAAAGCCCGAATACCGCCAGTTTTCGCGGGAGGCGGCAGCAAAAAGTATGGTGTTGCTCAAAAATGAAGGCGGCATTTTGCCCTTAACCGAAAAAAGCCCCTTCAAACGCATTTTGATTATTGGTCCATATGCGAATAGCCACACCAATAAAGACTATATGAGTTTCTGGACCCTGGGGCTGGGCATGCGCTACTACGATTCGACCAAAGTAGTGACCCCTGCGATGGCGCTCAAACCACAGTTGGAAGCCCTGGGCTTTTCGGTATCGGTGCAAGAAATCTGCCTCGATGCCACATGCACCGAAAAAGACCTAAGTGTTGCCATTCAGGCAGCACGCGAGGCCGATTTGGTGATTGCCTGTGTGGGGGAAGAGGGGCTCAATTGCGGAGAAAGCCGTTGTGTGAGTGATTTGAACCTGCGGGATAACCAGGAACAGATTTTGCGCGTAACCAGCCGGAACAATAAACCGACGGTGATGGTACTTTTTAACAGTCGCCCGATGACCTTCCAATGGGCCAACGACAATGTGCCTGCGATCCTGGTGGCCTGGCAGCCTGGTTTTGAGGCTGGCAATGCACTTTCGGACGTACTGACGGGCAAGGTAAACCCGGGAGGCAAACTGCCGGTTACTTTTCCGCGCAGCACGGGCCAAATTCCTTTGTACTACAACCATTTGAAAACGGGTCGGCCCCAGGAAATTTTTGGTACCATGTGGACCAGCGGTTACCTGGATTTGCCGAGCACCCCTGCCTATCCGTTTGGATTTGGCTTGAGTTATACCAAATTTGCTTATTCGGATATTCGCTTGAGCAAATCGCAAATCAGCCTGACCGAAACCCTGGAGGTATCGGTGGATGTGACCAACACGGGTGGTGTAGCGGGCGATGAAGTGGTACAATTGTACCTCAACGACGTAGCCGCTGATATTGCACGTCCGGTGCAGGAACTGAAGGGTTTTGAGAAGGTAAACCTGGCAGCAGGCGCAACCAAAACCGTGACGTTCAAATTGACAGCCGCTGATTTGTCTTACTGGAATCAAAATAGCAAACGCAAGGCAGATCCGGGCAAATTCACCGTTTTTGTGGGGGGCAATGCGCGGGATGTGAAAAGTGCTGGTTTTGAATTGAAATAGGTTGTTTGGGATGACTCCTGTTACACATTTACATGGGGTCAAAAGAGGTATGCGTGCTTCGGCCTGGGGCGAAGCACGCATATTTCCGTATGCTGACAAATCAGTCGGATTTTGATGCATTAAAAGGTTTGCGCCAAGTTGTGTGGTTATTTTCAAAAGGTGGGAAAATCTGATTTTGAGCACCACCATTTCATGACCAAGGACATCATTTTACCGTTCAAAAACCCGCTTATAAATCTGTATAATCAGAAGCGGCAACAAACTCGATACGATGCACACAAGCCAAACGTTCAAAGGCAAATTCGTTAAACCTAATACCAAACGCATTTGCGGCACGACATAAACGAGAAACAAAACGCCCGTACAAATCAACAAGGCGAACCAAACAAATTTATTTTTAGTGACATCATTAACTATCCATTTTGAACCAACGGATGACATATTGAATACATGAAAAAGTTGTGCAAGCGCTAGTGTTATAAAAGCAACATTGTTTTCACTTTGGCTGTTTATCTTCATAATTTGTTGGCAATAAAACAAGGCTGCGATCACTGAAAGGGTTATAACAGCAGCATAAAGCGTAATATCTATCCATTTCCTGTTTGAAATGATATCGGCTTTTGGGTCTTTGGGCGGTTGTTCCATAATCGTTTTATCGCCTTTGCCTAAGCCCAGCGCCAGTGCCGGGAAAACATCTGTTACCATATTTAAAAACAGGATTTGCAAGGGTAATAACGTAGAGGACGGCGCAATAAAGCCCAAAGCGGTCACAATGAAGATTTCACTCAGATTGCAGGAAACAAGGTAAATCACGAATTTTTGAATGTTCTGAAAAATCACCCTGCCCTGTGCAACGGCCTTTACGATGGAGGCGAAAGAATCATCTTTGACCACAATATTGGCCGTTTCTTTTGCCACTTGCGTTCCCCGCATCCCCATCGCGATTCCTACATCTGCTTTTTTCAAGGCGGGCGCATCGTTTACACCGTCGCCTGTCATCGCAACGATATGGTGTGCTTTTTGATAAACAGCGGCAATGTCTAGTTTTTGTTTGGGCGTGGTTCGCGCAAAAACGGCGGTGGAGAGTATCTTTTTTTGCCATGCGCTGTTAAACTTATCGCCATCGGGCAGGTCTTTTCCGGTAATCACATTTTGATCAACTTCATCAATCAAGCCCGTTTTTAGCGCAATATTAAGGGCCGTTAAAGGATGATCGCCGGTGATCATCACAATTTTTATCCCAGCATTTCGGCAACTTAAAAGGGCGTTTTTGATGTCTGTTCTTGGCGGGTCTAAAAAGCCGATCATGCCTACATACACCAAATCGTTTATGAAATCATCTTTAGGATGTGCTGTTTCTGTTTTATAGGCGAATGCCAAAACCCGCAGCCCCTCTCCCGCCATTTTTTCGGATGCTTCCAAGATTGCCTTTTGATCGCTTTTTTCTAAAGATTTAATCGTTGCACCCGATTGTATTTGTTTGCATTTTTCAATTAAATCCTCCACCGAACCTTTTGCGGCGACAAAATAGCGCTCCTTCGAATTTTTAGCGTTTTTATGCAGGGTACCCATTATCTTAATCACAGAATTAAAAGGTACTTCGCCGATGCGTTCGTGTTGTGATTGAAAATCGCTGGCCGTTGTGCCGGAAGTATCGGCTAAATGGATTAAGGCAATTTCGATGGGGTCGCCTAATAGTTTCTTTTTGGTTTTGCCTGTTTTCAGGGTTGTGTTGTTGCATAAGGCACCGATCAATTTCAGTTTTTCAAAATTTTCTGTGCTGCTTTTTATATCTCCATCATCAAACACTAAGGTGTCGTTTTTTATATGCACTTTTAGGATTTCATCGGGGAAACAAAAAGTATCCACATAAATCTTGTTTTCCGTTAAAGTACCTGTTTTATCGGTTAGGATTACGGTCGTGCTGCCCAAGGTTTCAACCGAAGACAAGTCTTTGACAATTACATTGCGCTTTGCCATGCGCAACATGCCATAAGACAATGCCACGGTAGCAACAATGGGCAAACCTTCTGGAAAAGCCGCGATCGCCAAAGCAATGGAGGTTTTTATAATAGAAACCCAGTCTTTTCCTTGTAAAATCCCCGTGACGGCAAAAATCGCCGTCATTATCAAGGTGAGACAAATCAGTTTTTTGCTTAAAGTATTGAGCTTTTTGTCTAAAGGGGTTAAGGTTTCCGCTGACGTTTCGACCAACGATGTAATCTTTCCCAATTCTGTGTTTTGGGCAATGCCTGTAATAACGGCTTTCCCGATACCATTAATAACGGAGGTGCCCTTAAAAACCATATTGAGTTGGTCGCCCAGTGCGGCGTCTTGAGGAAGCGTTTCAATATGCTTTTCGGTTGGCAAGGACTCGCCTGTGAGCGACGATTCATCACATTGTAATTGATTTATCTCCACCAAACGCCCATCGCCTGGCACAACATCACCTGCTTCAAGCACCACAACATCTCCAATCGTCAATTTTTCAGAAGGAATTTCCAGCACTTTGCCCGATCGGATCACTTTGGACAACATGATGTCCATTTCTTTCAAAGCGTTCATAGAATTGCGGGCTTGTAATTCCATGAAAAAACCGATGAGTGCATTGATTAAAATGACCACTCCAATGGCGATTGCTTCTATAAAATCTTGAAAATAGAGCGAAACAGCCGCACCAAAGACCAATAAATAGACAATTGGGCTAATGAACTGCTGAAGCAGCATTAACCAAATAGGCTTTGGCTTTTGAGATTGATAGATATTTAGCCCATATGTTTTTGTCCGTTTTTGGGCTTCCGCTGTGCTAATACCTGCGGTAGGATCTGATTGAAAAGTAAGTAAAATATCCGCTACCGATAGGGTATGCGCATTTTTGATCGGGTATTTAATTTTCATTTGTCAATTGAGCGCATGAACAAGGTGTGCATACAATTTTATAGTGCAACTAAAATTAGATTTACAAAGGTGGGCTTGTTTAATGCCAGCAAGTGTTACACAACTTTGGGGGAAAGTTGCAGGGTTTACACATCTGAGTAATTATTATTTGTTTAGAAGATTTTCCAACAACAGTCAAGATTTGGTGCTAACGCAGATTGCGATACTGCGTGCTGGATCGTTTTTATACTTGTTGCGTTTGGATATCTCATTACTTTTGTTCACCTAAACAGACTTGTTGCGGTGGGAAGTAAAACGACAAAAACGGAGTATGCCGACAATACGCACAAAAACAGAAAAATGAAAAAAACACGAAGCGCGCTCATTTATTTGGCAATCCTGGTAGGCATCCCTGCGATAAAGGCTCAAAGTTTAGGAAGGGTCGGTTCACCCGTTGATATCGTTACAACAACTACCGCAGGAACCGTCTTGATGGGCGGAGGAAGTGATGTGGATGCTGCTTTCACCTGGATGATTCAGAAATCAGGTGGCGGGGACTTTGTCGTGATTCGTGCCACCGGTACCGATGCGTACAATGATTATATTTATGGATTGGGTCCTGCGCATTCGGTTGAAACCTTTTTGATCAATTCCAAAACGCTTGCCAATGATTCCGTTATCGTTCAGGCGATCAGAAAGGCGGAAGCCGTATTTTTTACGGGAGGAGATCAAAATGATTATATCTCCAATTATAAAGGAACGGCTTTAGGAGCCACTTTAGATTATTTGATCAATGTGAAACATACGCCCATTGGTGGCACCAGTGCTGGAATGGCGATACAGGGCTATGTTTATTATGATGGCATTACAAATGTATTGTCACCCAATGTTTTAGGAAACCCCTATTTATCCGCTACAGGCATTCGTTATAATGATTTTTTACGGAATCCTTTTTTGCAAAAAACGATTTGCGAAACACATTTTAATACAAAAGGCGGTTTAACCAGCAATGGAATTCAGGGAAGACAAGGAAGGTTAATGACTTTTTTAGCGCGCATGATCACCGATTCAGCCATGATAGATGTAAAAAGCATTGCTTGTGACGAAAAAACAGCCGTTTGTATAGATGAAAATGGCGTTGGTATGGTGGTGGGCTTGGGTAAAGCCTATTTTCTCAGACAATGGTGCGCCGCGCCCGAAATATGTATCCCTAATCAGCCCCTTACCTGGACAAATGGGGTTAAAGTGTATAAAATAAATGGTACTGGGAGTTACACCGCGGCACCTTCCTTCTCCAGATCGGTCAATTTAACGAATTGGACTACGGTAATGGGCGGCGCTTATGAGTTTTGGACGGTTAACGCAGGGGTGCTCACGATCGGACAAACCACAGGAACGCCCGTTCTCTGTAACCCTGTGGCCGTCAACGAAACCCTGGAGGAAGCAGACATCCACATTTATCCAAACCCGACAAGCGGGGAATTTACCATTTCACTTTCGGACAACAACGCTGCCATTACGATTACCGATATGCTTGGACGACCTGTTAAACAGTTACAAACAACGCAGCCGTCAACCCAACTACAACTTGAAGACAATGGCATTTATGTAGTTTTTATCCAGACAAAGGACGTTATAAGTGCGCGAAAACTAATTGTAACTGAGGATGGTAGGTAATGGTGATTTGTGAAAAGTGTACGGAAAACGGATGAAAAAACGAGCACTATGAAAAATGCGTCCAGCCCGAATTTTCCTTCGCCAAAACGGCATATTTGATGATGATTCGTTTTTTGAATTTTTTATTGAAGAAATATGACCAATAAGGAAAAGTTGCTCAGTTTGGTTTCTCCGGATACCAGCCAAACCCTTGAAAAAAACAAAGCCCGCATTAAAAACCGGGCAATGCTTAGGGAATCGCAGCACATTGCCTTGAAAGTATTGCCTAAATTGGAAGCGCTTGGCTGGTCACAAAAACACCTGGTCAAAATGCTTGGCGTGACGCCTCAACAAGTCACTAAAATCGTGCGTGGCAAAGAAAATCTTACCATTGAAACCCAGATCAAATTACAGGAGGCATTGGATATCCCAATTCTGGCAAGTTATTATGATGTGAACCGTTCAAAATTTTCGAAAGTCTCAAACTCAAAAAAAGTAAACCTATAGGTTGATTTTATGAAAATAGTGCCTATCTTTGCAGACCGTTTGTATGCTTTTCATTATGAAGATGAAAGAGATAACGAGTACGAAAGGTTAATGGATTTATGGACTGACGTGGAATATTTATACAATTTCGCTCGTCTAAATAATAAAGCAGATGTCCAAGCCTTTGTAGCGGATATACTCGACCAAACAGAAACGTTACAAGACTTTTTGGATAATCTCTACCAAAATAACGTCCCTTACAGGCGATATTTTTCTGCGCTTAATCCCGCAGAATCGAAAAATCCGGACCTGCCGCTTCAAAAAGGGAAAATCCGGAAAGATTGGTTGCGACTTTACGCCGTTAAGATTGATAATGATTGTTTTGTTATTACAGGCGGTGCTATAAAAATGAGTCAAGCCATGCAGGATCATCCTGATACGAACAAGGAACTGGGAAAAATGCGTGCGGCCCGAATTTTCCTTCGCCAAAACGGCGTATTTGATGATGATTCATTTTTTGAATTTTTAAGTGAAGAAATATGACCAATAAAGAAAAGTTGCTCAGTTTGGTTTCTCCGGATACCAGCCAGACCCTTGAAAAAAACAAAGCCCGTATTAAAAACCGGGCAATGCTTAGGGAATCGCAGCACATTGCCCTTAAAGTGTTAAATAAACTGGAAGAACTTGGCTGGTCACAAAAACACCTTGCCAATATGCTTGGCGTGACGCCTCAACAAGTCACTAAAATCGTGCGCGGCAAAGAAAACCTCACCATTGAAACCCAGATCAAATTACAGGAGGCATTGGATATTCCAATTCTGGCTAGCTACTATGAACACGGACTAAGCGAGCAGGTTTAATGCGCAGTTCGGTCAATAAATTATCCATATTCTTACAAAAGTAATAAAAAAATATGCGTCCGGAACAATACTCCACTCAGTGCGTGGAGTATTGGGAACGTTAGGTATAATTGCCGCATGAGCCAAAGATTGGTTGAAGCGTATCCACCCCCAAAAACCAAAAAACGGCCCGCATCCCTTCCCGAACACGAACCGTTTTTATATATTTTAAAAACCTGATCTTCTACCGCGCGTAAGCCACTGCCCGTTTCTCGCGAATCACCGTAACCTTTATCTGGCCAGGGTACTGCATTTCGTCCTGAATCTTCTGTGAAATCATAAACGACAGATCGTCGGCATATTGGTCGGTTACTTTATCGGCTTCTACAATCACGCGCAACTCACGACCTGCCTGCATGGCAAATGCTTTCGACACGCCTTCATAGGCCATCGCAATATCTTCCAGTTCGCCGATACGCTTGAGGTAGTTTTCGAGGATCTCGCGGCGTGCACCTGGACGTGCGCCCGAAATGGCGTCACATGCCTGGATGATCGGCGCAATGATGTTGTTCATCTCGACCTCATCGTGGTGGGCGCCTACTGCGTTGATGATCACGGGGTGTTCGCCGTATTGTTCGCACATTTTCATGCCCACAAGCGCGTGCGAGAGTTCGGTTTCTTCTTCGGCTACTTTACCAATATCGTGCAACAGACCGGCGCGTTTGGCCATTTTGATCTGTTTTGGGTTCAAGCCCAGTTCGGCCGCCATGATGCCGCACAGTTCGGCGGTTTCGATGGAGTGCTTGAGCAGGTTCTGACCGTACGAGGAGCGGAAACGCATCCGACCTACCATGCGCACCAGGGCCGCATTGAGGCCGTGAATGCCTTGCTCGATGACCGTACGTTCACCAATTTCGATGATTTGTTCCTCAAGTTGCTTGCGCACTTTAGCCACGACTTCTTCGATACGGGCCGGGTGAATCCGTCCGTCGGCCACCAAACGCTGGAGCGACAAACGTGCTACTTCGCGGCGAATCGGGTCGAAAGAAGAAATAACAATTGCTTCCGGGGTATCATCTACAATAATTTCAACACCGGTAGCCGATTCGAGGGCGCGGATGTTCCGGCCTTCGCGACCGATAATCTGGCCCTTCATGTCGTCGTTTTCCAGGTTGAACACCGAAACGGTATTTTCAATGGTAAATTCGGCAGCAGTACGCTGAATGGTTTGAATGACAATCTTTTTCGCCTCTTTGTTGGCCGTCAATTTCGCTTGGGTGATGGCTTCTTTTACGATGGCCATCGATTCCGACTCGCTCTTGGCGCGTACGGCTTCCAGCAATTGATCTTTGGCATCCTGCTGGGTGAGTTGCGCAATTTTTTCGAGGGCCTTGATGCGTTCTTCGTTGGCCGCATCGAGTTCTTCTCTTTTTTTCTGAACAATTTTCAGTTGTTTGTCCAGGTTTTCACGCAGGGTTTCCAGTTCTAATTCGCGGTTATCAAGGTCGTTTTTGCGGTTATCAAGGTCCGAAATTTTTGCTTGAAAGGCATCCTGTTGAATTTTGAATTCCTTTTCTTTGGACACCAGCTCTACCTCCATTTCTTTGAGGTGCAATTGGTGTTTTACTTTTTCGGTATCAAATTCGGAGCGCATCGCGGAATAGCGTTCTTTCGCTTCCTGGATCTTTTGTTGTTTGATCCGTTCGTTTTCCGATTCTGCTTTTGAAATTACTTTGTCTGCCTTAAGGGTTGCTTCATCCTCAATGCGCTTGGCGTTGAGGCGGGCTTCCTGGATTGCAAGATCGCCTTGGCGGTTGCTTTCTTCAATGGTTTTGAGGTTGGACCGCTTGATCACCGAAGCAGTGAGCAGGTAGGCGATGATTGCGCCGACCGCGAGTCCTATAAATAAGCCTATTCCGATATCCATATGATGATGGGTGGTTTTGGTCTTCTGTAGCCCTGAGTAAGGGCGTAGAAGTATATGATAGATTTGGTTGATGTCATTTCCGCATCCTTATTTACGGATGCCGGCATTCAGTTTGGTTTCAAAAGCCTGTTGCAACTGTTGCATCAGGTGGTCAATATCTTTATCTTGCAAGGTTTTTTCTGGATCTTCGAAGGTAAAACTCACGGCATATGATTTTTTACCCACCCCTAATTTACTTTCATCTTCAAATACGTCGAACAAATTGATGTCTTTCAGCATTTTTTTGGCTGTTTTACCGGCCAATTGTTTGATGTCGCCAAAAGAAACGGCCTGATCGAGTACCAGCGCCAGGTCGCGGCGCACGGTAGGATATTTATTGAGTTCTGTAAATTGTATTTTGTTCGAACCCACGGCTTTAAACAGGTTGTCGATGTTGAAATCGGCAAAAAAGACGGGGTTTTTGATGTCCATTTTTTTCAAAATAGAGGGCAACACGGCGCCAAATGTAACCAGTTCTTGTGGGCCGCGGTGGTATTTCAAGGCATATTGATAAGGCGCTTCCTGGAGCACGGTTTCCTGATAGCCGCCTACGCCAAAACGCGCCAGCAAATTCTGTACCAGGGCTTTCAAACTGTAAAAATCAACTTTGCTTTTGCTCGAAGGCTGCCAACTTTCGCCCTGGTACGCGCCGCTCATGCATATGCTCATGCGCGCGACTTCCGAAAAACGGGCTTTGCCTTCTTCGCTGTTGGGTTTGCGCAAATAGGTTTTACCCAATTCAAACAGGCGCAAATCGGCATTTTGGCGGTTCTGATTGCGCAAAATGGTATCCAGTGCACTAAACAGCATGGTTGGGCGCATGCAATCGAGGCCCTGGTTGGCGGTATTGTGTACAAACACCAATTGGTCTTGCTCCACCGGGAACAAGGCATGCTCGCCCAAATGGTTGGCGGAATTGGACAACGACAAACTCATGCACTCATTAAAACCATTGGCCGCCAGAAAATCGGCAGCAATGTTGCGCAGTGCATCGGGCGTAGGGCGTTGGGAAACTTCCATGCTGGTGCGGAATTGCGCAGGCACGGGCACATTGTCCAGCCCAAAAACGCGCAAAACTTCTTCCACGACATCCGCCTCGCGGGTTACATCGGGTTTGTTGGTTGGGATCACTGCTGTCAAACCGTCCGCTGTTTCGGCTTCAATGCCGATTTCGAGGGCGGTGAGGATTTGTTTAATTTTGTCAGTGCCCAAATCTACACCAATCAGTTGGTTGATGCGTTGGTAGCGCACGGGTACGCGTGCAGGCGCAACCGGCTGTGGGTAAAAATCAACAATTTCGGAAGCGATTTCGCCGCCGGTTAGTTCGCAAATGAGCAATGCCGCACGTTTGAGGGCGTACAAACATCCATTGGGATCCACGCCTTTTTCGAAAGACCAGGCCGCATCAGTGCGCAAATTGTGGCGCAACATGCTTCGGCGAATCGATTTGGCATTGAACCAGGCACTTTCCAAAAACACCTGCGTCGTACCGTCTTTCACGCCACTGTCCGCACCGCCAAACACGCCGCCGATGCACAAGGGTTGCGTGTTTCCGTCGCAAATCATCAGGTCTTCGGCAAAGAGTTTGCGTTCGGTATCGTCCAGGGCTTTGAAAAGCGTGCCTTCCGGCAGGGTACTAACCTGTATTTTCTGGCCGCCAATGGCTGCAATATCAAATGCGTGGAGGGGCTGACCGAGCTCCATCCGCACGAAATTGGTTACATCTACCACGTTGTTGATCGGACGTTGGCCCAGGGCCAGCAGGCGGTTTTTTAACCATTCAGGGCTTTCGGCTACTTGAATGCCCGTGATGGACACGCCGGTGTACCGCGGACAAGCAACAGCATCAAGGACTTCTACCGTAATTGGAACCTGCGTTTTAGGGGCAGGAAAGGCACTCACGTCGGGCAAATGAAGGGGCGCAACTGCTCCTTCCTGTACACGCAGGTAGGCCGCAAGATCACGCGCCACCCCTACATGGTTGGTTGCGTCGGCGCGGTTGGGGGTAAGTCCAATTTCGATAATGGTATCCGGCGCTTGTTCGTACCAGTCGGCAGCAGAAATGCCGAGTGCCGTATCCAGTGGCAACACGAGGATACCGCTGTGGTCGGAGCCCACACCGAGTTCGTCCATGGCGCAAATCATGCCTTGTGAAGGAATGCCCTTCACTTTGCGTTCGCCGATGGTAAACAGTTCGCCGTCTTTGCTGAAAACATTCGCACCAGGCAAGGCGACAAATACTTTTTGGCCTGCAGCAACATTGGGTGCGCCGCAAACGATCGAACGAATGACTCCATCGCCAACATCGACGGTGGTTGCAGACAAGTGGTCGGTTTCCGGAATGCGTTCGCAGCTCAGCACAAGCCCGCTGCGTACCTTGTCCAGGTCAACCAAAGATGGTTTAACCGTTTCTAATCCTTCCACTTCAAGCCCCAGTGCAGTCAGTATATCGGCGATTTCAGGGGGTGTTTTATGCAGGTCGAGTAGTACTCGAATCCAATTCAAAGAAACCTTCATTCCTCAATAATAAGTACGGATTATCAATTTTGAGTTTGATTTTCTGTAGACACAGTAATTTCGAATGAGCAAAGGTAGTAATGTTAATGAAAAATGAACGGGAAATTTTGTATAAAGCAATGGCAGGAATGCAAGGGCGGGTGTTTTTTATTGGGATCATTTACATGGCCCCAATAAAAAACATCCGTCCTTACCTTCCTGCCATCTTTAATTTACGTTGCAGCAATCTGCCCTGCGGCCTATCGTTGTAGTAAAAAACGTTTTACCACCTGTTCGCCGGTTTCCGTGTGCACATTCAGCCAATACACGCCATTGCTAAGTGTTGTCGGTATTTCGAGTGCTTGTACGCCCGCAGCGGTAAGGCTGGTCGCTTGAACCAATTGGCCTTGCGCATTAAACACCTTTAGTTGAAGTACTTGACCGTCCCATTGACTGAAGTCGGCAAACAACTGGCCATCCGTTGGGTTTGGGAACAGGATAAACGACGGATCGAGGGTGTACAACAGCCCATCTTCCTGTTCATCGCGGTTCGAAACTTCGGGCAAAACCGGGCAATAGAAGGTGTTTAAATAGGCTTCGGCATAAATTTGTTCCTGTAAACGCACCAATACTTGAATATAATCCGGATCGGTTTGCGCTTGCAAGGTGTACTTAAATACATCCGAACCGCCATTGCGAATGCTATCCGACACAGACGCAAACCGAACGGAATAGAATGGCGAATAGTTTGGGTTCCGCACCGCATAGGTATGTCCACTTGGGGCTACATAAGTCGAGTTGTTGACCGGGCGCACGGCATTATAGCCCGATGGAATCTCTATGGCCATGTATAGCAACTTGTTGGTGCAGTTATTCGTGGTGCGAATGCGGTAACTCAAACGGCGTTTCACGTCGATGGTAATGCCCAGCAATTCAAATTTTACGCAACCAATTACCTTAATATCGCAAGCGGCCTCTTCATTTACCGTAATTTGGGTGCAGCAAGTGGCGGTTTGGCCGCAAGCGTCTTCTGCCTTGAAACAGACATTGTTGGTGCCCAAGGGGAAATTACTGCCCGATGCCAATCCACTCGTACGGGTGACGGTAAGACCTGAACAAACACAATTACTGTTCGCGGTGGCATCCAAATAAGTTACTACGGCACTCGCGCCACCGCCCGGCACATCGACACTAATGGGGTTGGGGCAACTAATTTGTACAACCGACGGCGCAGGCACTTTGTAGGCCAGGGTATACGTAACAATGGTGTCGCAGGCAATGCCGGCACCGGGCAGGGTATCAAGTACTGTTCCGGGCTGGGAATAGGATTGGCCACCGATTTTTATGGTTTCGCCTGGACAAAACAGGATGGTTTCTGCCCGCACAGGTTGCGGCAGGATCGTCAGGGTGTACGTAATAATGGTATCACAGGCCCCGGCACTGCCCGGAACCGTATCGAGCACAATACCGGCTTGGGTATAAAACTGTCCACCAATCACCACACCCGATCTAGGACAAAAAGTGATGGTTTCGGCCCGCACAGGCTGCGGCAATTGGACCAAAGTGTAGGTAACGACGGTATCGCAGGCGCGCCCAACCCCTGGAATGGTATCCAGCACGACCCCCGGATTGCTGTAAAATTGTCCGCCAATGTTGACCGATCGGCCTGGACAAAATTCAATGGTTTGGGCTTTTTGGTTGTAAGGCAGCACCTGCAAAACATACATAACCAAGGTGTCGCATGCAGTACCAGTGCCCGGAAACGTATCCAGCACAGTAGCGGCGCTGTTGTATTGAATGCCGTTGATGGTGACAAAAGTGCCGGGGCAAAAGTCGATGGAATCTGTAATGGTAACCTGTGGCAATAATTTCAGGACATACGTAATCAGCGTGTCGCAGGTATTGTTCAAGCCCGGGATGGTGTCCTGCACTGTGGTCGGCTGGCTGTAGGTATTGCCGGCAACTATAACGGTAGTGCCCGGGCAAAAATCAATGTTTTGGATCAATTCAACGGCAATCGAGAACGTCACGGAAGCCGTATCCACCAAAATCCGGTTGCAGGCATCCGTTACTTGTACGGTAAAGATGCCATTGCTGGAAACCTGAATGGTGGGCGTGGTTGCGCCGTTGCTCCACAGGTATTGGAGGGGTAACACCCCTTCGATTATCAGGGGTGTTAAGGTTGTTTCTACCCCGGAACAAATCGTTTGATCTGATAAGCTTAGTTCAAAACCAGGTTTATCGTCAATTTGCATATTCGCAATTGATTGGGTGCAAGTGCAGGCGTTGTCTATGACCAACTGAATATTTTCGACGCCTTCCGCCAATGCATCATTGAGCACATTCACCGGCACCAGGATCGATTGTTGTCCTGCGGGGATCACCACGGGACTGGTAATGGAGGTGTAGTCAACATTGGGTGTAGCGGTGCCCGCCACGGCAAAATTGACCGTAAGCGGTTGGGTAAGGTCGCTGCTATCGCGTGAAAAACGAAAAGCAGCAGGGCCGCAACCGCCCTCGAAGGCTTTGTTCAGGCCTGGCGGATAGATGGCCTCTGCTTTTGCCGTACCACCCGCATTAAAGGAGTTGGCGCGTAAAAATACCGCCGATCCGTATTGTTGATCGCCAATATCGGCAATGGCCAATTTGATGTGGTAGGTGGAGCAGGGAATTACGTTGGCGGTTGCAGTGATCACCTTGGTCCAGCCATCCAGTTGGCATTCCAGCGGACTGAAAGCCGTCAAATTCTGGCATCCATTGGAGGTTGATGTATTATTGACGTAAAAATTGGTGTTCGTGAGGTGGTTTACATTGTTGGTGGCGATGCCCGTTGGGGAACCAGGCAGGGTGCCGATATTTAAATTGCCGGAAATGCCCGGGCCGCTGATAAAGAACCCAAACACGTCATTGAACTGCGAATTAACAAACTCGCAATATTCTTCAGAGCCAAAAACGAAATCGAATTGCACCGTATTGGCGGTTGGGGTAAAGTCAAATTCAATTTTCGATAAATCAAATTGGTTGCCATTATCCAGGATTTTGAGGTCGGGATCATCGATTGAGTTGTCGCTAAAACCGCCGTTTGCATTGTCTACATTGTTTGGGCCAGGCAAGGAAGCGATGGTGCCGGTAGACAGGATCATGCCGTTGCCGATACCGATATTCGTAATACCACTGGCAAAGGTGCCCCTGGAGTTGTTGTTGCCGGAAGACGTAATGTTGGATACATTAAAACAGTTGCCTCCAACGAGGGTATTTTGAATCAGGCTGCTTGCGCTTACACCGCTTACTACACTCAGTTTTGCAGCCTGCGCTTTGGAGGCGAATTCCTGCACCCAGGTATCTTGATCGGGGCAGTTATCGCATTTTACGGACAAATACAGGGCATGGGAAGCCGATGGTTCCAGTGAATTGACCTGGAGTTTGAGCGTCATGCAAGGATTGGTTGCTGTAAATTGTAGGCCATTGCTACGCCCTTCGAATAACTTTACAGACTGTTTGTCATTCGGTTGTGTCAAGGTTGGTGCCAGGCTAAATACCGTTTTTTGTCCCAAAACAGCCCCAATCGCTAGCACCATATAGGAATTTCCTGGAATCAATTCGCAGAGTTGTATATCATGGGCCCCGGCGGTCACCTCCATGCGTGCGCGCATGCCCGGGTGTTCCATTTGCACAGCAAGCGCATTATTTTGGCCGTACAAACTGCCTGCGAAGCAACACAGGGTAAAAAGGAGTAAAAAAAGTGGGTTTGGTTTCATTTTATCGAATTTGTTGGGTAAAAAATGGTGTTTGTATTTGTTATTACCGTTGCAACACAAATTTTTGAACAACCGCTTGGCTATTTGTTGGCATAATTTCCAACAAATAAAGCCCATCAGGCAGTTCCAAAGGCAAATCAAGCGCAGTAGGGGCAGTTTCAGCCGTTTGCGTTGTTTGTAAAATCAACCGTCCATGAATATTATATATGCGCAATTGCACTGATTCGGTATTCCAGGCAGACAAATCAGTGTACAGCCGACCGCTTGTAGGATTAGGGAAAACAAGGGCGTTTTCCTGGTCGGTCTGTCTTTCCGCAATTGGGTTATCTGGGGCGAAGGTAACATCACAACCAAAAACGTTCAGATAAGTGTCGTAGTATATTTGTGATTCGAGGCGCACAAAAGCATGGATAAATAACACATTGGCTATTGCTGGCAAAGTGTACTGAAAAACATCCGATTGTCCGTTGGCGATGCTATCCGATAATGCAGCAAAACGGATACTGTAGGCTGGGCTGGCATTGGGGTTGCGCACGCGGTAAGTTCGTCCGCTGGGTGCCGTATATATGGTGTTGGTAGCGGGGGCGCTTGCCAACAAGGATTTGGGCAATTCGAAGGCAATATGGAGGAGTTTTTGGCTGCATTGGTTGTTTAGCCGAATCGTATAGGTGTATTGCGTTTGTGCATTTTGTTTGATTGAAAGCAGTTCGAATTTCAGGCAAGCCAGGGTTTTTACATCGCAGGCTTGTCCATCGCTCACATTTACGGTAAAACAGCAATTGCGTTCCTGTTCGCAGCTGTCTTTGGCTTCAAAGCACAATTCGGTGACGCCTAAAGGGAAAACACTGCCACTTGGAAGACCCTTTTTGAGGCGCAGGTCAATGCCCGGGCAGGTACAATCACTGGCTGCGGTAGGGCTGAGGTAGTTGACCAGGGCACTGTTGGTATTGGGAGCCACATCGATGGAGATTGCAGCCGGACAATTCAATTGTAAGGAGGTCTGGTTATTGAGTGTTGTGTATTTTAAAAAAATGGTCGCAACCGAGTCGCATCCACCAGGCAACGCAATGTTACGTACAATGGTTTGTGGTGCGTAGTAGTACACACCGTCCAGCAGCACAGAATCGCCTTTGCAGAAGAAAATTTCTTTACTGCTGGTTCCCTGCGGTTTAAACTGTAAAATATAGGTCGCCAGCGTATCGCAGGTAATCGTGGATGGTAGGAGCGCCGTAATCGTATCTGGTTGGCTGTAGTTTTGGCCCAAGAGTGAAAGGGTGGTTCCGGGGCAAAAAGCGATAATTTTGGTAATGGTTGGTTGTGGTTTGGCTATTTTCGTTGCATATACCCAATGTTGGTTGAGCAGCAATTGGCCGTTGGCACCTGGTTCGGCACCGTTCGGATTTCCTTGGTTGGATAATCCGTTGAGGCCACCATGGAGGCTTGTAAATATATTATTGAAATTAGAAGAAAGCCGAATTTGTCCACCGGATCCGCCGCCACCCGGGCCATGAGATTCTGTTGGAATCAGGGAAAAGCAATTGCCGCCTATACCACCCAGGGCCTCACAGTACAAGGTATCCATCATTTGATTTGTTTCAATTAAAATGGTACCGCCCGCGCCGCCGCCGCCTTGTCCGTCTTTTGCATTGATGTCTGGAGGCAGCGTTACATCCTGGCCATTGGCCCGAAGAGAGAAGTGGTTGCCAACCACAGTTTGTGCTTTCAGAAAGATGATGCCGCCGCCATTGCCGCCACTGGTGCCCGCATTATCGTTGACATGTCCTGCGCCGCCGCCGCCGCCCAGGATAATTTTATCCGGCACATCACCCGTTACTGCGGTGCCACCCAAGCCATTGGTTCCGGGTGTAGGCTGGTTGGGTGCAAGATAATAATCGAGGCCACCTTGGCCGCCCGCGCCGCCATTGGCGCCCCCGCCCCCGCCCGCATTGTGTGCGTTGCCGCCGCCGCCGCCATTGCCAATATTGCCCCGACCATAGGACTGTTGCAGCGGAATAATGGCCACACCTTCGCCTTTTGCCCCGGCAACTACGGCATTGGGTGGGTAAAAATAGTGTAACTCTTGAAACGAAAGAGCTGCCGCATCCACCGCTGCGCCACCGCGAAAGCCGAGGCCACTTACATCTATATTGTCAGTAAGTTGGAGTACATTTTTAACCTCCAGGGCCAAAACGCCCCCCGTGCTGCCGTTCCAGGGCGCGCAAGAGAGTGCTCCAACCAAGACATTGTCGTATTCCGGTACCGTAATTAACTGGACTTTACCCTCCAATTGGTAATTCTTTTTTAAAGCATATTTCAGGTAAATGGTATTGCCGCTTATTGCATCAATTCGATTAAATTCGTAATTGCCTGTATTAGAAAGATCGGTCAAACTGCCAAATTGAGGGCTATCGGTCAAGTCGGCTTTTGCCCCCTGCATTTGAATCAATAGCACCCGGTTGCCTACCTGAAAACCATCGGCTGCATCCACCAGCACGATACTGCTATCGCAACCAAAACCCATAACTGGCGTGTAAATATTAATGATCCCTGTGAGGGTATCGGAAAAAGCGGTCAAATGGCTAGCCGTTTGGTTCAGCAAGCTTGGTCCCGGCCGCTCAAACGAAAAACTGTTATGCCCAAATACCAAGTTTGAAAATAGCAGTAAAACTCCAAAAGGGATTTTCGTAAAAAACGCCATCGCGATTTACAAATTAATAGGTTAAATTAAAAAATGGAAGCGTGTTGGGGGCATCCTGCTCAAATATCTAGGTAATCTGGATAATTATCAGGATTGATGGCATTGAAATGGCAGGCAAAAGCAGGTTTTGTATGCTAGATTGCAAAGTAGTGGCGCGTAAACAGGAAGGTGTACCCTGATTGGGGTATTTGGGGTGGGGCTTTTTGAGATGGAAATAAGTATCATGCTACCCGACACAACAAGCGGACCCCATCCCCACGATTTTAAGTGCATCCTAATTTTTTTCCCCCGCTTGAAATTCTACCTTTGGTCGTTGCTATGGATCATTGGTGGGTTGCGCATCCGTGATGATTACCAAACTGTGCGCCAAGTCCTATTTTGTTTATTAACCGATCAATATGAATATTTTCTTGTTGCGTATGCCGCGCCTGCTGCTGTCTTTGCTGGCATGCCTTTTTATCCCAAATACTTTTTTGTTATCCCAGGAGCATTCGGTAGCCCGACAATGGAATGATGCGCTGCTCCAATCGATCCGCGAAGATTTTGCCCGTCCGCCCGTGCAAGCGCGCAACCTGTTTCATACCTCTATGGCCATGTACGATGCCTGGTCGGTGTACGATAACCAGGCGCAAACCTACCTGTTGGGTAAAACGGTCAATGGCTACACTTGCCCGTTTAAAGGGGTGCCACCTGTTGCCGATGTAGAGGCCGCCCGGCGCGAAGCCATCAGTTATGCCGTTTGCCGAGTGATGTCGACCCGTTTTTTTGTGTCTCCGAAAGCCATGGGTGCCACCCTGCGTTTTCGCGAATTAATGCAAAAATTGGGTTACGACTTCCGAAACCGCTCTACCGATTATGAAAGTGGCGCACCGGCCGCCTTGGGCAATTATATCGCAGAGTGTATTTTGCAAATGGGACAGCGCGATGGCTCTAATGAACAAAATAACCACGCAATAAAAGATTACAAACCTGTCAATAGCCCCCTCTTCGTGGTCAACGCTGGTGACCCCACCCTGCTATACCCCAACCGTTGGCAGCCCCTCAAGTTGCCCGTGGCCATCGACCAAAATGGCAATCCGATGCCCGCAGTACAGGTGTTTCAAAGCCCGGAATGGGGCAAAGTGCGGCCTTTTGCGCTGGATGATGCGGATTTGAAAATTTATCAGCGCAACCAAATCGATTACTGGGTGTACCACGATCCAGGGCCTTTCCCGTTGCTGGATACTTTGCAAATCACCCCCGAATCGGAAGAATACAAATGGAACTTTGCCCTGGTGAGTGCCTGGTCTGCCCACCTCGACCCCAGCGACGGGGTAATGTGGGATATTTCGCCCAAAAGCATGGGTAATGTGCAAAAATACCCTGAAAACCTGGCGGAATTACATCAATTTTACGATTTTGAAAGCGGAAAAGATGCAGGCATTGGCCGCGATACCAATCCCTATACCCACCAGCCCTATGCAGCGCAAATGGTGCCACGGGGCGATTATACCCGCGTACTGGCACAATTTTGGGCTGATGGACCGAAGTCTGAAACCCCGCCCGGGCACTGGTTTGCGATCCTGCACCATGTCAGTGACCACCCCGCCTTAATCAAAAAGTTTAACGGCAAAGGACCGCTGCTCAATGACCTGGAATGGGATGTGAAAACCTATTTTGCGCTCGGCGGCGCGGTACACGATGCGGCCATTGCGGCTTGGGGCATCAAAGGCTGGTATGATGGCGTGCGCCCGATTTCGGCGTTGCGGTACATGGCGGGTCGCGGACAAAGCAGCGATAAAAAACTGCCACGGTACGATCCGGGCGGTATTCCGCTCAAGCCGGGCTTGATTGAATTGGTCAAAGCGAACGATCCGCTGGTGGGACCCAAAAAAGAAAATTTGCATAAAATAAAGGTAAAAGCCTGGCGGGGATATGGCGCGGTAAAAGACACCACCAACGATGTGGCGGGCGTGGGTTGGATTTTAGCCGACAACTGGACCGCCTACCAACTCAAAACCTTCGTTACCCCACCATTTAGCGGTTACATTTCGGGCCACTCCACGTATTCGCGTGCCGCCGCCGAAACGCTTACCTTGCTCACCGGCGATGCTTTTTTTCCGGGCGGTATGGGCGAATTTAAAGTACAAGCCAACAGCAATTTTTTGCGGCTGGAAAAAGGACCGAGTGTGGATGTGCATTTGCAGTGGGCAACCTACCGCGATGCCTCGGATCAGACAAGTTTATCACGCATTTGGGGCGGAATTCATCCGCCATTTGACGATATTCCGGGCCGTATGATTGGGGCAAAAGTAGGCGTCGGCGCATTTGAACTGGCCCGCACCTACTTTTATGTGGATAAAGACAAAGACGGCCATTTCAGTTACGAAGATTGCGACGACAATAATCCTGCGGTTTTTGAAGGAAAAGATTGCGATAGATAGGTGCTACAGGCAATTTCATAAAAACATTGAATCCATGCAACAACACAATGGCCTCATACACCAACTGCACATCGAAAACCGCGGACCCGGCCAAGACGACATCGGCCTGATCAAAGCCCGTTTTGTGCATTATTCTGATTGTCAGCAACTTACCATCTGGTTGCCCGAATATGGTGGCCAGGGGTACGGCATGCTCCGGTTGCTGCAAATGCCTGATCGCAAGCCGGTGGATGTAGCCCCTGTGCGCGACCGCATCAATGGCAGCGTTCAAATACTTTGGGATAGTCAGCCTTTCCCGCCCGGACAGTTCCTGCTCGAAATTGAACACCCCAAGGGCGGCTTGCATGTATTAACCTTTGAAAAGTTGCCAGAAGGCGTCGTGCCCGCGCCTGAAACGGCACCCGAAGTCCATGAACCCAAAGATAAAGACGGGCCCATCGTGTACCGCGACGGCACTGGAAAAGTAATGGTGGAGGAAGATATGGTCCTGCGCGCGCGGGTGCAGGAAGATTTAATCGCCAAATTCAACCGACACATGGAATACGAAACCCTGGGCCGCAGCGGATCCGCAACCTATATTGAAGGTGCCCGCCGCGTCAAGTTTTATTTTGAAATGGGCGGCGGCAATTGCATGGGATACTTAGACATTCCTTCCGAGGCGCAATGGGAAACCAACACGCCCTTTTCCTTGGCCGAACGTGCAGATATTCTTGATTTTGTAGCCAAAACCGTGCAGCGCGATCAGGCATCCAGTTGCCGTTATGAAATCAAAGACACCGATATTACGTATTATTATCGGTAAGATTAGTTTTTGGGCGACTTTACATAAAAGTTATCATCTATTTCCAGGCGTTTTCCAGCCACTTTCAGGGTTTGCCAGGCCGTGGTTGGGTACAGCATTTGCATGGGCTGTTGGGTAAAAAACATGCCCGCACCGATGCGATTCCAGCCCTGTAGAATGCTCATGCGGAAACCATAAATAAAGTAACGCTATATCGGTATCTTTCACAAGAAAGTGATGTGCATATTTACATTCCATCCACAATTATTTTTTCCAAAAAATCCCAAAAAAGCAGGAAGCACGTTACATGCTTTGCAATAAGGTCATCCAGTTTCTGGATGCTAAAATATTAGACTTGTTGCGGTGATGTAAATCAATCAATTATGCTCCAAGTAGAAATTC
>JBBAVI010000012.1:0-85361 GCA_040397785.1 Saprospiraceae bacterium | reverse complement strand
ACCCGTGGGGCAGAGCCCCAATGATCGACACACGCGGTAGAACCGCGCGCGAGCGGGGTTAAATTGCCTGGATCAAATCATATTGCGTAACAATATGCAAGCCGCCAGAACGATCGGAGGCTATAACCGCTGGAATTTCTTTATTGATATACCGGTTGAGTTGGCTGATCGGTGTGCTGTCTTTTACCATTGGGAAGGCATCGCCCATTACCATGCGCAGGGCTTTTTCGGAGTTTTGCAGTGGGTTTTCCAGCAAAATATGCAAAACCTGGGTTTCTGTGATAGACCCAACGATCACATCACCATCCATGACGGGCATCTGACTGATATCGTGGGCTTTCATAATTGCAAAGGCATTGCGCACGGTATCGGTTGCTTGCAGGCTGATGAAACGGCGGTCTTTTTTGCGTGCAATCAGGTCGCTCAATTTCATTTCATCCTCCAAAAAGCCGCGCTCACGCATCCAGTCATCGTTGTATATTTTGCCAACATAACGGCTGCCACTGTCATGAAAAATGACGACTACCACATCGTCTTTGTTCAGTTTATCGCGCAATTGCCACAAGGCACCGAACGCACTACCCGCTGAATAGCCCAACAACAAACCTTCTTCTTTGGCCAAACGACGTGCCCACAAAGCCGCATCTTTATCGCCCACCTTTTCGAATAAATCAATCAGGCTGAAATCCACATTTTTAGGCAAAA
The DNA here is from genome assembly GCA_040397785.1 of Saprospiraceae bacterium. GTDB lineage: Bacteria > Bacteroidota > Bacteroidia > Chitinophagales > Saprospiraceae > M3007. Next base: position 84,656 of record JBBAVI010000012.1, on the reverse strand, counting down.
TATCTTCGCCAATGCCTTCTGTGATGTACGGATAGATCTCTTTTGTATCAAAAATGCCCGTTTCGTGGTACTTTTTAAATACCGAGCCATAGGTATCAGCACCCCAAATTTTAATGTTTGGGTTTTGCTCTTTTAAGTATTTTGCTACACCGCTTACCGTGCCGCCGGTACCAACCCCAACCACCAAATGGGTGATTTTACCGGCGGTTTGTTCCCAGATTTCTGGACCAGTAGATTCATAATGCGCCTGGCGGTTGCTCAGGTTGTCGTATTGGTTGCACCAAAAAGAGTTGGGAATTTCTTGGCTCAAGCGGCGCGCTACCGAATAGTAGGAGCGTGGATCATCGGGTTCTACGTTGGTTGGACAAACTATTACTTCCGAACCCACTGCTTTTAGCACATCCACTTTTTCTTTGCTTTGTTTGTCGGTGGTCGTAAAAATGCAGCGGTATCCACGTACACAACCCACCAGCGCCAAGCCCATGCCTGTATTGCCGGAAGTACATTCAATAATGGTACCGCCTGGCTTGAGGTCGCCGCGTTTTTCAGCATCATCGATCATTTTAACCGCCATCCGGTCTTTGATGCTGTTGCCCGGATTGAACGTTTCCACCTTGCCAAGTACCAGGCAGGGAATGTCGGAAGCCACCCCGTTCAACTTCACTAAGGGCGTATTGCCAATCGTTTCCAGAATATTGTTTTTGTATTGCATAAACAGTAATTTTTTATTTTCAAACGCGCTTTATAGTGCAAAAAATGTTAGGCTTCGTTTTGTAAATGGTTGCGCATAATGGCTTCCACTTCCAATTTTAAGGATTCGATGTGCGACGATTGTAAATCGGCTGTTTCAATAGGTTTGTCCCATATGATACGCAAATTTCCAGGTTTTAATTCACCAAAACGGGTTGAATCGCTCACAGCACCTATATTTACAATAGTTTGTACAGCAATGGGTGCTTTTGTCTGAATAGCGATGCGAAACGCACCATCAAAAAAAGGTGCCAAGGGTTCATCCGTTGCATTCCGACTGCCTTCTGGATAAATAAAAACGCTCCAACCGGCTGATAGTTGTTGTTTGATAGCCACTACACTGCGCGCACGGCTCATCGCACTGGTCCGATCAACGATCAGACACATATTGCGTACGACCCAACCGAAAACCGGAATTTTCATCAACTCTTGCTTTGCCAAATATTGATAAACGCCTGGGAAGGCCGCCGCATTGACAATAAAATCGAGGGAAGAGCGGTGATTTCCTACTATAATATAGGATCGGTTGGGATCCAGGTGCGCACTGCCTTCAATTTGAAGCCGAATACCAATGAGCAAAAGAAACGTCGGGGTAAACACATGATGCAAATACCAAATATTATTTCGCAATGCTTTTGGACCGCGAAACACCAGCATATTGAATAAAAGTACAGGAACGCTGAAGGTCATCAGGGTAAGAAACAGTACTACGGCATAAATGGCCCAAAATTTGCGAAATAGAAACACGAGAACTGAATTTGCCCCGCAAAGTTAGCAAGACTTTACCTGAATTTTCCTTAATCAATTTTCCCCTATGAAATTATTGCATCCCGTCGCCGTGCTCTTTTTTGCGCTTTTTTCATTTCAAATTGCGCTATCACAGTCAATTTTAATTACGCCCCAGAATCCAGATGCGCTGTCTGTTTGTAATTCGGACACTTTTATTATTACAATCCGCAATCTGAGTGCCCAAGTTGCCAATAATGGAAGTTTAACCATCAATTTACCCAATGGGCTGGTGTACGAACCCAGTACGGTTTCGGGCGCTACAGAAAGCAACATCAGCAATGTGCAGGCGCCTGTTTTTACGTTTCCTCCCATTGCCGTTGGCGCCCTCCAAACCATTAAAGTGCTCCTGAATGCGGATTGCAACGCCGCCAAAGTACTGGATACCGGTCAGTTATTTATTGCCAACCTGGCTGTACAAACATCGGTAGGCAACGCGCAAGCACTCACTACTTCCATACCCGTTGAAACAGGTCTTGTTTTATTCGATTCGGTGGATCCTCAATTCAGTTCTGGGGAGCGTTTTGATACGATCAACCGCCAAATTTGCGTGATTAATACCCGTTTAGGCCCCATTTCTAAATTATTTTTTGAAGACAGCCATCAGGCGGGTATTGAAATTGTGGTAGCCAATGCTCAAAATGTAAGTCAAACCCCCGTTTTTTATAAAAACACCTTTTCGGGTGCTTTTTTGGCCGGTTTTGGCGACGGTGACGCTTTGCTCGAACAAGGTGAAAAGGTGTGTTTTATTGAAAAAGTGATTATTACCGATTGCGGAACACCGGAATACAACAATCAATCGCGTTTGCGCATTGGGTGGGGGTGTGATGAAAGCCTGTGCCGTTATGATAGTTTGTTGGCAGGCATTGATATTAAAGAATCCACCCGCGTTCCAAACCTGAAAATGACGGGTATTTGGAATCCTCCAGCCGATTATTGTGCGAATTTAGGAGCCATTGCCGGTTTTAAGATCCGAAATATTGGTGCTGGCAATGCCAAAGATGTGCTCCTGCGCATTAAGGTATCGGAGCAAGAATTTGTTGGGATCGAGCCCAACAGCATCCGCCTGGTGTCGGCCAATGGTACAGTTACGCCTTTGCAGCCCAGTGTCGTTTTGCCCCGAACCATTGGAAATTGCAATTTGACTTTCGGTAAAGATATTACCCTGGTGCTGCCTTTTGTGGCTGCTAAAGATTCAACCACACTGCTGTTCGATTATTACAACTGTAGTGCAGCATGCAACGAAATTTTGCCCACGTTCCAGCTTGAATATTTCTACCAAAAACCTTGTCCACCCAATGGATTCGTTTCAGATGGACTCGTTATTGCACCAGATATTGCCTATAAATTGCGCCAAAAACTTCAATTTTCAGCCAATTCCTGCCTGCAAGACAATACAACTTACCCATTTCAATATAATATTTCGTCGAAACGCCTCACGGAAGCCAACGGTGTCCTCAAAATCGTCATGGAGCTGCCAAATGGAATGGAACTATCAAGCGATTGTCCGCTGCTATTGGGTGGGGTAGCACCAGTGGATACTACCTTGGTACCTGATCCCGATCGCCCCATTTCGACCCTTACCCTAACGTATCCTTTGCCCTTAAGTGCTGAGACAGACTTTTTAGTTTTTTGTTTAAAATACACCTGCGATACAACCGTTTTTTGTGTAGATGATACGACTTTTCAGGATATTGGAGGTACAGTGGTTAATTATGATCCTACTGGTTTGTGTAGTAAAACTTGTGTTACCCCGTTTCCTGTGCGTACCTATTGGCTCCCCAAAGTGGACGATGCCTTGAAATGCGGGGCAAATACCTGCGAGGAAATATTTTTGAGTTTGTCCCAAAACACCTGTAAGCCTGTGGAGAACGATCCCGTCACGATTGACACCATCATTTCAATCGATACATTTCCAGGGCATTTCGTATGGAAAATGGATGCGTACCGTTTAAATTACGACTTACCTGATTTGGACAATAACCGCATCGCCGATGGGCCAGGGCAGGCTAAAGGGATAAATGTAGCCCGGCGGCGGTATTTAAGCGGCGATACTATGCGGGTTGAATTTCGCATTTATGTAGACAGTGGGGTAGGGATGCGTTCTTTCACCCGGTCGATCATACAAGCCATTTACAAATCGGATATTGGCGTAAATGACAATGACAGTTTCAATATAGTCTTGGCAAAGTCCGTTTTTTCAAATCAAACTAAGTTCAGGCTGTTATCCGACTCGGTGCGGGTGCGATATGCCGATGGATCTGCCTATAAGGCACTTTATAAAGGCATTAATTTCCCCTTTGATCAAAAATATGTCGTTGTCAAACAGGTAAATACCTATCCGTCGGTCATATTGGATGAAGTGAGCTATTATTCCAACTTGGGTGTCATACGGCTGGATACTTTATACGACCAGGGCTTATTACCCAAAGCGAGCATCGGTAAAGGCGATAGTTTGTTCATTTATGCCGATTATAAACTGGATTTTAACTTTATCCCTCCTTCTGACAATACCCCCAACCCACCTTTGGTCGGCTTTAGAACATCGGGCAATAATTTAGGCTTTGGGTTTACAGCCAACAATAATCAATTAACGATACCCGGACAATACTCTGGTTTCAAAACCAGCTGGACCAACAGTGCTTACAGCCTCAAACCTTGCCAAAACTCCGCCCAGGTAAAACCCTTCAGTTTCCGTTTGCGCATTGCGCGGGGCAATATGTTTCCGTTTGAAGTGCGGCCGCTGGCTACGATACGCAACTATGACCAATCAAAACCGCCACAAGCGAATGTCGTCAATGCCCAGTTGAAATACCTGGCGCTTCAAGACAGTTTGTTGTTTTTAAGCAATGCTCCGTTGCCTTTTACCCAAAATAGTGCTGCTTTTGAACTGAATTTCGACAATACATTTTCAAATCCAATCGACGAAGGCTTTTTCTTCAGTACAGAAGTAACGTTTGGGCCCGATTGCAGCTTCGCCAAGCCGGATACTTCTTTGCAACACCTGACAATCGGCTTTAAACCGGGCATGACCACACCGGATAGCCTGGTAGAGCAAAAATTCAATACGTTGGGTTACTTTTCCAACCAGCCCAGACTACAGTTAAACTCCAATGATACGATTGTATACATAACTAAAAAGGACTTTGACCTCGATTTCACGATACGCAATTCCGTTGCTTCTCCAGCACCGAATATGTGGGTCAATGTGGTATCGCCTTCAGGAAATGGAAGCGGTTTTCAGTTGTTTCAATTGCCTCAATTTCAATCGATTGCAAAGCAAAACAATATTTTTCAGTTAAATAACCTGAATGGTTTTAATGCCAATAATTACCGCCTGACGGGCATTAATACCTCCTGTATTTCGGATTCGTTGCTGATTATTTATGGCTGGAACTGTAGCCAGGTTACCAATGTAAGTCCCGAAATATGTGGCATTGACAGTTTTTGGGTGGTTTTACGCAAAGAAAGCCCGGAAATTGAGATGGACATCCGCGCTGAGCCAGCATCCATTCAAATTTGTGAGGAGTCCGATTATTATGAAGTCGAATTATACAATGCCAAAACAGGGTATGCTTATGACCTTGATTTGTCGGTCAATTTGCCCCCCGGTTTGGACATCGTACCGGGTTCCTGCCAAATTTCCTATCCGGCGGGCAGTCCATATATAGCGCTAGCAGATCCTGTAAATAGCAATGGCGTGTTTCAATGGGATATCAACAGTGTGCAGGCGGTAATTGCACTCAATGGTTTGCCGGGGATCGATCAAGCCCCGAAAAACGCCCTTAAGATTCGTTTTAAAACCCGGGCCAACTGTGGTTTTGTAGCCAACGCGCAACCAATTTTTGGTGCAACGGGCTTCGATCCTTGCGGCAGCGCCACCAATACCTTGAACAAACCCGCTAGTTCGCTGACGGTCAATGGGTTAAACCCAAGTTACGGCGTCATCATGGAACTGATTTCTACCGGAACACCCATGCTTTATTGTGGTGGTACGCAACAGTATAAAGTACGGACCACCTTGCTCGGAAAACCTTCTGGCACCGATAGTATATATGTATTACTGCCAGCGTCTTTACAATACGTGAACGGTTCCTATACACCTGGTCAAAATGCTCCAATTGGTACGCCATCTACTACGCTAGAGGGATTTCGCGTTGGAATTCCATCTAATTTGGACAATGGCAGCGTCATCGAATTTACTTTTTCTGTACAAATTCAAGCGGGTGCCGGGTGCGGCAACGACCTGATCATCGCGCAATCCAGGGTCAGCACCGCAGCATTTTGTGCAACGCTGGGTACCAATTGTACCGTATATTTTGCTACCGGAACAGCCATTTTACCCATTCAAATTGCGCATCCTCAATTGGACATCACAGATGCCAATATTCAAAACATCAACAACACCCTTCAGGTTAAGGTAAACGTACGCAATATCGGCACTGTGCCCGCACAAGGCGTACAAATACAACTCTGGTACGATCAAAATGGTGATGGACTGGTTTCGGCAAATGATGTCCTAATTACCACAGGATCTGCGAATAATACATTAAATCCAAATGGCAATATCACCATAGATTTGCCCCCTTTGAGCACCTTGCCCGATTTGTGTAATTTGATCGTGCTTTTGCCTGCGGATGAAAACTGCACGTGTTCGGATCAGTTATTTCCTTTAAAAAACCTCCAGCTTGTGGCACCTAATGAAGACATTTGTAGCATTAAAGCGGTGCAGGTTGGAATTCCGACCCAAAATGGCTTTCAATACCAATGGTCGGTACCCAACGGCTCCGTGCAATGTGCTACCTGTGCTTCCACTGAATTTACGCCACCCGCAGAGGCGCAGCCAGGATATTCAGAAACGATTATCCTGTTGGCCACAGGTCCCAATTGCAGCGTCGAATACCAATTTACCTACACTTTTGGCTTTCCATTTACCCTCAAGCCCAACAACCAAACCTTGTGCGAAGGCAAACAACTGGTGCTTTCCGTTACACCCACCGGGGCTAATTATACCTGGGCCGGACCGGGGGTAACCAACAACAATGCAGCAACCCAGGTATTATTTCCGTTACAAACGGGCACTTATTCCGTTACTGTTACCCGGAGCAATGGTTGTACCGCCGATACCAGCATGCTCATCACCGTGTTGCCGTCCGACACCATCCAGTTACCCGCATTGATCACTTGCCAGGGCGTACCGATTAATATTTTAGGTCAAAATACGTCCACTGCAGGTACTTACAATTTGTTGTTACAAAAGCAGAACGGTTGCGATAGTTTGATTCGCCAACAATTGATCGTGAAACCAAGTACTCAAACCCAATCTACCCAACAATTCTGTAAAGGCGATTCCCTTAAAGTGTACAATCAGGTTTTTGTGCAAAATGGTGGTCAGGCCTGCACGACCAACCTGGGGATAAACGGTTGCGATAGCACGCATTGTGTCAATGTCGTGGCACTTGAGCCCCCGCTGATCCAGTCCCCCGATACCATTTATGGACAAATTTTACAAAATATCACACTCACTGGAGCTGGTGGATTCAATCAATATGCCTGGACGCCTGCTTTGCCCGATTGTGCAAATTGCCCGGGTGGAACCGTACGTTTTGATACAGCCGGATATTATGAATATATCCTGGTGATATCAGACGACCAAGGTTGCGGCGATACCGTGGTGTATCGCATTGTGGTATTTCCGCCCTGTGATGCGAAAAACGTGCGCATCCCGAACGCATTTACACCCAATGGAGATGGCAAAAATGACAATTTTAAGGTCGTAGATCGGGAAGGCGCCGAAGTCGTTGGCGGAATCCAAATTTATGATCGCTGGGGCGAAAAAGTGTACGAAAGTACCACACAGTTATATTGGGACGGCACCATTGATGGGAAACCAGCGCCAAATGATGTATATGTCTACATTATTCAAATTATTTGTGCCGATTCTCCTGAAAAATTAGTTGGGGATGTTACTTTGTTAAGATAGGTTTGCACTAATTTTACAAAATGTTGTAAAAACAGTTGTGGTGCATACGGAAAACAGCATTTGGGCGTTCTGTGGGCATCATAAAACTGCAAATTTCTTTTCAAACACTTTAGTCTCTTTCAGTTTATGCAGGATAATCAAAGTTCCCGGATCTACGGTATTATCGTAACCATTTTGTTGGCCCTGGCAGCAGGGTTTGGTTTCTTTTTTTGGCAAAAGTCAAAAGTTTACCTCGCGCAAAATGAACAAGGTGAAAAAGACAGGGTTACACTAACACAGCAAAAAGCGGCCATTGAAGCCTCGCTTGATAGTTTAAGCAACGACTATGCCTCCTTGCGGACCGAAAACGAAAACCTACAAGGAAAAGTTACCAGTTCTGCTGAACTTGTTGCCCAAAAAGAAATCGTAATCAATCAAATCAAGTCGGCTAGTACAAAGGATTTGGCCAGTTTACGAGATCAGGTGGATCGCCTGAAAAAAACCAAAATTGAACTGGAAACCATCATTGCAACACTGCAAAGTGAAAACGCCCAATTGAAAGATGAAAATCTGCGTTTGACAGATGAAAATAGCAACCTGAAAGGCCAAAATACCACCTTGAGTGACCAAATGCAGGGCCTTGCCAAACAACTGGAAGAGCAAATTCGCAAAACGCAATCGGCAACTTTCAAAGCCACTTCTTTCCGGGTGGAAATGGAACGCCGCAACGACAAACTGACCACCCGTGCGCGTAAGGTGCGGGAGATATTCGTCAGTTTTGATTTGGCGGATGTGCCAGAACCCTTTCACGGGCCACAAAAACTATATTTGGCCATTACTAACGATAAAGGATCGCCCGTAGTAAGCACCAATCCAACCAAAGCAACCGTTTTTGCTCCAACTGGTCCAGTAGAAATTCAGGCACAAATGGTAAAACAAGTCGTGCTGGAAGGTACACAACGCCAATCTTTCAATTACAAATTGGATGAACGACTCAAGGCGGGCAATTATGTTGTCGCCATTTATTGTGATAAAGGTTTGTTAGGAGCGTCCACTTTTCGGCTCCAGTAATTAAAAATTAATATGACGCAATCGCCCAGCGATCCCCAATTGCCCGTGAAACCAAGCAACGTTGTTTGGACGCGCGTGCGACGCATTTGGCGCAGGATTGAAAATGGCGTTTTTGCACTGGTTTCCCTGCTGGTGATCCTGTACTTTGTACTGCAAACTTCCTATGTACAAAACTGGCTCATCCAAAAAATAACCGGGTATTTGTCTTCCGAACTAAAAACGGAAGTCAGAATCAATCATGTAAATATTGAGTTTTTTGACAACTTAGTATTGGAGGGGTTATATATTCAAGATTTGCAGGGCGATACCTTGGTTTATGCGGGCAAATTTACGGCTGGACTGAATTCCAATATCTTTTCGCTTTTTTGGAACAAACTGGAATTTAATGAGATTAGCCTGCAGGATGCGAAGGTGCATATCATGCGACCAATCGGGGCAACCGATAACAATGCCCAGTTTTTGATGGATTATTTTACGGGCCCTCCTTCCAATGACCCGGATAAAAAACCAGCGCCGTTTATCATTAAAATACAAAATCTGCTCCTGAAAGAGGTTGAGTTTTTAAGTGATGACCAACAACGTGGACAACGGATGCTGTTTAAGGTGCCTTACGGCAATGTTAAGGTGAATAAACTAGATTTTTCCGAAAAACTGGCCGATATTCGGTCGGCCGACCTGCGTGGTTTTTTGTTCGATTTTAAAGATTATCCCGCCCCGCCAAGTACAACAACCGAAGAAAACGCCCAAACTGTCAGCCTGCCAGACACCACGCAAAACGTTGATAATAAAGTATTTAAATTCCTGGTGCATCAGTTTTCACTCGAAACTGGGCGCTTTGTGATGGATAAATACCGCAATACACCCGAAGTGCCGGTGATGGCGGGTGTGATGGATTATGACCACCTTTTTGTTGATCGTATTACCATAAAAGGGGAAAAAATTGAATTCGATGAAAATTTAGCCTTTACGGGGGTACTCAAAGAACTGGCGGCAAAAGAACGCAGCGGATTTGAAATCGTACACAGCGAAGCGGGTAGGGTAGTGGTGAATGATACTTTAACCGCCCTGTATCATACCAAAATACAAACAGCCGGGGGGAGCGACCTGGGTGACTCAATCCTATTGCACTATAATTCGTACTATAACTATTTGAATTTCAATAGTAAAGTGCGCTTGGATATCCATTTGGCAGCGGGCTCCAAACTGCGGTTAGGCGATGTCATGTACTTCAATGAATCCATTGCGACCCAGTCCTTTTTTGTACAAAACAAAGAAACCATTGCCGATGTAACTGGCCTGGTGGAAGGAAAAGTGAAACGCCTAAATGGCCGAAACCTGGATATTAGAATCGGGCATAATACCCTGATCAAAGCTGATTTTGACGGCAATGACATGGATGAAGGTGCCGATTTGCTGCAAATACATGTAAAATTTAAAAAATTAATATCCGACATTGCCTCGGTGAAACAATTGATTCCAGGCTTCAATCCTCCTGCCGCTATTTACCGATTGGGACATATTGGGTACGAAGGAGACTATGATATATTTTTTGGATACGACCATATCCTCAATGGGTACCTGATAACAGATATTGGTTCGGGTAAGTTTGACATGAAGTTAAACTTGGCCGATGGTATGCAAAAAGCACAATATTCAGGCCGTCTGAACATGAATCAGTTCGATTTGGCTTCCTGGACGGGCAATAAAGATTTTGGTAAAACAACTTTTCATGTGGCCATTGAAGAAGGATCGCGGGGCTTAAGTATGGAAACCATGAACCTGAAAGTAAAAGGAGCGGTAGATACGTTTTTTTACAAAGGGTATAATTATCAAAAGGTAGAAATGAAGGGGGCTATTCAAAACATGGTATTTGATGGAAAACTAGGTATTAATGACCCTAATGTAGATTTTGATTTTGATGGCGCGGTCAATTTTAAAGATACCATTCCTCAACTGGCCTTTAGTGCTGATGTGCGTCGACTAGATTTAGGGGCCTTGAACCTGTTGGACCAGGACTGGATTTTATCAGGGAAAATATCAGAAATTAACCTGAATGCAAAGAATATCAATGATTTAAATGGTACCGTCCTGCTCCGTAATGTACTTATTTTGCAGGATCATGAAATTTCACATCGAATAGATTCCGTGCGGCTGTCTTCTTACAACGGGCCAAACGGAAGGAATCAGTTCAAAATGAATTCCAATATTGCAGACGGATATTTAAATGGACGGTTCAAAATTACCACAGTTGCAAACAATCTCCTGAAATTATTCGGAAAGTACCACCCCGAATTTGCGCAAAGACTGCATTTGCCAACATCTGATTCCATCGCGCTGACCGATCAGTATGAAATGGAACTGCGCATTAAAGATACCAAAACGCTGACAGGACTGCTTTCGGAAGATTTGGCCCCGCTGAAAAATGTCGTTTTAAAAGCCTCTGTTGATGCCCCAGCGGGCAAAACAAACCTGGCGCTTTGGGTGCCCGTTTTACAATATCAATCTTTTCAGGCTACCGAAATTGGACTAAATTGGGAAGGTGACAAGGAAAATGGCGAATATTATTTTAGCATACCTAAAACCACCTTTTCGGAAAATGGTAAATTGCCTCCTATTGAGTTAAAAGGCTTTTTAAAGCGCAATGCCTTGGGCGTTAAATTATTAGCGCGCGACACTGCGAAACAATCCTATTTCATAAAAGGTGTGAACCTCGATGGGGTATTGTCTGTAGTCGATTCGTTGTGGCAAATGCGCTTCAATAGTTCTGAATTGGCCATGTTTAACGAAGATTGGGTCATCAGCGACGATAACTATTTGCGGTTTGGAGAAGGTTTTTTTGCGGCCAAAGAATTCGAGTTTTTTAGCGCCAACAAACGGATTTTACTCGATAGCCTGAATAATGGCCGGGGTATTTCGCTTTCCATGACCAATTTTAACCTCGATTTTATCAATCGATACATTGCTGGTTCCGATTTTAATTTTAGGGGTAAGGTGTATGACTTTGACGTTAAAGTAGAGGATGTTTTTAAAATGGAAGGAATTGGTGGGTTTTTATCCTCTGATACAGTCTTTATTAATGATGTGCCATATGGTGAAATCACGGGCAACATCGACATGGTTAACCCGAGCGCGCCCCTTTCCTGGAAAATATTTTTACAAAATGCCGATCATAAATTGCGTTTCGCAGGTGCCTGGTTGCCCTCCGGCACCCAGGCCATGTATGTAGAAGACCTTAATGTATCAATAGAGCCCGAACATTTTAACAGTCAACTGGATGCCAATGGTTTTCCCTTGCAAATTATTGAAACATTTGTACCGGGCATCTCTAAAACAACCGGCCGATTTGACGCAAATGTACACCTCGATGGCCGGTTCAATCGAATCGCTATGAATGGCGGCGTGCTGATTCGGGAAGGACAACTTCAAATGGATTATTTAAAATCCATGTACCATCTTAAAAACCAACCGATTAGACTATCAGAGTATAAAATTTGGGCCGATGGCGATACCATTTGGGATGCAACACAAAAAAGTATGGCTTTTGTGCGCGGAGGACTCAAACATGATCATTTTGACAACTGGATTATAGATTGCGAAATTAAATCACGTCGAGGAGATAACTTTATGATTTTGAATACTTTACCGGAAGACAATGCCCTTTACTACGGGCAGGGACTGGGCGAGTTTGATGCCAAATTTTCCGGATCTTTTAGTCGAACGAATATCCTGGTAACCGCTACGACCGGGAAAGATACCCGCTTGTACATCCCGCTGACCACTGCATCAGACGCTCAAGAAGTAAATTTCATAAAATTTGTTAAAAAAACACCTGTAAATCTGGACAGTACAAATAACAAAATACTAAATTCAGGTATTGGGGAGTTAAAAGGCCTTAATTTTGAAATGAACATGAGTGTCACGGATGATGCCGAAATTCAATTAATTTTTGACGAACAGGCAGGCGATGTGATCAAGGGTAGGGGAGCGGGCAATATCAAATTGGTGATTAACCGGGAAGGCGAATTCAAGATGTATGGTAATTACCAGATTAAAAAAGGTGAATATTTGTTTACTTTGTTGAACTGGATCAATAAACCATTTACCGTTTCAGAGGGCGGCATGATTAATTGGTATGGCGACCCGTATGGCGCACAAATGACGCTGGATGCAACCTATGAAGAAAGCACCCCCGTATATAATTTGGTGCAGGAGGAAATTCAAATTGGCAGCGGCACCCAGGATGATCTGGAAAAAGATGCCCGAAAGCCAACCCGCACCATTGTAACCATGCATTTGAAAGGCGACCTTTTAAAACCGTCCATTGGTTTTGATATGGAATTTCCGAATGTTACTGGCCAACTTAAAACATTCATAGACAATAAATTGCGTTCGCTACGCTCGGATCAGAATGAGTTGAACCGGCAAGTGTTTGGTTTGGTAGTCGTTGGGTCTTTTTTGCCCAATAATTCGACCGGCTTTTTACAAAACTCCGATTACGTTTCTTCGGCCTTTAACACCTTGACCCAGGTTTTAACCAATCAGTTTTCGAGTTATTTATCTGGATTGGCTGCAGAGTGGTTTGGCGGAGCAGTTTCTAGTATCGACTTTGATATAGCGTACAACGAGTATCGCAACTCTTTGAAAAATCCCGGCGCAACGGCTGATGTTGGTCGAGAGTTACAATTGCGGCTCAGCAGTGGGTTTGCGAACGATCGGATCACGGTGCAGGTGGGTTCCCAATTTGGCGTGGGTAGTGTAGGTGCAACTACGACCAATGGCTTTTTGGGCGAGGATGTGGTGGTAGAGATCCAGTTGACCGAAAACCGAAATTGGCGGCTAAAAATATACCAACGCACAGAACCCGACATTACGGTAGGACAATTGCGCGGCCGGTATGGCGCGGGTATTACCTTCCGCCGGGAGTTTGATACCTGGGAAGAAATGATCTATGGCGCAAACCAAAACATCAAAAAACGAAGCAAATAGGGTGCAAGTGTCTTGTTTTAAATACCTTTGGAAAAAGAATTTTTCAATATGTTATCAAAAAAAGCACAATACGCGATTAAAGCACTCAGTTATTTGGTTTCCCAACAGTCGGCAGGTCCGATTTTGATTAGTGAAATTGCTCAAAAAAAGCAAATTCCGCTCAAATTTTTAGAAAATATACTGTTAGAACTGCGTAAAGCGGACATTTTAGAAAGTAAAAAAGGCAAGGGTGGGGGATACCAAATTAAAACGAACCCGGAAATGACTTCCTTGGCCAGTGTAATTCGCATTATTGATGGACCGATCGCCATGTTGCCTTGTGTGAGCCTTTATTTTTATGAGCGCTGCGAATCTTGTGATGAAGAGCACTGTAAAATCAATGGTTTGTTTGTGGAAGCCCGGGATGCCGTGCTGGGGGTGTTGGAACAAAAGACCTTGGCTGATTTAAAATGAAGGAGAGGTTCCACGGAGAAGCTTGGAGGTACGGAGTTACGCGGAGAAAAAAGTTCCGCGGAGGAGCTTGGAGGTACGAGTTTCACAGAGAAAATTTGATGTCTGTGAAACCTACATACCTAAAAACTATCCATAGAATGTTTTCGAACATAACTACAATTGTCTTGACGAAAGGCTAAAATCATCCACTATAACACATACTTTCCTCCGTGTCCCTCCGTACCTCTGAGCTCCTCCGCGGAACTTCCTCCTTAACTCTATTTAACATAATATAAATTATAGAAAATAAAATCGGGGTTAATAGAGCAGATCCTGCATCTTACTTTTAAACAAAAACCACTAAATTCAATTTTGTATTAACTTTGCAGCAATCTATCTGGTTAAAATGGCCAAAAAATACCTGCCCATCGGCATCCAAACATTCAGGGATTTTAAAGAACGCAACTACCAGTACGTTGACAAAACTGATTTGATTTACAAATTGGTAACGGAGGGTCAGTATTATTTTTTTGCGCGCCCACGACGTTTTGGGAAATCTTTGCTGCTGTCTACCATCCACGAATTGTTCGAAGGCAGCAAGAATCTGTTTGAAGGCCTCTGGATCGAAGACAAATGGAATTGGCAAGAAACCAATCCGGTACTGCATTTTTCGTTCGCTTCCATTGATTATCAGGGACTTGGGCTTGAAATGGCGATTCATCATATGCTCGATCAAGCCGCTGCGAAACACGGCCTTGTTTTGAGCGCTACAAGTTGTAAGTCAAAATTTTCCCAACTGCTTGAACTGCTCGGTAAACAACAAGGAAAAATTGTGTTGTTGGTAGATGAGTATGATAAACCGATCATCGATTACCTGGAAACGGAACAATTGCCCACCGCTCGATTACACCAGGAGATGATGAAGGTGTTTTATTCGGTTTTAAAAGACGCCTCTCCTTACCTGCGTTTTGTGCTGATTTCGGGCGTATCAAAATTCTCCAAAGTATCCGTATTTTCCGACCTTAACAGCTTAAATGACATTACGTTACATCCTGCATATAGCACCTTGGCGGGATATACACAAGCAGAAATTGAGCGGTATTTTGATCCGTATTTAATTGAAGTTATGGCTGTTCAACAGTTAGAAAAACCTGCCTTGTTGGAGAAAATGCGGCTTTGGTACAACGGGTATAGTTGGGATGGCGTGCAAAAAGTATACAATCCATTTGGCACCTTGAACTTTTTGGATCAGAAATCATTTGGCAACTACTGGTTCAGTACGGGCACCCCTACCCTATTGGTCCGCTTGATGCAAAAGCAGGTAAAATTTGATTTTGAATTGGCGCGCACCACCGCCGCTGTTTTGGATCAATATTCCTTGGATGCCCTGGATTTAACGGCTTTGTTGTTCCAAACCGGCTACCTAACCATCGTTCAACGCGATTATTCAAATGGAAATTTGGTGCTTGATTATCCTAATCTGGAAGTCAAGGATAGCATGTACAGCTTTGTGATTGATCAATTAGCGCCCAATCGGGATTATCAATATGCATCTATTCAGGTACACCACCTAAAGCAAGCCTTCGAACAAAACAATTTGAATGCGGTAAAGGCAATTGTCAACACCCTTTTTGCCGATCTACCCTACGCTCTTTTTGAAACCGATCGTAAAACGTCTGAACGGTTTTACCACAGCCTCATTCACTTGTTGTTCAAATATTTAGGTGTTTATATCGAAAGTGAAGTACACACCAGTTTTGGACGCGCAGACAGTGTAGTACAAACATCTACTGATATTTACATATTTGAATTTAAACATAATAATAGCGCTGAAAATGCTTTGGCGCAGATTATCGACAAAAAATATGCAGATAAATACCGCATGCAGGGTAAAGCCATTTATGGTATCGGCGTGAATTTTAATTTCGAGACACGCTCTATCGATGGCTGGTTGACCCTAATTTTGTAACTATAGTGCGCTATTCACAAAATTCTGAACCGCATAAACCGGGTAAATATCAACCCCGTCCACTGACCCGAAGTTTTCAAATGAAAACCGGATGCCTTTGTTGCGCTGCTTTTCTTTTAAAAACTGATACATACTTTGCATCGCGCCCGAATGCGCAGCCTTGACTTCAATGGGCAAAATTTCGGTATTCTTTTGATACACATAATCTACTTCAGCATTGCTACTGGCCGTCTCGCGATGCCAATAATATAAATTTTCCGCATGGTAAGGATTGCTATATTTTAACAATTCAAGTCCTATACATAACTCAACCAAGGCACCTTTATTGATACTGTTGAAATCGGCAGAAAGTATAATATCCGATAAATTTAGTCCCAAAATGCGCTGAAATATCCCCGTATCATACAACAACATTTTCCGTTTTTTAGGATCGCTTTCTGCGCCAACTGGAATGCCATTTGCAGCACTGTGGGTGACCGGAATCACCAGTCCAGCCATGATTAATAAGTTGACGGCCTCTTTAATTTGTACCAATTTGGCCTCTGTAGCCGCTTTGGTATAAACAAATTTTCCACCCATTTGCATCGCAACAGATTCAAACACTTCCAAAACACGCAAAGAAGGTACTTTTTTCTTATATTTTGCAAAATCCGCCTTCACAGAAACCAATAAATCGTCCAGAACCAATTGAACCTCAAGGAGTCCCCTACCCTGCACATACTTCAAGACGGCCTCTGGCATGCCACCCACCAGCAGAAATTTCTTAAACAAATCGAGCAGTTTTTCATGCAATATACTTTGAAGCGGAGCATGAATATGGGCATTTTGCTTCATATTAAACAAATGCACCTCCCCTATCGCTAAAAGAAATTCATCAAAAGAAAAAGGATAGACAAACAAGGAACGGACCCGCCCTACCCCATAAGAAGGCAATTCATCCAACGCAAATTCTAGCAAGGAGCCGGCAGCCACCACGTGTAAATCAGGCATTTTTTCATAAAAAAATCGAAGTGCAGAAATCGCTGGCAGACAGGCTTGAATTTCATCAAAAAACAAGAGTGTTTTACCTGCGATGATCGGCACATTCAATACGGCTGATAAGTTCTCACAAATCTGCTGCGGATTTAAATCACCTTCAAATAAGGTATGGATCGAGCGATTTTCTTCAAAATTAACCTCTACATAATACTCAAAATGAGCCGACAATGCACGAATAGCAGAGGATTTTCCAACCTGCCGTGCACCACGCAGCAGCAATGGCTTTCGATCTAACGAAGTTTTCCAATCCAATAAAATAGGGTCAATCGACCGACTCAAATAAGTTTCCGATTTTTTCACAGGCAAATATTACATATTTTTTGATTTTTTCACAGGCAAATTTACATCAAAATTCCATTTTTACCCAGCCGAAATCAAATCCCACAAATTTCCATACAAATCCTTGAAAACAGCTACCGTTCCATATTCCGCCTCCTCCGGTGCACGCACGAATTCGACACCGGCCGTACGAAAACGCTCGTAATCGTTCCAAAAATCAGCCGTTTGCAAAAATAAAAACACCCGCCCTCCAGTCTGGTCCCCTACCCTACTCATTTGCAATGAGTTTGCGGCCTTGGCCAATAATACCGCGCATTCCGAACCCGGCGGCCTTACGATCACCCATCTTTTGGTGTCACTCAATTGCGTATCTTCCACCAACTCAAATCCCAACTTTTCGGTGTAAAAAGCCAATGCTTCATCATAATCGGCGACCACTACCGCCACATGGATCAACTTCATTTCGTTTATTATTTAGGTTTAAAGTGCGCAAGCAAAAACAAGTCCGCCAATATCCTCAAAAGCATATAAATTTGCAACTTCTATTGTTCACAAATCAAACTTGGGCTCGCACAACGACCTGTTTTTCAATGAAAAACACTTACTACGACCTGGTTAACCAGACATTTGACTTTCCACAGGATGGATTCAGCCTCAAAAACAATCGTTTATTGTTCAATGAGATCGATATTTACGAACTGATCCAAAAATACGGAACTCCTCTCAAACTTACCTACCTGCCAAAAATTGGTGAGAAAATTCAAATGGCCCGCAAATTGTTCCGCGACGCCATTCAACGCTATAACTACAACGCCAAATACTATTACTGCTACTGTACCAAAAGCTCGCATTTTGCATTTGTACTCAATGAAGTACTTGAAAGCGGTACCTGGCTTGAAACCTCTTCGGCTTTCGACATTGACCTGGTGTTGCGCTTGCACAAACTGGGCAAACTCAACAAAGGCATCACGATCGTCAACAATGGCTATAAACCGCAGCAATACATAGAACGGATTATAGGCCTGATCAATACCGGCTTCCAAAAAGTACTGCCGGTTGTCGATAATCCGGAAGAATTGGATTTGTACAATCAATTGGTAAAGCAACCTAAAATGACGATCGGCCTGCGTATGGCCACTGAGGAAGAACCCAACTTTGAGTTTTACACTTCCCGTTTGGGCATTCGCCAAAGCCAGGTTTTGACGTTTTACAAAGAAAAAATTGAAACAAACCCCAAGTTTGAACTCAAAATGCTCCACTTTTTTGTCGATACCGGCATTAAAGACAGCATTTATTACTGGAGTGAACTCAAAAAAGGCATCCGCACTTATTGTCAGTTGCGCAAAATATGCCCTACCCTCAATGCGCTAAATATCGGTGGCGGTATGCCGATTCGCAACTCCCTCGGTTTCGAATTCGATTACCCCTATATGGTGAACGAAATCGTGCGCATGATCAAAGAAGCCTGCGACGATGAAGGCGTGCCAGAACCCGATATTTATTCAGAATTCGGAAAATTTACCGTCGGAGAAAGTGGCGCAACCATCTTTTCCGTAATCGGTAAAAAATTGCAAAACGACTCCGAAGAATGGTACATGCTCGATAACTCCTTGATTAATACCCTGCCAGACAGTTGGGGTATTAAAGAGCGTTTTATTCTGCTGCCCATCAACCACTGGGATAATGAATACCAACGGGCCAATATCGGCGGTATCAGCTGCGATAATGCCGATTATTACAACTCGGAAGCGCACAACAACCAGGTTTACCTGCCTTCTTACGACCATGATAAGGAAGGCCCACTCTATCTTGGCTTTTTCCATACCGGCGCTTACCAAGAGGCCTTAAGTGGTTATGGTGGACTGAAACATTGCCTCATTCCATCTCCAAAGCACATTCTGATTAACCGCGATTACCATGGTGATTTTGTAGATTGGGAAGTATTCCAGGAGCAAGGAGCCGACTCCATGTTAAGTATCCTGGGTTATGATTCACCTTATGCTTCCTAAGCACAAGGTGAATCAACCTTTTTTATATGAATAACCGGTGTTTATATAAAATCAAAAAGTGATTGTACGCCTGAAGTCCGGGTGTGGATAAAGCCTTCGGCAAATTCTACTTGGATAGGTCGACCAAAGACCCGCATTTTTGCGTCCATAAAGTCGATAAAATCTTTGCCGGAAATGGGCGTATTGGGCACCGTGCTGTTTGGATCGTAAAATTGAGACTTAAACGCCATGATGGCCTCCATCTTTTTAGGATAAAACGGGGTAATGTCAATTACAAAATCGGGTTCAAGTTGTTTGTCCTGTATGTAATGGTACACCGCCCTCGGTCGCCATTTTTGCTGCAAATTTCCCGCTTCATCCCAGGTTTCGATACGTTCTAAACCCGCATAAAAACAAGCATCCAAGGTCATTTTAGCAGCGCGTCCGTGATCAGGATGACGGTCATCAGGCGCATTACACACTACAATGTCGGGCTTGCAAGCGCGTATGCCAGCCACAATTTTGAGCCAATTGTCCGGATGATGGGTAAAAAGTCCGTCTGCAATATCCAGGCTTTTGCGAAAACTTGCACCCAGGATTTTGGCGGATGCTGCTGCTTCGGCAGCACGAATCTCGGCATTTCCACGGGTACCCAATTCGCCCTTGCTCAAATCAAGGATGCCAAAGGTTTTTCCCGCAGCTGCATGCCGCAACAAGGTACCCGCCACACTCAATTCTACATCATCGGGGTGTATGCCAATTGCTAAAATGTCAACTTTCATATATTTAAAGAAGGCTTGAAATGTAAATTTTGTGTTGCACTTTCGGAAGTCCTACCTTTGCTGTACGCAGTTTTTAACCCAATTACAATGGAACCAAATCCACAAGAACAAACACCCCTGTTGGATTGTCAGCAACGCTTGGCGGCCCTTGAAAAAGCCTTTTCAACCTCCGAACATCGCACCCACCGGTTGATGCAGGATAATAGTGCGCTTCAACAAGAATTACACCAAATACAACAGGACTATGAATCTTTACGCTTACAGAAAGGCGGTTTCGGATTTAAAGCCTTGTTGGGGAGTGGCTTTTTGGCAACTTTAATGGCCATTGCCTTTTGGTACTTTGTGTTCAGGCCCTCCAAGGATTTACATGCCCATCTTTTTGAACATTTTCAGAAGGATCACCAGTTCAATATCGAATATGCAATAAGTCAAGGACAATTTAAGCACGCCGAAGACTTGCTAAAAGCCAGTCTAGAGCAACCAGAAAACGCACCGATTTATCCGGAGATTCAAATGGTGTATAAAATTGTGGGTGCATCCAAACGGAAATGCGAGTAAGCGCCTATTTTTTTTCGCGGTTATATTTTAGACAAATTGGGCAGTTTTCGATGACATGTGCACGCGCAGGACAGTATTTTCGCCCGTAAAATATAATTTGAAGATGTAATTTATTCCAACTGGACTCCGGAAAATGCGTCTTCAAATCGCGCTCAGTCTGCTCAACATTCTTGCCCTCCGTCAATCCCCAACGAATCGCCAACCGGTGAATATGGGTATCAACCGGAAATGCGGGCACCCCAAAAGCCTGCGACATCACCACCGATGCCGTTTTATGCCCTACGGAAGGCATGGCTTCCAAAGCTTCAAAAGAGGCCGGTACCTGTCCGTCATGCAGCTCCATGATCATTTTCGACAAGCCCCAAATCCCTTTTGACTTCATCGGTGAAAGCCCACAAGGTTTAATGATTTCGCGAATTTCATCTATGCTTAACTTCAACATATCCACCGGATTGTCTGCACGGGCAAACAACAGGGGCGTTATCTGGTTTACCCGCTCATCGGTACATTGCGCCGATAAGAGCACAGCAATTAACAACGTATAGGCATCCTGATGATGAAGGGGCACCGGGGTTTCAGGAAAAAAATGCTCTAGCATGACTTGGATATCAGCTGCTTTTTCCCGCATGCGTTTCTTGCTAATTTTCAAAATTGTATCGCGCTTTAGTGCCTATTTTAGTGTTTGAAATGTCGGAATCCCGTCATCACCATTGCCATGCCCCGTTCATTACAGGCATCAATGCTATCCTGGTCTTTCATAGAGCCACCCGGCTGAATAACCGCCGTGATACCGGCTGCATGAGCAATTTCAATACAGTCTGGGAAAGGAAAAAATGCATCGGAAGCCATAACCGCCCCCTTCAAGTCAAATCCAAATGCCTGCGCCTTTTCAATGGCCTGTTTTAGTGCATCTACCCGCGAAGGTTGTCCACAGCCCATACCAATCAACTGGCGCTCTTTAACAAGCGCAATTGCATTGGATTTGAGGTGCTTGGCACATTTGGCGGCAAACAACAACTCGCCTACTTCGTGCGGAATTGGAATGCGTTCTGTTACCGTTTTAAGATCGGCTTCTGTTTCTGTTTTCAAATCGGTATCTTGTTCAACGACACCGTTTAACAAACTCCGAAAACTACGTGCACGAACTTCAAATGACTTGATTTTCAATAAAATACGTTGCTCCTTTTTACGCAATAAATCCAACGCATCCTGATCAAAATCGGGCGCAATCAACACTTCGTAAAAGAGTTTGTTTATTTCCTGGGCCGTGGCAAGGTCTACCTTCGTATTGGTAACAAAAATACCACCAAAGGCAGAAGTTGAATCACAGGCAAGTGCAGCCTGCCAAGCTTCTAACAAGGTATTGCGCCGTGCTAACCCACAGGCGTTGGTGTGTTTCAAAATAGCAAAAGCGGGTTTTCCCAACTGAAACTCACGCATCAGGGCTACAGCCGCATCAATATCAATCAGGTTGTTGTAAGAAATCGCTTTTCCAGACAATTTATCAAAAACCTTTTCAAAATCACCAAAAAACACCCCAGATTGGTGCGGATTTTCACCATAACGCAAAATATCGGAGCGGTGAATCGAGTATTTAAACGCAATATCTGTGGTACCTTCATTAAACCAACTGAAAATTGCAATATCATAATTGGAACTTACTTTAAATGCGCGGCGGGCAAACTCCCTCCGTTGTACTTCCGAAAATTGGCCATCTCCTGTTTGCAGGACGTCCAAAAACATTTTATATTCTTCTTTGGATGCTACCACGACTACATCCTGAAAGTTTTTAGCGGCTGCGCGAATCAGCGAAACACCCCCGATATCAATTTTTTCAATAATTTCTGTTTCGTCATTGGTTGCTGCAACGGTTTCTTCGAACGGATACAGATCCACAATTACACAATCCAACTCTGGAATTTGATATTGCTCCAATTGCGCCAGGTGTTCGGGTGCCCGACGCGCCAAAATACCGCCAAAAACAGCGGGGTGCAAGGTCTTAACGCGACCATCCAGGATGCTTGTGTAGCCTGTCAGGGTTTCTACTGCAGTGACCGGAATGCCCAGTTTTTCAATAAAAGACTGCGTACCACCGGTACTGTATAATGTTACACCCAATGCGTGTAAACGACGGATAATAGGCTCCAGCCCATCTTTAGAATAAACGGAAATCAGTGCGGAACGCAATTGCTTTATGTTGTCCATGCCCAGTATATCGGAAAGGTTTTTTTTAAGAAACCGCAAAGATAAGCAGCCACACCGGGATCATTGCCGTAAATACACGCAATTTCGAATTATTTGAGGCGTAATATATTACCCATCTGGTAGCAAGCCCTACAACGTGGCTCATATTGTTCTTTTTCACCCAACAACACAACCGAATCGCCGTCTGCTAAACGGTAAGAATGGGTGGCCAGGTTGCCACAATGCACACATATGGCATGCACCTTAGTCACATATTCGGCAATAGCCAACAAATAAGGCATTGGACCAAATGGGATCCCACGATAATCCATGTCAAGGCCCGCTACGATGACTCGAACCCCATTTAGGGCCAATTGTTGGCATACATCGGGCAAATCAGCATCAAAAAACTGCGCTTCATCAATCCCGACCACCTTGACATCATCACTAATCCGCAAAAGCCGCGATGAATGATCGGCAGGTGTAGCCAAAACAGCCGAAGTATCGTGCGAAACAATGCTGCTTTCGTCATACCGGGTGTCAACTTTGGGTTTGAAAATTTCCACTTTCATCTCCGCAATTTTGGCACGTTTGAGACGACGAATCAATTCTTCGGTCTTACCCGAAAACATACATCCGCAAATAACTTCAATCCAGCCCGAGCGCTGGCCTTTAAAATGTGGTTCGAGAAACATAGGCAATTGCACCTTTTACTTGGCTTTGCAAAGGAAAGAAAATCAATTTTGGATAAAAAATAAAAAATTCATGTACTAAGTTGGCTTAAATTGTGAAATTCGCGGTTGAAAATAATCTTCAGGCTTGTTACTTCCCACCGCAACAAGTCTTTATAGCCACACACACTAAATCGCAGCCTTCGAAATGGATTTGCTGAAAACTAAAATTTACCTGGACAAGATCAACCGCGAATTCGTGCGGATGACCAAAGACCCTGAAAATATTGTCCGAATTGATGTGGATATTATGCTGTCTTATGTCCGCGAATTATACGACGCCGTTCTAACAGATGCCACACCTGCTATGGTATTGCCGAAAGAACCCGCTGCGCCGCGTCGCCAAAATATTGCTAAAATGCCCGAACCGATTGAGCAGGACGCGCCTTCTCCATCGCCTCCTCCCCCACCCCCGCCCGCACCCGTTACGGCAGTAACGACACCCCGGGACGTTGTGGTCAATGCTGCACCACCTGTAATACCTATAATAGAACAAAAACCAGCCCCTGCCCCACCCTCGGCGCCCGAACCACCTACGCAACAGCCTAAAGCAGCACCCCATGGGGGTATTCCACCCGAAGCGGAGGCTTTATTTGAAGAAAAACAAGCCAAGGAACTTTCTGATAAATTGGCCGATTTGCCGATTGCTGACCTAAGAAGGGCCATTGCACTCAATGACCGCTTGTTACTTACCCGTGAACTGTTTGCCAGCGATGGACAAACGTTTGAAGCAACCATTAATGCCTTGAACAGTTTTGCACAGTTTGAAGATGCAAAAATATACCTGCTCGAAAATTGTGTGATTCGCTATGGTTGGTTGGATAAAAAACGCTTAGACGCAGCCAAAGACTTTATAAAGCTGGTGCGTCGTCGTTATAAATAACTTTTTTTGAAAAAAATATTGATTATCGGGCAAGGAATTGCAGGTACGGTGTTGGCCTGGACGCTTCGAGGCTTTGGGATGCATGTGGTCGTGATGGACGCGCCAGACAAGCAGGAGCTGAGCGCTTCTCAGGTAGCAGCCGGCATTATCAATCCGGTTACCGGAAAACGATTTGCCAAGTCCTGGATGTTTGAAACCCTGTTCGCACATGCACGGATGTGCTACCTCCAACTTGAAGCACACCTGGGTGTGCTAATTTGGGAAGATTTACTTATTGAACGAATGTTATGCCGCCCAGAGGAACTTAATAATTGGTTTTTGCGCAGTCATTCCCCCGATTTTTCAAATTTTTTAAGCGATGCTACGCCGGTTGCACGTTGGCAGCCATTCACCAAATCTGATCACCTTTTCGGGACCATCCAACACGCAGCCCGTGTGCGGTTTGAAACCCTACTGCCCGTTTTTCGACAAAAAATGATAAACACCGGTAATCTTATCGAACAAAGGTTTGATTATCAAGATATTGACAAATTTGCTTCAAATTTTGACCTCCTCCTTTTTTGTGAGGGCTATCGCGGTGGAAGCCACCCATTTTTTCAACAGTTAGGCTGGAATGTTACCAAAGGGGAAGCCTTTCACATCACCATTGAAGGGGATGAGCGGCTTCCTTCTACTGAAATTTTAAAAAAAGGGGCCCTCATTGCGCCGTTACAAACGGGCAAATATTGGGTTGGCAGCACCAATGAATGGACCTACAACGATCCACTTCCCAGTACGGAAGGCCGTATTTGGCTGGAAAAAAATTTGGAGGATATGTTAAATACGCCATATTTACTGGAATCTCACTTGGCCGCGATCAGACCAACCGTTAAAGATCGCAGACCAATTATTGGATTGCACCCGCAATTTCCAAAATTAGGTATTTTTAACGGACTGGGTACCAAAGGAGCCCTTTTAGCACCTTATTGGGCACATCATTTTGCGCAGCATTTGTTACAGGGCACTTTGCTCGATCCACAGGTAGATATTCGGCGATTTGATGCCTAATTTTTTACAAAAAATTTGTGGAAAAATACCACCTGATAATCAATTGCACTGCCCCAGTAAGCGGCATTGTGTGCACCGGGACGCTCGGTGTACTCATGCGGAATATTCAATTCAAGCAATTTTTGATGGGCGTCGCGGTTTACTTCCAGGAAAAAGTCGTCCAAACCACAATCAATCCACAAGGGCATATTGCGTTTTTCCAAAATATTTAGCATTGGAACCACCGACAATAGCTCCCAGTTATTTGACAAGGCTCTGGGATCACCCAATACTTTTTTGAGGTCCCAATCATTCTTTTTAAAAGCCCGCAAATCGAGTCCACCACACATACTCCCTGCAGCGCCAAATACGTCTGGATGTCGAATTGCCAGAAAAAGCGCGCCATGCCCCCCCATACTGAGTCCGGCAATAGCGCGCCCTTCCGGAGCAGGAATAGTATGGTAATAATAATCTACCTGTGCCACCACTTCTTTGGCAACATGTGTTTCATATTGTACGGTACTATCAACTGGGCTGTTAAAATACCAGCTATCGTAGCCGCCATCTGGGCAAACGATAAGCATTTGATACGTTTCGGCATGTTGTGCCAATTGGGGCGCGTCTGATAACCAGCTAGAATAGTTGCCACTCCAGCCATGCAACAAATATAAAACCGGATAAGGGTTTTGAGATATTTGATAGTTGGACGGCGTGATCACTAGGCACCGAATCACCTTACGCATGGAATTGCTGTAAATTTCCAGCGTATCCACCTTTGCGGCCCAGGCATTGGATTGCATAAAAAAGAGGTTCAGAAACAAAAAGACAACTAAAAATTTGCGCAAACAGGTCTTTATTTAGAACCGTGAAGAAAGATAATAAGGCAACATGGAACGCCAAGTAG
The DNA here is from genome assembly GCA_040397785.1 of Saprospiraceae bacterium. Classification (GTDB taxonomy): domain Bacteria; phylum Bacteroidota; class Bacteroidia; order Chitinophagales; family Saprospiraceae; genus M3007. Next base: position 58,327 of record JBBAVI010000012.1, on the reverse strand, counting down.
GCCAATCGTGTTTAATATCCGTTCCCCAAATATCCAATTCGTGCGGGATTCCTTTTCCTGTTAGGATGCCGGAAAGGCGGCGTGCAGCATCAGGATCTTCGTAATCACCGGATCCAGAAAGCAAGTGAATATGGCCAGATTGACGCAATTTCTCCAACAAATACGGATCTTCCAGTTTAGGAAGGTAATGACAAGGTGAATTAAAATATACATCTTCATCAAAATACCCCTTGGTGTAGTCTGTCAAATCGTACACACCCGACATGGCGATGGTGCCTGCAAAAATATCGGGACGGCGGAAGAAGAGGTTAGCAGCATGCAAAGCCCCCAACGAAGCGCCTGTGGTAATAATAGCCGTGTTTTCGCTGGTGTGGGTACGAATGAAAGGAACCACTTCATTTTCAACATATGCATTGAATTGTTGATGGCGGATTGCTTTGTGGCGTGGATTCATCCGATTGTTCAGCCAGGCTTCCGCATTGATACTGTTGATCGAAAAAACCTTTATTTTTCCTGCATCTATAAGCGGCTCCAGCACATCTAACATCTGAAAACGTTCGTACTCCAGATAATCCGCAGCAGCAGTGGGTAAAAGCAGGAGGGCAAAACCAAAATGCCCGTACATGGCAATTTCCATGTTTTTATTTAGGCGCGGGCTGTGCCAATTGTGGATCTCTCTTCTCATTATTTGAGTTGTAAAACGTGTAAGGTGAAAAACGCTCAACGGCAAATGTAGAAAAAGAGATGAATAAATAATAACAGATAAACATAATCTAGGAAAATGACAGTCAGGGCTATACTTACCGGTGTATAGGTTTGAACATGACTTTGGTTCTAAGTCGTTGATAATCAGCGATCAATATGTCAATGGATGCGGCGTTTATTATAAGTAAGCACGCAATTTAGTGCGCTACGGGCAGTAATTTTTGTACAATATCCACCACCCTACTCAAAAGTGAAATATCGGGTACTTGCACATCGTAATCCTTTTTATCCTCGCAATGCTCTATTTGGGAAGCAGTGATTTCAGTGGGTAAACAAGGATTTTGAATGGAGTTACCAGAATGAACATTCACAAAAAGGAAAGCAGTTGCGCTAATTACTGCGATGAACGGTAAGAGGAATTTGGGTAAACGTTTTTGATTCATGGCTATTTATCTTAAACCTGTACAAAGTTAGCACTTTTTTACACAACAAAGGTAATTTTAGACCAAAAGTGTAATATTATAGACAGCAAACGAACAAAATAGGTTGCACCACAGGCAATAAAAATAAAAAAAGCCTGACTGGGGGTTCCAGTCAGGCTCGTATCGTCAAACCAAAAATCAATGCGCTAGAATTATTTGCCACCGTGCAAGCCACCGTTGCCTGCAGGAACTGTTTCTTGTGTAGCAGCCGCTTTAACCTCACCTTTGATGGTCAAGGTACGGGTAGCCTCACCTTCGTTGGTTGTCAAGGTAACCGTTTTGGTAAAGGCACCTACGCGCTGTGTGTCATAACGAACTTCGATTTTGTTCGCTTCGCCAGGCATGATTGGCTCCTGCGGGTAAGTAGGAACTGTGCAACCGCAAGAACCTTTTGCAGTTTTGATGATCAAAGGCTCGTTGCCAGTGTTGGTAAATTTGAAAATGCGGATTGGATCAGCACCTTTTTCGATTACACCGTAATCAACAGTGGTAGTTTCGAGGGTCATAACTGGACCACCAGCTGGTTTTTGAGCGTTTGTAACAAAAGAACCGAAAACCACGAATGCGAGTAATGTGAGAAATTGTTTCATCGGATGAATACCGTTTAAATGATGGTTGAATATTGTCTTTCAAAAATGATAGGGCAAATGTATAGGTACCGCGCTACCTGTGAAACACTTACGCTGTTAACGATGTCCAAACATTTGCCAATATTTACTGAATTCGGGATGTTTCTGCCAAAATGGCACCTGCAACAAATATTTACCTTATCTTTGCAGCCCCCAAAACCATTCAAAAAAAACACAGTATGTACGATCAAAATCCGACCTTAGAAGGTATTAAAACGATAGACGAAGCCCAACAAGGCAATGTTTTGTTCAAAGACCATTGGAAAACTTCCCATGCGCCCGGTGTACGCCATTTTTATATTGAAAGCTACGGCTGCCAAATGAACTTTAGCGATTCCGAAATCGTGGCCTCTATCCTTGGAGAAGCGGGCTTCTACCCTACCCGGAACATAGCCGAAAGTGATTTAATCCTGATTAACACCTGCTCTATCCGTGAAAAAGCGGAAGAAACCGTGCGCAAACGCTTAAAAGTGTTTGAGCAAGTTAAAAAGGAACGCCCCGGAACTATGGTCGGAGTACTGGGTTGTATGGCTGAACGACTTAAAAAGAAATTCCTGGAGGAGGAAAAATTAGTCGATATCGTGGTTGGTCCGGATGCTTACCGGGACTTGCCCAATTTGATTGGCGGGGCTGAAGCAGGTGATAAAATGGTAAACGTGCTGTTGAGCCGCGAAGAAACTTATGCGGATATCAATCCGGTTCGACTCGAAACGAATGGCATCACGGCATTTATCAGTATTATGCGGGGTTGCGATAACATGTGCTCTTTTTGTGTAGTACCGTTCACCCGTGGGCGCGAGCGTTCACGTGACACCTATAGTATAGTAGCCGAAGCCGTGCAATTATTCGAACAGGGCTATCGGGAGGTCACCCTCTTAGGTCAAAATGTAGATTCGTATAAATGGGAAAACCCGGAAACAGGCGAATTGGTCACGTTTGCACATTTACTCGAACAGGTTGCCCTGATTCATCCAGATTTGCGGGTGCGTTTTAGTACAAGCCACCCTAAAGACATGTTGGACGATGTGTTGCACATCATGGCGAAGTACGAAAACATTTGTAAGTACATCCACTTGCCGGTTCAATCGGGTAACAGCCGAGTGCTGGAATTGATGAACCGTACCTACGACCGTGATTGGTACATTGGCAGAATAGACGCGATTCGGCGTATTATGCCTGATTGTGCCGTTTCCAGTGATATTATTGCAGGTTTTTGCACCGAAACAGAGGAAGAACATCAGGATACACTGAGCATGATCGAATGGGCCAACTACTCGATGTCCTATATGTTTTATTACTCAGAGCGGCCAGGCACCTTGGCGGCAAGAAAATACCCGGACGATATTCCAGAAGAAGTGAAAAAGCGGAGGCTACAAGAGATCATTCGCCTTCAAAATGCCATTTCACTGCGCCACAATCAGGCCGAGATCGGCAAAACCTTTAAAGTGCTGATTGAAGGGGATTCGCGCAAGTCGGATCAGGACTTTTGTGGCCGCAATACCCAGAATAAAATGGTGGTTTTCCCTAAAAAAGCGGATCTGAAACCCGGGGAGTACACCCTTGTAAAAATTAGAGAAGCCAGTAGCGCTACCCTGTTAGGTGATATTATTGACTAAATTCAAGAAAATGAATCGATTACCCCTTTTTATCCTGTTTTTTTGCTATTTTTCAATGCCCATGTATGCGCAATCAACTTGGGTAAAGGGCAATTTGGAGTTCGGGCATGAACAAGCCTGGGAACAAAGATCAACGGTTACCAGCAAATCTGTTCGGTTTGCACTGACCGATCAGTCTATTCAGCGCTTTTCCTTGTCGGCCATGCATTTTCCTTCCGTACATACCTTTTTTGAATTGGGTGTATCCGGTTCCAAGTCAGTCACTTCAGGTAACTTAGGGGAATTTGTTGATTCATCCCTAACTAATATTCAAATTGGGGATATAGAGCGCAAAGCATTCCAGGTAATGATGGAGTACGGATTTAATATCAGCAATACAAAAAATGAACTCGATGCAGCGCGATCATTTTGGGCATCCGTTTTTATAAATCCGTATTATAGGGCTTTAAATTTTAGTAATCCCAAGCGAATATTCGATTATCCATCTCAAAATAGTGTTTTCGGCTTTGGTTTTGGATTGTCACCAAGAATCTTGTTGCCCTTGGGGCGCAACTTTCTGCTCGATTTTAACACCAAAATCTCTCTGCTTACCCTTCAATATCAAAAAAATACTTTAGAAAACCCTGCCTTGACACCAAACCAACGCGAATCAGGTGTTTTGGATGTTGATTTTCCGTTTTCTAATCTATTCCTGCGGGTGGGATTGGCCTGGAAAATACCTGGACGGAAAAAAACAATCATAGAGTGATTTTTTTAAACCCCGAAAGATTAAAACATGCTCATGTAGATGTTTTAACAAGAATTTAAGATTGCAGTAGGCAACGTTCTTTGTTGATAATTCATCCAGTTATGGAATCAATTTCAACAAACAAAACTTCATCATCATGAAAAAAACTGCAATTTTATTTGTTCTTTTTAGTGCTTGTGCCACTATTATGCAAGCGCAAGGCACTTGGATTAAACTAAATCTTGAAGCTGGGTATAGAAATTTGCCAGATTTCGAAAGACCAGCTGCATCAGGAAATCGGGTATTATTAGTAACGAACATCCGGTCGGATGCTAATTATTCACTTGCTGCTTTACGAATCATACCCGGCAAACGATTGTGGGAAATGAGTATTTCAGGAAAGAAACTGCCGCAAAGTGATGTTTATTCGGCTTATCAGGATTCATCTTCGATTGTCAAAATTGGTGAAACGGAAGGCTTTAATCTTGGACTTACCATGGAATACGGATTCAGTATAGGATCCTACTGTGATCAACCTGGGAACAAGCATTCGTTTTTCACTTCCTTTTTTATGAATCCACTTTACCAACAAACGCGTTTTTCAAACCCGACACGCAGCATGGATTTTGAACAGTCTATTCAACAAATGGGCATAAATTTGGGCATTAGTCCGAGACTTATCTACCGGGAAAACAAGCGTTTTATTTTTGATTGTTCTTTAAAACTGCCGTTGTTAAGATACCAGTATGAAATAAGTGATAACAAAAATCCTGCTTTGACCGAACAACAACAGACAACAAAAACATTCGATTTTAGCATGTTTGATGGTATGATGCTCCGATTGGGCATCGGCTGGCGCCCTAAAAAAACAAAAGCGCCTGTGGATCAAGGCATTAAATAAAAAAAATGAGTAACCATTTACAAAGTATCAAGGCCCGTTTTGGGATCGTTGGAAATTCGAGTTTGTTAGACGCTGCCCTGGAAACCGCAACCAGGGTAGCGCCTACCGACCTGACTGTGCTGATTACGGGCGAGAGTGGCGTGGGAAAGGAGGTTTTTTCCAAAATTATACATGCATTGAGTGCACGGAAACACAATGATTTTATTGCTGTCAACTGCGGCGCTATTCCAGAAGGAACCATCAATTCCGAGTTATTTGGCCATGAGAAGGGTTCTTTTACGGGTGCCATCGGAGATCGCAAAGGTTATTTTGAAACCGTTGGTGGCGGTACCATTTTTTTGGACGAAATAGCGGAGTTGCCTCTTGATACCCAGGCTTTTCTGTTGCGGGTACTCGAATCGGGTGAGTTTATTCGGGTGGGTGCCTCAAAAACCCAAAAAACGGATGTGCGGGTAATCGCAGCAACCAATGTTGATTTATTGGAGCGTGTGCGCAAAGGGAAATTTCGGGAAGATTTGTACTATCGGCTTAGTACAGTTCCGATAAAGGTGCCTGCATTGCATGAGCGTCGGGAGGATATTGCCTTGTTGTTTCGCAAATTTGCCCATGATTTTGCCGAAAAATATCGGATGCAGCCTGTCAAACTAGACGACCGAGCCTCCTTGGTGTTTGAAAATTACCGCTGGCCGGGGAATATTCGAGAATTAAAAAATGTAGCTGAACAATTATCGGTGCTTTCCGAAAATCGCCTAATCTCCATTGAGGAAGTACAACGTCAAATGCCGGTGATGCTCAATCGGCCATTGCCTGTCCCCCTAGGTTCCAATGGGCAAAGTAACGGCAATGGTGATTTTCAGGAACGTGAACTGCTGTACAAGGTGTTATTCGACATGAAAAACGACCTTAATGACCTGAAATCATTGATTTATGAATTGGTGAAAAGTAACAACCTGCGCATGCCAGACCTGGGTTCCGTACGTCAACTCCAACAAAATCATCCCAATTTGGGCTTTAATAATAATGAGCGGGAGCAAAACACTTCACCTGTTTTTGAAGAGGAGCGGAATGACCAATTTTACCCTGCGCTTGAAACTGGAAAAATCACACCCATTATCATTGAACAGGGTAAGAGCAATAATGGTTTTACGAAAACTGAGGTGGAAGATTCTCCCTTGGCGATGGATGAAATTGAGAAGGAGGCCATTCGGCGCGCATTGAAAAAATACAATGGCCGGCGAAAAGAAGCTGCCGAAGAATTAAAAATTTCGGAGCGTACGCTTTACCGCAAAATAAAACAATATAACCTGCAATAGGCTCCAATTGTTAACAATTACCCAAAGTCCAATTTGGCTGAGCAGCGGTACTCATATTTGCACCGTCTTTTGGATTTAACATTAAAACCTGTTTAAAATGCTACGTAATACGCTTTTTTTGTTTTTTTTACTGAGCACCACTTTTGTTGGCTATGCCCAAAAAGGGCATAATTTCCGGGTAAAACTCGATAATTACCCTGAAAAAGATTTGGTTTTGGGTTTTCATTACGGTGAAAAACAATACGTAAAAGACACTGTGCAAGCGGACGCAGATGGTTACTTTGTTTTTAAGGCCGACACCTTGTTGCCTAGTGGCGTATATCTATTGGTACTCAAACCAGACAATAATTTTATACAATTGATGATGCCTGACGATGATCAGGTTTTTACCATTCAAACGGATGCCAAAGATGGCGTGACTAAAATGAAGGTAAAAGGTTCGGAGGATAATGAATTGTTTTACACCTATTTGCAGTCCCTTAGCAAGTTCCGGCCAGAAGCAGATACCTTGCGTGCGCAAATGGGTCGTTTGAAAAACCAACCCAATGACTCTCTAAAACTTGCTAATAAGTTGATTGATATCGACAAGCAAGTAAAAAAACAGCAACAAGACTTACTCGCAAAACGTCCTAATAGTATTTCTGCCAAAATTGTGCGCGCCTCCATTGATCCGGAACCTCCTGAATTTAAAGGATTAGAACGCGATGTACAAGCAAAACGCTACTACTGGTACCGTGCCCATTATTTTGACAATTTAGATGTAGCAGACCCTACCCTCTTGCGCAGCCCTGTTTTGCATTCTAAAATTGACCAGTATGTCACAAAAGTGACACCACAACATCCTGATAGCGTGAACGTTGCAATGGATTTGATTCTTTCTAAAATGAAAGACTCCAAGGAGAGTTACAAGTATTACCTGATCCATTTCTTGAACTATTACGCCAAATCAAATATTGTGGGTTTTGATGCTTGTTATGTACACTTGGCCAAAGAATATTACTGCAAAGGCCAAGCCCCTTGGTCAAAAAAAGAGGACTTGGATAAAATATGCGACAATGCCGCCCGTTTGGAACCCATTTTAATTGGCAAAATTGCACCGAATATTACCGTAAAAAACAAGGAAAATCAACCCGTTAGTTTGTGGGATGTGGATGCTGATTATACGGTGTTGTTCTTTTGGGACCCTGAATGCAGCCATTGTAAAAAAGCAGCACCATCGATGGTAGAATTTGCGACCAAGTTTAAAGACCGGGGCGTAAAGGTATTTGGGCTGTGTACAGCAGTGGGCGAAAAATCGGGTGATTGCTGGAAAAGTGTGGAAGAAAAAGGTTTTAGCGATTTCCTATTCCTAAATACTTTTGACCCGTATTTACAAAGCAAGTTCAAACAATTGTATGATATCCGCACCACCCCACAGATTTTTATTCTTGATCGCAAACATGAAATTCTCATGAAGCGCATTGGTGCGGAAGAACTGAGCAAGGTGATGGAGCAAGTGATGCAGTTTCAAAAAGAAAAGTTGTCGCCAAAGAAATAAATGGCTAAGCGCCTTTAAGTACCACTTCGTTTTCACCAGCCCATTGGTGAAGGTCTTGTCTCGAGATTGCGGCAGACATTAGATCTGGAAATAGATCGGGCGTGCAGGCAAAGACCGGCACGCCCAATTTTGCTAAGAAATGGGCGTTGTTTCGGTCGAAAGAAGGCGATCCATCATCATTTAAAGCCAATAAGACGATCAATTGAATACCCGAATCGGTTATATCCTGCATGCGCTGACGCATTTCCCGTTCATTTCCGCCCTCGTACAAATCGGTAATCATCACCAAAATGGTGTCGTTCGGCTTGGTCATGATAGACTGACAGTATTTTAAAGCCAAATTAATATCGGTCCCGCCTCCCAATTGTACCCCAAACAATAAATCAACCGGATCTTTTAGTTCCTCGGTAAGGTCAACTACGGCTGTATCAAATACGACCATTTGTGTTTTAACCGTTGGTATGGTGGCCAATACAGCGCCAAAAATACCGGAATACACAACGGATGTACCCATTGAGCCACTTTGGTCGACACATAAAACGATATCTTTCAACGACTTGCGATTCTTCCTTCCAAAGCCAAATCGTTGTTCAGGAATAATCGTTTTGAAGTCTGGCTGATAGTGTTTCAGGTTTTTCCGGATCGTGGTATTCCAATCCATTTCTTGCAGGCGTGGGCGGCGGTTGCGCGTACTCCGGTGCAAGGCACCCGTGATGGCTTGAATCATTTTTTGTTCCAATTTTCGCATCAAATCGTCTACCACCTTTTGCACTACCCGGCGTGCAGTATCCTTGGTTTTAGATGGGATCATGGTGCCCAATTCGAGCAAAGTAGCCACCAAATGCACATCCGGGGTCGCTTGTTCCAGTATTTCAGGCTCAAACATCAGTTTGCGCTGCAATTCAGGTTGTTTTAAGGCATCATTTTGAATTACCTGTACAACAGACTGCGGAAAATAGCGCCGAATGTCCCCTAACCAACGAGCGATATTAGGTTGTGAACGTTCGCTGCCCCCTTGCCCTTTTTCGCCGGGATAATCAAACTTTTGCTTGCGCTCAAATTCATAAAGTGCATCGAGCGCCGCATCCATGCCCGCTTCCTCGCCAGAGAGTTTTACATCGGTGCCATCGGCTTCATCGCCACCCAGGATTAGGCGCCAGCGTTTCAAAGTTGATTCATGCATGTTTTAGGCCAAGTAGTTTTGCGGTAAATGGAAGCGCTAATTCGGCCAATGCCGGATCGAAACGCGCGTCAAATGCTTCTGTATTGTTTGATTCGGCAAATAAAATGGTACCCTTTTTTGCTTTTTCACCTAATTTTTTGCGTTCTCCTGTTTCAAACCGTGAAAAAGTACGGCGCATAATGGGCATCAATTGCACGAAAGCATCTTCACTTAATTCGGCTACCCATGTGTGTAGCAAATTCCATAGCACATCATCGTACAATAAAATCATACCGCTGCCTTTTAAAAAGCCTTCGAGCCAAGCAGCCGAGAACGTGGGTAAATGTCCATAAGAAAGGGCCAAACGCACCTGTCGTGCGGTTTCGCTCCGTTCTATTTTGTGGGCGTCAAACAACAAACGGCAGGTACAGCCAGCAATAACAGGCGGAATGCCGTCTTTTTCGGCAATTTTCATCAAACTATGGTGCCACTGTTCCGAAAGGTCGGCCCGCTCCAATACGCGCAGTGCATCGTTTACCTTTCGAATCAGATCGAACATTTTTTGCGCGGTGTCATCGTCTAAGCCATAGGTCGCATTGGGCAAGCCAATACTGATACGTACCACCAAGCCATCGATTAACTTGTTGACGGCTTCCAGGTCCGACTTGCGTACATTTCCGTATCGCCCCAATTCGGCGAGTGGGATTAAAGCGGCCATCAATTCGGCAATATCCGATGAAACCGTGGCTTGCTGATTAATATAATAGAGCAAATCTTCAATTACGGTAAACAGTTCAGCGGGGATCGCCTGACTGATCATGGCGGATAACTCGCTGATTACGAGACTGCGCTTTGCCTTATCCTGTAAAAAATTCGTAGCCGCAAGTTCCACCGTATTGCCCCAAATACCCATTTCAATCAGGGAAATAAGCATTTCCGGGTTCCAGTGGAGTTCCCATACTTCTTTAAAAGTACCTTTGGAATTGCTGGAAATAGGTCGCGCCCAGGTAATGCCCAGGACTTGCAAGCGGTAAAAGAAAATGGATCGTTTTAAGTCATTTTCCTCGCGCAGGTTCAGGGCCTTTTCTTTCTTTTCTGCCGATAGCGGTATTCTGAGTTTACGCACGATATCCTCAAAATCGGCTTGAAGGGGTAATTTGGGCAAACCTTCCGGGACATTTCCCAATATATTACCTACAATGAGTTCTTTATGAACGAGTTCCAATAAAATGGTATCGCCCATACACATTACCGTGGTGGTTGCTTCGTTCATTTCAATCAGACCCGGCCTTGGCAAATTGCGCAAGGCAGCCAGTGATTGCGTAAGACGAAACGCTTCAATCACATGCGCGGTTGAAATGTCCATCTTTTTTTCCCGAAACAAATGTGCCACTTTGGTCAGCCAGCGTTGTCCTTCATCGTTTGGGTGCTCCCATAAATGGTGATACCAACCGGGCGAGGTGATCCCTGCGCCATATCCACTGGCGAAAGAGAGTCGGTTGTTTGTCCAGGGCACCCAGGTGGCTTTTACCTTGATTTTACTTTTGGGCAGTTTTTTTAATATTTGCGCATGGGCTTTTTCAGTGGATTTTAAATCAAGCAATGCTGGCGCATGCCAGGCACCACATACCACTACAATATTCTGATAAAGTTCGTTTTGCGCTTTTCGGATAATTTGCGACATGTAAGCTTCCCGGTGTGTATTTTCGGCATCCATAGATGAAGCAATGCCGGCATTTCGCAAGGTCTGCATCATCAAAAGCACCGCCTCGAAATGGGTGGCCGGTTGGTCTGCGTGATATTGTTGCTCAAACTGATGCTCCCACCACAATTCCGAATTTTTATATCCGGCAATATGGGCAAAATGGGCGATAGGGTCGCGGGGGGTCGGCATAAAATCGATAAAATCAGCGGCCTCTACAGTTTCTGGATCGGGCGTTACTTCCGCATCTGCTGGCGGTTCGGCATACCGCATTTGCCAGGCAATACTTAAAGGCAAATCCATCATGCGCACCGGAATTTTATGCTGATGGGCATATAGCATTGCCTGCCATTCAGGAGAAAATCCCGAAAACGGGTAAAAAGCGGCTCTTTGTGGCAGCGCTTCATCATAACACAAAGCAGCGACCGGTGGCTGCAGATCCGCTGCCCCAATCCATTGCACCACGGTGTCCATCTCTGGCGGACCTTCCACCAGGATAATGTCTGGCTGGATTTGTTGCAGCATGGCGCGCACATTTTTGGCCGAACCAACCCCGTGATGTCGAATGCCTAAAAGGTGAATTGCCATGGATTAAATATTGATCTCTTTGCAGGCACGGTACAAATCTTTCCAGCCTTCGCGGGTTTTTAAAATGGTTTCGAGGTATTCATTCCAAACCAACTTGTCCTGCACAGGGTCCTTTACCACCGAACCTACTAATCCAGCCGCTAAATCGGCAGCATTGAGTCGACCATCGCCGAAATGTGCTGCAAGTGCTACCCCACTGTTTACCACCGAAATGGCCTCCGCTGTGCTCATGGCGCCGCTGGGCATTTTAATTTTGGTTTTGCCATCCGCTGAAACACCCGAACGCAACTCCCTGAAAATGGTTACAATCCGTTGAATTTCCTGTAAAGCAGGTACTTCAGCGGGTATTTGGTAGGTCTTCGCCAAACTGGCTGAACGTTGCTGCACAATGGTTACTTCCTCTTCAACGGTATCCGGTGTGGGTAGTATCACTGTGTTGAAGCGACGTTTCAAGGCTCCGGAAAGTTCGTTTACGCCTTTGTCGCGGTTGTTGGCCGTCGCGATAACATTAAAACCTTCCACGGCCTGAATTTCCATGTTTAATTCGGGTACGGGCATGGTTTTTTCCGATAAAATAGTAATCAGCGTATCCTGCACATCCGAGCCGATGCGGGTGAGTTCCTCCAAACGAGCAATTTTACCATCCTGCATGGCACGCATCATGGGTGTTTCCACCAAAGCTTTTTCGGACGGACCTTCTGCGATCAGGCGTGCATAATTCCAGCCATAACGGATTGCATCCTCGCTGGTACCTGCTGTACCTTGTATCAACAAAGTTGAATCCCCGGAAATTGCAGCAGATAAATGCTCTGATACCCACGATTTGGCCGTTCCTGGAAGTCCATACAACAATAAAGCGCGGTCGGTGGTGAGGGTTGCTAATGCTATTTCAATCAGTCGGCCATTGCCGATGTATTTTGGGCTTATTTCAAAACCATTTTTCAATTTTCCGCCCATGATATAGGTTAGTACCGAACGGGGAGACATTAACCAATTGGGTGGTCGATGGCCGCTGTCCTGCCTTTTAAGTTCCTCCAGTTCATGGGCAAATTGCTCCTCAACATGTTGACGTAGAATGGTTTTCATATAAGATTTTTTATGCTTTTTCTTAGTTGTAAAAGGTGAATCAGAGGAACAATCAAACTGCGTTGCATTTGTTGTTCTAACGGGTTTTTGGATGGTTGGTCGCGCAGGACTTCCAGTTCGGACAACATGCTTAAATCCAAATGAATATGCATGGATAACATTTTAACATATTCTTGATATTGAATGCCGTTGGTGCGTGGCGCAATAAAGCACTGCAATACGAAACGGCTAAAGGGCTTAGACCAGGTCCAATTGGGGCGTTGCATCACTTCTTTCAGGTAGTCGGGCAGGATACCTTGAGACTGATTCATGACCATTTTTTCCAACTCCTCATTGTGTAAAGCATTTAGCATGAAGTAATTGGCCTCATCAACACCATATTCCTGCACATAGGCGAGAATACCTTTTCGGTACTTCGTACGCGCAAGCGCATGCGCGACGTGTTGGAGCAAGGGCAGTTTACTTCCGGAATGACGCGCATTTGTTTTTGCAAAAGCGCCCAGGATTTCAGACCAAGGGCGGTCTTTAAATACCGTTTCCCAAACAATCGGGTGTATACAGCGCGCCAATTCGCAGAACCAAAACTCTGTAGTACTCAAGCCCGGGGATGGGTTAACTGCTTCAAATCCAAATTGTTGCACCATAATTTCGGGACAAAGAAAATCATCATGTTGCGCTGGAATTTCAATGGAAATTTTGGCACGCATCCCTAAAATACGCTTTTGCAACGGCACGTAGCGCTCCAATTTGACAGCCACATCCTTACTGAGCAAAGAAAGCGGCGTACTCAGTAGCATTTCTGTCAGTAATCGTCGGGTTTCCAATATGATCGGCTTATCGTGTTCCTTGGGTACTGGCAATTGCTCGTATAAATCCTGTATAAAAAGCAATTCCTCGGCAGATAACTGGCCATTTAAAATGCGGATCCACTCCTTGCGTTCCCGGGCGTTGCGTTCCTGCTCGATGGTTGTTTTAAGCAGGGCCAGAAATTGGTCAGGATGCTCTAAACGCATGGCAATGAGCCACTTGCGACGTTCAACCAAGGAGCCTGTTTCCCAAATCTGATCCGTCGCGTTGGGAGTCAAAACTTTCCAGGAAGTATTTAAACTGACCAACCAGGCGCCACGGTTGCCATATATTGGGTGTAAAAAGGGTTGCAAGTTTTTGAAGCCGGGAGAGATTGACAAATTAAAAATAGCGGTAAGTTGGGTGTATGGAAGTACCCAGTGTTTTCGGGCAATTTGTTGGAAACAATAAGCCAGCAGGGTTACTTGTCGATTTTGCTCCAAAAGCAGGGTTTCTAATAACTGCTCCACTGCTGGTGGACAAACAACATCTGTTTCATCCGGTGCTGGATCCAACAAGGGTATTGGGGTGTTTTCGGGCAATTGACCGGCTTTTTCGTAGAGATATACCAGAGAAGCGGCTGTATAAAACCGTGCTTCGGGGTCTTTTTCCGGAGCATTTTCCGTGTATGCCCGAATTGCATCCGGCAGGGATTTCAGGTTGAATTCCGACTTTTCGGTACCCAACAGGGCTGTTTTTACCAATTGGTCCCATTGGTTCATTGCGGTATCATTTGATAGGTGTTCTCCGTAAAGATACCCAAAGGGAAGACGGTATCCCCCATGCGCAACAAACTCATATCCAAAGGGTTCGCACCAGAAACGGCTAGTATGTAAAAAATCTTATTTTCAGAAAAAAGCGTATTGACAGGCCAGAATGCACCCGCTTGATCCATTAAATACCAGGAATCAGTGCCTTTTACCAGCCTTAATTGAAGTACTAGTTGAGGTATATCATCTGCCCAGGGCGAAATCGCCAATTGTTGCGCCACCTGGGCCTGAGCCGCTGCCCAGTCTGTTAAAAAAGGAATTGCAGCCGGAAGTTGATTGTATGATCGACCTTGGATTTTAATTTGGGCACGTAAAGGATCGTTGGAAGGGTAAAACACCAATTCGGCCTCCAAAATTGCTCCGGTTACCACCAAGGGTTCGTAAGGTGCAAAAGGAGATTCAAAATCGATTAAAACGGCCGATTTTCCGGTGTTACAACCCAATAACCAGCAGCGGTGCATGGTCATTTGATCCTCCATGGGATCTGAGCGTTTTCCCAACAACAACCATTGATCCTTGACTGTAAGGACATCCGGGTTTTCTATCAGGTCCTTTTTCTTAATCGTTCTACCTAATTGGCTGAAAATCTGTTCCTGGATATCGGGATCCAGGTCCCCTACCCTTTTGAAGGCCTGAATTAAGGTCCAGGCTTTTATGGCATTTTGAAGGGCTTTACTTTGCCATTGGTTATTATTGAAGTAGTTGATTTTGTTGAAATTGCGCACATAATTAGCCAAGCCATTTGCCTTGGCATCTACCATACGCCGTACCATTGGGTCAAAAAAGGCACTACCCTTCTCGGGGAGTTGAAGCAATCCGGTACGCAACAAATCCTTTAAAAAACGTTCCAATTCGTCTGCGCCCGCAAGTTCAAGGGCAAGCCGCTCGTCCTTGCGTTTTGCTTTGTCTTTGTTGCGCTTTTCGATTGTTTTTTGGTCTAATTCGATGTTTTCAGCAGGATTCGGTTCGACACCTTGGGCTAATTTCTCTTGGCGTTTTTGCATCCAATCGTTTACCCATTGGGGCTCCTCGTTATTTTCTCTAAAAAGGGAGAATTTGTTGCCAAACAAAAAAAGCAAGGCAATGCCGTGTTTACAAGGAAATTTTCTGCTTGGGCAGGAACATTGAAAGGCTGTATTGTTTAAATCCACCTGCGTTCGGTATGGATCTTTACCGGAACCTTGAATTTCGCCCCATAAAACGCGCTGGTTATAGGCAAAACCGCTCCATTTACGCAAATTGGCCAGATCCTTGCCTGCCTTTAAAGCGGCTGAATTAGGGGCTAATTGAGCGATTTGTGCATCGGTAAGGCGGTTCATGGTTGCTTTCCTGCGTCTAAAATGATGGTGGATCAAATTCGCGGGCTAAGGTAAAAGGGCTATTCCGAAAAACAAATAATTTGTTTTGATTTATTTTTAAGGACCCTTTAGATCCGGGAAAATAAACCTATTTTAACACATTTTATATTTACAAGTCCATATATTCGATCTTTTCTGACCGCCTTTGGGTATAAAATCTAAATCAATGAATCACTTCGTTCGGATTTTGGCTACAAATTCAATCGTTACTTCAAAGCATTCAGCAATTTGCTGATCAGTCCAATCCGGATTTTTGTTTACAAAGAGACGAATGGTGTTTTCCGTGCCTTCCGCTCTGCCCTCCGTTCTGCCTATTTCAAAACCTTCCGCTCTACCTATTTCAAAACCTTCCCTCATTTTTTGATCAAAAAGTTCGAAAAGGTAGGGTTTCGCACTTGCTTTTTCTTCTGTGGTTAACAAGTTGTCCATATCTTGCTTAGAAGCTTACTTCTTTCGGATTTTGCCCACAAATTCAATCGTCACCTCAAAGCATTCAGCGATTTGTTGATCCGTCCAATTCGGATTTTTGATTAAAAAGAGACGAATGGTGTTTTCCATGCCTTTTTCAATACCTTCCTCCATCTTTTGATCAAGAAGTTCGAAAAGGTAAGGTTTAACACCTGCTTTTTCTTCTGTAGTTAACAAGTTGTCCATGTTTTTTATTTTTTTATTAAAAACGGTTGATGTTGCATTTAAGTATAGCACGGTAGCCACTGAAAATTGGCGTAAAATGGTTTGATCACGCTGATTAGGTGCAAAAATAACGAATTTTTTCCAATAAAATGCAATATAATCGTCATCCCTGCTGTGCTTTAACGCAGTAAGGAATTTGCCCAAATATAACATTTGTAGCGCTTCGAAGGACGCTTCGGTTTGATTTGACAAATCCAATAATATGTAATCAAAGCTTGGAATGAATGCATGCAGCCAATCAGGGGCTCCGGAAAATAGCTTATTTGTTGTTTCTTTAGCCAAGGTGGTATTGCCATGATAAAGCACAATTGGAATCGTCAGGGTGAGCGGACGGCTATGGTTCAAGTCGTTCACCCATAAATTTAAAATGTATCGATTCAATTGCACCGTTAGTTCACCTTTTCTGGGTGGATCGCTTTTGTGTTCTATCAGTGTAGCAATACGGATCGGCTCATTATTGTGCATCAATCCGGTATAACAGATATCAGAATAATGCGCCTTTAGTTTTTCGTCGATATAGCTTTCCTTCGATATTTGGAGTGAATCCCAATCAATAAGCGCTTTTGTACGCGTATCCAACGAAAATTGCAAAAATTCCATTGCTAAATCCCGAATTTGCAAAGCAAATCGAACATATCGGTCGTGCGGATGGTGCAAGAACTCCGATGGGTCAATGGGAAACTCCGTTTTGGGTTTTGTTTTATCTTTTGCCATAGTTGCGCAAAAATAAAACAAATAATTTATTTAAAAAAACTTTTTGTTTGTTTATTTAACTAAAAAAAGCAAATACCAAACAAGTCAAAAGGTGCGTTTTCTTACACAAACCCACCATCATATGTATAAATTGGTATTATCAGCATTCCTGTTTTTATTGTTATTCAACCAATGCGCTCAACCATCTAACTGGAAACCCGGAGATCCATTGTTTAAAATTGAAAAGGAAGGACGCTGGGGTTATATAAATCAGCAAGGAAAAGAAGTAATTAAGCCGATTTTTCGAGGGATCGGTTCGTTCACGGACAGTGTAGCGCCTGCACGTATGAGCGGAACCTGGGGATTTATTGATGTAAAAGGCAATTTTGTTATATCAGCGATTTATGACTATGCATGTTCATTTTCTGAAGGTTATGCTTTTGTTTGGAAAGATGGCAAACCGCTTTTTATTGACCATTTAGGCCATAAATCATTTGAATTGCCAGATAGTATACAACGCATATCCAGTTTTATGGATGGTGAAGCTGCCTTTATATTAGGTAGGGGTAATACTTCCAAGACATATCGTTTGAAACTAAATGGTGAAATTATTCCCGATATTTTTAAGGAGCCGGGGGAAGAGGATGGTATTAAATCCCGCGAAAAAAATGGGAAAACCGAATATGCATTGTTCGACAAATCAGGGAAACTGATTGTACCGTATGGAAAATATGATAATATTTATCCGTTCGAGGGCAATTTAGCACAAGTTTCTACCGGATTTCGCCAAAGAAATCAATACCAGTGCGGTTATATCGATCGAAAAGGGCAATTGCTTTTTTTAGTACCGGAAGGATTCCAATCCTATAATAATCATTGGTCTGAAGGAGTAATTGCAATTAGCGTAAATCCAAACCCTAAGGACGGGCAATTATTTTCAGGTAATGAATATATTACATGGTACGATACACTTGGAAAGCCATTTTTGAGAAAATACAAGGACGATGACGCGATGGATTTCAAAAATGGGAGATCCTTTTCTGGAACAATCCGGAACTGGTATTTGATGGACAAAACAGGAAAACAACTCAGCACGAACCGATTTGAATTCGTTTTAGATAATGACTTTTCTGACAATATGGCGATTGTAGCCGAGGATAAGCAAGAGCCGGGAGAGCGGGATATTAAAAGGTACGGGATTATTGATAGTATGGGTAACTATCTGGTTCAACCTCAATTTAATCATGTCCATGATCGTCTTTTTCAAAAAGAGGGTATGTTGGTTGCCATAAATGAGCCGCTCAAAATGGAGCATTATTCTCCAAAATTCGAACCAATTAAAGAATTTTGGGGCCTGATTGACAGAAAGGGCAACTGGATCTTTCCACCAAAATTCACCAAAGTAGATCCGTCCGGTTTTATAGACGGCCTTTTGTATGTTGAAATAGACAGTCTTTATGGATATGTTAACCCCAAGGGCGATTTTGTCTGGAAGGCCATTCATACTAAAAGAGCCAAAAGCCCAATAGAAGTTCATATAGACTACATGGCGTCTTCAAATTATACGGTGTTTGAAAGTGGCATTTCAAATAAATACATTATAAATCAATATCAGGCTAAATCTATTCCAAAATCCTTTAATTTTGGAGATAACACTTTCGGAATCTGGGTAAATAGACAGGAAGCATGTATGGATCCCATTGGAAACGCTTGCCATAAAACTTATATTTATAACACTACTTTAGACACCTTCTTTGTTGATTGTCAAGACAATAGGCTTTACATTATCGTTCAAGCCTTAAATTCAGCAGGTATATGGAAAGATATTGAATACATGCGAAATAGTTGGTGCGGCGTTAGTTACTACAAATTAAAATTACTTCCGAATGAATTCTGGACATTTGAAGTTCCTGATTACAAGGGTGATTTTAGCACTTCGTTAAGGTTAAAATTTACCTGGAAAAACCCTTTATATAGGGAAGTGGGGGAAGAGCATAAAGAACTTTACAGCAATGAATTTCCGGGCAGTATAAACCCTGGGCAGTTTTGGCGGAAAGAAGGTTACCAATATGGTAATTTGATGGACTATTATGATGAGTAATTGAATACAAACAAATCCGTTTTTAACTAGAATGATCCGCCACAATCACCCATTTCCCGCCCACCTTTTTCCAAAGCAAGGTATAATGACCACTCAATTCGTCTTTTACGCGTTTTAAGTGCCATTTTCCAATCACAAACGCATTTTTACGGTCTAATTGCTCTACTTTTAGGATAGTGAAAGTAAGTTTCCCCATGGCCGCTACATCTGGATACGATTTTTTGTAGTTGTCGAGGGTGGTTTGCCAGCCGCGTGTGAGCCCGCGTGAACCAATGAAAGTCAAACTATCCGAATGCCAGTACCCTTCCATAAATGCGTTGAGGTCGCCTTTGTTCCAGGCAATTTCCTGGGCATGCATGACCACTAAAATGGCTTTTTCAGCCTTGTTTTGTGCTTGAACGCTTGGTCCAAAAGCACAAAACAGGATGAAAAAACCAAGTATTGAATATTTTTTCATGTACATTGTTTTAAGCGCAAGTCAATACAATTTTTCCGAATTGTTGCCCTTTTTCCAAAAAATCGAGGGCCTGGTTGCCCGATTTTAAGGTAAAAGTGCTATCTACAATAGGAACAATCTGGTGGACTTTCACAAATTTAAGCATACTTTTAAAATCGGAAGCCGTTCCCATCGTGGATCCCAGGATGCTGATTTGTTTCCAAAAGATGATTTGTGGGCTCAAATTATTGATTTTTCCCAACGAGCCACCATAAATACCAATGCGGCCGCCTGGATTGCACAATCCCGCCAGTTGACCAAACCCATCGCCTGCCGCTGAGTCGATGATCACATCAAAACCACCCGCCATTGCTTTAAGGTCTTTATCCCAACCAACTTGTTTGTAGTTGACACCGCCTTTTGCTCCAAGTTTTTCGGCCTGTTTGATTTTTTCGCCCGTTCCAGAAGTGACAAAAACAGTAGCACCAGCCGCGATCGCAAATTGTAGGGCCATCAATGCTACACCGCCGCCGACGCCAGAAATCAACACTTTTTCACCTTTGCGCAGTTTGCAACGGGTAAACAAGGTACGATAAGCCGTGAGTCCCGCCAAAGGAAGTGCCGCCGCCTGCTCCCAATTTAAATGCTCGGGCATCGGATGGAGTTGCTTTTTGGCAATTTTTATCTGGGTTGCAAAAGTGCCATTATCGGGCATGCCCAACACCCGGAATTGCTTTTGTTGCGCGTTTGGATTGGTCCCCCAATCAAGCGATGGATGGATGATTACTCTTTTACCCTTGTACTCCCCTGCCCCATCGCTGCCCAAAATACAGGGTGCTTGAATGCCAGCATATTGACCCTGTGTAATGTATAAATCTCTGTGATTGAGTGCGGCCGCATGAAGATCAACGACTATTCCTTCTTTGTCTGGTTCGAGGTTCGGAAGCGTGGTGTATTCCAGGGGTGCATGTACAGCATTGAAAAGTAGTGCGTTCATAGTAGTGTGTATTTGTGTGGTGTTTGTTTCAAAATTCAGCTTGGCTTTTGAATGAAATCCTTTGCTTGCGCCACCATATCCGGGAAAAAAGCCAAAAAATCGGCTGAAAAATCAGTAATATGCTCAAAAAAATAATCCAAAACCGCCTGTGTGTCAATTTCTACGGGCAAACGCCGACTAAAACGTTGCATTACTTTGCGCATGCCTTCCTGGGTCGTGTACCGGTGCAAAAACTGATCTTCCATCATTTTCGGAATCCAATCGCGCAAGGGCAAAGGCATTTCCACGGCTCGATTTTGCAAAAAATGATAAGTTTTTTGCGCAAATACATCAAAATCCTGGTCAGAAAATTGCTGCCAATGGATCGCCAATAAGTAGTCGTACAACACATCGGTGACCGGCGCGCTGTATCGCCGACCAAAAGGCCTTACCCGCACCACACTCTGATTGGTAGCCGGATGATTATCCGTAAAACTATCAATTGTGCGATGCAACAATATGCCTTTCTGTACCTCCAAAGGGTAATTTTGCCAATCGTTGCCTTTTACAAAGTCGCCGATAAAATTCCCTACCAATAAATCTTCGTTGCCGAAAGACAAAAAACAATGGGCTAAATGGTTCAATTGTTGCGCTTGATTAAAATGTGATGGTGTAAAACATATTGAATGGCTGGTTTTTATACATTAAATTTATCTAAAACCAGGCAAAAACACCGCTTCAAAAATGCCACACAAATATAAGGTGTACGTTTTATAGAATCCATGAAGTTTTCGTGTCTATTTCGGCTTTTAAAGGATTCCTGCTACCTTTGCGCCCGTTTTGAGGCTTAAGTCTTACGACGCGTACCCATTTTTTGACCATCACACCTAATTTTAATTGATATATGGCACTTCAGTGCGGCATTGTTGGATTACCCAACGTCGGAAAATCAACCACATTTAACGCGCTTACCCGGGGCAAAGCGCTGGCAGCCAACTACCCTTTCGCAACCAAAGACCCGAACATGGGGGTTATTACGGTGCCTGATGCTCGTTTGGATAAACTCGCCGAACTGGTTCAGCCGCAACGTATTTTACCTACTGCGGTCGATATTCTCGACATCGCCGGTTTGATCAAAGGTGCGAGCCAGGGCGAAGGGCTTGGTAACCAGTTTTTGGCCAATATCCGAGAAGTGGATGCGATTGTACACGTGGTGCGTTGTTTCGAAGACGATAATGTGGTACACGTAGATGGTTCTGTAAATCCGGTACGTGATAAAGAGATCATCGATTTCGAGTTGGGTTTAAAAGACCTCGAAACCGTAGAGAAAAAAATGGAAAAGTCGGCGCGTGCGGCCAAAGCAGGCAATAAAGACGAGCAACGCGACCTGGTGACCCTCCAAAAAGTAAAAGCACACATCGAAACAGGCAAACCTTGCCGCGAATTGCTGCCGGATATGTCGGACGATGAATTGCGCCTCATGGGTGATTTGTCGCTGTTGACTGCCAAACCTGTGTTGTATGTTTGCAATGTAGATGAAGGATCGATGCATACCGGCAACGCCTTTACCGAGGTATTCAAACAGTCTGTTGCGGCTGAAAATGCAGAGGTTATTTACCTGAGCGCCAATATAGAAGCCCAAATTTCGGACATTGATTCGCCCGAAGAACGCGCGGAATTTTTGGAAATGATGGGCCTTGAAGAACCAGGGGCACACCGTTTGATTCGGTCTTGTTACAAACTGCTCAATTTGATCACCTATTTTACCGCCGGCGTGAAAGAAGTACGCGCTTGGACGGTACGCAATGGCGCCAAAGCCCCAGAAGCGGCCGGGGTGATTCACTCCGATTTTGAGAAAGGATTCATTCGTGCAGAGGTGATTAAATATCAGGATTTTATTACATTAGGTTCCGAAGCAAAAGTAAAAGAGGCGGGTAAAATGTCGGTAGAAGGAAAAGAATACGTGGTGGGCGATGGTGATATTATGCACTTCCGCTTTAATGTTTAAGTCATTGATTTAAAACTTAATACCACCCTGTTATGCAACTTGATACCATTATTTTCGATTTGGGCGGCGTGCTCATCGACTGGAACCCCGAATACGTTTTCCGCACGGTAATTCCAGAGGATGATCGCCGGGCTTTTTTCTTTGCCAATATTTGTACGTCCGACTGGAATGTGGAGCAAGATGCGGATCGTACCCTACAACAAGGCACCGATTTGCTGGTGGCGCAATGGCCGGAATGGGAAACTGAAATCCGTACTTTTTACGGCCGTTGGGAAGACATGCTGGGTGGTCCGATTCCGGAGACCGTTGAATTGTTTCGCGCTTTAAAAGAGCAAGGCACGCATCGTTTGCTGGCGCTCACCAATTGGAGCCATGAGACCTTCCCGGTAGCCTTGGAGCGTTATGATTTTTTGCACTGGTTTGAAGGGATCGTTGTGTCGGGCGTTGAGAAAACCCGGAAACCATTTGCGGATATTTACAAAATCCTGTTGGAGCGTTATTCCGTTGATCCTGAGCGCGCTGTGTTTATTGACGATAACCTGCACAATGTAAAAGCGGCAGAAGGTTTGGGTATTAAGGGTGTACATTTCCAGGGTGCGGATGATTTGCGGGAAAAATTGCGTGCATACTCAGTGGTATTTCAATAATATATGATAAATAAGTTTGTGCCTTTGTGTCAAAAAACCTTATCCGAGGGGATTTAACACAAAGGCACAAAGGATATCGACTTACGCAGCCTCTTCTACATGGTGTGTTTTATCAAAAAACGCCAATAAATCGCCCAATGTCTCGCGTAAGTCCTTCCGATTTACGATTAAATCGAGGAAACCATTTTCCATCAAATAGTCTGAAGTTTGGAAGCCCTCTGGAAGATCGCGCTTGATGGTCTCCCGAATGACGCGCGGACCTGCGAAGCCAATCAACGCATCGGGTTCGGCAATATTGATATCGCCCAACATGGCAAAGGATGCCGTTACACCCCCGGTCGTTGGATCGGTCATCAAAGAAAAATAAGGCAAACCTGCTTTTGCCATCAACGTCAATTTTGCGCTGGTTTTGGCCATTTGCATCAATGAAAACGCGCTTTCCATCATACGGGCACCGCCTGATTTGGAGATGATCATCAAACCCGCCTTGTGTTCCAGGGCATAATCGATGGCCAAAGAGATTTTTTCACCAACCACGGAGCCCATCGAACCGCCAATAAATTTGAAATCCATGGCAGCAACCACCAAGCGATGACTGCGAACCGATCCTGCGCCGATGCGCATGGCATCGCGCAAGCCTGTTTTTTTAATAGACTCCTCTAAACGTTTGTCGTACGGTTTTAAATCGGTGAATTTCAAAAAATCGACCGAAATCATATCATCGTGCAGGGTGACATACTCCTGATCATCGAAAATGATGTCAAAATATTCCACTGAGCCAATGGCGGTATGGTAATCACATTTAGGACATTTGTAATAATTGTCGCGCAATTCGCGGGTAGTACTTGTTTCTTTGCAGCGCTTGCATTGAAACCAAACACCTTCCGGCACATCTTTTTTTGCCTTGGTAGCGGTAGAAATGCCTTCTTTTAATCGTTTAAACCAACTCATAGTGAATCGTTTGATTAATTATTAGTGGTTAAGGAGCAATTTTGCGGCGGCAAAGATAGCCCGCATGTCGAAGGTACAAAGATTTTTTTAACACAAAGCAAAACGGATAAAGGATGGCGAATACTTTAGATTGATTATTTTGACAAAATGAATGCAAAAAATCGCGGTACACATCCAATTCCCGGCATACCTTTGACGCGCTATATATATGAATTTAAGACGTTTGCTTCTGTTATTGCACAAGGAATTCCTATTGGAGTTCCGCCAACGCTATGCCATCAGTGGTATCGTGTTATACGTGCTTAGTATGGTATTTGTGGTATATATTTCGAGCGTAAAGGTACAGGCCCAGGTTTGGAATATTTTATTTTGGCTCATCGTGTTGTTTGCTTCCATTAATGCGGTAGTAAAAAGTTTTGTGCAGGAAAGTGGAGCCCGACAATTGTACTACTATCAACTTACCGATCCGGTATCGCTTATTTTGGCCAAGATTTTGTACAACACCTTACTATTATTGGTGTTGAGTTTACTGGCTTTTGCTTCTTATAGTTTGGTGGCTGGTAATCCGGTGAAAGATCCTTCTTTGTTTGCCTTGGTTTTGTTTTTGGGTAGTTTTGGGTTTTCTATTGCCTTTACTTTTATTTCCTCAATCGCTGCGCGTGCCAATCAGTCGGCTACCTTGATGGCGATTTTGAGTTTTCCGGTTATTTTGCCTATATTGCTCACGCTGGTACGGTTATCAGCCATCGCATTAAGGCTCATTCAAGATACTTCTTACCAACGCGATATTGTCAATCTGTTGGCCATCGACACCATATTAATCACCTTGACATTCGTTCTGTTTCCATATATCTGGAAAGATTGATAAAAATCAAAATTACAAAACCATGTGGTGGAAAGCACTTTCTGTAGTTTTAGTCATTTACGCCCTGCTTGCTGGCATGCTGGCGCCTTTGAAGCCAGGCATCACGCGCACGCTTCCCGAAACCGCCAAATCGGGTGAACTAATAAAAGTACAAGTTTTTGGCTACAATAGTTTTTACACGCGCAGCGCAGCCAACGAACTTCGGTTGTGGCTCGAATACGATTCCTTGCATGCGCTGGCAGGTCAGGACATTAAGGTTTTGAGTGACACCAGCCTCGAAGCAAGTTTTTTATTTCCGCCAGATTTGCCCAATGCTAGCACATCAGTTTTACTTAATGCGATCTTGGATCACCCTAAAGACGGCGTTTCCTTGTTGCCAGGCGCTTTTGAATTGGTAAAAAACACCGATACCGCAGCTGCTGCAGGCCCTGGTGCATGGAACCGTGATCCGGTAGGCGATTTGCATGTAATCAAAGATTTTACCTTCCCATATCGCAACGTCATCTACGAAAGCATCCGGAACACCTATTACCATGTGCCGATGTGGTTCGCTTTGATGTTCCTTTTTTTAGCATCTGTCATCTCCAGTGCCAAGTATTTGCGCAACCCGACCCTCGAGAATGATCGACGCGCATCGGCTTATGCTGAAACTGGCCTGTTTTTTGGTTTAATGGGCCTCGTAACGGGCATGTTATGGGCGCATTACGCCTGGGGACGTGCGTGGAGCAATGACATCAAGCAGTTGATGACGGCAGTGGCTTTGTTGATCTATTTTGCGTATTTTATCCTGCGCCGTTCATTCGATGAGCCTGAAAAAGGCGCGCGCCTGGCAGCAGTGTACAATATTTTTGCGTTTGCATCCCTGATTCCATTGCTGTACATCGTCCCGCGCATGTTTGCGAGCCTGCATCCGGGAGCTACAGGCAATCCGGCATTTGGCAGTCAGGATTTAGATAACACGATGCGCCTGGTTTTCTACCCCGCAATTATCGGCTGGACCTTACTGGGTTTCTGGATGGCGCAATTGCGGATCCGGTATCAGCGGCTGGAGGACCGGGTGATGGACTTGGAATAATGATGAATGATGAATGATGAATATGCGCAAGGTGACACATTATATTAATTGACAATCCTCAAAACAAAATGATTTATTTCAAGGAATATAAACTTGAAACACCAAATTCATCATTCATCATTCATCATTACTTTTCATAGGTAAACTCCCATTTTGGAACATGAAATTTTTTAAAATGCACCGTTTTTTAACAATTATTTTGTTTATGGCAATATATTTGCCGGGCGTTTGGGCGCAGGGAAATCGCGATTTTATGCGGGAGACTGGAAAAATAAACGTTGTAGTAGGCGTTATTTTGCTGATTTTCGTCGGAATTGTGTGGTTTCTGGTGCGTATTGAACGTAAACTAACCAAATTAGAGCACCAACTCAAGGAAGAACAACAATGAGTGGACACATCAGTTTTTTTAAAAGCGTAGAAAACTACGTGGATAAAGCCGCCTCCTTTACCGACATCCCGCGTGGATTGGTCGAGCAAATTAAGGCCTGCAATCTCGTATTGCAAATTCGTTTTCCAGTGCGTGTAGGCAACGATTACGAGGTAATTGAAGCCTACCGCGTACAGCATAGTCACCACCGACTCCCAACAAAAGGCGGGATTCGTTATGCTGAAAGCGTTGACCAAGACGAAGTAATGGCCCTCGCGGCCTTGATGACCTACAAATGCGCGCTGGTGGACGTTCCATTCGGCGGTGCAAAAGGCGGCATCAAAATCAATCCTGCCAAATACACCGTGGAGCAGCTGCAAAATATTACCCGCCGCTACACCACGGAATTGATCAAAAAGAACTTTATCGGACCTGGTATCGACGTGCCAGCACCCGATTATGGTACCGGTCCGCGTGAAATGGCCTGGATCCTCGATACTTATCAGGCGTTCCGCCATGGTGAAATTGACTCCATCGGTTGCGTTACGGGCAAACCTGTTACACAAAATGGTATTCGCGGTCGCGCAGAAGCAACCGGTCGCGGGGTATTTTATGGCCTGCGCGAATGCTTGTCACACGGCGAAGACATGGCCAAAATTGGTCTGACCAAAGGCATGGCAGGTAAAACGATGGTCGTACAGGGCCTTGGTAATGTGGGTAGCAATACCGCCTTGATCAGCCAACAGGAAGGCGATGCCAAAATT
This sequence comes from Saprospiraceae bacterium, assembly GCA_040397785.1. GTDB lineage: Bacteria > Bacteroidota > Bacteroidia > Chitinophagales > Saprospiraceae > M3007. The sequence continues at coordinate 31,329 of JBBAVI010000012.1, read as the reverse complement.
ATCGGTATTGCTGAACGTGAAGGCTCCATTTACAGCGCAAATGGCATCGATGTTGAAAAGCTGATGGCATTCCGCAAAGAAACGGGCTCCATTATTGGCTTCCCAGGCACTGAACACATTGGAGATGCTTCTGCAGCCCTGGAGTTGGAATGCGATATTCTTGTTCCAGCAGCCTTGGAGAACCAGATTACCTTGGCGAATGCCGACCGCATCAAAGCAAAAATCATTGCGGAGGCCGCCAACGGTCCAATTACTGCCGATGCGGATCCAATTTTATTGAAAAAAGGCATTTTGATTCTGCCCGACTTTTACATCAACGCAGGCGGGGTAACAGTATCCTACTTCGAGTGGTTGAAAAACTTGTCACACCACCGTTTTGGTCGCTTAGAAAATCGCTTCCAAAACGAAGCGTTTACAGGCATCCTCAATAAAGTGGAAGAAATGACCGGAAAAACCATCAATGCGCGTGAAAAGGATTTCCTCACACGCGGTGGTACCGAAGTTGAATTGGTAAATTCCGGCTTGCAAGACACCATGGTGGTGGCTTACCAACAGATTCGCGAAACCCTGTTGCAACATTCCGACATACAGGATGTACGGACTGCCGCGTTTGTGTGCTCTTTGAAAAAAATTGCTTCCGACTATGTGTCGATGGGCATTTTCCCATAGTAGCAAGGCCTGAAAGCAGGCTTAACAAAAAATTAATTTTCAAAAAGGTTGAATTGACAGGTTTTGTTTGGCATGTTTGGCCCAACAAATGTCTTTTCAACCTTTTTTTATTTTAATTGGGTGGAATGTCAATTTGCGGCAAATTTATTTTGGTGTGTTTGCCAAAATGGGCGATTTGAAGATTTTGTTTTTGAGGGATCGGCGACAAAAACGCTTTGTTAACAAAATTAACAGAGGTTATTTTAAAATTTACTTGCCTATTATTTTTTGTTTACCTACCTTTGGGGAAATTTTGAAGAACAAAATAAAATTTTCTAAAGCCTAATCCGCTATGTCAGAGAAACTGGATAAAATCGACTTGAAGATTCTGAAGATCCTTCAGGAGAACAGCAAGATCACGAACCTTGACCTTTCCAAAAAAATTGGATTGTCGCCAGCCCCAACCCTTGAACGTGTAAAAAAACTGGAGCAAAGCGATATCATCCTAAGTTACCACGCGATGGTGAACCCGCAAATGATGGGTTTAAACGTTAAAACCTTCGTACTGGTATCATTGGCCTGGAAAAAAGAGAATGCCCTGAACAACTTCCTTGAAAAAATCAGCCAAATTGATGAGGTAACCGAATGTTACATCATTACCGGTGAAGCAGATTTTTTGATGAAAATTGTTTGCAAGGACATTCCTACCTACGAACAACTGTTGTTCAAAACCATCAGCCAGATTGAAGAAATCGAGCGCCTGAAAACTTTGATGACCTTGTCTACGGTGAAAGATTCTAAAATTTTGCCTTACAACTACGACGAAAAATAGGCGATATACACGCTTAAAACCCGATTACGTTGATAATAAGCGTTGTTCCATACTTTGTGGAATGACGCTTGTTTGTTTTATACGGCGCTTTTACAGCAATTAATAACAAACATGCGCAAGATGATTTATAGATTTGGGCCTAAAATCTAAAATCGCATGTTTAAGTCTATTTCTCCTTGGAATGCTCGTTTTTTCTGCGCCGGAATTGCCCTGCTTATTTTGGGTAGCATGCAGGCACAGAACTTACCCATTGCGCGCAACCTGCAAAAAGCCTACACGAAAGGAACGCGCAGTGCCGATGGTCTGCCTGGAACAAAATATTGGCAAAACAAGGCAAATTATGACATTTATATCACCTTCTCTCCTACTACCCGCCTCATTTCCGGAGTGGTAAATATTCAGTACATCAACAACAGTCCAGACACCTTGCGGGAAGTTGTTTTTAAACTTTACCCAAATTTGTACAAAAAAGGCGCTGAACGGCTTATGGAAATCAGTCCGGACGATGCAGGCGATGGCCTCCGCATTGAAACCTTGTCTGCCGATGGTGAGCAGATTAAAACTTCCGATTACAGAATCAGTAGTACCAATATGTTGGTGCGTCCCAAATCTATACCTCCAGGCAAAAGCACCCAGTTTAAAATTGCCTACAATTATACGCTCAATAAAGACTCGCATATTCGAACCGGACAAGTTGACCCTGGCGCGTGGTTTATCGCCTATTTTTTCCCTCGAATAGCCGTTTACGACGATATTGACGGCTGGAACCGCAATCCGTACCTGGGTACACAAGAGTTTTACAACGACTTTTGCGATTTTAAAGCTGCCGTTAAAGTGCCTAAAAACTACATCGTTTGGGGCACAGGCGATCTTACTAATTGCAGTGAAGTATTGCAGGCAAAATATTGCGAACGCTTGGCTGAAGCCGAAAAAAAGGACGGTGTTATCTTTGTTATGGATAGCACAGATTTAAAAACAGGCAACATTACCGCACAAAACTCCGCAAATACCTTTCGATTTGAGGCTAAAAACGTAACAGACATTGCCTTGGCCATCAGCAACCATTATGTATGGCAATCTACCAGCCTGGTGGTAGATCCAGAAACCAAACGGCGCACAAGGGTCGATGCGGTGTTCAATCAGCAGCACCTGGATTACTTTTGGGTAATCGACGATGCGCGCAAAACGGTGGAATCCATGAGTTACCGCTTTCCAAAATGGCCATTCCCCTATAACCATATCACGGTGTTTGACGGATTAGACCAAATGGAATACCCTATGATGGTCAATGATAACCCGATTGAGGACCGCGCGGAAAGCATTGAACTAACCGACCACGAAATTTTCCATACCATGTTTCCTTTCTACATGGGCACCAATGAAACAAAATATGGCTGGATGGACGAAGGCTGGGCAACCATCGGGGAATGGCTGGTGTCGCCCATGATCGATTCGAGTATCGTGGACGATTATGGCATGTATCCGTATGAACGCTTTGCCGGAACGGAAATAGATTTGCCGATCATGACCCTTACTACCCAAATGAACGGGCCAGGAATGATGATTAATTCCTATCCAAAACCTGCACTAGGCTATTTGTTTGTGAAGGATATGTTGGGTGATGCGCTGTTTTTTAAAGGGTTACATCTCTATATTAAGACCTGGAATGGTAAACACCCTATTCCTTATGATTTTTTCAATTGTATGAACCAGGGAAGCGGGGTTAATCTTAATTGGTTTTGGAAAGTTTGGTTTTTCGAAAATGGCGTACCAGATCTTGCCATTGCGCAGGTAAACGAGCGAAGATCAAGCATTACCGTTGAATCGAAAGGAAACAAACCTACACCCGTCGACCTGACGATTACGTACAGCGACCAACAAACCGAACAAATACACCGCAGCATTGAGGTGTGGAAAGACGGCGCAACAACCATCGAAATAAAATACAAAGGTGGCAAAAAGGTGCAAAAAGTGCAATTAGGCAGCACTTACACCCCGGATGTTGACAAATCGAACAATATTTATATGCCTGCCGGAAAATAGTTGACCCACAATTTCATTCCAGCATAACCCATTTTTATCCTATGTTTTCTGCAAATACCTACCAAAGCCGCCGCGACCAGTTGAAAAAAGACCTCGGATCAGGGCTGGTACTTTTTCTGGGTAATAACGACCTGGGCATGAACTACCCAGGAAATACCTACCATTTTCGGCAGGATAGTAGTTTTTTATACTTCTTTGGCATCGACAAACCGGGTTTGGCTGCGGTCATCGATATTGATGCTAATCGTGAAATCCTGTTCGGAGATGACCTAAGCATGGAAGATATCGTTTGGATGGGCACCATGCCTTCCATCAAGGAACTCGGCGCACAAGTGGGCGTACAGGAAACCCTGCAATTTCGCAGACTTGCCGGTGTAGTGAAAAACACGCGTAAATCTGGCCAATCCGTCCATTTTTTGCCGCCTTATCGAGAAGCAAATAAATTGCTGCTCAAAGATCTGTTGAATATTCCCTTGGCCAAATTGAAAGAGGCCGCGTCTGTTCCGCTCATTAAAGCCGTGGTAAATCAACGTTCAATCAAATCGGCAGAGGAAATTGCTGAAATGGAGCGCGCGCTGCAAACCACGGGGCACATGCACGTGGCTGCGATGCGCGAAGCACAAATCGGCGCATCCGAAGCGGCTATAGCCGGATTAGTAACGGGTATTGCCGTATCAGGTGGCGGAAATTTATCCTACCCGGTTATCTTAACCACCGACGGACAGATTTTACACAACCACCACCACGGTAACATCCTTGAAAAAGGCCGTTTGTTGTTGGGAGACTTTGGTGCGGAGACTGCTATGCATTATGCCGGTGATATTACGCGCACGTTTCCGGTAGACCGCAAATTCACCACCAAACAACGCGAAATATACGAAATCGTGTTGGACGCTGAAATGCACGCGATCGCCATGCTGAAACCGGGCATAACCTATCAATCGGTGCACCTGGAAGCCGCTTTGCGCATGGCAGAAGGCTTAAAAAAACTTGGCTTGATGCAAGGCGACATGCAGGAAGCCGTGCAATTGGGCGCCCATGCCTTGTTTTTCCCGCATGGCCTGGGCCACATGATTGGCTTGGATGTGCATGATATGGAAGACCTGGGCGAACAATACGTTGGATATGATGAAACGGTGCGACGGAGTACCCTGTTTGGAACCGCCTATTTGCGCCTTGCCCGCCAGTTACAGCCCGGTTTTGTGCTTACGGTTGAGCCTGGTTTGTATTTTATCCCCCAATTGATCGATCAATGGAAGCGTAAAAAGATGTTTGAACAATTTATCAACTATCCTGCGCTTAAAAAATACCGCGATTTTGGCGGCATTCGTATTGAAGATAACGTATTGATTACCAAGGAAGGACACCGCGTTTTAGGGGACCCCATACCCAAAACCGTGGAGGCCGTAGAAGCCCTTCGTTCCTAAAACGGCAACAGCAAGATGGAATTTGGAAAATTGCCCTCGGTAGCGGATGTAGATTTTACCTTGCCTCCTGATCCGGTGCAGAATCAGGAACTGTTTCAAAGTATGCCGGCGCGCAACGAGCCGCCTGTGCTGTATATCGGCGCAACCGGCTATAATATGAAGCCCTGGGTTGGAACATGGTATCCAAAAGGAACGAAAGACCGCGATTTTTTGGCTGCTTATGGACGGCAATTCAACACCATCGAACATAATACGACCCATTATCGGATACCAGACGAAAACATGGTGGATCGGTGGCGGGAAGAAACGCCAGATGATTTTCGCTTTTGTCCGAAAATCCCCCAAGTGATAAGCCACAGTGGCAATTTGGGACTGAATAACCAGTTAAATCAACGGTTTTGTGAAGCAATCGCCGGCCTGGCAAACAAATTAGGTTGCTGTTTTATGCAATTGCCGCCACATTTCAGTACAAAACAGTTAATTGTGCTGGAGGGATACCTGGAACGTTTCCCGCCCGGCATCCCGTTATCGGTAGAAGTGCGACATCCTTCCTTTTTTGAAGCCACCGTGGAAGCCGAAGCGTTTTTTCAACTGCTTGAAAATTACCGCGTTGCAGCAATCATTACCGATGTTGCGGGCCGAAGGGATGTGTGCCACCTGCGCGTGACTTGTGCGCAAACCCTTATTCGATTTGTAGGCAATGGCCTGCACCCGAGCGACTATACCCGGGTGCAGGACTGGGCCTTACGTTTAAAATCATGGTATGCACAAGGTTTGAAGGCGGCTTATCTTTTTACCCATGAACCCGATAACTTGTTATCCCCCGACTTAGCTGTCTACTGTGCAGACCACTTAAAGGCCATCATGCCAGATTTAGTGGTCCGTGGCCCTCGAGCAATTTTACCGCCCGCTTTGCAGGGAAGTTTGTTTTAATACGCTAAAATGTGCCTTTGCACGCTTCCCGCTACAGGGAAACAGGTGTTTTAACCCAAAATCTTTCCTGGATTTAAAATTCCATTGGGATCAAACGCCCGTTTAATTGCCCGCATTAAGGCAATTTCGGTTTCCGAAAACATAATATCCAGATAGGGTTGTTGTACATATCCGATACCATGTTCCCCTGATAATGTACCATTTACACTTTTAACGAACTTAAATATTTCGCGAATACCTTTTGGCACTTCTAAATGCCAATGCTCATCCGATAAACTGCCTTTTAGAATGTTTACATGCAAATTGCCGTCGCCTGCATGTCCGTAACAAACCGATTCAAATCCGTATTCAGCCCCCACCGCTTTTACTTTTTTTAATAATTGTGGTAAAAACGCCCGAGGAACAACGGTATCTTCTTCTTTATAAATGGAATTGTGTTTTACAGCATGGGCTACATTTCTGCGTAACTTCCACAAGTCTATTTTAGTTGCTTCATTATCGGCAAACAAAATTTCACCGCAATCAAATTGTTCTAATACGCCCGAAATGGTTTCGCAATCTTTATACAAGGTTTCGAGGTGAAAGCCATCCACCTCAATAAGCAAATGCGCTTCGGTATCGTCGGACAGCGGAATTTGCACATCGCCCAGGTAACGAATAGCCCAGGTGATCGCATTGCGTTCCATAAATTCGAGCGCGGAAGGGGTAACACCTGCCTGAAAAATAGCCGCAACTGCCGCACATGCGCTTTCCGCTGAACGGAAAGGCGCCAACATGAGCAGGTTTTGAGTAGGCAAAGGCTGTAATTTCAAGACAATTTTAGTGACCACCCCCAAAGTGCCTTCACTTCCAACCAATAACTGGGTCAAATTATACCCCGTAGAATTTTTCAGGGTGTTGGCGCCCGTCCAAATCACGTCACCATTGGGCAATACCACTTCCAAATTGAGCACATAATCCTTTACCACCCCGTATTTTACCGCCCTTGGACCGCCAGCATTGGTATTTACATTGCCACCAATAAAACTCCAACCCTTGCTCGATGGGTCTGGCGGATAAAACAAGCCTTGTTCTTTTAACGTATTTTGCAAGGTTTCGGTAACCACCCCGGGCTCCACCGTAACCTGGAAGTTTTGCGCATCAATATGGAGTATTTGATTAAAACGTTTCATCCAAATCACCACGCCCCCATGAATTGGCAAGGCACCACCGGCCAATCCGGAGCCGCCGCCGCGAACCGTCACTGGAATACGTTCTGCATTACAAAGGGCCATGATCGCGCTTACTTCATCGGTATTGGCCGGAACCACAACCGCCTCGGGCAGAAAAGACAAATCTTCTGTTTCGTCGTGCCCACAGTCGCGCAAGTTGGTTTCATCCATCAACAGGTAGGTTTCGCTCACTATAGACCGTAATTTTGAGAGGAGATCTGTATGAAGCGCTTGGAAGGTGTTATTTTTGCCGTGCATGAAGTCTGAATTTTTGATTGCCCAATTGGAGCAACAATTTTTAAAGTTATGATTATGAAACAGTTATACAGTTTGGTTATGTACTTTTTCCTGCCTTGTATCCTAATGGCGCAGGAGATACAAGTGCCCCTGGTAGTGGAACTGCACAACAAAGATAAGGCGATTTTATTCCACATAACTGCGGGTGGTCATATTCCGGGCGCTGATATGGCCAAAAGATTTGGATTGAATGGTAGCATCGGGGGGCGCATAGAATCCATAAGCAAATCAAATTGGCTGTTTGGTGTAGAGGGCGAATTTTATTTTGGGAACGATGTACGCGAAAACCCGCTCGAAATTCTGGAACTCACTGAAGGTTATATTATTGGCAACGACCGTTCGCCTGCCTCCATTTATCTTTTGCAGCGCGGCTATGGAATGGATGCGTATGTAGGGCGACTTTTTTCTATTGGCCAAAAGCGGTCTGGCGTCCGGATTACGGTCGGTGGCGGATTTACCCGGCATAAAATCAGAATCCAAGACGATACCCGTACGGTGACCCAAATCACCGGTGATTATCAAAAAGGGTATGATCGTTTTAGTGGAGGTTTGGCTTTAAATCAGTTTATCGGCTGGCAGCATGTGGGTAAAACAAGGCATGTGAATTTTACGATTGGAATTGAATGCAATCAAGGTTTTACCAATACCTTGCGCGACTGGGACTTTAACGAAATGCGCAAACTCGATGAAAGCCGCCTTGATTTGCGGTTTGGCTTGCGCGCCAGTTGGATTTTACCCTTTTACATGACCAAATCGGACGAAATTTACTACTAAACCATGCGCATTGGGTACGAAATTGCCATTCGACTATATGTATTTGCAGTACAGTTTTTAGGGCTTTTTAATGAAAAGGCTAAAAAATGGACGGGTGGCAGAAAAAATTGGCGGCCCTTGTTGCAACAACAAGTAGCCCAATGGGGAAGTCAACCCGTTTTTTGGCTCCATGCGGCCTCTTTGGGCGAATTTGAACAAGGGCGTCCACTTATAGAAGCAATACGCGCTCAATATCCGCATTGGAAAATCGTACTCAGTTTTTTCTCACCTTCCGGATATGAAATCAGAAAAAACTATGCTTTTGCCGATTACGTGTGCTATTTACCCGCCGATACGCGCCGAAATGCCCGCGATTTTATTGAAATCCTGCAACCCCAATTGGCGGTATTTGTAAAATATGAGTTTTGGCTGAACTACTTATTGGCCTTACACCAAAAAGGCACCCCTACCCTGCTGGTTTCCGGCATTTTTAGACCCAAACAGCCCTTTTTTCAATGGTATGGATCTTTGTGGCGGCAAATGTTAGGCGCATTCACCCAGTTTTTTGTACAAAATGAGGCTTCTGCGCAGTTATTAGGCCAAATAGGTTTCCGTAATGTGACGATTGCGGGCGATACCCGCATCGACCGAGTCTTGAAAATTGTACAAGATGCTCAACCCATTCCGATCGCGGCCCAATTCAAAACATCCACTGAATACCCCATCATGATCGTAGGAAGTTCATGGGAGGCCGATGAAAAGGTGTACTTGCCTGTATTTCAAAAAAGGGAATTTCAACACTTTAAAACAATCATTGCGCCGCATTCCCTGTTGCCTGCATCGATTCAAAAGCTGGAACAGCCAATCGCCCAATTTTCAAAAAGTATCCGATACAGCAAGGCTAATGGGGTGGATTTAGTGCCTTATTCAACGTTGATTATAGATAACATCGGCATGTTGAACCGGCTGTACCAATATGGGCACATTGCTTACATTGGAGGTGGGTTTGGAAAAGCGATTCATAATGTGCTGGAGCCTGCCGCTTGGGGCTTGCCCGTTATTTTTGGCCCAAAACACAAAAAATTTGAAGAAGCCCTTCAATTGGTAAAATTAGGAGGCGCCTTTACCATTGAAAACCAGGATGATTTGGAACGGATTTTGAAATATTTGGCAGATCCAGTACAATATACCCGTGCTTCAGCGGCTGTGAAAGTCTGGTTGGAAGCAAATAAGGGGGCCACCCTCAAAATATTATCATTTTTGACAGAAATTCTTGCCCAAAAGGCCGAATAAATGGTCTTTCCCTTTCTACTTTTGCAGAATCTGCCCTCAAAAGGGGCATTCATCCATATTCTATTAACATCTTCTTTTCTTTTTGCAATGACAGGCTCTAGTATTACGATTAAAAAGGGTAAATTGAAAGTACCCAATGACCCCATTATTCCATTTATCGAAGGTGATGGTACCGGATCCGATATTTGGGCGGCTTCCGTGCGTGTTTTAGATGCAGCGGTAGAAAAAGCATATAAAGGAAGCCGGAAAATTTTCTGGCAAGAAGTGTTGGCTGGTGAAAAAGCCTTCAAACAAACAGGCAGTTGGTTGCCAGACGAAACTTTGAAAGTGATTGACGAATATAAAGTTGCAATCAAAGGTCCTTTGACAACACCGGTTGGCGGCGGTATTCGCTCGCTAAACGTTGCTTTGCGTCAGCAATTGGATTTGTATGCCTGCGTACGTCCAGTTCAATACTTCAAAGGTGTACCAAGTCCGGTAAAAGAACCGCAATTGGTAAATATGACTATTTTTCGTGAAAACACGGAAGATATTTATGCGGGCATCGAATACCTGGCAGGTACCGAGGAGTGTAAAAAACTCATAAACTTCCTGGAAACAGAACTGGGTGTAAAAAATATCCGCTTCCCGAATACTTCTTCCTTGGGTATCAAACCTGTTTCGAAAGAAGGTACGGAGCGTTTGGTGCGCGCGGCCTTGTTGGATGCCTTGAAAAACAAGCGCAAATCCTTGACCCTCGTACACAAGGGCAACATCATGAAATTTACAGAAGGTAAATTCAAAGACTGGGGCTACGAATTGGCTGAACGCGAATTTGGCGGTCAGGTATTTACCTGGGCTGCTTACGACCGGATTAAAGCCGAAAAAGGCGAAGATGCGGCGAATGCAGCACAGAGCGAAGCCGTTGCGGCGGGCAAAATGATCGTAAAAGACGTGATCGCTGATGCGTTTTTGCAACAAATCCTCCTGCGTCCAGCAGAATATGATGTAATCGCAACCTTGAATTTGAATGGCGACTATATTTCCGATGCCCTGGCTGCACAAGTGGGTGGTATCGGTATTGCACCGGGCGCCAACATCAATTACATCACAGGCCATGCTATTTTTGAAGCAACCCACGGTACTGCACCAAAATACGCCGGTAAAGACGTGGTAAATCCGTCTTCCGTGATCCTTTCGGGCGTAATGATGTTCGAATACATGGGTTGGGACAAAGCAGCTAAATTGATCGTAAAAGGACTGGAACGCAGCATTCGCAAAAAACGCGTTACGTATGACTTCGAACGTTTGATGAAAGGTGCAACCAAATTGAAATGTTCTGAATTCGCAACAGAAATCATTACCAATATGTAATACCAAACGGGAGCAAACCTGCTGAAATTCAGGGGTTTGCTCCCCAATTTAACGCTTCCCCATTTCAAGGCTTCGGATAACCCTTCCGTTAACGTACCTTTGCGGCAAATTATATGGAATGGAAGTTTCTTTTGACGCGTTGAATTTGAATACCGCCCTGCTGAATGCCCTGAAAGACTTGGGTTTCGAGCAGCCAACCCCCATACAGGTAAAAGCATTCCCGGTAATTATGTCGGGCCGTGATGTAGTCGGAATTGCCCAAACTGGTACCGGAAAAACCTTTGCTTACCTCCTGCCTATCCTGCGCCAACTTACTTTTTCACAGCAAAAAGATCCCCGGGCCTTGATTATTGTGCCCACACGCGAGTTGGTAATTCAATTAGTGGGTGAAATCCAAAAACTGACTACTTATATGACCGTACGCGCCCTGGGGGTATATGGCGGTACCAATATTAATACCCAAAAAATTGAAGTACTAAAAGGTTTGGATATTCTTGTAGGAACGCCCGGTCGGTTGATGGACCTGGCTTTGAGCCGCGTATTGTTATTAGGATCAATTCGCCATTTGGTAATTGACGAGGTAGATGAAACCTTGAGTCTTGGCTTTCGGCCACAACTCACCACAATTTTTGATTTGTTGCCCAAACGCCGCCAAAACCTCATGTTTTCGGCAACCATGACCGAAGAAGTAGATGCAATGATCGAATTGTTCTTCAATGGTCCTTTAACCCTGGAGGTAACGCGCGCAGGTACACCCCTCGAAAAAATAGACCAGTCAGTATATGGTGCACCCAATTTTTTCTCTAAAATGAATTTATTGGAGCATCTATTGACCACGGATGAAGGCATGAAAAAAGTGCTCATATTTGGCGCAACCAAACGCATGGCGGATCGCATATATGAGCGCTTGAATGAAAAGTTTCCCGAACAGTTTAGCATAATCCATGGTAATAAATCCCAAAATTTCCGGATGAATGCCGTGAGTGCTTTTGACAAAGGTCTGATACGGGGCCTGATCTCTACCGATTTACTGGCACGCGGCTTGGACGTGACCGACGTAACCCATGTCATCAATGTGGATACACCCGATGATGCGCAAACGTATATTCACCGGATTGGTCGTACCGGTCGTGCAGACAGTATTGGCGCGTCCATTACCTTCGTTTCTCCGCTTGAAATCGAAAACCTGGAGGCCATCGAACAATTGATGCGCAAAGAAATTCCCATGCAGCCCATTCCCGAGGATGTTGCGCTGACCGACGAACTCACACCAGAGGAATTGCCCGGTGAAGTTGGGAAGAACATTCAACGCTTTGCACGCATTGCGCCACCGGCTGGCGCCTTCCATGAAAAGAAAGGAAAAAATAAAAAGGTAAATTTGGGAAATAAAACAAAGCACTTGCGCGATATGAAGTACAAAAAACCGATCAAAAAGGCACCAAAACGCAAGTAAAGTTTAACACATATTACATACTTAAATAAGTAGCATAAGTATGCTATTGAAAAACAAAAAAAATAAATTGACCTTTACGCAAAAAGTAATTTAATGGAAACAATACCCCCCTTGTCACAGCCAATTAAAGTTATTATTTTTGACGACAGCCCAGATATCCGTGAAGGTTTTACAAGTTTGTTCAAATTTTATGACGATATTCATGTAATTGGAACTTATCCAGATGCAAGGAACGTTGAACAAATTGTAAAAACGATGAAACCGCAGGTGATTCTAATGGATATAGATATGCCTGGAATCACCGGAATTGAAGCAACTTTGTTAGCCAAGCATGTTGATCCAACAACCGAAGTGGTTATTTTGTCACAATTGGATGACGACAACAATATTTTTGAAGCGATTAAAGCAGGTGCCACTGGCTACCTGTTGAAAGGTTCAGATACCGATAAAATGGTTGCAGCCATTCGAATTGTTGCAAGAGGTGGATCACCGATCAATGAGTTTGTAGCGCGAAAAACGCTGAATAGTTTCAGAAAATCGATCAATGTGACCACTGTGAATCCTACCTACCAGCTAAGTGATCGGGAAAAGGAAGTGTTGGAGTGGATGTGTGAAGGAAAAACATACAAGGAAATCGCAATAGCCATGCACATTGCAATTGATACCGTTAGAAGCCATACCCGTAGTATTTACGAAAAACTTCAAGTACGGTCCAAAACCGAAGCCGTGCTTTTTGCGATCCGGAATAAATTAGTTCAATAGCAAGAAATCATCACCCTTTCAATATTCTATCCTATGTTAATTCAAAAAGATCAATTAATTATTGTGAACAGCAATCCAACGCCTTCGGACCTGGTTGCACCTGCCGAGTTTTTTGGTTCTGATTTGGGTGTACTACAAGCCCAAAGCGGCTACCATGCGCTCCGTGAAATCATCATTGAAGTTGATGACACTGGTTCGCTTCATGGTGCCGCCGCTGTTACAAGCACCGGTACTGTGCTCAATCTTATCGCCTTGCCGAATCCTCCTTACGGTCGCAGACCTCCAGGAAAAGGGCAAACCATTGCTGAATATTTGGCAGGATAATAAAGCATGAAAAGTACAACTGCTTTATTGCTACTCTTGATTGCGCTAAGCAGTACTGCTCAGGGTCAGTTGCGTGAAAATGTGTATTTTCACCAACTGACCCAACAAAAAGGCTTGCTTCAAGAATTCAACTGGTATGTATTTACGGATTCTAAGGGACTTGTCTGGATCAGTTCTCCCCACGGATTGGCACGATTTGATGGTATTCAAACAAAAACTTACTTGCCGAATGAGCGCGATACAAATGCCTTACGGGGTATACACGTTATAGGCGATTTCACGGAAAGTTCCGATGGTAATATCTGGTTTGCTGCCGACAATTATTTATGTCAATATGTACGAAAAAAAGACAATTTTGCGCATTTCCAGGTACATGATGCAAAGGGCAAACCGCTAACAGGTTATTACCGGCTCCTAACACAGGATTCCGAAGGGAATATTTGGGTTATGGTAGATGATAACCGTATTGGAAGTCCTGTTTATAAATTTCACATTGACCCAACAACCAGTAAATTTGAATTTCAAAAGGTTTGTGATATGGGTGTTCCAGCCAATCGCTGTTATGCCATCAAAAACAAGGGTCAGGTTACCGCGCTTTTTGCGTTCCAATGGGATGAGCAAGTTGGATACTTGCAGCATGTCTTGCCCTCCCCAAAAGCATCCGAACCCATATATTTCAAATTGCCGAACCAAAAAAAGAAGGGTATCCTGCTCGATGCCCTGGATTTGAACAATGGCCGTTTTTATGTTGTAACCGATTCCGCCCTGTTTCTAATGGATCAGCATGCCTCCGCCCCGCAATGTGTTTTTACGGAAAAAGAAATAACCAGTATCACAAATGATGCAAACGGATTGCTTTACGTGGGTACTGGATCTGGACAGGTTATTCAACTAAACCCGGAACAACGATATAAAGTAATCCAACGATTTCAGACAAAGAAGCAGGATTCGAGCAATAATGCCTTTATCTCGCATTTGTACGTTGATCCTGACGCTACCCTTTGGATCAGCTATTATTACAGTGGCGTTGCGTGGGTAAATCTGCATAAAACAAAGTTTAACATTCTTGTTCGAGCAGAAAATAATAAGGTCGGATCGCTTCTGCGGGATGCCCAAGGGCAAGTATGGGGTATTCAAGGCAGATCCCTTTTAAAGTTTGACAGTTCTGGAAAAATAGTTGCTTCTTTCCAAGCCCCAGCGGGCAAAAATGCATTTGAAAAAATATGCATGGTGGACCAACATTCGATTGGTCTCCTCACTTACGGCGAAATCTATATTTTTGACATCCTTCACCATCGTTTTAAGCAGGTTGACGGTTATTCCTCGGAGAAAAGAAAATTCTTAGATGTGGAGGTACTTGATACGCAAACCTTGCTTGCAGGAACGTATAGCGGGCTTTTTTTGTACAAAAAGCAAGACAATGGTATGTATGCGAATTGGCGACTGTCCGGTTTTTCTGATTCACTGAGCTATACGGATGTTTACCGTGACCAAAATGGCCGGGTTTACGTTTATCAAGATGCGACAGAGTTATTGATCCTTGACTACACCCAGGGGCATTTGAATCATGTGGGCAACCCGCTTCAATTCAAAGCCGATATTACCTCATGGGCCGAGGATGCGAATTTTGTTTGGGCTGGCACCAATTTAGGCTTGCTCCGGATCGATAAAAAAAACCAGCATTATCGCTTTTTTACTAAAAGTGACGGGTTGCCCGGCCTAAATGTTTCAAATCTGGTGATCGATCCGGCGCATGGGATCTGGATGCATGTTGATAGAAGGCTGGTCTATTTTAAAGATGGGCGGGTACGCGTTTACTGTAAAGCCGACGGCGCCTCTGAATCAATGGATGCAATTGGCAGTTCTACCATGGATAATAACGCTGCACTATGGACCCTCGCCCAGGAAGGCTTGATCCTTACCAAAAGCAATGCAACCATACCTTTTGAAAATAAGGCAAAACTGTTCGTGGATGCCATCCTCATCAACGAACAAGTTGATTCTACCTTGCGTTGCGCTATAACAGGCAATGCTAATCCAAATGATATTCAAAAAATCGTGCTACCATTTGACAAGCGCAATTTGAAAATCAGTTTTTTGGCGATGGAATATGCGGATCCCGAAAACAATTACCTTGAATATCAAATTCATGGCTTGGATACAAATTGGATTCGAACACCCAATCCAGGTTTCGCCCGTTTTTTGGGCACGCAAGAAGGTACTTATCAATTGCATATACGGGCATACAATTCAGATGGAGTTTTGAGTAGCGCGTCAAAGGTGATTACCGTTGTTATAAAACCTCCTTTTGTTAGGTCACCGCTTTTTTATATTTTAATGTTCATATTTGGGGTCGGGGCTGTGGCTTTACTGTTTTATTTAAGACGCCGGCAGGACAACAAAATACAAGCCATGCGCCAACAAATCGCCGATGACTTACATGACGAAGTTGGGTCTGTTTTAACCGGGATTCACATGTTTAGCGAATCCTTAAAAAGGATGATTAATATTCAGGACCGAGAGGCGAATTATTTGTTAGGCCGGATTGGCACCAACGCACAAAAGACCCTTGGTTCATTCCGCGATATCATTTGGGCGATCAACCCTAAATATGACCGATTGGAACAATTGGTATACCGGATGCGTGTCGTGGTAGGTGAAACCAGCGATGCATCCAATATTAAGTGTCATTTTAATACAATGATCGCGGGCCAGGCGCAATTCAAACTCAATCCACAAATTCGGCATAATGTATTTTTGATTTTTAAAGAAGCCCTTAATAATGCCGTTAAATACAGCAAAGCGACGAATATTGAAATAAAACTTGAAGTCGACGACCGAAATCTGACTTTGGAGGTTATAGATAATGGTGTCGGATTTGATATAGAAGCACCCGCGCATGGCAATGGGTTGTCAACTTTAAAAAAACGGGCACTCGCCCTAAACGGGATCTTTAATTTTCAAAGTAAATCAGGAGCAGGTACCCAACTTTTCCTACAAATTTCATTGAAGTCTCGCCGCCTCGCATAAACATGCTATACGCGGCATGAATGACCAACAAATTAGGTAAATTATCGCATATTTAGACTATTTCCCGGAATACATACATGTCCTACCTTTGTGGTATAATGTAAGGCTACACTATCGATGGACAGACTCAAGCATTCCCCTTGTTGAGCAAAATACCAGGTTCCAAAATTCCATATTTCAAATAAACCTCAAAAACCAGCCCCAGCGCTTTAAATTATACAAGTGGCTAATATACCCCATGACTTCCTCATGCCTCAAAACAGAAGCCGTTCATAAACCAACGAAAACCACCTTCTACCAAGAAGACTTCGGGAGCACTTTTGCTCCCGTTTTTTATTTGAATTATTGCAGTGCTTTTTTCATCAACCAGTCCGGTTGCGGATCGTCGCCTACCCAAAATGTTTCTTCTCCAAATATCGAAAACCCATTGCGCGTATAAAATGCGATGGACCGCGGAGATTTTTTCCAAACACTGAGCCATATCCACTTCGAACCCTGATCGCTTGCCTCCTTTTCGGCATATTGCAATATTGCAGCCCCCAAGCCTTTGTTTTGAAATGCTGGATAAACGTACACCCGTTCAATTTGCGTACAAGATGTGGTTTCCAAGGTTTCAATCGGCTTTTTAAAATTCAACTTTAAATACGCAGCCAAGGTGTTTTCCAAATACACCAGGTAAAAGGCCACGTTCGGTTGGGCCATTTCGTTCGCCATTTTTTCCAGCGTAAAGGCCCGTTCGCAATACCGCTCAAATTCAATCGGATCGTTTTCGGCCTGCCAGGCGATGCGAAAAGTCTCCTCCGCAATTTGACGTAGTTGCGGTAAATCTTCAGGTAATGCGCGGTAAATATGCATAGGTTGAGTAAATCTACATAAAAAAAGACCTTTCAAGCATTAAAGCTGAAAAGTCTCTTCCTTGTTGTAGTCCCGAGTGGGATCGAACCACTATCGAAGGTACCGGAAACCTCCATTCTATCCGTTGAACTACGGGACCGATTTGAATTTTGCCTCTATAAGAAATTTAGGCGGCTGCAAAGATACAGGAATTTTTGATTATTGAAAAGTAAACGAACTTTGAACTTTTAAAAGTTCCGCATCTATCCAGTTTTTTGCAGCAGCGAGCAAGGCCAATCCGTCTGTTTCCTGCACTGGGCTGCCGTAATGTACATGTACGTGTATTTCTTTTTCTCCAAAACGGCGGATAAAATGCGCTAAAAAAGAATCTGTATCAATCCAGTAGTCGGCAGGATTCTGGTATTCAATCATCACTGGAATAACCGGAAATCCAATTCGAGCCACCAACAAAAAACTACCTGGGCGAAAATCAACCGTGGTGGGTTTTGCATGGGTCGTTCCTTCGGGAAACAATAATATAGGCATACCTGCTTGCAATTGCTCCCCGATGCCATCCAGAATGATCTTTCGACTGCCAGTATTTTCGCGTTTTAAAAATAACACCCCCGAAATGCGCGCACAATACCCAAGTATAGGCCAATTGGCTACCTCCGCTTTTGATATAGGTAAAAAGAAGGTATTGCAGGCTATAATGGCAGGGTCAAGGTAAGACCGGTGGTTGCAAACAAAAATCCCAATCGTATCAGGTGAATCGCCTTTAATATGAAAACGCACCCCAATTTTGGGCAAAAACCAACGGGTAAGTCGGTGTCGGATGCGAATAGAACGCCGAATATCTTTGCCTAAAAACAGTGTTTTAAGCAGTATCTCAACAATCATAAACAGCAGATACCCAATAAAAAACACCAGGCGAACAATTGCTCTTATTTTTTTAAACATGGGATAAGACGATGGTTATTCATGTATTAAGCAGGTGTTTTTTGCGCCGATACCAGTGCGTGAAGTTTATTTTCTATCCAGGTATGGGCTGCTTTCAGCAAGGCATCACCATCGGTATCCCGCAAGGTTGGACCATAACATACTTTCACCCGAATTTCATTGCGCCCAAAACTTTGCCAGGCATGTGCAAGAAAACTGACGTCCCCTACCCAAAAATCGCGCGGATCGGGATAAAAAAACGCAACAGGGGTCACCGCAAAGCCGTGTTTGGCCGCCAATCGAAATCCGCCTGTCAAAAAGGGCAAGGTTTTGTCTGGTACATCGCAAGTATCGCCCTCTGGGAACAAAATCACCGGGTAACCCGAATCAATGGTTTGGCGAATCAGCACCAAAACCTTCGCACGGTGTCCGGCATCTTCCCGGCGCAGGTAAAGGATGCCGGCCATGGCTGCGCCCGCCCCAATCATGGGCCAGGTTGCAATTTCGGCTTTTGCCACAGGCCAAGCATCTACCTTGCGCAATAATATAATCGGATCCAGGTAACTGCGGTGGTTGCCCACCAACAAACCTTTGCCTTGTGGGATGGCGCCTTCTTCTTCAATGCGCACCCCCACTTTATAAAGCACTTTATTGGCCCATTTTCGGCGTATGCGCATGGCGCGTTGTAGGTCGCGGCCCTGCAGGCTGTTGCGCAACCAAATTTCCCCCACAATACGGGTTGTAAATACTGTAAAATACAGCAGTCTCCAGATTAACCTTATTTTTCTCACAATCCGCAAAGATATAAAACAAAAACGGCTGATACTTCCGGTGCAAAATTAGATCTTGCACCAAAGAAATATCAGCCGAATACATCGTTTTTATCTTGAGTTACTCAGATAGTTGAAACCGAAGCCAATGCTTCTTTGATCTCTTCTACCGTAATATCCAAGTGGGAGGCATCATAAATACAGACACCATTGGATATTAATAATACCTGTGGCGACTCGTGATGCACCTCAAACGTATCTGCAATATAAGCCGAAACAGGGCGATATCGCAATAAATCGAGGTAATAAGGTTGCAAACTTATTGCATTAAAATCCCAATCGTCTTCCAACCTGAATTTGGCAATGGCACTAATATTGCAAGATGTGCTATGCTTGAGAATCAGGCAGGGTATCTGAAAGGATTGCTGTTTGATCTGCTCTACCGCATCGGGTGAATCAATTGAAATCCAATCTAATTGCATGGGTTGTTTTTAATTTTATAAGTCAGCGCCCGGACAGCCGTAACCACGGTGACAAGCTTCCAGCATTAATACAGCAGCCATAAATACGAACGCGAGCACTTTTTGCCAATTTTTCATGATGCAACAGTTTGTTATTTTAAAAATGAGATGCAGTTTTCTTGAAAACGGAAAAGCTTTTATCTTATTGTTGTAAAATGCCAGGCCGAATTCTAATTTCGCTGCAAATTTACCCCAATTAACAAATACCTTCCAAATTTTTTTACAAAAACAGCATAAATTTAACCTCATTTCAAAATAAAATGTTGCGACCGAAGGAGAAAATGCACATTCACCTCATTGCGATTGGGGGTGCCGCCATGCACAATATTGCGATTGCCTTGCAAAACAATGGACATATCGTAACGGGCTCGGACGATGAAATATACGATCCTGCTCGTACACGCCTGGAAAAAGCCGGACTTTTGCCAGAAAAAACAGGCTGGGACCCGACAAACATACACGCTGACCTGGATGTCGTGATCCTGGGCATGCATGCGCGGATTGACAACCCGGAGTTATTGCGCGCCCAGCAACTTGGATTAAATATCTGCTCCTACCCTACTTTCATTTACCAACAAGCCCAACATAAAAAACGGCTTGTTGTGGCCGGCAGCCATGGAAAAACGACTACGACCGCTATGGTTATGCATGTTTTGCGCAAATTGGGGCTCGATTTCGATTACCTGGTAGGTGCACAACTGGAAGGGTTTGAAACCATGGTGCGCTTGAGTGATGCACCAGTTATGGTGATTGAAGGGGACGAATACCTTTCTTCGGCGACCGAGCCTGTTTCAAAAATGGTGCAGTATCAACCGCACCATGCCGTTATTACGGGCATTGCCTGGGATCATATCAATGTATTTCCGACTTTCGAATCCTATTTATCGCAATTTCGCAGTTTGATCCATCATCTGGAACCAGAGGGCAGCTTGATTTGGTATGCATCTGATCTCCATTTACAGCAGATGGTCGCGCAAGCCTCCCAAACCGATTCTTTTCAAAGTTGCCCTTTTGATGCATTTCAATACCGTATTCAAGACGAGAAAATGTGGTTGGTCAGAAGCGGCAAACCCGCGCAAGTACTTTCTTTTTTTGGAGAACACAATTTGCGCAATGCACAATCGGCCTATCTATTGTGTGCCACATTGGGCATTTCAGAAGATACTTTTGTGGCACATATTGCCGATTTCAAAGGTGCTTCGAAGCGGTTACAATTGGTTGTAGCGCATGAAACCAGCGCCGTATGGCTCGATTTTGCGCATGCACCTTCAAAAGTAAAAGCAACCGTGCAGGCCGTAAAAGCACTTTTTCCAACCCGTCATCTAACAGCATGCCTCGAACTACACACATTCAGCAGCTTGACAAAGGCGTTTTTACCTGAATATGCACAAAGTTTGGATGGCGCAGAACAGGCCATTGTTTTCTTTAGTCCACATACGTTGGAAATGAAAAAACTGCCCACATTTACAGAAAATGACATTCAAACAGCATTTCAACACCCCAATTTGAAGGTTTTTACGACCAAAGAGGTGCTGTTAAGTTTCCTTGAGGCCGAAAGATGGCAAGATCGCAACCTTTTAATGATGTCGTCCGGTACTTTTGGAGGCCTGGATTTGGAGCAATTAAAGCATTTGGAACCTTAAGAGCCTCTAAACCCGTTTTAAAATCAATCCTTCACCAGGTGCAATGGGAAGAATTTCTTCGCGATAAGGCCAATCTAATCCTCCTGGTAGTTCACGGTCGGTAGAAAAATGGAGCACCCAGGATTCATCCGCTGGAAAAACCAGCGAAAAGGCTTCCGTCGTTTCCAAATCCATGTTGGCGATGAAAATGTAATTTGAATCATTTTCCTGGGTCCAGATGATATGCTTGACGGCTCCGGAAGGATCTGGGGCCAGCAACCATTTCGTCTGGGCATTTTGAATTAGGGGCAAAATTTCGAGCGACACTTTCTTTTGTCGGGCCAGGTTTTGATATAATTCCACATTTTGCCCCCATTGATAAGGCCCGCGCGTCATTTTTGGACCTGATTCTACCTGAAAAACGTACAATTTGGTATATCTTTCATTCAGCGCAGGGGCATAATGCACATCCCGGCATTCAAAACCGAGCGCCATATAAGAAGGCATGTCCGTCAAGAAAAGTGCCATAAAGTAGCGTAATTCGTTGCCTTTTAGGTAAAATTCGTCAAATCGCGGATCATCTTTATCGGCCGTTAAAATGGTAAAACAAGGGGAAAATGATCGAGTTTCTAACCAGTTTCGGTATTGAGCAAATAGTTGTACAAAATGCACGGTACCAAGCGGTTCGGATTGCAGATCACCCAAGGTAGAATCGGCAAAAGCGGCTTCCAAATGGTCACATTCATCGCCATAGGCCATCACCCCGGGAGGCGCGAGAAAACTTTCCGCAAAATAGCCGAAATAAGGTTTTGTTTTCAACACCCTTTCCTTCACTGCACCAAGTAGATCGTAAAAAGCATCGCGCACCGGTGGAACGCCATTGGGCCGCATTTGTACATGTGACATGTCGCCCCGCATAAAATCAAAATCAAATTCGGCCTGAAATGCTTCATAATGCGTACAGGCGTACGCCCAGGCCGCTTCATTGGGTCGGTCAAAATCAAGTTCCCAATCGGCGTTATCGTTTTTTGATTCGTATAATTTATAGCGCGTAAGCGGCCCAAATACCCTGGAAAAAGATTCAGGATGGGTGATGCGATAATCCATCCAAACCCGTCCATCCTCGTCGGTGACCTTGGCATCCGGGCTCGGATCTACCTCCAGTCCGCGGTAAGGAGGTCCCATGGTGGCAGGCACCGTTTCAAATCCGGCATCATAGAGCAATTGAACCATTAGCTTTCGGCGGTATAATCGCCCGGCATAATCGCTCGGCATGCCAAACAATATCTGAAGTCGCTGATTTTCAGACATTTGTTCGAATAAATAGGATTTCGATTCAAGGAATGCTTGTTCCGTGCATGCGCTTCCTTCTGATTGTAAAAAATCCCAAAGTAAGGTTTCAACAGTTTGGTGCAGGCAATTTCCGTGTTGCAGGATTTGTTGGTCTTTGCGTTGCAGCCATTCAAAACAGGCCGGGTTGGCAATAACCATCTCGGAAAATCGATCCGTGTGCGGTACAACATCCATACCTACCGATTTGCCCATAAGGTGCAACAGATTGATCACCACTTTTAATTGCTTTTCGACGGTATTCAGGTGTGAAAAAGCGGCCGCTATTTCGGTACTGTAGAATTCCGGGTTAACATTCCAGCTAGAAGGGCCGTATAGGCTGGCAACAACACCGGGTTCCCAGAGTGGCAGGATATGAATGGCATTTTGCCCAGGCGGCAAGGTCATCGTATATGGAATAATGTTCCAGAAATTGCGGATGGTGCGCACGTTGATTCCGACGGTGTTGGCCGATTTCAACCATTGGGTGTTTTGATCTTGGGAAACTGGACTCGGAATACGCATTTCAGGGTCAAATGCGGGATATAAGTTGACGCCAAAGGCCGTTTCCAGGGTTTGCACAACCGCTTCCAAAGGCCATTGAAGTACCTCGGCTGGCATGGTGTCAAAAAGCGACACAAAGGGAAAAGATGTATTTTTCAACACGTGACAAAGCGAGTTTGAAGCATTTAAATATTAAAATTCGGTTAGAATCTACATTTTAACATAAACGCCAAGGTAAAAACAAATCGTAGTAATACCTTTACCCCCCAAGAAGAAATTGTTGCAAAACAGTATTTCATCAAATTTGAAGCAGGTTAATCTTGAATTTTAGGTATATTTGTTGTGAAGGCCTTACATCTCCCCTGAAAGTAAAGTCTTTATGCGTTAAAACGAATATATATCTTAAAATTTAAGATACAACTGTTTTTTTAATCCTCCTTGAATTGACACCCATCAGGGTGAACCTGAAAACTTGAACAACAATCTAAAGCTGTGATTTACAAAGTCAAACTAAAAAACGCCGAAGACATGGTGTTGATTGACGACTATGTCTACGAGTGGCTCACCACCGATCTCTACCTAAACAAAATTGAATTTATCAACAATTTGCGTAAGCACTCTAGTGGCTGCGTGGTTTTTCAGAAAACATGGAAACGGGCTGAAGGCGGTTATAAAACTGAAACCCTTTATTTGCACAAAATGATTGCTGAAAAGTACCTTGCTGGCAACAAAAATGGAGTCCAGCGACTCGTGGGCGCAAAAAACGGGGACAAGTTAGATTGCCGGGTGGAGAATATTCTTTATCGAACGCGGGCTGCTGCCAGTCGGCAACGCAAAACCAGCAGTAAAACAGGCTATACGGGTGTTTATCAAGAACACAACCGATACCGGGCCGTTATTTCTGTGGGCGGCAAGTCCATCCACATTGGTATGTTCGATACGGCAGAAGAGGCGGCGGTTGCTTACAACAAGATCTCCAAAGAAATGTACGGCGAGGAAGGCAAAGTCAACAAGGTAAAAGGCTGGTAATCAAAATTTTACCTCCTTGTTAGTGCATGCGATCTCCCCGAACGTCGAGTTGTAGCATAATTTCAGCCTCGTGTTGAAGAAATTCCTGCCAACGCTTCCAAACCGGGTCTTTTCCGAAGTACAATTCGGCAAGGTCGAGAAACATACGGTAATGCCCTGTTTCTGATACCATGAATTTATGGTACCAGCCGCGCAATGCATGGTCGGAACAGTGTAGAGAAAGTAAGCGAAAGCGTTCAGCGCTTCTTGCTTCTATCAGCGCGCAGGTGAGTAAACGCTCCATGAGCACCTCATCGCGGGTGCCTCCTTTGTGCTGAAAGGCCAATAAAGCATTGACATACATATCTTTACGCTGGCGACCGAGTTCAAGGTTGCGCTTTTTCAATTCAGCAATCACCATACGAAAATGCCCCCACTCTTCTGTAACCACGGGCGCTAAGGCCTCTACCAGTTCTGTGCGATCCGGGTAGGCCTGTATCAAGGTAATACAGGCGGTGGTGGCTTTTTGTTCACAATAGGCATGATCGCTCAGGATTTCAGCAAGGTCCATTTCGGCAAGATTTACCCAGCGCGGGTCGGTTGGGAGTTTTAATCCTAATTTTGTATTTTGCAAAGCATCCATGCCGCAAAAATACAGCATTGTGACAAATTGAGCGACTATTGAATCCAGGAACAACGCTTTGTGGATCATTTTTTACAATTGTGCATAAAAACCTACATTTGCCGGATGGAAAAGAGCAGTATGGCGCAACTGGGTCGCCTGACACCCGAAGATTTTCGTACCATGGAAAAATTCCCATTGGTTTTGGTGCTGGATCAAATTCGTTCGGCCTTAAATGTAGGCTCCATTTTTCGCACCGCAGATGCCTTTGGATTAGCCGGTTTGGTATTGTGCGGTATTACGGCGCAGCCCCCACACCGGGAGATTTTGAAAACGGCCCTGGGTAGTACAGAAACGGTAACCTGGACCTATACTGCGGACACCCTGCAGGCCATTGCTGATCTTAAAAAAAGCGGATACCGGATTTTTGCAGTCGAACAAACTACGGATAAAATATGGTTGCAGGAATTTGACGCCCCTGCTTTTTTACCTTGTGCCTTGGTGTTGGGCAATGAAGTAGAGGGTGTAAGCGACCAAGTGCTGGCACAATGCGATGGGGCCATTGAAATCCCACAATTTGGATCCAAGCATTCCCTCAATGTTGCAGTAGCTGCCGGAATCGTAGTTTGGGAACTTGTACGCAAAGCCAAGGTGATGCAATTGTAAAATACCAATTTTTAATTACGAATTAACAAGTTTTTTTTATTTACACTTTTTAAAATATTTATAATCAACAATATACACACTAAACTAATGTTTTAGTATTGCTTTTACGCTCAATGCAAATGCTTGTTTTACTACACAAGCAGGTACCCCCAATATTAAGAATTTGTGAAGTGCTAGGGGATGCGCAAACCAAGACGGTATCTTTGCGTTTGTATTATTAATCCTTGCATTTTGCTTGCCTTTACTCCCAATAATCCCTGGGGTACCGCTTCAATATCGCTTTTCTGACATTCTGCAAACACTCACATGTACACACATGTGCCGGACCACCGTGCACAGTAGGAAAAGTATGTATTCTACCTTTTTTCGTAAAACGAATTTCAAAACCTCAGAAAAGCCTTTGGTTATTCTGGTCGCGAATTTGACCTGGACCATTTTTCATTACCGGTTATCCTTAATTCAATCGTTGCAAAATGCGGGATATCGGGTGATGGTTGTAGCTCCCAGTGACGCGGCGGTACAACCTTTAAAGGAAATGACCGGTGTTGAGCACCACGCATTACATCATTTCACCCGCAATTCTACTAACCCAATCCAGTGCTGGCGCATGTTATGGGAGTTTTATCAGGTGTATCGACAACATCGGCCCGCGCTGGTAATCCATTTTGGCGTTCAACCCAATGTATTTGGCAATTTGGGGGCTGTCCTGGCACGTGTGCATTCCCTTTGTGTGGTAACCGGTTTGGGATATTCGTTTTTACATCGAAATTTAGTGGGCCGCATCGTGCGTTTTTTATACACGATTTCATTTTGGTTTGCCGACAAAGTGCTGCTTGAAAATGCGGATGATCAGGAGTTATTGATTGAGGCAGGTATTGTTTCCCGATCAAAGACAGCCGTCGTAAGCGGTTGTGGCATTAACCTGGAAGAGTACGCGCCCCGCCGTAAAAGCAAAATAAACACCCAACCCGTATTTACATTTATTGGCAGGTTGTTGTACGACAAAGGTTTATACGAGTTTGTACAAGCGGCTGAAGCGGTTTTGGAGGATTTTCCGGAGGCGAAATTTCAAATTCTGGGTATGCTGGATCATGGTAATCCGGCACATGTACACCAGGCAGCATTAGAAGCATGGATCAGAAGTGGGACCATTCAATATTTGGGTGCGGTAAATGATGTGCGGCCTTATATTGCTGATGCTGACTGGATTGTATTACCTTCTTACCGCGAAGGTTTGTCGCGCACCTTACTGGAAGCCATGTCTATGGCGCGCCCGATTATCACCTCGGATGTGGCAGGATGCAGACAGGCCGTAGACCACCATATCAATGGCTTTTTGGTACCTGTTCGGGACTCCAAGGCTTTGACTGAAACATTTGTAACTTGTTGTAAAATGCCGCGTAAAACCCAACTCAAAATGGGCAATTATGGCCGAATAAAGGCAAAACGGCAGTTTAACCATCAATTGGTCGACCAACAATATCTCACCATCGTAAGTGACGTCACCGAACATAGCCTTGCTGCAAAGCGCCTGGAATGGGCTCCCCGCTATTCCAAACAACTGGTACCTGGTTATTAGACTTGTTGCGGTGGGAAGTTGAAAACGACGTAAAAACGCCCATTTTCCGCCCTTCTGCGTTTTTTTTCTTGTCCGTAGCGCTGCTACGCACAAGAAAAAAAGCCTTGAAGACCAAAAAATGGACTGTTTTTGTCGTTTTACTCCCCACCGCAACAAGTCTATTAAATCAGGCTCCAGTTGATGGACACTAAATGTTGTTGTTCCAGTGCGGCATTTGCCTGCGAAAAATGCCCACATCCCTGAAATGCATTGCCCGCAAGCGGCGATGGATGGGCAGATTCTAATACCGTATGCTTGGATGTGTCAATCAGCGCTTTTTTCCCTTTGGCAAAATTACCCCAAAGCATAAACACCAGGCCTTCCCGTTTTTCCGACAACTTTTGAATGACCGCATCTGTAAATTGCTGCCAACCAATCTTTTGGTGCGATGCTGGTTTGCCGGATTCGACCGTAAGCATGGCATTGAGCAGGAGCACGCCTTGTTCGGCCCAAGGGGTGAGGTCGCCGTGGTTGGGTATGGGTAAGCCCAAATCCCGGTTGATTTCTTTATAAATATTGACCAAAGAGGGGGGCGTGCGCTTTCCCTTGGGTACGGAAAAACTAAGTCCCATCGCCTCCCCAGGGTTGTGGTAAGGATCCTGGCCCAGGATAACCACTTTCACCTGATCGAACGGCGTTATATTGAATGCATTGAAAATGAGCGACCCCGGCGGAAAAACTACTTTCCCGGCTCCTTTTTCGGCCAATAAAAACTGTCTAATCTCCCCAAAATAAGGTTTGGAGAATTCGGCTTCCAGGGCAGCTTTCCAGCTGGGTTCTATTTGTACATTGTTGACATTTTCGGGCATATGGTATAGATTTGGCTGCAAAATAGCGGTAACTTTACAAAATGATTCCCCCTTTTTCGCTGAATTAAAATTTGAACCCATGAGATCCCTTTTTACCTTGGTTTTTACGTTTTTGGGCACTTCATTTCTGTTTTCCCAATCCAATTATTTTGTCCGATTCCCGGATGATATTCCGATTGATCGGTGTACGCAACAAGATTTGAATACCACCGGGGCGCCTGGTTATTACAATCCGGGTAATTTATTATTGCAAGCAAGTTATGATGACGAAATATTTGCGGTGTTGCAGCCTTATGCCTGTTTTCGGATAGATCGGCAATGGAAGGTTTACAACCCAGCGACCTATAACCCTGCAAAACCCTGCATACACATCCCCAATGTGCTTCCTGCGAACAACCCGACCCTTGATCCGGCCCAATATCCGGGCATGATTGTTTCGTCCGATACGGCCAGCGGGCCCTGGAAAGCAAGTGAAGTGGTGTTGCCAGGTGACACCTTTCCTACGGTTTACAGCACTTTTTGGTCAGATACAGCGAATTGTTATACTGGAACCCAGTATATTTATATTATTGACACACTTGCTCCTACCATAAAAGACACTTTATACAAAGTGGTCACCACGCAGGATACAAGCGCCAATGATCCAAACTTTTGGCGTGCTTCCTACTGGACAGATCCTTTCAATGGGCTGAATGATTTGGAAGAAGGCGCTGTAGATTTAAGCATTTTTGCTAAGGATAATTTTGATTGCTTTGGATTGCAAATTTCGTATCAATTGTGGCTGGATTTGGATGGATACGGTTTTCAAAGGACGGTCATTCGACCCGATCAGGGCAATATTCCAGCTGGCTTTTTGCGCTATGGCAATGAACAAGATCCATACAATAGCGGAGAATTGCGTGCATTTGATGTTCGAAACGTTGCGCTCGACCAGCAATACCGCTTTACGTTGCAAGAAATAAATACCGATACCGGTCATTTTGCAAAAGTTGCCTGGGTAAGTTTATCTGCGCCACAGGATTTTGTTGCGCCACAATTGCCGCCCGGGTACCACAAATTGATCTGGGAAATTACGGATGGATGTGGCAACAAACGCCAGGACACGGTTTTACTCATTATAAAAGGCAGTCATCCTTTGGCTGAATTTGCCGGGGTTGTCGTTCGGTTTCCGGATGATGTATTTGCAAATTTATGCCTGAACAGTGTTAATGCGGGTGCTCCAATCCTGTTGAATCCCTTTGGTTTACCGATCAAAATGAACTACCAGGATGAAATTTTAGTGGGTTCTACGTTCTGTCAGAGCATTAACCGAAATTGGATTATTTACAACGAGAACACACTTGATTTGCAACAATTAGGCGTACAGGTGCCCAATCCAACCCCAAATGCGATTCAGGTACATCCTTCAAATAGGCCTGGACCAACCGTCGCACCAATCGACATGCTCGCGCCCTGGGCACCCAGTATTGTCAAAGTGAAACCCACCGACACGGGAACAACCAATTTCAGTACCTATTGGAGTGCTGCACCTAATTTTTACAATTACAAACAGTTTCTTCGTTTATCGGATTTGGTGGATCCCGTCATTTCTGAATGTGCCGTGGATGAGCAAATTGTGCTGGATACCACCCCGAATTCACCACTTTTCTGGAATGCAGCCGGCTGGTTGGACCATTCGAGTGGCAGTCAGGACTTGCCGGAAGTCCCCGTAAGTTTGCCCACTACGGCATCCGATAATTGCAGCGGGATCGATTTGATTCCGAATATACAATTGTTGTTGGATCTTGATCAGGATGGGACGCCAGAAACCAGTTACAACATCGCGAATGCGAATCAAGCCGGTACGGTGCTGTACAACAACCTGAACGGTGCGGGGGAGTTGCGGTACTTTGATCAGCGGCCGGTGCCAAACAATGCGCGTTATTTATTTGGCATTCAATCGGTTGTGAAAGACAGCAGCCGCATTTTTGATCTTTGTTGGTACTCCACCGCGAATCCAGGGGAAAGAATTCCGGCCCAATTACCCCCGGGCGCGCATCAGATTTTTTGGCGGGTAAACGATGGCTGTGGCAATACCGCTACTTGTAATACCGCTTTTACGATTCCATTTGATTCAACGGTAAGCACTTTAGCCGCCCTTGCAACATCCACATTTAATCTGGTTGCACGGCCCAATCCGTTGCAGGATCAAACGCAAATAAGTTTCTATCTACCTGAACCAGATCAAATTACGGTGCAAGTGTTTGATGCTCAAGGGAAATTGGTGCAAACGCAAAGTGGGTTTTATTCGGCGGGTAAACAGCAAATGGATCTTCGGGTGGAGGGTGCTAGTGGGGTGTATTACGTTTTATTGCGAGGCGGTACGGCTTCGGGTGGGTGTAAAGTGGTTAAAATGCCTTGATTTTCCATGGGCGCAACCATGCGTCATTCCGAATTTTAGTGATACCGAAATTCGGAATGACGCATGTTTTTAGTTTTGTAAAGCCAGGGTTAAGTTTTGCCAGGATTAGTTAAAGTTGCTGATTGCTGGCAGCCTGTCTATTCAAAAAATTTATCTTTGTTTTTGTTATTTGTAAACCGCAACAGATGCGCGGTGACTAACGCTCCTTTATATAAACAAACTTTAATTCAAAAGTAAAACACACCCATCCCCATGAAAAAAACAGTACGCAACATCCAATGGTGCCTTGTATTTTTTGACATATGCATTTGGCTGATATTTCCAAATCCACTACAAGCCCAAGAAGTTTCCCAAGCGTCACCCGCTCAAACAGCGCCAACGCTGCTTAATGCCGAACCGGAGTCGCTCATTTCTACCTACGATTTATTGCTACTCAGCAAACATATACAGGGGGCGAAAAACCTGGAAACGCCTTATAAAATCATTGCTGCGGACATCAACAAAAGCAATTCTATAACCAGTTATGACCTGTCTTTATTACAAAAACTGGTATTAGGCGAACCTACCCTTTATCCGAAAGCACAGCCGATTCGTTATGTTCCTGCCGATTTTGTTTTTGAAACACCGCTAAACCCTTTTTTCGAACCTTTTGACATTTCTGATGCGGACAGTTCAACGGCGATGCGGCCCAATTACCATGTTCCCATGCGTTTAGGAGCCTTGGGCGATTGTCCAAAATATGAAACAGCAAATGGTGGCAGTAACCCTACCTCGGTGGTCTCCTGGAATATACCGGCGGCTGAACAAGGTGACACCTTGACGGTTCCCCTGATTTATACAGGTACAATTACGTTGGAAGCCATACAATTAGGCTTGCGTTTTGATCCAGCACAAATGGAATTGATCCGTACTGAAGCGGGTGATTTATCCAATTTCAGGGCGTCCAACGTGGGGTTATCGCAGGTGCAGGAAGGGGCAATTCGTGTAGTGTGGTATCCTTTTCAGCAAATAGATGAACGCATTAAGCCTGGAACGATCCTTTTTTACCTGACTTTTAAGGTGTTAAGCACCAATAATCAATGGGATTTCCGTTTGGATCATCAAATTCTTGAAAATACCGGATGGAGCGCTGAGCCCTTGGAATATCCAGTATTAGGTTTGCCAAATTTGACTGATTTAGACCGTATAAAAGCCCTCGAAATCTTAAAAACAAAAGGCGTTCGCAGGAAAAAACCGGCAATTGCTGCCAATTATGAAGGAAAAAGCCTTCCCGCGCAGCGCCTGTACGTACGCGCAAGTGCCACGGGCAACAACTCTGGCCAATCCT
>JBBAVI010000011.1:0-86972 GCA_040397785.1 Saprospiraceae bacterium | reverse complement strand
TTTCATCAAAATTAATCATTTCCTATATGTTTACATCACAATGGGGTCACACCCATCTTGGATCGTACGGGTTTTAATACCGATACCCATTTCAATAAAAAAACTACCTAAAGAAACTGCAAGTGCATCTAGAATGGATGTTTTTCCAGTGGCGTTGTCACCAATAAACAATGTAAAATAAGGATTCAACTGGAACACTTTGTCGTCAATTCCTTTAAAGTTTTTGATGTGGATATTTTTGATCTTCATTTTAAAAAAATTTGGTTGTTAACAACCAAGTTATCGAATTCAAACGCACAAAATCGGGCCATACTCAGTATCTTTAGATAAATCTACTCCGTTTTGTAGACCCTATCCGAAAGATAGACAATAGTTTCGTAGCATCTTGAAATCACAAAAATAATTTAGAATTGTGAAAATCAAATAATAAGTTTAGTTATAAGAAATCAACAATTCAATTTACCCTCATCCCATCACAAAATAGGCTTCCGACGAACACAATTGCTATTAATGATATTTTTTGTCACTCCAGACAAAGCACGGTATGTAGCAATTGCACCAGGATACTCAGAAGCATTTTGTTGCTGCCAAATTGATTGGAGGAAAACTTTCTCCAATTATTGGACATAAAAGGGTTAGAACCTTAATCCATTTTCCCAAATAACTTATTTCTATGGTTTTGCCCCCACGCCCGCAGTGCGACAATCACATGATCCAAAGATTTACCATAATCGGACAACCGATATTCTACGGCAACAGGGATGGTATCATATACCGTTCTAACAATCAATTGATTGACTTCCAAATCTCTAAGTTCTTTCGACAACATCCTAGGGGTAATACCCTCAACATCTCTTTCTAATTCTTTAAACCGCTTGGTCCCAAACGACAAGGCAATCAGGATCGGCAACTTCCACTTGCCGTTAATGATATCCAGTACGTCTCTGACGGGCCGAATATATTCGATACACTCTTTGGATGATTTCATCTGCTTGATAATCAAGTCACTATACTCCAGGATACCAGTATACTACAGTATAGTACTATATTTTGTATAGCGAAGGTAGGTACTTTTGCCAAATAATTCACTACTAAATAAAAAACATGAAAGTACTTGTTTACGGTGCAGGCGGCTCGCAACAGTTTCCTGTAATTAAAGCGCTCACCAATAAAGGTTCAACTCTGGTCGCAACAACCCACCAACCCGGAAAAGCTGAATTACTTACAAATGCGGGTGCCGAAGCAGTCATTGCCAACATGGCCGACCGTGCACGGATCCATGAAATTACCAAAGGGGTGGATGCAATTTCATTCCTGGTCCCGTTCTTTCTGGCCAATCCGATGGATGGATTGGACTATGCCAAAAATGTAATTGACGCAGCTGTTGCAAATAATGTAAAGCACTTTGTATGGAATAGCAGCGGCTTTATACTTCCTGTAAAAATTGGTAACCCGTCTATAGATGTACGCTTAGATATTGCCGATTATTTGAAGGAAAGTGGGCTTCCGTTCATTATAATACAGCCATCCGTTTATGCAGAAAACCTGTTAGGCCCCTGGACCGCACCTTTTGTTCAAGCGGAGGATACCGTAACCTACCCAACCCCGGAAGAAATGCCCGTTGGCTGGATTGCTACAAAGGACGTCGCTGCATTGGTAGCAGAAGCAATTTTTAGCCCACAGCTTGCAGGCGCATCCTTTCAAGTGAGCGGTATTGAAAATCTAACCGGCCATCAATTGGCAGAGAAGTTTTCAATAGGCTTAAATAAACAAATTCAGTACCGCCAAATGCCGCCCAAAGACTTTGGAAAAATCCTGGACAGTTTGATGGGCGAAGGCGCAGGACGCGGAGCAGAGGCTGTTTATCAAGAAATAACAGATACGAAAAACTACCCTGTTATGCATGCATCCGAAATGAACGATGTCTTAAAAAAATTGCCAGTGCCCATGACAAGTCTTGAGGATTGGGTAGCACAAAACAAAACCGCTTTTTTAAAATAATTCGTCACTGCTTAAACCGCTATCGAGGTCGGCGCGTTGCCTTCAAAATGGTCAAAAATAAAACCAAATCCCGATTAGAAACCTCCACCATTCAAAACGCAACGCACTGACCTCGCTAGAAGTCAAATATTTGTAGCAACATCGAATGCCAAGCTATGCTCCACGACCTCGCTAGAGGTCGCATATACCCTAAGTAATTACGTTTATTCTAAAGATTTAACGCTTTTCCTTCTGCACAACGCCCCACTCGTATATTTTTTTGAGCGCAGGAAGAAGGCTTTCACACGCATCCGTCAAATGATACTTAACCCTGGGTGGAATTTCCTGGAAAATAGTACGGGTGATCAGCCCATCATTTTCCAACTCGCGTAACTGTTGCGACAACATTTTGTCCGTGATGGATGGAATGTGTTTTTTCAATAAACTTAACCGGTTGATTTCCTCCTTAATATTCCTTCCGAAACGAAAAGTTGATTACCGAACATCTTTACACGAATTTTTTGATCGACGTAGACGGGAAAAACGCTAAATCTTTAAGAACTTGCGGAGTAAGGCTGCGATAAATCATGCACAAAAATAGAATTTTTCATGCAAATTGTAAAGTACACTTTACAATTTGCATGAAAATAACCTTTATGCACAGTCTATGTTTTCAAAAACTACCCCAACAACATCTCCAAATCCGCCCGATCCAATTGCGGCATCTCTTCGCCCCCTCGGAACAACTCTTTACCCAAGGCCATTTTCCGCTCCTGCAGGCTGCGGATTTTCTCTTCAATGGTGTCTTTTGCCAAAAAACGCAGGGCCGTAACGGGTCGTTGTTGCCCTATGCGATGCGCCCGTGCGATGGCCTGCGCTTCTACTGCCGGATTCCACCAGGGATCGAGGATGAACACGTAATCGGCGGCTGTTAAGTTGAGGCCCACGCCGCCTGCTTTGAGGGTCATGAAAAAAGCCTGTACGCTGTGGTCTTCCTGAAAACGCTGCACGGCTTTGGCGCGTTCTTCGCCCGGGGTATCGCCCGTAAGCCAGGCAAAAGGGTGCCCATTTTTTTCAAAAACCGCCCGAAATAAGCGTAAATGTTTCTCAAAAGAACTGAAAAACAACACTTTATGCCCCGATTTGCGCACGGTTTCCCAAAGCGCAAGTACATCCAAAAATTTGCCACTTTCGCCGCTGTATTCTGCATCTACCAGGAGTGGGTGGTTGGCCAATTGGCGCAGGCGGGTGAGGGCGGCCAAAGCTTGAATGCGGGTTTTCGGATCATCGAACAGGGATAAAATTTCGTTGCGCACCGCCGATTTTAGTTGATCGTAGCGTTTGCGCTGGTCGGCACTCATTTCAGAATAAAACAACTGATCACTCAGTTCGGGCAGTTCGGGGGCCACTTCTTCTTTGGTGCGCCGCAGAAAAAAGGGCCGCACCCGACTGAACAAGCGTTGTTGCGCGCGCTCGTCGTTTTGTTTTTCAATCGGAATTAAAAACTGCTCCTTAAAACTGCGAAAACTACCCAGGGTGTCGGGATTGATAAACTCCATTTGCATCCATAAATCGGACAAACTGTTTTCAATCGGCGTACCGCTCAAGGATATTTTATGGTCGGCTTTTAAATCCAGAATTACTTTGGATACTTCAGATTCGCGGTTCTTAATTTGTTGACTTTCATCAAGTACGATGTAATGCCAGGCTTGTTTGCCCAATAATTCGAGGTCGAGGCGGGCGGTGTGATAAGTAGTGAGTACCACGTCGTAACCGGCCATGGCGCGGCTGTCTTTCAGGCGTTTGGGTCCGCTGTGGGCATACACGAACAGGTTGGGTGCAAAACGGGCCAATTCTTTTTGCCAGTTGAATACCAGCGAGGCGGGTAGGATAATCAGCGCTTGCAAGGGTTTCAATTCAGACCGGTATTCCTGAAACATGTTCATTTGCGGACCGCCAAAGCCCGAAACCGGCGCTACGGTGGTGCGGGCTGTTTTGGCATGCAATAACACGGCAATGGTTTGCAAGGTTTTTCCCAAACCCATGTCGTCGGCCAAACAAGCCCCCAAACCATGCCGGTAATGCCCGATCAGCCATTTTACCCCCCGCAATTGATATGGCCGCAGGATCGCTTTTAAATCGGGAGAAGGCTCAAAATCAATGGTATCCGGGTCGATCAGCGGCAAAGTTGCGCCTTGTTCGCCCTCGCCCAAGCCGGCATCCTGCACAACGGTAAACAAGGATTTGGGCAAACGCAAACCCTCCGCACTGTCTTGCAGGGCCTGCGCCAAATCGGCGTATCGGGTCATCCAGGCCGCAGGAATCAGGAAAAAAGTACCATCGGGCAGTTTGTAAAACGGGTCGTTTTTCCGGATATGCTGGAGGAGGTTTTTAAACGGAAAACTGAGTGCGCCTACTTGCACCTGACCGTCGACATCAAACCAGTCGCCCTCCATGCGCGAACGCACCCGCAAATCGGAGGGCAACAAAGCAAGCGTACGGCCTTCCACTTGGGGTTGCACCAGGGTGACGCCTTGCGCTTCCAGGGCATTTCGGTGGGCTGCCAGCCAGTAAATCACGGTTTCCAAGGTGGTTTTGGTGGGATCGGGCTGGTCGTTTTCCGGAATATAAAATACCCGACTATCGGCCACAAGCCCCAGACTTTCCAGAAATTGCAGGCGTTCGGCTTCCAAATTATGGTCGCGGCACACCTGGTGGACGGTAATTTCGGCGCCTTCCAATTCTGAAAAATGTACAGTGGTAACCCGGTCGCGTTTTTCACCGGGCAAAAAAGCAGCGCCTTGGTATTCGAACACGGGTTTAAGCACCCAACGTTGTTCGAGGATGTTTTCGGCCGGTTCCAGGCGGACACCCAGCAAATCGTTGGCCGTTTGCACCTCAAAACCATCGGCCTCAATTTGGGTGCGGCCCGCTTTTTTGGCAATAAACTGTTTAAAATAGGTTTTTACCTTATCC
Source organism: Saprospiraceae bacterium (assembly GCA_040397785.1). Lineage (GTDB taxonomy): Bacteria > Bacteroidota > Bacteroidia > Chitinophagales > Saprospiraceae > M3007. The sequence continues at coordinate 82,016 of JBBAVI010000011.1, read as the reverse complement.
GGCGGAATCTGAATGGCATCTTTCAGGCGAAACGGCCGCACCATGTTGCCATTGATGCCCGGCGTGCGAAACAGCGCATAACCCACGATCAACCAGGCCGGATCGGTGTTGGTGAGCGGGAAAACCGCGTGTTCACGAATGCTCCATTTTTCGGTTTCGCTCCCCAATTGCAGGCGGTAGGTGACCCCTTCCGGGGTTTTGTGAAACGACAAATGGGGGAGTAGTTCTTCTTTGGAAAATACCAACAATACGTCTTTTGCTAAAGTGCGGCGTTCGGCGTCCAGCGTAATGGGAAAGCGGTTGCGCAAAATTTCATGGAGCAACAAATCAAGTTCTTTGTAGATATATTGCTCCACGGACGATTTGGTGGCAGGATCAGTGAGCAATTGCTTCAATTCGGTGACTGTTCGGGCCTTGGGGGGCTTGAATTTGGCCTCCAGCGCTTTCGGGGTGAGCGATTCAATGATTTGAAATAATTGTTTCAGCACCGGACTCAACGCGATGCTGTAAGTAGTCAGGGTGGCAGGCAGCGCTTTTTGCATAATATGCGACAAGCTGCCGTCTTTATCTTCCTGCACGATGTTGGCGGAGGGCAAATAAAGGTTTTCCGAAAACGGATATAAATTAAAAACTACTTGGAACATGATCGTTTATTGAACCTTCCGGCCTTTCCAGGTGTACTGCGTGGCAAACAAACTCATTGTGCCCAGCACCGGAATATACAAGGTGTGTAGTAAAAAAGAGGGCCAAAAGTAAGGCAACAAATCCTTACGCTGGAAATAGCAACACATTTCCCGCAGAAAAATATAATCGAACAGAGCTTTCCCGGCAAATCCCAACCACACGATTTTAAACCAGACACCTATCGTAGCAGAATTGCCTAAATGCAATAACATTAAGGTGAAATCAATCAACAAAATCCAGCAAAAGGCAAAAACGAGCGCCAGTACCAACTTCACCTGCCATTCGGGCAAAGCCGCGTTTTTACTGCCCCAACGCACCCGCTGGGCGATAAATGACTGCAAATCGGGCTTGGCTTTAGTGTACACCGCTGCGGGATTTTTCAGATAAACCAGGCGCGTCGGATCGAATGCCGCCACTTTTTGAATCAAAAACAAATCATCGCCCGAGGCCCGGTTTTCAGAACCGCTGAAGCCGCCCACCGCTTCGAACAAGGCTTTTGGGTACGACAAATTGGCGCCGTTGCCCATATGTTGCCAGCCCAGTTGAATGCCCGCACCGGTGATGCCCATTAATCCCAGAAAATCAAGCGATTGAAAACGTTCCAACAGGTTTTTTTCTTGCTCAAACACCACCGGACCGATGGCCATTTTATCGCCTGCCATACCATGCAACCACAAAACCTCAGGCGCCATCCTGCAATCGGCATCGATGCAAACGATACGTTCGTGTTTGGCCGCCTGGATACCAATACTTAATGCCTTTTTTTTAAAAGAAACCAGTTCCTCCTCGGGTTGCAGGTAATCGGCTAAGTGCAATACCCGGAATAAACTGACCATGGATTGCATCTGTGCATTCAATGCATACCTTTCCACAATCGCGACGGTATCATCGTCCGAGTGGTCATCCATCACCAGCACTTCCAGTTTTTCGTGAGGATATTGGCAGGCTAAAATGCTGTAAAGGCAATCGGCCATGTTTTGTTCCTCATTGCGGGCTGGAATCACCACCGTAATCGATTGTATGGCGGCGGCTTCTTCCAGGTACGGCACCTCCGGCAAACGCCGCCAGCCATACCAATAGAATAGCATAATCACCGCGTATGCGATTGCGAGTAAAAGGGTGCAGATAAAAAAGACCTGTATCATTGGAATGTTTGTGCGAAATTCCGGCAATAACCCCATATTTCCGCCAAATAGTTCCGCTATATTTGCAGCATCGTATTCCAATCCATATACTGCCTGGGTAAAATGCAATTCAATACAAGCCCAAGTCCTTCAATTTCAATTTTACTGCCTTATATATGTCTGAACCACAGCGTCTTATTTCCCTTAAAGCGGGCCTTCAGAAAGAACGCATGTCCCGTTATCAGCTGATTATTCGCTGGATGTGGCGAATATTATATGGCGGTTTGGCCCTGGGGCTCCTGCTGCTGATTTCAATCAATTTCATGGCCATTCCTTCTTTTCGGGAATTAGAGGATCCCAGTACTGCCCGTGCCAGCGAAGTTTTAGCGAATGACAACTCGGTTTTAGGCCGTTTTTTTATCGAAAACCGTGTACCAGTTGCGTATGAAGCCTTGAGTCCGCATTTGGTGAACGCCCTGATTGCTACGGAAGATGCTCGTTTTCGCCAGCACACGGGTGTAGATGCGCGCGCGATCCTGCGGGTGTTCGTGCGCACGATCCTGCTGCGCGACCGCAGCGCAGGCGGCGGCTCTACCCTGACCCAGCAATTGGCTAAAATGCTGTATTCGGACCGCGATTTTAAAGGCATGACCAAATTTGAGAAGGTTTTTGCACTCGCGTACCGCAAATTACGCGAATGGATTACGGCAATAAAACTGGAAAAAAGTTATACCAAAGAAGAAATCATTGCTTTATACCTCAATCAAGTCGATTTTATCAACAACGCCGTGGGGATTCACTCTGCAGCGGAGGTTTATTTTGGGAAAGACCAGGCAGACCTGAACATCCAGGAATCGGCGACCCTGATCGGGATGTTGCAAAACCCATCGTTGTACAACCCCAATAAGTATCCAGAGCGTTGTATTCGGCGGCGCTGGGTGGTGCTTTCCCAAATGCGCAAAGCAGGTTTTTTGAGCGAAACCCAATTTGACGCCTTGAAAGTGAGCAAGTTGGATATGAGTAAATTTAAAAAAGTTAACTTTACCGACGATAAGGCCCCCTACATGTGTGATGTGCTGGAGCGCGATATTAAAGTGTTGCTCCAGGCACCGGAATGCCGCAAATCCAATGGCTCGGTGTACAATATTTATAAAGACGGTTTGAAAATTTATACCACCATTGATCCGGTGTACCAAAAACACGCCGAGGAGGCGATGGTGGAACAAATGAAAAAAATGCAAAAGCGCTTTTTTGAAGTGTGGAAAGGCCGCGACCCCTGGACGTACCGCACCAAAAAAACAACCGATGAGGAAATTAAAGGCCGCAAAGAATCCTTGTGGCGCATGGTGCGGGAAGGCGATCGGTTTCAGGCGCTTTGGCCCAAATATATGGACGCCATTAGTGCGCGTATTGAAAAAAGGTACGACCATGCCCTCACCGATGCCGATATGGAGCGCATGCTTTCGGAAGAAGCCAATGCGGGGTATATTCCTAAAATGCTGGCCGCCAATTTCGTAACCCTGGAGCAGGCAGCGGCGTACCGCAAAATTTTATCGGGCAACGAATGGAAAGAGGCTAAAACCCAATACCAAACCCTGCGCGCGGTGGTGCAAAAACAATATGACACCAAACAGCGCATGCGGGTGTTTACCTGGAACAACCCAAAGTTCGAAAAGGATACCACCATGTCGCCCATGGACAGCCTGAAATACCACCGCATGTTCCTGCAAACAGGCATGCTGGCGGTGGATCCTACCACCAACGAAATCAAAGCCTGGATAGGGGGGATCAATTTCAAGCATTTTCAATACGACCATATTCGCACCGATCGGCAAGTAGGCTCTACCTTCAAGCCCTTTGTGTACAGTACCGCCATTGCCCAGCAAAGTATCAGTCCGTGTTTCCCGGTGTACGACCAGGAAGTGACCATTCCGGCGCGTTATATGAACTTCACCCATACGCAAGACTGGACGCCGCGCAACTCCACCGGCATTTATTCGGGCGCTAAATTGACGCTCAAAGAGGCCCTTAAAAACTCTGTCAACTCCGTGAGTACCTACCTGATGCGTCAGATGGGCAGTACCGAACCCGTGCGCGGCCTGGTCAATAACATGGGCATCGACTCTGCGGCCCGCCGTACGGATGGGGGCTACCGCGTGCCCAAGGAGGTTTCGATTTGTTTGGGCGCTGCCGACCTTACCGTGATGGAAATGACCGGTGCGTATTCCACGTTTGCCAACAAAGGCATGTACGGCCGGCCGTATGTGATTAAAAAAATTGAGGATAAAAACGGCAAAGTGCTTTGGCGTTCCCTGCCCGATGAAAAAGTAGCCCTGGCCCCCAATGTCAATTACGTGATGGTGGATATGTTGAAATACAACGTATCGGGTGCGCCGGGTGTCAATACCTTGAAAAGCGAGGTGGGAGGTAAAACCGGTACGACCAACGACTTCACCGATGGTTGGTTTATGGGGATCACGCCGCGCTTGGTGGTGGGTACCTGGGTGGGCGGGGAAGACCGTTGGATTCGCTTTTTGAGCATTAACGATGGTCAGGGCGCCCGCATGGCCCGCCCGATCTTTGCCGGATTTTTGGGCAGATTGGAAAAAGACAAAGACTCCGGATATGATATAAACGCCCGTTTTGTACGTCCTGCCGGCGATTTGGGCATCGAAATCAACTGTGCAGCGTACCAGGATGGCTTGCCACCCACGGGCGATGAGGAAGATTTTTCGCCGGATATTTACAACGATGAAATACAGGATCCTGCCAATCCGAAAACACCCGGAAAGAAACCGGATGATACGTTTGGGGATCAGAATCAGTAAGTTTTAAAACGCGATATCGCCCTTGTTTTTGTTGGTCACAAAATCCCGCCATTGGGTTTTGGAGCCGGGCGCAAGGCCAATTTTGTCCGACAAACCGCCCTTGATTTCCACCACATATTGCGCGGGTTTTCCCGAGGGTAAAGGCGTATCGGTGAGGATTTTACAATTTTTTTGGATGGAAACCACCACGCCATCTTCGTCGATGTACACAATATCGAGCGGGATGAAGGTGTTGTGCATCCAGAAGGACTGTTCTTCTTCTTGGTCAAATACAAACAACATACCCTGCCCATCGGCCATGCTTTTGCGGAACATCAGGCCTTGTTGGCGTTGGTCTTCATCGTGGGCAATTTCAATATCAAAGCGTTGTAATTTGCGTTTGCCATCGGCCGCATAAAATTCGAGAATGCCTTCCTGCATAAATTGCGGTTCTGGCTGCTCTATCGGGGCGGTTTTCGGAGCCGGGGCGGTGGTAGTTGTAGGTGTGCTTGGGGCTGGCTCACTGCCGCATTGCCAGCTGGAGATGGCGAGGAAAAGGACAAAAAGAATCGCTGGGAATTTCATGGTATTGTGCATAGTGATGCTTTATTTTGGGGCAAAAGTGGGGAGAAAATGGGAGGGGTGCAAGTTTTTTCGTGCTTGTCCCTCCGAGACGCGGTTTTTAAAAGGGTTCCACGGAGAAGCTTGGAGGGACGGAGTTGCACAGAGTTTTTCTCCGCGTAACTCCGTCCCTCCAAGCTTCTCCGTGGAACCCTTTTTTCTCCGCGTAACTCCGTCCCTCCAAGCTTCTCCGTGGAACCCCTTTTATTTATAAACAATGCATAGTACTTTTATCCCATAATTAATAGAGTTGGTGACATGATTACAATCAATCATTTGTGTTGATTTTAGTGTAATTCTATAAGCCTGCACAAATACCAATAATTTCATCAAATAAGACAAAATCCTTAATTCTTGTGCGTTCACTTAGAATTCGATAACGTTTTAATCCACCTGTGCTGTGCTCAACTTTTATTCGTTCCCTAGCAGCCACTTAATTTTAATTTTTTTGTCCATCAGTTAGTTCCTTCTTTTTCGACTTCTTATGTGGTAGGTAACTTTTTTAAGATTCGTAATCTGACTGAAAACCTTGATAACCAGAATCCAATCGTACGATAAAATTCTTAAACCAAGGTATCGCGCAAGGGAACGCTGCCTTTAATAATGCGTAGTCGTGTTCCTTCCCAACGTAGGCCTTACTTACAAAAAGTATCCTAGTGTCTGGACTTGAGCCAACGCTAATATCCGATAAACATCGGATAGGCCCGCTGCCCTACTACCCCGACCTTTGTTTGACTATCGCATTGTTGCTTGAGCGCCGAATGCTCAGGCGGCCCTCGCGTATTTCGAAACTTACGATCCGATCGTCCTTATGAAACATGTTACTTTGCTTGCTGCGCTCTTGTTGGCAGCTACGACCGTTTTTGCCCAAAAAAAAACTACCGGAATGATCTTTGATCCGCCTACACTGCGGACCATCCCCTACAAAGCCAAACTCACCACTCAAAGTTATAAGGCCATGCCTAGGGCGGCTTCCCTCGAAAAATTCTGCCCAACACCGGGCGATCAGGGACAATACAGCACTTGCGTGGCTTTTTCGGTGGCCTATCATTTGCGTACCATTTTATGGGCCAAACAAAACAATATCACAAGCTCCTCAAAAATCAACCAGCGCATCTTTTCGCCCTCTTACGTATACGAACAAATCAAGGCTGAAGGGGATGTCAATTGCCAGGAAGGTACCAACCCGGTCGACGCTTTTGAACTGATGAAAAACCTGGGGGTTGCCACCAACCAAACCATGCCTTATCAATGTGGCGCATCCGTGGCCGTGGAAGCCATGCTCGAAGGTTTTGATTTTCGCATTGCCGACTACCAGATCCTTTATTTGCCCGATGAAATAGACGCTTCCATAAAAATAAACAGTGTGAAAAAAGCGCTTTCAGAAGGTTATCCCTGCATGCTGGGCTTTTTGGTAACCGAATCATTTTACAATTCCAAAGCACTCTGGGAACCCTTGGCGACCGACGATGGTCCAACCGGACAACACGGACGGCACGCTATGTGCATCGTTGGGTATGATGACAATCAATACGGGGGCGCATTTCGGGTGCTCAACAGCTGGGGCAGTACTTGGGGCGATGGCGGTTTTGTATGGATAAAATACAAAGATTTTGCCGAATATTCTCTGATTGCAATCCAGGCTTATCCTGCTACCGTTGTACAGCCTGAGCCTACGCCGACACCCGCACCTACTCCAACGCCGAGCCCGATCGACCCGGTTATGGATGTGTTGTTGGCAGGAAAAGTGCGTTTTCAAACCAATACGGGTGCCCAAATGCCTGCCAACCGGATCCTCACCCGCAACCTGATTGTAGAAGATGATACGCCTGCTTACAAAGAAGATTTGATGGCCTACCGCATGGATGAAGCCTATTCAAGTGGCACTAAATTTAGATTTTACATTACTACCAATTCAGAATCTTATATTTACGCCTTCGCAACCGATTTGTCAGGCAAAGTGAATAAAATCCTGCCTTTTGACGATAATATGTCGCCGCACATCGGAGCCGAAAGTGAAGTGGCCTTCCCTTCTGAAACAAAAATTGTAAAAATGGACCAACAAGCGGGTACGGACTATATGCTGATTTTATACAGCCAGGGACCGCTCAATACGGCTCAAATACTAAATAAAATGAACCAAACGGCGGGCGGTTTATCGCAAAAAATCAAAGCCGCCCTGGGTGATCAATTAATCCTCCCGTCGGAAGTCAGTTACGCTTTGGACGAAATTGGATTTCAAGTAAAAAAAGTTAAACATCAGGGTACCGTGGTGCCGCTGATGGTGGAAATAACACACAACTAAATTTGCAAAAACGGATACTGACATGGATAGTTTGTTTGTGCCTGGCGGTCGGCTGCCAGGCACAAACTACGCTTGACTCAGTACTGGCAGCCTTGCCCAATCTTGCCCCGGAGGCACAGGTAACGCTGATTAATGCACGGTTTTACGCGATTTCATCGGCCGATTTCGAACAGGGTAAGGTGTTGGGAGAACGTGCGCTCACCATTGCACGGAACGACAAACTCCGATTATTAGAGGCCAAAACCCTCAAAAACCTGGGGGTAAACTACTATTTGCTAGGAAAATATGAATTAGCACTGGGTTATTACCAGCAGGCGCTCGACCTTTTCGAAGCCTTGAGCGAGGAGGCAGGCAAAGCCTCGGTGCTCAATGAAATGGCCATTTATTATTCCCGTTTTAAGGAACAAGAAAAGGCGGTACAATATACGGTAGCCGCAGAGCAGGCAGCCTTGAAAGCCCGGGATTCGAGTTTGCTGGCAACGGCACTCGATAATCGGGGCATCATAGCCATGCAGCACAATGAATGGCCTCAGGCGCAGGAATTGTTTTTGCGCGTATTTTCGATCCGGCAGGCCATTGGCGATAGTATCGGACTGGGATATGTGTTAAATAACCTCGCTTCCGTCGCCTCTGACGCAGGGAATACGCGCTTGGCGATTGATTTGATCGAACAATCGACGCAAATTCGGGCAAAAATGGGCGACAAACAAGGTATGGCCGTCAATTATTGCAACATTGGGGAAGCGTACCTGGTAGCAGCCAGTTACAAAGACGCAAAAGCCTATTTTGAAAAAAGTTTAGCCATCGCGTCGAGCATCAATTTTCTGGCTTTACGGCAATATAACCTCGAAATGCTGGCGAAATGCGAGCAAGAAAGCGGCAATTTTAAAGAAGCACTCCACTGGCTTAACTTGAGCAATTCCCTTAAAGACAGCCTTTTTAACATTAACCGCAGCCGACAGATTGCAGAAATGCAAACTAAATACGAAACGGCCCGGAAAGAAAAGGACCTCATTCGGGAACAATTGCGGGTGCGCAGCCGGAATTTTTGGCTGTTAGCATTGATTGGGCTGTTGCTGCTGAGTATCGCTGTTGGATCTGTGCTGATCAAACGGCAACGCGAAAAACAAGCCCAATTGCAACGGGAAGCCCAACTGCAGGAAGAACTGCTTCGGGCCGAAATGTACAACGGACTGCAGGAAGAACGACTGCGCATCAGCCGCGACCTGCACGACAATTTAGGGGCCGAATTGACCCTGATCGGATCGGAACTGACCCGCCAGGTGCAGCGTACCGGCGATCAAACGCAACAAAATGCCCTAAAAAATATTGTGGACAATACGCGAACCGCCATGCAGCAATTGCGGGAAACGATCTGGGCCATTCAAACCCAGGATGCTCCATTGCAGGAATTATTGACCAAAATAAGCGAATTTGCAGGTAAAAACACCCAGGTTGAAGTAAATATCACCTGCAAATCCGATTTAGAGTCGCTGATACTCAGTCCTGGCATTTTGCTCAACTTGTACCGTATTGCCCAGGAAGGCATCACCAATGCCATCAAACATGCTGCTGCCGATGCAGTGCATATTTTGTTCGACCTCCAGGAGCCGCAATTGCGCATGGTGCTGTATGATAATGGCCAAGGATTCCAGATAGACACGCAACTTACCATGGGCTATGGCCTGCAAAATATGCGCCAGCGCGCCGTCGAAATTGGCGGCACTTGCAATATCTCCAGCATACCCGATACGGGAACATCGATAACGATCCTGGTGCCTTTGCGCACACCCTAAGCCTTACCCGCAATATCCGATATTCGTCGGATAAGCCGACAAGAAAAGGAAGCCTACCTTTGTCGTGTAGAACAGGTTGCTTCGAAATAAGCAGCCGCAAACCCAGTCCACGCATGCCATACCACATCGCCATTGCTGAAGACCTGCCGCGTTTGGCGCGGATGTTACAGGAAAATGTAGAGGCCTCTGCCGATTTTCAGGTGGTGCACGTGGCCATGAATGGCCGCTTGCTGCTGCAATGGCTCGAAGGCTGCTTCCACAAACCCGATTTGGTGCTGATGGATATTAATATGCCTGAAATGAATGGAATTGTGGCCACCCAGGCGCTTAAAGATCTGTATCCACAGGTAAAAGTGGTGATGGCAACGGTTTTTGAAGATGAAAACCACATTTTTGATGCCATTCTTGCGGGTGCCGATGGTTATTTGTTAAAAGATGAAACACCAGAAAGTTTACACCGCAACCTCCATGAAGCATTGGAAGGCGGCGCACCAATGTCGCCCGCCGTTGCCCGAAAAGCACTACAAATGATGCGTCGGGGCACCCCGCCCGCCGAAACGCCCGAACATAATCTTACTCCCCGCGAAGTTGAAATTTTAGAACAATTGAGCCGAGGTCTGAGCTACCAACAAGTAGCCAACAACCTAATTGTTTCGACCGGCACCGTACGAACCCATATTGAACATGTTTACAGAAAACTTCAGGTAAACAATAAAACCGCCGCCGTCGAACAGGCCCGTCGCAAAGGAATCATCTGATATGAAAAAATACTACTTGATTGGCAGCATGCTCACCATGTTGCACTTGACTGCTATGGCACAAACCGAGCAGCAACTCGAAAATGCAGTCCGCGTTTATCAAACCATCACCGAATCCTCCACTAAACCGGATGTAGATCCTGCCAGTTTGTTAAAACTAGCGGATAATGCCGAAATACTCCTGAAAAGCGTGCTCAAAAAAGGAACGGCAGAAGAAAAGCGTACCGCAAAATATTTCCTGGCAGTGCTGGTCCATTTGCGGGCGGAAGTGTACTACAACAAACTGGGCAACACGGATACAGGCCTAGGCGACCAGCTACTAAAATCCATTGAAAGCGAATTCGATCGACTGGGCCCTACCGAATTCCCTTTTCGGTATCAATCCGGCGGAAAGGCATTTGTCATTGAATATACTGCCTTTTTGCAAACCCGACAGCGCTTTTATGGCGAATTGGCCGAATACTATTTCAAAAAGACAGATGCCGTCAATTTGAGAAAATATGCGCAAAAGGTATTTGATCTACAACCGGAAGGATACTATGTAGTAACATTTTTTATGCATAAGTACCTGTATGACTTTACCGTAGAAAAACCAGGTAAAATAGATCAAGCCCGAAAAATGATTGATTTGTACGCCAAAATGGATGCAACCCAACGGGCTGATATGAATCGGGTTAATTTTGGTACCGTGCTCCTGAAATCCGTGGCGGATTTGTTCCTCACCGGTAAATCGGCCCCTGTGGGTTGGGATAAAAACGGGTCGGCCTCGTTTTCAATTGCGGAGGATTTGCACCGTTCAGGCGATATGAATGCCCTGGCCGGCCAGTTTTACAGCCAGGCCCTGGATTTGGGTTACGGTTTTACCAATGCGCAATGCTGGGATTTGTTGCCCTTATTTGAACAGGCGGGTGAATCGGCAGGCGGCTGGAAATTTTGCAATAAAATTTTACCACAAATCGGCTCCGACAATTGTGCAGAATATGAGCGCCTGGCGGCTTATTTTAAAAAATTTGGGGATGTCAACAAAGCGAAAGCCATCGAGGAAACAGCCAATCGATGCCGCGCAGCAGCCCAAAAGCGCGCCCAGGAAGCCCAAAAACGGCAAGAGCGGGCCGCAAAACGCGCCAACAGAAACCGTATGTATGTAGGCGCTTATGTTTTACGCATAGTGCAACGTCCGCAATATATTGATTTAGGCGGCGTGATCAACCTTCCAATTGGCCAATCGATGCTCGAGTTTTCTTACATGAAGGCCAAAAATGACCAGGATTACCTCCAGAACGAGCGGCTGAGCAATGCCGATAACCTGACAGATTTCCCGAACCCGCATTGGGACGGTTTCTATGCCCACTTCGGATACAAAAAATTGAAATCCGAGCGTAGTGCATCCCGCGGGTATAGTGGCTTTTTGCTTACCTACAATGAACGCAATTATCAGCCTCAAATGAGTGCCGTACTAGATAAAACGAGTGGTGTTGCGATCACCACAGACTTGCCTTTTACCCCAAAACTTACCGCTTATGGTGTTATGTTGAATTTTGGACAACTTTGGCAGCACCGCCCCTTTGGCGCCGATTTCTACTTTGGCTTGGGCGCCACGTATAACCTGTTCGACCTCAACAACCCTGCCTATCCGCGCGCCGATTACAATTTCAGCAACGCCTTTTTATCTGCCCGAAAAGAAACCTATTGGGGTTTTCAAATACGTATGGGTATGACCCTGGGCTTTTCTTTATAATCCTTGCACATGCTCCTTTTTTCAAATAAATCTGTCGCAACATGAACAAGCGAATCCTGCATATTCTGTATATTTTTTTGATTTTCAATGATTTAATCTATGCCCAAAGCGGTGCTACCAGAAAGGAGTATGGTGAAATTTTTGCCACCGTTACGGCCAACCAAAATGTGCCGATCACTACGCCTTTAGATACTTTTCTGAGCCGCCGTTTTCCGGTTAAAAAAGTGGACAGCGGCATTAATTTTCGCCAGGAGTATTACTGGCCTATCCAGGAAAAAGGTTTGCTGGGCATCTCTTATATTTTTGACATGGATGGTTACCGGCCTTTGTACGAGGTAATTTTTGAATTTGAAGACGCCGATACGTTGGAGGCTTTGCTTACGGCCGATTTAGGTCCCGCCACCCATCCCAGCCTTGCCAACCACTGGTTATTGAATAAAACAGCAGAGGGCACGGTTTCAATGCTTTGGTTTTTTAACAATAAAATCGTTATTGCTGCCAACCTGCCGGATACTGAATTTGCCCAAGAACCCAGCTTTGATGTGCCGGACAACCTGTTTAACGACGAGCCCGTTGAGGACGGTGTTGCTCCGGCGCCTAAAGCCGATGAAACCCAAACCCTGGCGCTTAATACCTACCTGAAAAGTGCGGCGGAGCAGGATCTTAAAGACTTGCGGGCCACCCCGATTGAAGGTAAAAAAGATGAATTTATCGCAGCCATTGCTTTTGATGGCGCCGAACAAACCATTATTCGCAAAAATGCCGCCGGGCAATGGCGCCTGGAAGCCAGAAGGAACTTTGATGCGCTGAACGAGGCCCGTACCTATTACGATGAAACCTTGAAAAGTATTGCAAGCCTCGAAGGTCTGGAATACCGCCTGGTGTACAAAGCAGCATACAGCACCAATACGGGCAATACCCATGTTTGGAAAGTACAAACCTTTGACGATCAAGATCTTGGTGTGTTGCTTAAAATTCAATTGTATGCCTTGGGCGGCAACCGTTTTGGGGTAAAAATTGAAACGGGTAAAGAGTAAAATTCAGCGCAGCGGTTATAAACAATCAAATATTCCAACATGAAATACCTCTTTTCCATTCTACTTTTGCTTCAGGCTTTTGTTTCTCTGGCACAAACAGAAGCGCCAGCATTGATTTTTCCCGCACGGCACTATGCTGATAATGTTGTTTTTACACATGATGAAAAATACCTGATTACAGCGGGGGCTTCAGAAATAAAAATTTGGGAAAACGAAACCCGACGGCTGCTCAAAAACATCATGTTCCCTACATACACTGGCGGCCGACAACTCAACTTTGAGCATATACTCACGGTAAGTTCCGATAATCAATGGCTGGCTTTCCAAAACGCCGATACCTTGTACCTATACAACCTCAATCGTTTTGTGTTGACGCAAAAAATCAAATTAGCCCATACCCTGGGAACGCTGATTTTTTCCGCCGATGGGAAAACGTTGTATGGCGGCGGCCGCGAAACGGCGCAATATGACAACCTTTTTGTGCAAAAAATTACCCTTGCAACAGGAATTTCGTCCACGATATACGCCTATACGGTAAAAACCATGGCCACCCACGCCATCAACCGCCTAAGCCTGAGCCTCGATGAGCAACAATTGCTTTTGTACGATCAGGTGATGGGAACGCGTATTATCAACCTGAATACCAAAAAGTTAGTAAAAAATTACGATAAAAAAACCTTTCCGTACACTTACCTGCCCAATGGCAATTTACTGGCCTTTTCTGGTGAAGATGAAAAGACCTTCTTTTTGGAAGAATTAGACGCCAACAGCGGCCAGTCGAAACGCAAATCTTTAGAGCTGTTCCGCGTCGAATCAGATATAGATCCGATGAGTATTACGGAGGCCTACCCAATTAATGCCAACCAACTTGCGCTCGAATACCAGGGGGAATACCGGATTTTTGATGTGCGCAATTTTACGGCAAGCGCCATCAGCAAATTCGAATATCCTGGTTACGGTATAAATGGCCCCCAAAACCTGCGTTTTGCCCCGTCTGGAAAATATTATATCATGGGGATCACGATGGGTAAATATGCGATGCCGGGCGACGTGTATCAAGGTAAATACGGATACACGCCTTTGCATGCCGAACAAAATTATTCCATGCAACACACCGATGGCTTATGGTTGCAAGACCGTGCGTTGTATTTTGACCAAAATAGCCTGCATGTGAAGCGGTTTAAAGCACCGGTGGAAAATGCAAATTGTGTTTATCGACTTACCGCCGATGGCAAACGCGGATTTGTGGTGGTAAATACCCAGGGATTGTATGAATTTGATCCGAGTAGCAAAGAACTCGTTTATAAACAAATAGAAACCATACCAGCTGTCGGACTGGTGGGTTTGCGGATATTTGAGGCGGCAGGTTTTCTGGCGGCTGTGGCCAATGAAGGGATTTATATTATTGACTTAAAAAACTACAAGCTGCGGAGTTTTGTGCCCAAACCGGAAGCCTCCAGCGGTTACGTGTTGTATGAAAGCGGCCATAATTACATCTGTGACCTTTCGCCCGACAAATCACGGCTGCTTTTTCGCACCGATGGATCGGAAGGTTTTGATTTGGTGTATTGTTATGATTTAGTGGGTAAACGGATCCTTTGGCAGCATGTTGGCAACTGGCTCGATAATGTTCGGTTCGAAAATGGTGGTAAAACGGCCAGTTTCACCGAAAAAGATCAACTGATCTGGCTGGATGCGGCCACCGGAACGCCCAACAAAGCCACCTGCCAACTCCCGGCTACGGAATGGTGGACGACCCTTTCTCCTTCCGGAAAGACAGCGGCGGTGCAACTTAACAACAAGACAAATGATGCAGTGGGCGATGACCTTGCCATTGTAGACGTAATTACCCAAAAGCAAACCCATGTGATTAAATGCCCGGAAGAGCGCGGCGGAGATGTTTTTTTCATGCGCAATGAACGCTACCTGGTTACTTCCGAAAGCAGCGGATTGAGCATATACGATTTGGAAAAAAAGCGGCAGGTGGCTCGGATTTTACTTTTTGAAGAAACCGAGGACTGGGTTGTTTTTACCCCCGATGGGCGCTTCGATGCTTCTGCGGGCGCTATGCAGAAAATGTATTACAGCCGGGGTAACGAAATTATTCCACTGGAAAGTTTATACGAGCAATATTACGTACCGGGCTTACTTTCCCAGGTGTGGGACCAAAATTTGCCACAAAACCTGCCCAATATCAAGCAATTAAAGCCCCTTCCTACCATCAAAATGATGTTTAACGGTGGCAAAAAGCGCAACGACCCCAAATTGGAGGTGTACGACGCCACGCAATCCTCGGTAAATATCCAACTGGAAGCAGCCAGCAAAGACGGTGAAATTGCCGAAATCCGACTGTTTCTGAATGGAAAATTGGTCGAGTCCAGCACCCGCAACCTGATCGTAGAGGAGGAAAATGCCAGCAATAGTCAATTTAACAAATCATACACCCTCCCGCTTTTACCCGGTGAAAACACGATCCGTGCAGTCGCCATCAACAAACAACGCACCGAATCCGTACCGGCAGAGATGGTGATTTTCCTGGCTGGATCAAACAAAAATACAAGCACTACGGGTGGTCTGCAATTGCACTTGGTGGTCATCGGGATTAATACCTATAAAAACCCAAAATACAGCCTGAACTATGCACAAGCGGATGCATTGGCCTTTAAAGATGCCATCGAACAAGGTGCTAAAAGTATTTTTAGCAAGGTAAACACCATTTTTATCACCAACGAACAAGCCACAAAAGCGGGGATCGTAGCGGCCCTCGATAAAGTGAAAGCCACCGCCAATCCACAAGATTTGTTCTTGTTTTACTATGCCGGTCATGGGGTCATCAACGATCAAAAGACCTTTTTCCTGGTGCCGCAAGATGTAACCCAGTTGTATGGAAATGATGAAGCCCTGGCGCAAAAAGGACTGAGTGCCAATGAACTACAAAGCTATTCGAAGGAAATAAAAGCCCAAAAACAATTGTTTATCCTGGATGCTTGTCAGTCGGCAGGCGCATTGGAGCAGGTGGTTGTGGCGCGGGGTGCGGCCGAAGAAAAAGCCATTGCCCAACTTGCCCGCTCCACCGGCACGCATTGGCTAACGGCCTCTGGAAGTGCACAATTTGCTTCTGAGTTTGCCCAATTGGGGCATGGTGCATTTACGTATTGTTTACTGGAGGCCTTCAAAGGTGCGGGTGATACCGGCGATAAAAAACTGACGGTGAAGGAGTTGGATGCTTATTTGCAGGAAAAAGTACCCGATGTCACGGCGCGGTATAAAGGTTCGCCGCAGTACCCGTCAAGTTACGGTTATGGACAGGATTTTCCGATCATCACGATTTTGCGTTAGTACTTAAACCCGAATTCACTCAAATACACCGCCGCAGAATTGCGAGATTTAAAAATAGGCATAAATGGATAGACAACCAGGCAAGTACACTATTGCCCCTCAAAAGAAAACATACGACGATACTCCAAAGGGGTAAGTCCGGTATATCGCTTGAATACATCGCGGAAATACTTCAAATCCTCATACCCTGTGCTGTATGAAACCTCCTTGATATTGTCTTTCCCTTCCTCCAGGCGTTGTTTGGCGTGTTCTACTTTTACCCGTTGAATATATTCGGAAGGCGTATTGCCAGTAGCCAATTTAAAGCGCCGAATAAAGGAGCGCTCACTCATAGCCATTTTTTCAGAAACCGCAGAAACGGTGATCTTTTGATGGGCATTGGATTCTATAAAGTCTTGCGCTTTTAAAATATCCGCGTCCTGATGCGCTTTTTGGGAATTATTTCACAGCACTGTGTATCGCGCTGTTTATCATCAGCGCAGTGGTCGGTAAGTACGACAAATTAGCCTACACCTGTATGTCGGTTTATGTGATCCTAATGGCCGTGCTGGTACATATTCCACGCGCCATGGGCCATGAAATTGGTGCGGAAATTATGGCCGAAAACCTTGCCCGAGAAATGGAACTGGAAATGGTAAATGTATTCCGCAACATCATGGTGACCGGGGCATTGTTGGGTTTTGCGCGGTATGCGGCAAAAGATGATCGGATTATTGGGTAACCGTTTAAACAGCAGGATTTTTAAATTATTTAAAATAATTTGGAAGAAATAAATTAACCCCATACCTTTGTGAGCGATTACTCACAATTTTATGACTGAGAAGAAAGAACAAATCCTCCAAACTGCCTTGCGCTTGTTTTCTGAACAAGGTTACGATGCTACGCCCACGAGCCAGATTGCACGCGAGGCGCATGTATCGGAAGGTTTGATTTTTCGGCATTTCACAAATAAAGACGGCTTGATGGATGCCCTGCTCGAATTGGGGCAGGAGCATCTACAACCATTTATTATTGATATTTCACAGGAAGCAAATCATGTAACGGCGATCCATAAAATAATTGATTTGCCCATTTTGCTCTTCCAGCAAGAGCGTGCATTCTGGACTTTACAGATTTCCCTCAAATGGCAGCGCAGGTATCGAAAAAATGATGCCGGACCGCCAGCCTACATGTTGCCACTCATGCAGCGACTCATCGTTGCTTTACAGGCATTAGAATGGGAAAATCCTAAAGTAGAGGCCAATATCCTGTATTTCACCCTTGACGGATTGGTCAACCAACTCATCACCCAACCTGCTATGGACGGCGTGGATACGATCGTCGCGTTGCTAAAGTCCAAATATGGATGATTTTTTTTAACTTCAATTGCAAGTAAGTGCTCACTTTTAAAACAAACATAACATGCAAACTCAATTTGTATTACTCAGCGGCACCTCCACAGGCATTGGTAACGCTACCGCCTTGTATTTGGCGCGCCAGGGAATGATCGTGTACGCAGGCGTGCGCAACGAAAAAGATGCTGCGGCGTTGCTTGCGGCTGCACCCGACCATATCCGGCCCATTCAATTGGATGTAACCAATGCCCAGGATATTAACGCCGCGTTCGAACGCATCGATGCAGAAACAGGATCCGCCGGACTTGCCGCCTTAATCAACAATGCCGGAATCAATTATGTCGCACCTTTTGAAGTTTCCGAAGAAAAGAAAGTACGCCAATTGATGGAGGTGAATGTTTTCGGATTAATCAATTTGACCCAGCGCATGCTGCCTTTGCTCCAGCGCAATGGGCAAAACAACCCCGCAGGCGCTAAAATTATCAATGTCGGCTCGATCGGAAGCGCGATAGGGATTCCTTGGGAATTTGCTTACCACACCTCTAAATTCGCAGTTTTAGGCTTAAGTCAATCCTGGAAATTTGAATTGGAGGCACTCAATATCAAGGTCGCCTGCATTATGCCGGGTGGTATTAAAACGCCGTTTTTTACCAAAACCAACAATGACATTAATATAGCCACCGCAGCCCTTGCCGGCCCGAATGGTTCATACTATCGCCGTAATATGGAGGCAATGATAACAGTTGCCAATACGGCTGCACGATTTGCCTCCCCGCCCGAAAAAGTGGCGAAAGCCATTCAAAAGGCCATTCAGGCAAAACATCCACGGCTTAGAATATTGGTTGGGGTAGACGCAAAACTGATTTATACGATGGTTTGGTTGGGCTGGACCGGGCTTTTAAAAGGCCAATTTGTAAAAAAATAGGTGCGACAACTCAACCGGAATTTGCGACCGTTCACCAGATCATGCTTGCTACTGATTGAAATCAGGTTTTGTTTGCAGAAAGCCCCTTATACTTTCGCCTTGTAACAAACAGAAAAACAACAACCATGAAAAAGATTTTGATCCTTTTGGGCCACCCAAGCAATACCTCCTTCAACCATGCCCTCGCCGAAAGTTATGCCGAAGGTGCCCGTGCTGGTGGACATGAAGTGCGCCTGCTAAAGTTAGGTACTCTGCAATTTGACCCCGTTTTGCGCACGGGTTATGCACAAACCCAGGAACTTGAGCCCGATTTGGTGCAGGCACAACAAGATATTGTCTGGGCCGAACACCTTGTCGTCGTTTACCCAAGTTGGTGGGGAAGTATACCCGCCTTGCTAAAAGGGTTCTTTGACCGTACTTTCTTACCGGGTTTTGCCTTCAAATACCGGCCGAATTCACCTTGGTGGGACAAGTATCTTAGCGGCAAAAGTGCGCGCATCCTGCTTACGATGGACTCCCCTGCGATCTACAATTGGCTTATGTACGGCAATGCCAATATCAAATCGGTCAAAGTGGCCACCCTGCAATATTGTGGAATTAAGCCTGTAAAAGTCACCACGTTCGATCGGTTGCGGTTTTCAACAGCTGCAAAAAGGGAGCAATGGCTCAAAAAAGTGGCTGATTTGGGCCGGCAAGCAATTTAATCCTCCATCTTGAGAGATCGGGTGCAACGATTCGGATTGTTGCACCCGCTTTAGTACTGTTCTAGTGCACTCATCGGATGACAATAGGTTATAGTCGAAAAAAAGTCGAAAAAGCAAGGTGTATCCGCTTATTTGCCTTACTAAATATCGCACTACCCTATGATCAAGCGCTTCCTGTCGTCGTTTCTGTACGCCCTCGAAAACATCCGAACCAACCTTTTCCATACGTTTTTATCCGTACTAGGGATCGTAATTGGCGTAGCAGCCCTGGTATCCATCCTTTCGCTGATTGATGGATTGGAAAAATACGTGCGCGACCAAATTTCTGATACAACCAATTTGCGGGCGGTTATGGTAGAAACCCTAACGCAAAAATCGGTAAACAACCTATCCATAAAAAAAGACAGCTTTCAGGTAATCGACTACGCGGATTTCCGACAACTCTTGCGCGAAACCAACGCACATTCGGGCGACGCAGGAAAGTCCAACCTGAACACGGAGTTTAACCGGCAATTGTATTTCGAACACCAACCCGAACCGGTTGCTGCCATATTACAAGCGGTCTCCACTTTAGATTGCCCCGACTCGATCGTCGTTTCAGGTGCTGCTTTTTCAAATTCAGCGATCGAACAGCAACAACCAGTGGCAGTGGTAAACCACACCCTGGCCAAATTAATCGATTCTACCGGAGCAGTGGTTGGCAAATTTTTCCGATTCGGCAACCATTCTGTTCAAATTGTGGCAACCTTAAGGCCTAAAGCCGACCAGCCGCCCATGGCATTTATCCCCATCTCCATCCTCCATGCCAATGAACTGCGGGCTGCACCGCCTGCCTGCATTTTAGAGGCCAATCAAGTAGAAAATGTACCTGTGTTAAAAACGCAAACGGAAACATGGCTTCAAAAACGCTATGGAGCAGCCCACCAAGATTTCAGGGTTTTATCGAATGACGTGCGGGTCGATCAAGCCGCCGATGGTTTTTTATTGTTCCGTATTATTATGGGCTTTATTGTGGGCATTTCTGTGTTGGTAGGCGGGGTCGGTGTGATGAATGTGCTGCTCATTTCGGTTACCGAACGCACCGTTGAGGTAGGATTACGCAAAGCTTTAGGTGCTAAAAAATCGGATATTCGGAATCTGTTTCTCTCCGAATCGCTCGCAATTTCTGCTTTTGGGAGCGGTTTGGGCCTCATTGGCGGCATTTTAGCCACCATGATCATTATTCCAATAATACGCCTCTTTGTCAAACTTCCCTTTACGGCCGTGTACACCTGGAACACCTTTGGGATCATTACCCTGATTGCCATTTTAATTGGAATCATCTTTGGTACCTACCCGGCCATGAAGGCGGCTAAACTGGACCCAGTAGAAGCCATTCGTCGGGAGTAAGGTCTGTGTTACTTAACCAACGTTATCGTGCCGTGTGCCTCCACTTCATAGGTGCTGCCATCGCTGTTGTAGGCACCAATCTGGGCAACCCACGGGTATACGCCAGGCGTTAGCGGCTTACCACGATAACTACCATCCCAACGCGCCGTTGCCTGGGTTCCTTCAAACACCAAACTACCCCAACGATCAAAAACACGCAGGTTTAAACTTCGAATATCAGAACCCAATACTTCAAAATAATCATTAATCCCGTCATCATTCGGGCTAAATATATTCGGGATATAGTATTTCGTTGGGCAAATGGTCGAAACCCGGATGGTGTCGCTCCCCCAACAATCATATTCATCTTTTACCAGCACCGCATAAAAACCAGGTTCTATAACAGTGTACGTGGCGCTTCGCGATTGATCCTGCCATTGATATTGTTCAAATGTGCCTGGATCCAGTACTGTCAACGGCATATTTTCCTCAGGACAAACAAACGTGTCGCTTCCAAGGGCTGGTTCGGGCAACGGATGAACGAGCACCTGCGCATAAGCCGGATAACTTTCACAGCCATTTACCGTTCCAACTACGGCATATTGCCCAGTCATCGCCACGGTGGCCGCAAGTAAATCCGGATTTTGCTCAAATGCAACAAACTGATTGGGACCTTTCCAGCGGTAAGTAGCGCCGGCAATATCGTCGGCGCGCAACGAAATGGTTGCACCAGCGCATACTTCCGAATCTTCCGGTACCACTGCCGCCTGGCGCAAAGTAATCTGAACCGGATAGACAAGTGTATCAGTGGTATTCAGGCATAGATCCGTGCGGAATAATTGCACCTTGTACATACCCGTTGCCGAATATTTATGATAAAAACTTGCTGCCTCGCTGCTGGTGCCATCGCCCAAATCCCATTTAAAACTAAAACGCGGTATTTGTAAATCCGTCTGAAAAAGAATCGAATCGGTCAAACAGCCGCCTTCCGGGATCAGGTTATTGGCATCCATGCGGCTAAAATTTGCACCGCCACCGTAAGCATATGATTCCAGATAGCCGTACCCATAAGCGGAAGCGATTATCCCACACCCTTGTGAAATAATGGTATGCGGCCCGACTTGTACCGCTATTGTAACAACTGAAAAGTTGGAATCCGCACCAACAGGCTGAACGATCGCATTAAAATTACTCAATAATTGTCCATCTAAATAAATCGCACTTACGTCTTCGGTTTTGGCAATCAGGCTGATATAGTTTTCTACAATCTCCTCAAACGACGAATTATATAGTGTAACAGTATCTCGAATTTGTGAAATACTGTTGAGTAATATCATGGAAGGATCCCCAACGGGGTACCCGCTACAAGCGCTGCCAATCAGGTATTGTGCCACGGCAATCGGGTGATTTGCTGTAATTTTGGTGGGTTCCGATCGCTGGTACTCCACATATGCTCCTTTGTTTAGGCTGTATTGCACCGGGACTCCCGAACCTTGTACTGTTACGATGGTGCTATCCTCGGCGGCCAATACCCTGAAAATATCGTAGGGCATGTGGGCAAAAGGGGCGCTTACAAATTGTTTGCCCCAAGTAGGAACCGGGTACATTTGCTCCAACAAATTATCCCTGAAACTGCAATTAACGGGTACGCCGGTCCACACAGAACCCGAAAGTGCATTAAATTTTTTATCGCCTTTCACATAGGTTCCCGTAAGATCACCGGCGCCTTGTTTGGCCTGCACAAGGTAACTTTCACCGGTTTGCAATTGTATCTGATAGGTGGTGCCCGCAGGTCTACCACTTTCCGTCTCATCGCTCAGGGTAATGGATATATTGGTAGAATCCTCCATCCCCAACAATAAAAATTCGGATGGGTACACCGCACCTTGCTGGTTTCCGGTGTAACTCATCATGTAATATTCCTGTCCCAAGGAGGAAATGGGCAAAACCAGGGTTGCTTCTGATCGACTTTTATAATACTGGTGGATGTACACCGAAACAGGGGCATTGGAAAGCACCTCCACGCCATTATCATCAATGATTTCGGAATTCAAATTTTCCACATAAGAAGGAAGCGGCAGAATGGTTACCGAATTGGCGTTTACGGTAAAACTGACCTCCCAAGCGTGCAATGGAATCCGCACCACCCCACTGGTGTTATACTTAGAGGTAATCATCACCACCATCGAATTTTCGCCAACATCGTGGTGTTGCATAAATCCGAACCAAAAATGGTTGCCTTCGTTACTTTGCGCGCACAAGAAGGGTGCCGAGCAACAAAAAAGGAAGGATAGTAAAAATATTTTCCCCGTTTTCATGCTGCAAATTCGAGCTTTTATGCCGCATTTACAGAAAATGCTACGCTAAATATCCATTACTTTTCTGCGCAATTCGAAGTTTTTACCCAAATATACTTTGCGTACCATTTCATCAGCCGCCAATTCTTCAGCCGTACCTGCTTTCAAAATAGCGCCTTCAAACATCAAATAAGCGCGGTCGGTGATACTTAGGGTTTCCTGCACATTGTGATCGGTAATTAAAATACCAATATTGCGGGTTTTAAGTTTGGCCACGATGTATTGAATATCTTCTACGGCGATTGGATCAATACCGGCAAAAGGTTCGTCGAGCAAAATAAATTTAGGATCACTCGCAAGCGCCCGCGCGATCTCTGTCCGCCGACGTTCACCACCTGATAAAGTATCGCCATTGCTTTTGCGTACTTTATGCAGGTTAAATTCGTCGAGCAATATCTCTAATTGTTCGTCTTGGGCCGCCTTGTTCAACTTCGTCATTTCCAAAACAGCCCGAATGTTGTCCTCCACCGTAAGTTTCCGAAAAACACTCGGCTCTTGTGGCAAATACCCGATGCCATTTTGGGCGCGTTTATACATGGGCAAGTCTGTAATTTCGACCTCATTCAAAAAAACCTTGCCTTCCGTGGGCTTAATAAAGCCAACCACCATATAAAATGACGTGGTTTTGCCAGCGCCATTTGGCCCCAGCAAACCCACGATTTCGCCTTGTTTAACGTCGAAAGACACTCCGCGTACAACAACACGTTTGCCATATCGACGCACTAAATTTTCAGCTCTTAATATCATATTCAGGTTGGTCAATTAAGACAGCAAACGTTTCACAATTTCAGAAATAGCGCGCCCTTCGGCTTTACCAGCCAGGGCTTTATTGGCCGCACCCATTACTTTGCCCATATCTTTGGCAGAAGTAGCACCTGCTTCATCTACAATTTTTTGGATAATTGCCTCTAATTCAGCACCTACCAACATCGCAGGCAAATATTTTTTAATCACGTCAATTTCTTCCTGCTCAATGACGGCTAAGGCTTCCCGGTCATTTTTCAAGTAAATCTCTAAGGATTCCTGTCTGCTCTTGACCAATTTTTGCAAAATCTGAACCTCCCGGGCTTCGTCTACTTCTTGTCCCGAGCCATCTGTTTTAACCAAGATAATGGCACTTTTTATGGCACGGATACCCCGCAAAGCGACCTCGTCTTTGGCTTTCATCGCCGTTTTCAAATCCTCATTAATTTTTGCTTCTAAGCTCATGCGCTCCTTGAATTGAATGAATGTATAAATGTACGCTTATCGAATGAATAAACGTTTTGCTTTGATCAAACGCGCCACCGGAGCAGGCACAAATTGCTCCCAGCCAGCAACACCCTGCTGTATCATATCCAACACGGCTTTGTGGTAAATCAAAAGAATGTCTGGATTGAAGGTCGAAATATCAACAATGTTCCGATTTTCGAGCAGATGTTCGTACAAAAATCGAATTTCAGCAGGTATTTCAATGTTTCGACTGGTAATCAAATTCCCAGTGGCTTCATCGCGTGCCGGATAAATATAAAAACGCACATTTTGAATGAAAAGTTCGCCAAACGCCCCCAGGATGTGGCCGGTATTCGATTGCCAGGTTTCGGTAATGATGCTTTTTAGTTTGCGTACGCCCAAAGCCAACCCGATACGCTTCACTTTATAATCGGAAAAATAACTGATCAGTTTTTTATGCTGCACACAATTTGAAACAATCACCGTTTGATGCAAGCCGCACAACAATTGGGCACGATCCATAAAATCACGCTCGTCCAAATTGCCATCGGACATCAGGTTATCCAAGGTAATTTCTGTTAAAAAATGGGTGTTTTCAGGATCTTCGTCCGGTTCGGACCGAAACTGCTCAAAGGAATGCCGAATCATATCTTCCTGCACCAAAGTTGGTGGCCTATAACTCCCCCGTGCAATGAGAATGGATTTTTTGTATAAAAATTCGCCCGCATGCATACTGTTGCCATCCGGACCAAAAATGGCCACATTGCTCAGTTCATTTTTAACCATCCACAAACAAATCAAACGGTTATCCACCCACTGAAAATCGGGACCAACAATTCGAACCATATCAATCATGACCCGGCCACGCAGGTTGTCCATCAGCGATTTTATCAAGGTTTCGGGATCAAGGTGGTGGCGGTAACAACCATAAATCATGTTTACACCCAAAATACCAACTGCTTGCTGCTGCAGCCGATTATCCTGATCGAGCATACGAACATGCAGGATTAAATCGTTTGGCGCCGTATCTGGTTTTAATTGAAAACGAAGTCCCAACCAGCCATCCCCCTTGATGGTTTTGGTGTAATTGATCGCAGCAACCGTATCGGCAAAGGCAAAAAACGTACGATCGGGCTGGCGCGTACGCAATCGGGTTTCCATCAGCCCATATTCGTGATCGAGCATCTTGTACAAGCGCGATTCGCACACATATCGGCCTTTCCCCAACAGTTCAGGGCCATAAATATCATCCGAAACGATTTTATCGTAAGCACTCATCGATTTGGCGATCGTACCCGCTGCCGCACCTACTTGAAAAAAATGGCGTGCAACTTCTTGTCCAGCACCTATTTCGGCAAAAGCGCCATAAATTGGTTCATCTAAATTAATTTCCAGCGCTTTCTGTTCGGTTTCAAGTACAGGACGAGACATAAAACAATTCGTAATAAGGTGAATAATGGTGTTTATTTTTAAACAACCAAGCACAAACTACCAGGTGCGTCCAAAGCGGCCTTCTAATGTAAAAAGGCGGCGCTTGGGTAGTTCGTGTTTAACGGTTTGATTCCGCCACAAAGTTAGCAGGAAACTGCGTTTTCTCTACCTTTGGGATCTGATTCACCAAACCGTGTAAAAAATGCGCAAAACGCTTGTTTTATTATTTTCGATCAGTTTTTTTACTGCTTTTGCTCAA
Source organism: Saprospiraceae bacterium (assembly GCA_040397785.1). GTDB lineage: Bacteria > Bacteroidota > Bacteroidia > Chitinophagales > Saprospiraceae > M3007. Next base: position 56,217 of record JBBAVI010000011.1, on the reverse strand, counting down.
AATGCTCCTGTTAAGCCAAAGCTAATTGTGGGCATTGTTGTTGATCAAATGCGTTATGATTACTTGTACCGCTATCAATCAAAATTAGGTTCAGGTGGTTTTAACCGCTTGTTACGCGAAGGATTTTCCTGCGAAAACACCCACTACAATTTCGTTCCTACCTACACCGCGCCAGGCCATGCAGCCATTTACGCTGGTGCAGTACCGGCAGTTTCCGGCATTATAGCCAACGATTGGTACGATCCGGAATGGGGAAAACACCGGTATGTCACCACCGATACCACCGTACTATCGGTACCGCGCAGTGTAAAAAAATCGGTGGGTCAACATTCGCCCCGCGTTTTGTTGTCTACCACCATTACGGATGAGCTGCGGCTTTCCAACAATTTCCAATCGAAAGTCATCGGCGTTTGCCTGAAGGATCGGGCGAGTATTTTGCCAGCAGGCCATATTCCCAATGGTGCTTTCTGGTTTGATGATGCCTCGGGCTGCTTCATTACGTCTTCCTATTATCAGCCCAAGGATACCTCCCTGCCAAAATGGGTGCAAGATTTTAATGACCGCCGTTTGCCCGAATCGTACATGAAGCAAACCTGGAACAAACTCCTCACAACGCCTTATACCGAAAGTTTTGAAAACTGGGACCGTTACGATGATGCTACTTATTCCAAAAGCATCAAAAGTGGATTTCCACATGATTTCTCGACGATCAAAAGGTCGGAAGGGTACGGTGTTTTGCGTTTTACCCCCTTTGGAAATACCCTTACCCTCGAATTTGCACAGGCCGCCATCGATAACAATGAAATGGGCATGGATGAGGTACCCGATTTTTTATGTCTGAGTTTTTCCAGTTCTGATTATTGCGCGCACCAGTTTGGCGTGCATGGAGAAGAAACGGAAGACTTGTTTTTGCGCCTGGATCGGGACATTTCCAACTTTTTGGAATATTTAGACAAAAAATTTGGCAAAAACAACGTGTTGGTATTCCTTACAGCCGACCACGGCGGTGCGGAGACACCCGCCCACCTGCGCGATCTTCAAATTCCGGCTGGTGTTTTTGAAGAAAGCAAATTGGAGGAAAAACTAGAGCAATCCATCGGATTTGCGCTGGGCATCAATGGCGATTATATTATTGAAATTGTAAACCAGCAAATTTACCTCAACTGGAATGCGGTGGCCGACCTTGATCAAGATCCGAATGAAATTGCGCAGGTTATTATCGATTTTATGCGGCACCAACCGGGTGTTTATGACGCATATACCCGTGAAGCAGTGATGATGCTGCCAACCGATTATCCGTTTGCAAGTGAAATCCGGCAGGGAATTCATCCGCGCCGTTCGGGCGATATTATTTACCAATTAGACCCCGCGTGGCATGCCGATGATCAATTATTCAAATTGGGCGGCACTACCCACGGATCATCGTATGCCTATGATACACATGTACCGTTGTTGTGGTATGGCTGGAAAGTAAAACCTGGAGAAAACTTTGATCCGGTAAACATCACTGATATTGCGCCCACCCTTGCGGCCATTCTGCGTATTATGGAGCCCAATGGTTCGACCGGAAAAGTGATTACCGATATTTTGAAGAAATAAAACCATTTTAAGAGCCTGTAAAAAATTGTATTTTCGATTAATATGACAAGGATTTTTTAGTCAGACTAGGCGCTTTTTGCAGACGTAATGGGACTAATTACGGCGAAAAAAAGGAACGACGTATGACAAAAAAAGACTGTCATATTATCGAAAAATATAAATTTTTACAGGCTCAAAGTGGGCTAAACCCAAAGTAGGGGATTAGCCCACTTTAAATTTGCCAACTGCGACCGTTTTTTCCGCCTTATTTTCGATCACAAAATAATACAATCCAGGCGGCAAGTTGAGTATGGCCTTCAAGGCATACCGCTGATTTTTACCCGTTTTTTCAAGCAACAAGGGCTCCTCAAAAATGGGGCGATCTTGTTTATAATGCTCCGGCTGGTTAGAATATACCGACAAGTTGAGCGATTCCTGTGCGCCGCAAACCGTTCCTTCGAATGGAATTTGAACTACACAATTGCGTACTGCGTAAAAAGTGTCGGGTGCGGGTGAAACCGTTTGGATAACACCTGAGCTGCAATTCATATTACCAGCCAACTGCTCCAGGTAAATATTGGGCTCATAAGCCATCGGAAGGGGTTCTTCTGTTGGGCAAGGTGTAATTTCTACTACTTTAGGCTTGGCCTGCACTGTCAACGTGGGACTGGTCGTATTGCTGGGTGGGGCCAAGCGTGGCGCGGCAGCTGCGGCAAAATTTGCACGGTCTACCGGCGCTTGTTCTTTTTCAACAACCGCCATGACAGGCAGGTCTTGATGCGGCCAAAAACGATAGAATAATCCGCTCAATGCGAACAGACAAATACCAATCAACCAAAGATGAAGACCCTTGGAATTTTCGCGGGGTGCAGACCGTCGGGTAGCGCGCACGCGACGCAATTCCTTACGCAAGGTAGCATCGCTCATCAAGGCGCGCTGCGCAGGATTAGAACCAGGCTTGTGAAGGGTAGTTGGACGCTGCATAATTTTTTGCGGCATTAAGTTTACATTCCGAAGAAATACTAAAATAGGTTGAATTACCTAAAAAGCATGTTTAAATTTTAAAACATCATAATTTTCAAGATTTAAACATGCTCTAAAGGTAAGCCTTTTTTACATCAATTTCATTTCACGAACGCAAAGAAAGTCAGCCCAATTACCTAAAGGGTTGCTTTTCAGGCCACATTATTTTCCGCCATAACGAAATTTTAACAAATTTAACAGGTATTCACCGTAGCCGCTTTTGATAAATTTGTTGCCCAGCGCCTCCAGACCTTCATCGTCGATAAATCCCATTTCCCACGCAATCTCTTCAATACAACCAATTTTGAGGCCTTGACGATCCTCAATTGCTTGTACAAAATGCCCTGCTTGCATCAAAGATTCATGGGTACCTGTATCCAACCAGGCATAGCCGCGGCCCATTGCGCGCACTTGCAACTTACCTTGTTCGAGGTAATAGCGGTTTACATCGGTAATTTCATATTCGCCCCTGGCCGATGGTTTCAGGTTTTTTGCTACCTCCACCACACTGTTATCATAAAAATACAAGCCAGGCACCGCAAAGTTGCTTTTGGGATGACTCGGCTTTTCCTCAATACTCAAAGCGCGGTTTTCTTTATCAAACTCCACCACCCCATAACGTTCAGGATCGGCTACTTGGTAAGCGAAAATGATCCCCCCTTCTGGCGTGTTGCAGGAGCGCACCTTTTCACCCAATCCGGCGCCATAAAAAATATTATCACCCAGAATCAACGATGCGTTGTCCTTTCCGATAAAAGGCGCTCCGAGTACAAAGGCCTGTGCCAGACCATTGGGCTCTGGCTGTGCAACATAAGAAAAATTCATGCCCAGCTCCTTTCCGTCGCCGAACAGTTGTTCAAACTTGGGCAGGTCGTAAGGCGTAGAAATAATCAGGATGTCGCGAATGCCCGCCAGCATCAAGGTTGAAAGCGGGTAATAGATCATAGGCTTGTCGTAAACAGGCATAAGCTGTTTGCTGACAGCCAGCGTGAGCGGATAAAGTCGGGTACCTAAACCGCCCGCCAAAATGATTCCTTTCATGAAGTTGTGTTTTTCTTTTCTATGCAAAAAAAATGCCCTCGTTTCGAACGAAGGCATTTTTTGGTAAAATATTCTGAACTAACACTTAAATTGTCGCTTTCACTTCATTGATCACATAAGATTCGACTACATCGCCGTCTTTAATGTCGTTGAAGTTCTTGATGGTCAAACCACATTCCAAGCCTGCTTTCACCTCTTTCGCATCTTCTTTGAAACGTTTCAGCGAAGCGAGTTCTGCATGTTGGTTCGGATTGGTTGGGTACACCACGATACCATCGCGGATGATCCGCACATAATGGTTGCGGCTGATTTTGCCCTCTTGTACGATACAACCTGCCACGGTACCCACCTTCGAAATCTTGTACACCTCGCGGATTTCCACTTGGCCCATGATTTCTTCTTCTTTGGTAGGCTCCAACATACCGAGTATGGCCGCTTTGACCTCTTCGATGGCTTCGTAAATGATGGAGTACAATTTGATCTCCACGCCTTCTTTCTCGGCCAGTTTGCGGGCAGTAATAGATGGTCGCACCTGGAAACCGATAATGATTGCATCCGAAGCGGAAGCCAGCATCACGTCGCTGTCGGCAATTTGACCAACGGCTTTGTGGATAACCGATACCGCAACTTTTTCGATCGACAGTTTGATCAAGGAATCGCTCAAGGCCTCTACCGAACCATCCACGTCACCTTTAACGATGAGTTTCAGTTCTTTAAAGTTGCCCAGTGCCAAACGACGACCAATCTCTTCCAAGCTGATCCGTTTGTTGGCACGGTTCGATTGTTCGCGAATGATTTGTGCGCGTTTGTTGGCAATTTCTTTTGCCTCGCTATCACTCGAAGTAACTTTGATCTTTTCACCCGCTTGTGGTGCGCCGGGCAAGCCCAACACCAATACAGGTGCTGCAGGGCCTGCTTCTTTTACTTCCTTACCGCGTTCGTTGTACATGGCCTTCACCTTACCGGCAAATTCACCCGCAATAATCGGGTCTCCTTTATGCAACGAGCCATTATCAATCAAAATCTTTGTCACATACCCCCGGCCTTTGTCGAGCGATGCCTCCAAAACAGTACCGGATGCCCGGCGTTTTGGATTTGCTTTCAATTCGAGCAATTCGGCTTCGAGCAGGATTTTTTCGAGTAATTTATCGATATTCAGACCTTTTTTGGCCGAAATGTCTTGGCTTTGGTATTTACCGCCCCATTCTTCCACGAGCAGGTTCATTTGAGCCAGTTCGTTTTTGATGCGTTCAGGGTCGGCACCCGCCTTATCAATTTTATTAATGGCAAATACGAGTGGTACACCGGCCGCTTGCGCGTGGCTAATTGCTTCTCGCGTTTGTGGCATGATACTATCGTCGGCCGCAATCATGATGACGGCTATGTCTGTAACTTTCGCACCCCGTGCACGCATGGCCGTAAAGGCTTCGTGACCCGGTGTATCCAGGAAGGTGATCTTTTTATTTATGTCATCTTTATCGATGGCCACCTCATAAGCACCAATATGTTGGGTGATACCACCGGCCTCACCACTGGCTACGTCGGCGCTCCGGATAAAGTCGAGCAGCGAGGTTTTACCGTGATCGACGTGGCCCATTACCGTAACAATAGGTTGGCGTGGGCGCAGGTCAGCAGGATCGTCAACTTCTTCTTCTTCAACCTCCACCTGTTCTTCGGCACTGATAAACTGCACGGTATAGCCATTTTCGTTGGCAACCAGTTCGATGATTTCCGCATCGAGGCGTTGGTTGATGGAAACGAAAATGCCGAGGGTCATACAAGACTTGATAATATCGGCAGGTTTTACGCTCAGCAGTGAAGCCAGGTCGGAAACCGAGATAAACTCTGTTACTTGTAGTGTTTTGTCGCTTTCGCTGCGGGCTTGTTCAGCAAGTTCCGCACGTTCGCGCATGACATCGCGTTTATCGCGGCGCATTTTTTGGCGTTTGCGGCTGGCACCTGCGCCGAGCCGTGCCATAGTTTGCTTGATTTGGTCCTCAATTTCTTTTTGAGAAACCTCTTTCGGAGCATCTACACGGCCTTTGCCTTTCTTATCGCCTTGGTTGCCTGTCATGGTAGCCTGCAGCGTTGCGGCAGTTACCGGTTGTTGTGGCACTTTTTTGCGCTTGCGCTTGCGGCGTGCGTCATCGCTATTTGCATTTGTTGCGCCACCAGCAGCAGGAGTTCCTGTTCCACCTCCAGCAGGGGTTACTGGGCGATTTTGGCCGCCTGGACCTGCATTTTGTGGGTTGTTGCGATTTCCGCCACCTTGTTGGTTGCGGTTGCCGCCTTGTCCGCCCTGGTTGCGATTTCCGCCACCTTGTTGGTTGCGGTTGCCGCCCTGTCCGCCTTGTCCGCCCTGGTTGGGGCGTTCGGCCGGTGGTTCGGGTTTGCGTGGTGGGTTCAGGTTAATGCGGCCCAAAATTTTCAGACCACGCAACGGTGTTGCATCCGCGCGGTACAATTCATCACCTTTTGCTTCTTCTGCAACTGGTGGCTCTGTTGTAGCGGGCGGCGGCGTTGGTTCTTTTTGAACCGGAGGCACAACGCGGTCCTGTGGTTTTGGCCTTTGCACTGGAGGAGCAGGATCGGCTTTTTTTACGACCGGCGGCGGTGTTTCCTTTTTGAGGAAATCTTGCCGTGGCTCTCTACGCGGTGGTGGCTCCGACTTTACGGGTGTTGGTTCCGGTTTTGGTGTCGGAGCAACGTTCGGAGTTTTATCAGCAGTACGGGGTACGTTAACAGGTGGCGGCGCTGGTTTTACAGTTTCGACCACTGGTGGTACAGGCACTACAGGTGCTGCTTTTTTAAGTTCAGGCTCCACAACGGGTGTTGGTGGAACGGGCTTTTCTGCTGTTTTAGGTGCTGTTTTGTGCGCATCTAAATCAATTTTACCCACGATTTTCAAACCGCCCTGGCGTTCACGCTGTATTGGTTCCTGCTCTTCTTTTTTAGGGGCAGCAGGCTGTACAGGCGTTTCCTGCTCCACTTTGGGAAGCGCAGGTTTAGGTCCTTCTTCTCTTGGAGGGAGGAAGGAGGGTCGCGCTGGTGGCGGCCCAGTTGTAGTCGTATTGGATACAGGAGCTGCTGCAGCAGTGGCTGGCTCTTTTTTGAGCACGGGCCGCGCGAGTTTGTCTGCTTCCTGTTTGATAACAAGGTCTTTCTGGAACTCTTTTTGAAGTACCGCCAACATTTCGTCGGTGATATCAGTCGTCGGTTTCTCATCTACTTGGAAGCCCTTTCCATGTAGTGTCTCGACGATGGTGTGTAAGCCAACGTTGAATTCCTTTGCTACCTTAATTAGTTTTATTGCCATGCAGCGTTTTTCCTGCTTTGTTGAAATTAATTTTGTTGGTTTTGTGTGCAATTTAGCGTTTTCCGCTTATAAATCCGTTTAGAAGGCTCAAAAAATTTAGTATGTGTGAAAAGTGGTGCGAAAGTACGAAAAAAGCTTGGAGGATTTAGGTTTGAAATGAAAGTGCTGCAAGTCTTTTTAACGGCAGCCCAATATTTCTCCTAAAACACCTTAAGCCTTTGGTTCGTTCCCGCCGCCTTCTTCAAATTCTGCTGCCAGAATAGACAAGACAAAACGCACAGTTTCTTCTTCAAGATCGGTGCGGCGAATCAACTCTTCTGCACTGAGTTCCAGTACCTGACGGGCTGTATCGCAACCAATATTTTTGAACGCTTCGATTACCCATGGTTCGATTTCGTCGCCGAATTCTTCCAGATCCACATCGTCAATTTCGTACTCCTGTGCCTGGTTGCGGTACACATCAATTTCGTAGCCGGTCAGTTTGGATGCCAATTTAATGTTTGAACCGGCCTTACCGATGGCCAAACTCACCTGATCTGCATCTAAAAACACCGAAACACGCTTGCGTTCATGATCGATCTCAATATTGCTGATTTTCGCTGGCGTCAAACTACGTGTGATATACAGCGGCAAGTTGGTCGTGTAATTGATGATGTCAATATTTTCATTACGCAATTCGCGTACGATTCCGTGGATACGGCTACCTTTCATACCAACACATGCACCAACCGGATCGACCCGATCATCGTGGCTTTCAACGGCCACTTTCGCACGTTCGCCCGGGAGCCGTACAATGTGTTTTACTTCAATCACGCCGTCTTCAATTTCTGGAACCTCCGCACGCAATAATTTTTCGAGGAAAATAGAATCTGTACGGCTTAACATTACAAACGGTGCATTGTTGCGCATTTCCACTTTCCGTATCACGCCTTTTACTACATCGCCCTTGCGGTAGTAATCGCCTTTAATCATTTCTGTGCGCGGCAACACCAATTCGTTTCCGGTTGCATCATCCAACACCAACACTTCTTTTTTCATAATCTGGCTTATTTCGCCGATCACGACCTCGCCTACCCGTTCTGTATATTTGCGGAACACCTCGTCTTTTTCCAGTTCCATAATCCGCGAAACCAAGGTTTGGCGCGCTGCCATAATAGCACGGCGTCCAAAATCTTCGATTGACAACTGCTCGTAACATTCATCACCCGTGGCGATACTTTCATCTACGCTGTGCGCTTCTGACAAACTGATTTGGCTGCGCTCGTCGGTGACCTCTCCATCCGTTACCACTTCCCGCACACGCCAGATCTCTAGGTCACCTTTGTTGGTATTGACAATTACGTCAAAATTTTCATCGGAGCCGTATTTTTTCTTAATCAATGTTCTAAAAACGTCTTCCAAAACGCGCACCATCGTGGGACGGTCTATATTCTTTCCCGATTTAAAGTCAGCAAAGACATCTACTAAATTAACCATAGGAAAATGGTAGGATTGATTGTGATGTGATGTTTGGTTTATTAAATGCTTGGGCGCAAAGATACTTTTGCCTTTTTACTCAAAACACAACTTTTATAACGGCCTTTTCGATCTGATCAAATGGAATCGGCATTTCGACCTGTACTTCCACTTTTTTCTTCTCAATTTTTTCAATGACCGTATCTTCTAAAATGACCTGCTGTTCATCCGCTGATTTGAGCACGCCTTTCTTTTTCGTTTTGTCGGTAAGGGTTATTTCCAAGGTACGCCCCAGGTTCTTTTGATACTGTCGCAAAAACTTCAGTGGGCGTTCAATGCCGGGGCTGCTCACCTCGAGCACGTACTTTTCGCCCAGCCAATTATTGGTATCAATGTGCTGCTCAAGGTAACGACTCAGTTTGCGACATTTTTCAAACGTCATACCTGAATCGCAATCTACAAAAACATACAGCTTTTGTGCTGGCCTCAGTTCAATATCCACCGTAAAGCAATCGGTAAACATCTCGTCCGTGCTGTATTTCTCTGATAAAAGTTGGTCAATGCGTTCCGTCAGTTCCATATTTTTAACTTCAAAAAACTCCGACGAACACTTGAAAATCAAGCACCTATAAAGAAAAGAGGGAACTTTTGGTTCCCTCTTTTATTCGCCAGTTAATCTAATCGCCTGCAAAGGTAAGCAAATTCTTCAATTTTTCAAATATTTTATTCGTGTAGCTTCAACGTACGCTCCTTTTCTTCAAAATCACGCAAAATCAGGCGCAACGCACCAGCCGAAAGGATGATTTCCAGCAAACTGAGCAGCAAAGAAATGATCATCAACAACAGGCTGACGCCAAACAATACTTTTGCGGCTATTTGCCAGTTTTCAAAAACCAAAAACATGGTTACCACACACAATAACATGCTGCTGATCCCAAATACCTGCATCCATCGAATCAATTGCAACCTGCGTTTCAAACTGGCGATTTGCGTCATGAGCAAATCATGACGATGTTTTTCGTAATCAGACACCAGGTTGCGAATCAGATTTGCGATTGCCAGAAACTTATTGGTAAATGCCAATAACAACAGGGAAATCGCCGGAAAAAGCAATGCGGGGGTCTGAATGGTCAATTCCATAAACACGATTTCTAAGTATTAGCGCTTGCATTGTCTTCCTCCTCCTCCTCGGTCACAGAGATCGGGGGGGCACCGGCATTGCCCAAAATTCCCAATGCCGTCATAGCCCGTTCACTGGCGAGTTGCTCAGCGCTTTTTTTGTTAAAATCGTCGGCAGTACCCAGTTTCTTATTATCCACGTACACCGCTACTTTAAACTTGTCCCGCTTTTCACTTTTATATTTGGCCATCACTTTGTACTCAATTTGACGGCCGTTTTTTTGGCACCACTCCAAGAGTTGGCTTTTGTAATTATCGTCAAAACTTTCCAATTCGTGGATGTCCAGATACCTGCGCAATACCCTTCGAATCACGTATTCTTTGGTCTTTTCGTAACCTACTTCAATATAGATGGCTCCAACCAATGCCTCCAGGGCGTTTCCCAACATAGATTTGGAGAGCCGCGTCTGGTTATAGTTTGCCAAAAAAAGGTCAAGCCCCATTTTGTCTGCGATTTCGTCCAATGAATTCCGCTTCACAATTTTTGACCGCATCTTGGTCAGAAAGCCTTCATCACTGTTTGGGTATTTTTTAAACAGGTATTCGGCTACAATAGTGCTGAGTACGGCATCGCCCAAAAATTCGAGGCGTTCATTGTTAGAAATGGCGTATTCTCCAGTAGAAAACGTGCTTTTGTGAAAAAAAGCCAGCTTGAACAGCGTCATATGGACCGGCGTAAAACCGATCAGTCCCTTCAGTCGACGAGCCAGTTCCTTATCCGGATGAATGTAAAAATTGTAAAGTCTTCGAAGAAATCGCACAGCATCTATGTTTTAAACCTGCCTTATACCTGCCTTAAGATTACCGAAGCATTATGTCCGCCAAATCCAAAAGTATTGCTTATCACAGCCCGTAGCTTACGCGGTTGTGCTTTGTTGAAAGTCAGATTGAGTGTTGGATCAATTTCGGGATCATCGGTAAAGTGGTTGATGGTAGGTGGCACAAATTCGTGTTGCATCGCCAAAATACTGGCAATGGCTTCAATTGCACCGGCTGCCCCCAAAAGATGTCCGGTCATACTTTTTGTAGAAGAAATATTCAGTTTGCTTGCGTGGTCACCGAATACCGTTTTTATGGCTTTTAACTCCGCAACATCGCCCAATGGGGTTGAGGTACCATGCACATTCACGTAATCAATGTCTTCCGGAGCCATGCCTGCTTCTTCCAAGGCAAAACGCATTACGTTGGTTACACCCAAACCTTCTGGGTGAGGTGCTGTAATGTGGTAAGCATCGGCAGTTGCGCCGGTGCCCATCACCTCAGCAAAGATATGTGCGCCGCGTTTTATTGCATGTTCATATTCCTCCAAAATCAGCGAACCAGCCCCTTCTCCCAGTACAAACCCATCCCGGTCAAGGTCGAAAGGACGGGAAGCGGTTTCAAATCCTTCATTGCGTTCGCTTAACGCTTTCATCGAATTAAACCCACCAACAGCTGTTTTAGTGATGGTCGCTTCCGATCCTCCAGTCACAATAATATCGGCCTTACCTAGTCGAATGTAATCAAAAGCGTTCATGATGGCATGCGAAGAGGATGCACACGCCGAAACTGTACAGTAATTGACACCCATAAAGCCATATTGCATAGAAATTTGGCCAGCAGCGATGTCGGATATCATTTTGGGTATCAAAAACGGATTGTGCTTTGGAATACCGTTTCCGAGCACATGTTCTTCAATTTCTTTTTCCAAGGTAGCCAGGCCACCAATACCGGATGCCCAAATGACCCCCACGCGATGTTTATTGATCGCATCAAGGTCTAGACCCGAATTCTGGATACTTTCGGCCGCAGCCACCATGGCAAACTGAGTAAAGCGGTCCATCCTACGGGCGTCACGGCGGTCCAAATGTGCTTCCGGATTAAATCCCTTTACCTCACAAGCAAATTTGGTCTTAAAAAGCGACGCATCGAATAAGGTAATGAGATTGGCGCCACTTGTGCCATTTTGAAGGCCTGCGAGGTATTCAGAAACCGTATTACCAATTGGCGTGATTGCACCAATGCCAGTTACGACAACTCGTTTCATGCAAATAGTTAGGTTGTTTGATTGAACAGAGGGCTTTTGGAGTTTCAATAGACAAATGTACAAGGTTCACACAAAATCATGTTAGCGCTTGTACAGCAAATTAGAGACAGATGAAACAACGAAAGGTTCAAGACGTTGCACGCCTTGAACCTTTCAGCAAACTAAAACCGGGTATCAGGTGGGCCGGAGGCTTTTTATCAGGCATTCACCTGACCTTCGAGGTACGCAACAGCCTGTCCAACAGTTTGGATTTTTTCGGCTTGCTCATCCGGGATAGCGACATCGAATTCTTTTTCGAATTCCATGATCAACTCAACCGTATCAAGCGAGTCAGCACCCAGGTCCTGAATGAAATTTGCTTCTGCTACAACTTCCTTTTCGTCAACACCTAGTTTGTCAACAATAATTTTTTTTACGCGTGCGGCTACGTCTGCCATGTTTTTCTGAACTTTTAGTGAAAAAAAGTCAATTTTTCGAGCGGCAAAGAAACGGTGATTGCCGACCAAAAAAAAGTTTTTCCCAATGAAATTTTTATTTACATCCTAAAAAGGCAAAATAGCCCCTGATCCAATAGGATTTGAAGATTTTATTTTTTTTTAAAAAAACGCATAAATCTGGGCCTACAAGGCAGTTTCGATGGACCGCCATGCCTGCTTTTTTTAGCCAGATTGGTATTTTGCCATGGTTGCCCAACATATGTTTTGACAAATCCAAGACACTTGATATTAATTATTCTTAAAGCCGATGACTGCCATGCAAATACTGCTTTACTTTTAACTACTTTTGTTGCGAATTCTTATTGTAAATAGTACACTATTAAAAAAATTGGGATGACAAAAATGGAAGCTGTTTCTTTGGCGGACAAAAATACGAGTTCAATGCGCAAAGACGGATCACAAAACACCAAGATCGTGGCCACCGTCGGCCCGGCTTGTAGCAGTTATGACAAACTGTTAGAACTTGTTAAAGCTGGAGTAGATGTTTTTCGACTCAATTTCAGCCACGGCTCGCACGCCGACCACCTCAAGGTGATCGAACATGTGCAGGCCATTAATAACCAATATCAAACGCATATCAGCATCCTGGCCGATTTACAAGGCCCAAAACTGCGGGTTGGTAAAATTAAAGACAATGCCCTGAAACTGGAAGCAGGCGATGTGATCACCATCGTTAACTATGACTGCGAAGGCACCATGGAGCATATTTACATGTCTTACAAGGAGTTTGCTGAAGACTGTGAAGCGGGTGAACGGATTATGATGGACGATGGCAAGCTGGTGTTTGAGGTGCTTGAAACCAACAAAAAAGACACCGTAAAACTTAAAACGCTGTTTGGTGGCATTTTAAGCAGCAATAAAGGTGTAAACCTGCCTGATACTAACATCAAACAGCCTTCCCTGACTGAAAAAGACCTGGAGGATTTGGAATTTATCCTGACCCAGCCTGTCAACTGGATCGCCTTGTCTTTTGTACGCCGTGCTGAAGATATTGAAGATTTGCGCGTGCGCGTGGAAGCAAAAGGACACCCTGCCAAGTTACTTTCCAAAATTGAAAAGCCGGAGGCGATTCGCAATATCCGCGAAATTGTAAAGGCCAGCAATGGAATTATGGTGGCGCGTGGCGACTTAGGCGTAGAAATGCCGATTGAACGCCTGCCTATGACGCAAAAAGAAATTATTCAAATTTGTATGCAATATGCCCGCCCGGTGATTGTTGCCACACAAATGATGGATAGCATGATCAAAAATCCGTCGCCCACCCGTGCTGAAGTAACCGACGTTGCCAATGCGGTACTAGATGGCGCTGATGCGGTAATGCTGAGCGGTGAAACCTCTGTGGGGGACCACCCGGCACTCGTGATTGATTACATGACCAAAATTATTGCCGAAGCGGAAAAGTGTTATTGGCCACAAATTGAAGGCAAACGCCCACGTGCCGTTGAAAAATCACGTATTTTCCATTCGGATGTGGTGTGTTTTAATGCTTGTCGCGTAGCGGAAGAAATTGGCGCAAAAGGAATTATTGGCATGACCACTTCTGGTTATACTGCATTTAAAGTGAGCAGTTTCCGTCCAAAGGCGGCTATCTTTATCTTTAGCGACCAAATGCACATGTTGAATACCATGAACCTGCTTTGGGGCGTACAGTGTTTCTACTATGACCGATTCACCACAACCGATGAAACCATTGACGATTCTGTGGCTATTTTGAAAGCCACAGGCTATGTTGAAGTGGGTGATACCGTAATCAATACGGGCTCCATGCCTTTGCACCAACGGCACCGTACAAACATGTTGAAAGTAACAGAAATTGTTTAAAAATCGGATTAATCGCCCCAGCCTGGCTCGTCTTCTACGGCTTTAGGGTGGGTGCGTACGATACCGAATTCGATTTCTTTCTGGCAATTTCCACAAATACCATACAGATTCAGGGAATGGTGGGTGATTTTAAAGTTTAATAAATCGCCCACCATATCTTTAATCTGCTGCACCCGCGGGTCGCAAAACTCTACCACCTTGCCACAATTGGCACAGATGACGTGGTCGTGCTGCTTAAAGCCATATGATTTTTCATACTGGGCAAGGTTTTTCCCAAATTGATGTTTTTTTACCAAATCACAAGATACCAATAGCTCCAGGGTATTGTACACGGTTGCGCGGCTGACGCGGTAACTCCTGTTTTTCATGTGGATATACAAAGCCTCGGCATCAAAATGGTCGGTTCGCTTGTATATTTCTTCTAAAATGGCAAACCGTTCGGGGGTTTTGCGGAAACCGCTTTTTTCCAGATGAGCCGAAAAAATATTTAAAACCTGCCGGATAATGTCTTCTTCGTTGCGTTGAGCGGTCATAAGGATGTGCTTGTGGGAGCAAATATAGGCAGCGCCGGGATGGGATTGGCTTTATTGCTCCAATATTTCGAGGAGCGCTTTGGCCTCCAAGGCTTCCTCATCGTTTTGTTCGGCCAATTCGATGGCGCGTTTAGCCGATTTGATGGCGGCTTTTTTCTGATCCAATTTGGCGTAAAGATTCGCTTGTGTTTCGTAGGCGTAATAGTGTTCTTGTATCTTGATTGCACTTTTCACCCATTCGAGCGCCTGCTTTAACATGGCTGGATCGGCTACTTCTTCACTAAATATTTTAGAAATTTCAACCAGTTCATCAGGCTCATCGCAAGGGAAACGGGCGTAATGATCTACCGCCGACAAAACGAAACGTTCCAAATCTTCGCGTTTCCGGTAATAGGTGATGCGATAGGAGGAGGCAAGCAATTCACCTTGTTCGGGATAAACGGTGCCATACAACCGTTGCACCTCGCCCAATTGCAATTTTGGATGTGCTTGCAGGTAATTTTCAAAAATCTGATCCAGGCGGTCTTTAACGGTTGCCTTGGTGTACACGGAATCAAATTTTGCGCGGTGGTGGATAAGGTAATAAAAGGCATCCGAAAACGGATCATCTGCGTATTGCATGATAAACCGCATGTTGGTTGGCGTATCGTAATTGTCCTGGGTTTGCAGGTAAGCCTGCGCAACTTTATGAACATCTGGATCGAGTGCAGCAGACTTTAGCGCTGTCAGTTTTTGCAGAAATTCCGGGGTGCGTTCGCCAAGGGCATACCGTTTTTCAAGGGCAGCCATATTATTTTGCAAATTGGTGGCTGCTTTGGCCAAACTGATTAAGTCTTGTACGCCATGAAAACCCGGCGCCCGGTGCTGCACATTACCAGCATCATCGAAAAAAAGCAAGGTTGGAAAGATCGCAATACCGTATTTTTTTGCCAACACAATCCCATCGCCATGCTCCATATCCATTTTTAAATTTACAAAATGGCTATTAAAAAAAGCACCGACGCTCGAATCAGGGAAAACATTACTCACCATCAATTTACAAGGACCACACCAAAGGGTGTAGGCATCCAAAAAAACCATTTTGTGTTCCTTCCTGGCTTTAGCCATGGCATCTCCCCACGACAAATGCTCAAAGTCAACACCTTGTGCATGCAACCAAAAAGGAAGTAACATAACCGCAAATAGAACTGAATAACGTTGCATATCGCAGCAATATAAAAGGGCGAAATTTATCCTAGTGCATTCAAAAAGTATTCGATGCGCGCTTTCATCCCATTATCCTTGTCACCAATCAATTCAATGGCTTTTTGAGCAGTTGTTTTGGCCTTCAACTTGTTTCCCTGTATTTTGTAAATACCGGCAAGGGTCATGTAATACTCCGGCAAACCTCCATTTTCGGCAGCCGATTTTGCCATTTTCTCCGCAGATTCCAACACTTTTACGTCTTCCGGAAAGGCACGCAGCATACTTATTACAAATTCATGTTGCAAAGATGCATTGCTTTTAATGACCGCTTTTTGGTAACTTCCAGCCACTTTCAGGTATTGTTTCACATCCTTTGTAGCGGTGTAGAATGCCAAATCCGATTCATAGCCAAATGCCGTGGCGCGATCTGGGCTGCCCGCTTTCATTTTGTTTTTGGCTTCCTTCAACAAGGCCTCGTCTTTAAAACTGATGGCTTTTTTAACCGTATTTTTACAAGCAAGTTCTATTTTGCTTTTGACGGCATCCGGTCCGGCAAGTGCCGCTATTTTATCCTTGTTTTTGAGCAAGAGATCAAACACGCGACTATCGGCTTCCGTAGCGCCTTCGAGGATGAAACGCAGGTTGAAATCGCTGTTAAGGTCGGTTTGCGTAGCCAGGTATTCGTTGGTAATTTTGAGCGATGGGTTGCCCAAGCGGTTCAATACACCTACATATTTGTACAAAAACTGCGGATCACGATTGCCTTCACTGTACATTTTTTCATAATCAGCCGAATTCGTATTTTTACCGAGCGCTTTTTTACCGAGTGCCAAAAATGGATCTACATCACGATAGCCGACTTCTTTCAGGACAATTTTACCATCCCTATCAATAAATAACAAGGTCGGGTAAGAACCTACCGGGTATTTATCGGCAAAGTCCGCGTTTTCCGGCTTCTCCATGTCAATCTTTAAGCATATAAAACTGGTATTGTAAAACGCGCCCGATTTCGGATCTGGGAAAACCTGACTAGACATTCGTTTGCAAGGGCCACACCAAGCGGCATAAGCATCCACAAAAATTAATTTGTCTTCCGCTTTTGCTTTTTCGAGTGCTTCACTCCATTTGCCGTGAAAAAACTCGATGCCTTGCGCGCTCAATCCAGCGATGCATATGATAGAAAGAAAAAGTGTTACAAAGTTGCGCTTCATGGTTGGGCAAAAAATTATGGAAGAATCGGTTTTGCGGTAGTTGTGTTGTATGCTGCTTTGGAAATAGTTGGCTGTGCGGGCGCATGGACGTAATAATACAATCCGGCACCCAAGCCAATATGAAGACTTAAAACGAGCCAAAAGGTTGCGTTTTTATTTACTTTTTGTTGTGCTTGATTAGTCATTTTGATCGAAATTTTTGGTAGGATTTATAATAAGCAATTTTGATACCAAAAAACGTATATCTTGATATAAAAGATATGTTTAATGCGATAAAAACAGGGGTTTCCCGTTTTTTTACAACGTCTTGTAATATCGTGCACCCAGCGTAACCCCTTCATTTCCGATAGATGCGAGGCCCCAACGGCCTGTTTCTGGATGAATAGAGTCATTTTGTGTGCCCTGGTGCAAAGATTCGTATTGATTATAATCGATCGCCTCGCGACTTTCAATTTTTTTAAAAACGTTAAAATTAGTTGCCATCAGATGCCAGTCAGGCTGGACAATTGCTTCAAACACCTTGGCTTTGGATCCGCTTCCGTAGGCCACAAAGCCGATGCGCTTACCTTGTAGTTCCTGCCCTGCAGTTTGGCTCAATTCCAGCGCACTCATTAAGGCCAGAAAGATTGAAGCCGTATAAAGGTTGCCTGTTTCCTGGCTGGCGCGTTGTGCTTGTTCGAGTTTTTCTTGTACAAAACGCTGATACAGGACAGATTCACTCACCGCTTTCAGAAAACCATTGCGGGCCTTTTCGTACGCTTTTGCGTCGCCAAATTGGGCCTGTTCGGGCACTTGCAATCCCAAACGCAATAGATCGGCTTGCCAAACACCTTTGGCCTGGCGCTCTGCTATGAAGCGCTCAATATAGATTCGTTTGGCATGAAAAGCGTACGGCAGGTGAAAAATCATTTTACTCCAGCGTTCTGAAAGTGCCTGGTATTGTTCGTTTTTGAAAAGTCCAACAGCCAAAGCGCGCTTCCGAAAATCGTCGAGCGCCTCTTGCATCCGATTTTGGTAGCAATTATTCGAAAACTGGCCGTCAAAAACGGGGGTTTCTGAAAAACGCTCCCTACGCGGTTTGTAAAAATCATGTACACTTTCCATCGCAATACCAATCAGGCGACGAATGACCAGCAGTCTTGGATTCCAGCGAATCAACATCGCAACCGCCCCGGCCCCTTGGGTGTATTCACCAGTGGAGTCGAGCTCGTATTTAGCAATATCGCTAGCGACCACAATGCCAATATTATCCGGGTCGGTTGCCACCCAATCTAAGGTACTCAGCAACGCATCGACCGCGCCAATACAGGCAAAGGTCATATCCAGCACGTCGCAATGCCGAAAACAGTGGGTGCCAAATTGCGTTGCGTAACGGTTTTGCAGCATCTCCACCGCATAAGTACCGGTAGGTTTGGACATATCCAGCGCACTTTCTGTACCTAAATAAATACGTCCGATGCGGTTTGGGTCGAGTTGGTTCCGATCAATCAATTCGGAAATGGCTTCGGCGGCCATGGTTGCCGCATCTTCGTGCACATCCGGCAGGGCCATTTTGTGCAATCCTAGCCCTAATGACAATTTTTCGTAAGGAATATTGCGCTTTTCTGCAAGCGCACGTATGTCCAGATAGAGTTTCGGCACGTAAAATGCCATGTCGTCGATTCCGACAGGGAGCAAGCGTTTGGCCATGTGATGGTAGTGCTACAAATTTATGAAACGCTCTAAACGATTTCGTTTAGAAACCTGCACCTGTATTGTGGTGTTACGGGTGCCAAAATCAATACTTGGTCGGCGATAAGATTATAAATCCATTCAATTCAATACCTGTTGAGCATAGCAGGCTTGTGGAATGCCCGACAAAAAAGCATGCAGAGGTAATACAAATTACCGGAAAAGACACACATTTGTCAGGAGCAGATAACAAGCACAGGCCCAAATTGTTCGGTCATCGGGCGAACTTACCGCAGTTTTTTTATCCGTTGCACGTTATTATTTTATCCAAAAGGATGTTTCACAATGTTTTATAAAATTTTTCTAAAAAAACATATAAATACATAATGCTGACTATCAGCACTTTATGAAAATAATTTAAAAAATAACAAAAATATTATGTCAAACTATTTGTTTTTTAAACACAACTTGTTTATTTTTGTATCGCATTTAAAACAAACTTCTTCTCAAAGGAACAATCAAAATTTGTTCATAACCCTTTGATTTATGCAACTTGAAGTACTAGAGAGCAAAAGAGGCACCAAGGTTGTTACCGCCTCTAACTTACATGCGGCCCTTAAATTGCCTGTCCGGCAGTATGGTGCTTTAGTCCGCAAATGGTTGCGCGACGTCTATGAATTTCAGGACGGTATCCGCAAGCCGCAGATGTACCGCGATTTTGCGAAACGCGCACGTCCGGGAGAGCCGATTGAGGATTTTTATATTACGCTCGAATTGGCCAAACTGATTGTATTGCGCACAAACAGCAAGCAAAAGGTAAAATATGCGCGTTTACTGGAAGCGTTTGCGCATAATGGACAAATGAATTTGTTTCAACATGCGGCCTAAATGGCCATAAAACTAAAAAACCCGATCATCAGGGGCGTTTGATGACCGGGTTGGTTTTACAACGGTTACATTGAGGGGGCACTAGCAGGTTGCTTGCATAGGTCCTAACGCGCTGCAATCATGTCTTTTACCAGCAACTGAAATCCATTGCCGTGGATATTTACAATTTCAATGGCACTGTCCTTGGCCAGGTATTTGCGCAATTTTGTAACAAATACGTCCATCGAACGGGCCGTAAAGTAATTGTCTTCGTGCCAGATTTTCGTGAGCGCTTCTGAGCGCGGGGTCACATCGTTGATATACTTGCAGAACATTTTTAGCAATTCAGCCTCTTTGGGACTCAATTTCCATTGGCTTTCTTCATCGGGTTTGGCATCATTGAAGGTGAGGATACGCAAGGGGTAGTTAAAATGATATTTACCAATTGCATACTCACGCTGCTCGTCTCTTGGATCGGCTAACTTGTTGACGCGTTTTAGCACAGCTTGAATGCGCAGCAACAATTCTTCTGAGTTGAACGGTTTCGAGATGTAGTCATCCGCACCAATTTTGAATCCGTTGAGTACATCCTCCTTCATGGTTTTGGCAGTCAGGAAAATGATCGGAACCTCTTGGTCGCGCTCCCGTATTTCTTTGGCGAGCGTAAAACCATCTTTTCGAGGCATCATGACATCGAAAACACAAAGGTCGAAATCACTTTTTTTAAAAGCCTCAAATCCTAGCACACCATCTGTCGCCAAGGTGACGTCATAGTCGTGCATTTCGAGGTAAGAACGGAGAACGTCGCCAAAATTTTGGTCATCCTCCACCAATAAGATTTTGTAGTTTGCGCTAGCCATAAGAAGTCGGTTCGTGGATAAGATTAAGAGATGGGTAAGCAACTTTGGAGGGAATGAGTTCCAAGGCCGGATAAACTAAACGCATGTCCTTTGATTTCAAGTATGTAGATCATTGGCAGGAGTATAAAAAATGTTAAAATTTGAATAATAGCTGACAATTCAATCGAAAAATGTCCAGAAATTGTCATTTCCTAACAAAACACGTATACCAGTCGATATTTTTTTATTAACTGCCACTTTCGGGTGCAACTTCGTACTATTCAGACTGTCTTTCTCCACAGGTCTGCACAATATTATTCAATGAAAACAATTTTCGAAGCCCATTTTTTGCTTTCACGACAAAACAACTTTCCGTTATGAAACCACTGCGTACGCTCCTCCTACTGCTCTTTGCAATGTGCATTATCCCCCAATCTGCCCTGTTTGCACAATCTGACAACAACGAACCTGAGAAAAAAATCATCATTACCAAACGCTCTGTAGATGCAGATGGCTCTGAAGTCATTGAAACCATCATTAAAAAAGGAAAAGCCGCAGCACAATTTGATGTTGATCAATACATGAAAGAAAACAACAAAGAGGGCGTCACGGTGCAGGTGCAGGTGGTTCAAAACAAAAGCAACGATGGAAACGAAGTATATGGGTTTAATACCCACAATGATGATGCATCGTTTGATCTGAATGGCAATGAATCTCCATTTCTTGGGATTGAGGAAGATGCTGACGAAGATGAAAATGAACCCGGATTACGGGTAAAAGTGGTAAAAGAATCGG
The DNA here is from genome assembly GCA_040397785.1 of Saprospiraceae bacterium. GTDB lineage: Bacteria > Bacteroidota > Bacteroidia > Chitinophagales > Saprospiraceae > M3007. Next base: position 35,180 of record JBBAVI010000011.1, on the reverse strand, counting down.
CTGCGGCCAAAGCGGGGTTAAAAACCAATGATATTATCTTATTTCTCAACGGAAAACAAGTCAATTACTGGAAGGATGTTACCAAATTGATCCGCAAAGGCAAACCAGGTGATGCCATGGAAATCCATTACACGCGCAATGGCGTGGAAACCGTTACAGTTGCAACGCTTGGCAATCGAAACACAATTAATATGGGTACTACCACGGAGAAACATGGTTTTTTAGGTGTACAACCCGCTGAATCGGAGGAAGCAGGACCTGGTACCGCGGTAGATATCGTAAAAAACGCCGCCGCAGAAAAAGCAGGACTTAAAAATGGAGACCGGATAAACAAACTCAATGACACTACCATCGAAGATTGGGAAGATATCAGCGATTTTATGGCGGAAACTAAACCGGGCGACAAAATTGCCGTTGCTTATACCCGTAACAATAAAGAAGCGACCACAGAAGCCGTAATTGGAGCCCAAAATGATTGGGACTGGGAAAATTGGAATACTAAGAATTGGAATTGGAATGGTTTCGATGTCAATAATAAAGAAAAAGAAGCCTGTTTGGGCGTGTACACTGCCACCTTTGCCACAGATGATGCAACAGGCGCTCAGGTTGAAAACTTTACAGATGAATCTGCTGCCAGAGCGGCCGGCATGACAGAAGGAGATGTAATTACCGCAATTAATGATAAAAAAGTTAAAACCCACGATGACCTTTGGAATGAAATCGCGACCTATAAACCGGGTAATAAGGTAACGGTAAACTATTTACGCGGCAACAATATTATACGTGCAGAAGCTACATTGAAGGCCTGTCAAGACAATTCCAATAAGATCATTTTGAATGAAACCAACGAGGAGGGCGACAATCAAAGCCGCCAGTTTATGATTTGGAATTGGGGCACAAACGAACAAGATCGCATGCGCGAGCGTCATGTGATCACCATTCATAAAGGGGAAGGCGATCAGGAAAAGGCTGCCACTGCGCCTAATAATAATGCGGCGACAGACCGTAGCTTAAGTTTAGAATCCTTTCAGGCCTATCCCAACCCAACGCAGGGCCAGGTTACAATTGCTTTTCGCGCGCCTGCCGTACCAACCGTTGTTTCCTTATTCGATCTTGCTGGCCGCCAACTATTCCGCGAAGAACTCAACGCTTTTAATGGCGATTATGTGCAACAATTTGATCTTTCAGAATATGCCAAGGGTAATATTCTGATTCAGGTACTGCAAGGTAATAAAGTATTTTCGGAGCAAATTATTGTTAATTAAACACCTTTATATATGGCCGCTGTTTGCGGCACTGTTAAAAATTAAGCAAAACACTCCTCGGGTTTCTCTGCGTAGAAATCCGGGGTTTTCTTTTTTCAACCAGTTTGAAAGCAGTATTGGCCCGAAATTTGGACTGTAGGGATAGTTCCACCTACATCATTTTTAATAATCGCTTCTATGCATGCTTTTCAATTCACAGGATGGAATTGATCCCAACTGTCCGTAAAGACCTGATTTTATGTCTGCTTATCGCTTAACACTGTACAAGCAAATTGATACGGTATGGCACTATTGCCAAATGACGGCAACTGATACTGGCAAGCTCGTAACAACCCTGGGCCAATGTGGTGATGCGCCCGAACAACATATCGAAGTATTGTTGCCTACCGATACGGATCCTTCCAGTGCGGTCCAGCAAGCGGGTGCCCAATGGCGCCTCCAGGGCTTCGATTACCCGCACCGGAAAGATATGAAAATCATGAGCCTGCATTTTCGGGTAGCCAATATGAATGGCTGGCCGGCTGGCGCCCCCTGGTTTGAGGATTGGAAAACCTATTATCAAGAACCGGTAGATGATTTGCTCACTGCAACAGCCAATGGATTTGCCAATGGCAGCCATCGCTTGCGTGGCCATTACCTCCTTTATTATTATGTATTGGATACGAATGCGGCAAAAGCAATTGTGGAGAAAGTGGCTGCGAAGGCCCTCGTGCAGATTCCACTCGAAATTCATATCAGTGACCGCGAATTAAGGCCCGAAATACAATTTGACGATGGCGTTCCCTCCCCTTTGGCCGATTTATATAAAGGGTTTGAACAAATGGCCCTGACTATTTCAGAAGCGTCCCAACATGTAGTATTTCAATCGGTTACACTTACGCCACAAGTTGTGCACACCTCCTCCCGCCAGCGTGTACGCGGCTTGGATGCGCAGGTGTTACGCCTTGCTCTGCGCGAACGCTGGGGATTTACCTGCAATTATTGGCCCCCCTTGGGCGGAGCAGCCAAGTCGGAGGTCGTGTACCTGACTGAGCACGATACGCACATAGAAAAGGCCTTGCTCCCCTTGTTCAAAGAGAAAGTACAAACATCTGTTTACCTGCTTGATTGCGAGGAGGGGATTTTTAAAATTAGCCTGGAAAATATTTTTCGCGGTGCTTACGAAGGGGTTGTGTTTGATGATGGGTTCGACTGGATTATTTATTTTTCCCACCATGCGACCATCACTTTTGGCGGTGAATGGCTCGTTGCAGCCTTAAAAGTGCATTATGCAAACCAGCCGGGCGTACTCAGCACCTGGTAAATATCAGTTTTTTTTAAGGACAGGCATCCCGAAGCAAACTTTTGTCGTCATTCTATACGTTTGCATGCTCAAAACAACTGAGCCATGCTAAATGTACGTTCTTTCCCTTTTTGCCTATACCTGATTAGTGCCCTGGCATGGTGCGGCTGCACATCCCGTCACGAAACCGTTGATGCCAAGGATGCGCAAGGCCGAACGATTCGTTATGAGCGCCGAAAAAAAGATTTTGCCAAAGACGGCCTGTATCAACGATTTGGAGAAAATGGCAACCTCGTGGAGGAGGCCGAATATGCCAATGACACGTTACATGGCTTTCGAAAGTATTATTACCCAAATGAATCCCTCGAAAGCGTAGAACACTTCAACAATGGAACTTACCACGGTAAATATGAGCAGTATTACCAAGATGGTCAGTTGCATATTGAACAAACATTTGTGCAGGGTGCCTTGCAAGGTTTAAGCCTTTCGTATTACCCGAATGGCAATTTAAAGGAAAAGGTGACCCTCAAAGACAACGATGAGTACGGCCCTTTCCTGGAGTATTACGAAAATGGTGTCTTGAAAACGGAAGGTAATTATATTCCAGGCGATGATTTCCCTTTGGAAGAAGGCGTGCTAAAAGAGTACGACGAAAAAGGAGAGTTGATTCGAGTTGCAGATTGCAAGGCTGGCCGATGTACAACCCAATGGAAAAAAGAGTAAATAACAAAACATGAAGAACTTTCTACCGCTTGCCATTTCGCTGCTGTGCTGCTTTGCGCCGGGCAAATCTGCTTTACTTGCCCAAGTGACGGGTGGACAAACCGTGTTTAAATATTTGTCTTTGTCGCCATCGGCCCGTGCAACGGCCTTGGGCGGACTGGCAATTACCATCAAAGACGACGATTTGGCGCTGGCTGCACTCAATCCGGCGGCCCTGAATGCATCCATGAGCGGTCGTTTGGCCTTCAACCACAATTTTTTCCTTACAGATATCCAACATGGGTATGCTGCATATGCCTGGCAAATGCCTAAAATAGGGTTTACCATGCATGGAGGCATCCAATATATGAACTATGGCGATATCAAACAGGCGGACGCACAAGGCAATATTACGGGCAAAGTAGTCGCTTCTGAAACCGCTTTTACGCTGGGTGCCGCCCGGGCGCTGGGTCCAAGACTTTCTATTGGACTCAACGCCCGAGTTGGCTTTTCAACCCTTGATATTTACAAGGCTTCGGCACTTACAGCCGATGCGGGCATAATGTACGCCGACACCGCGCGTCGTTTTGCCGCTGCACTGGTGGTGCGCAACGCTGGTACTCAATTGTCAACCTACAATGGCATTCGAGAAGATTTGCCCTTTGACATCCAAGTGGGTGTCAGCAAACGGTTGCGTTACCTGCCTTTCCGCCTGAGCATCATTGCGCATCATTTGCAATCGTGGAACATACGATACAATGACCCGAATGCACAAACCGACGATGTATTGTTATTCGGCGGAGATGAAACCGAAGGCGGCAACGGAAACAATGCTGTGGACAACTTTTTTCGCCACCTGATATTTAATGGCGAATTTTTATTAGGCCGAAATGAAGGTTTTCGCATTCGTGTAGGCTACAACCATTTGCGCAAAAAAGAACTCACCGTGCGTAACTATCGCAGCCTAGCGGGCTTTTCGGGCGGAATAGGTATGCGTATCAGTCGTTTTCGGGTGGATGTAGGCTATGCATCGTATCATTTGGCAGGTGGCGTGGTTCATGTTGGCATTGGCACCAACCTGCGCGACTTCTTTTAAAACTGGTAACAGTCGTAGCGTTGTTTACCGCGCGCTTTGTACTTACGTGGCGTATTGTGGCGTTGCGCAGCCTTTTTATGGCTCTTCTTTACACTTTTTGCCGATCGCAATGATTTGCCCGATTTAGTCGATTTAGCGGCTGCATAAGTAGTTTGGCTTTTGACACTTGAGGTTTTATCTCGGTCATTCTCCACCAAAGCGGGTGTGATGCGCGGTGTTATCACCGTCGTAGTCGTTTTTGTAGGGCGCAGATTGCTTGGTTGAACTTTTGGTGCATTGGTAATCGTTGCCAACATCAAAACAGGATTGTCGGTAGATGCCACCATACCTGTATTGTTTGCCAGCTTCGTGTCGGGCTTGCGTGTAACTGCGGGTACGTTCACATTGGCCGCTCTTTTCACGGCAATCGGTGCGGTAGTTTTGGCAGCAGGCGGTGGTGTTGTGATACGCACTACATCGCCAATCCCCAGGTCGCTGTTGTTTAACTGATTGAGTACATCCAGGTCGGAGGCTGTACTATCCTTAAAAACTACCGTGGTGTTGGCAAATTGGGCATCGGTTCCAGCGCCTTTAATCAGGTTTTGGGCGTTTGTGTGGTTGGCGGCCATCGCGATTGCGAGACTAAGCCAGAAATTAACTTGTTTCATGTGAAAAATCATGGATTATCCAGGTGTGAGAAAATGGATTAAAGCGGGATGGATTAAAATTTATTGAAAGCTATAGTGCGCTCCCTTTATTTCGTTTTAGCGTTGAAGGAGCGTTGTTTTTCCTGTTGGATAATTTTGCGGTACAAATCTTTATCCTCAATAATCTGCTTAAGGCTTTTGAACCACAGTGGATCCTGAATAAGGCCGATGATTTTGATTTCGGTTCGTCGGTTCATTTGGTGGGCTGCTTCCGAGCAATTGGTGCAAGGATTCAGCAATTGGGTTTCGCCATATCCTTTCCAGGTAATATTATCGGCATGAATACCTTGGTTAGACACGAGGTAATCGACACAAGACTTTGCGCGTTTGTCGGAAAGCGTCAGGTTGTATTCATCAGCACCTCGAGCATCAGTGTGTGAGCCTAATTCGACTTTGATTCCTGCATTATCCTTTAAAAACACGGAAAGTTTGTCGAGGGTCGTTGTGGCTTCTGGCCGCAGATCCCATTTATCAAAATCGTAATAAATGTTGTTGAGTTGGAAGCGCTTTCCAATTTGGATAGAATCGAGGTCGATCGTACCGAGAAAATAGCCTACTTCATTGCGTTTGGTCATGAGCGGCACCAAATCGGGTTCTTTGATACCCATGCCATCTACGCAAAGGATACAGCCATTGATATTAACGTACACTTCGATCCGGCGGTTGAGGTAGCCGGGCTTTCGAACAAGCACCGTATAATGATTTCCTTCAGCAAAAGAGAAGTTGAACGTTGATTTTGGCAGGCGTTCGATGGCCAGTTCCTGTTGTTGGGTGGTATTATTGTAAATTTCCACCTTACAATCGCGCAGTGTATTGATTGGGTTGTGGTCGAAGGCCTTATCAAAAATGGTGATATCGAATACATAACCGGGCTTGCGCTCGAGTCCGAGGTTCAATGGTGCACGGGCATCAATTACGTCAAAAACAAATTCTTTGTCGAAGAAGGTAGGTTTTTCAGCCAGTACTTTATAGCGCGAGACGGCAGGCGCGTTCATGGTAAAATTGCCATTTACGTCCGTTTCTGCCTGGCTTACTGCTTTTTTAAGCATTTCATCGAACAAGGTCACCTTCACTTGGCTAAGCGGGGCACCTGATACTTGGTCAAATACAAATCCGTGGGTGCGCACCATGGTATTGGGAGCGGCGGCATTGAATTCCTGAGCGGGGATTAAAGCGGGGATTAATAATGCAATTGGGAGCAATGATTTCAGGTACCACATGGGTAGATAGTGTTTGATTGAAAATTAAAAATCGGTTACTATTCTTTATACGTACGAATCTTGTGCCAGTTCATAAACAGCCTCATTCATTAACACTTTATTAAGGCATTTATATTTTTCTTAACCAAATTCCTTTTGTACATTGCGCCGTAGGGGTAAAGCAATAGAAATTGAGCGGAATGGGTGCGCAATTGGAAATTGGAAGGAATTGGGTTTAATTTAATTTGGGTAGATTTACAAGAACTGCACTCTTTTTTTATAATTTTTCAAACGAGCTTGGTTTTTTCATCGATATTCAAGTATCTTTGCGTTCGCTTTTCGGAGAGCGGGCAATAAAATGCCATTTTTCCGTTGATTTTGAACAAGTTATAACATTTTTGATCATACGCATTTATGCCAACGATTAATCAGATGGTCCGTCAGGGCCGCGAGAAAGTTGAATACAAGAGCAAGAGCCGTGCTTTGAACGCATGCCCACAGAAGCGCGGTGTGTGCACCCGTGTATACACTACTACACCAAAAAAACCGAACTCTGCGTTGCGCAAAGTTGCTAAGGTTCGTTTGGTGAACGGTATTGAGGTGATTTGCTACATTCCGGGTGAAGGTCACAACCTCCAGGAGCACTCCATTGTGCTTGTACGGGGTGGTCGTGTAAAAGATCTTCCGGGTGTACGTTACACCATTGTACGTGGAGCACTGGATACTGCTGGTGTAAACAACCGCAAAAAGAGCCGTTCTAAATACGGTTCTAAGCGTCCGAAGAAATAATTTTGCAATGGTGCATGATGGATTTGCATGGTTTGCGTAGAACTTATGGTTCGGCAAACGGCATCCATTGGCCTGATTTTTCAGGAATTCATCATTCATCATTAATCATTCATCATTAATATACAATGCGTAAACACAAACCGAAACCTCGAGTATTGGCCGCAGATCCCCGTTATAACGATACGATGGTAACACGTTTCGTAAATAACTTAATGTGGGACGGCAAGAAGAGCGTTGCATTTGGTCTCTTTTACGATTCTTTGGATATCGTAAAGAACCGCACGAACGAGGACGAGTTGCAAATTTGGAAAAAAGCGTTGAACAACGTTATGCCACAAGTTGAGGTGCGCAGCCGCCGTATTGGTGGCGCCACGTTCCAAATTCCGACTGAACTTCCTGCAAACCGCAAGATTTCAATTGGAATGAAATGGCTAATCAAATATGCACGCGCCCGTAGCGGTAAAGGTATGTCCGAGAAACTTGCAGCAGAAATTATTGCCGCAAGTAAAGGGGAAGGCAGTGCTGTTAAGAAGCGTGAGGACACGCACAAAATGGCAGAAGCAAACCGCGCGTTTGCACACTACCGCGCTTAACCGACGGAACGATGCGACGAAAACTATACCGTCGAAAATTGCCTGGTGCTGTGCAAGTTTGCTGACACCCGACAATTTTCGGCGGTTTTGGTGTTTTTATGGGCTTGTAAAATCAAAACGTGTTTTTATTTTACAAAACTATCAAAAACCAATACGGCGTTTCGTTAAATTCAAATTCAGCAAGAGTACATTTTATTGCATGCCGTAATAAAATGTTTTTAGATAAAGCCCCAAGGCCCATCCTCTTTTTTCTAAACACATCACTCTTAACTCATAACGTAACAACAAAGTTATGGCAACGGACCTAAGGTTTACCCGAAATATCGGTATTGCGGCGCACATTGACGCAGGTAAAACCACTACTACCGAACGTATTCTTTATTACACTGGTGTAAACCACAAAATCGGTGAAGTACACGAAGGCGCTGCTACCATGGACTGGATGGAGCAAGAGCAGGAGCGTGGTATCACGATTACTTCTGCGGCTACCAAGTGTACCTGGATGGTAGGCGAACAAAAATATGACTTTAACATCATTGACACACCAGGTCACGTTGACTTTACGGTGGAAGTAAACCGCTCCTTGCGTGTATTGGACGGTTTGGTGTTCTTGTTCTCTGCGGTAGATGGTGTTGAGCCACAATCAGAAACAAACTGGCGTTTGGCGGATAACTATAAAGTTCCGCGTATCGCATTTATTAACAAAATGGACCGCGCGGGCTCTGACTTTTTCATGTGTGTAAAAGACATGAAAGCGAAATTGGGTGCCAATGCGATTCCTTTGCAGGTTCCAATTGGTAACGAACACAATTTCCGTGGTGTGGTGGATTTGGTAACCAACCAAGCGATTGTTTGGAGAGAAGAAGATCACGGTATGTCGTTCGATATTATTCCAATTCCAGATGATTTGAAAGAAATCGTGGCTGAAAACCGTCAGATTTTGATCGAAGAGGTGGCTGCTTATGATGATGCATTGCTCGAAAAATTCTTCGTCGATCCAGATTCTATCTCTATTGAAGAAATGCGTGCTGCGGTACGTGCTGCTGTTTGTGATATGAAGATGACGCCCGTAATGTGCGGATCTGCATTCAAAAACAAAGGTGTTCAGGCTTGTTTGGATGCAGTTTGTTACTTCCTGCCTTCTCCACTTGATATTGATGGCGTAAATGGTATCAATCCGAAAAACGATGAGGTTATTACCCGTCAGCCATCGGTGGATGATCCATTTGCTGCATTGGCATTCAAAATTGCAACGGATCCATTCGTAGGTCGCTTGTGCTTTATCCGCGTTTACTCTGGTAAATTGGAAGCCGGTTCTTATGTATTGAACACCCGTACAGGCGATAAAGAACGGATTAGCCGTTTGTACCAAATGCACGCAAACAAGCAAAACCCGATTGATCGCGTAGAAGCGGGTGACATTGCTGCGGCAGTAGGCTTTAAAGACATTCGCACCGGAGATACCCTGTGTGACGTAGATAATCCGATCGTTTTGGAAAGTATGGTATTCCCTGAGCCGGTTATCGGTTTGGCGATTGAGCCAAAAACACAAAAAGACCTGGATAAATTGGGTATGTCGCTCAACAAACTTGCCGAAGAGGATCCAACCTTCCGCGTACGTTATGACGAAGAAACCAACCAAACCGTTATTTCCGGTATGGGTGAGTTGCACTTGGAGATCATCGTTGACCGTCTGCGTCGCGAATTCAAGGTTGAATGTAACCAAGGTGCGCCACAAGTAAATTACAAAGAGGCGTTGACGAAAACAGTTGAACACCGCGAGCGCTTGAAAAAGCAAACGGGTGGTTCTGGTCTCTTCGCGGATATGGAATTCACACTCGGACCTGCAGATGAAGCCTTCTTGGAATCAGATGATTACAAAAATGGCAAGAAAAAATTGCAGTTCGAATGGGGGATTGTAGGTGGTGCAATCGATAAAAACTACCAAAAACCAATCGTCGACGGTTTTACCCAGATGATGAATAACGGTATTTTGGCAGGTTACAACATCGACTCCATGAAAGTACGGGTATTAGATGGTGGTATGCACGCAGTCGATTCGAAGCCAATTGCCTTTGAATTGTGTGCAAAAGAGGGCTTCCGTGCGGCGGCTCCTAGTTGCAAACCACAAATCATGGAACCGATCATGAAGTTGGAGGTAATCACACCAGAAGAGTATGTTGGTCCAGTAATTGGTGACTTGAACCGTCGTCGTGGTTTGCCGAAAGGACAAGAAACACGGATGGGTGGCGCAGTTGCGATTCAGGCGGAGGTGCCTTTGGCTGAAATGTTTGGTTATGTAACGCAGTTGCGTACCCTCACTTCTGGCCGTGCATCTTCTACAATGGAATTTAGCCAGTATGCTCCAGCACCAGAATCAGTTGCTAAGCAAGTAATTGAGAAATCGAAAGCCGGTAAATAAGTTGATTTTAATGGAGCCGTTTTTAACGGGCTTCTAAGGTATAAAGTGCGATCCCGCGTTCCATTGTATTGGAGCGCGGGATTTTTATATTATCGGAGTGCGCAACAGGTTTAGGGAATCGTACTTTTGCAATAGTTTACTAAAAAGCACCTGCTCTGCGGGCAGATCAGCAGAATACAATCAAAAACCGATGTATAGAACGTCCCTCTTGTTTGTTTTAACCTTTTGCGCAAGCCTATTATTGGCTCAAACAAATGCGCCAGTGCTTACCGCCGAGGAGGCCGTGCGCATTGCCCTTGAAAATAACTTTACCATTCGATTAGTACAAGCGGATGCGGATATTGCAAAGGCCAACAATACCAAAGGCAACGCGGGCATGCTGCCTACCGCGAATCTGGTTGCTAATGAAACTTTTACCCTCAGTACTTTTCAACAAAAACTGTCGAATGGCACCGAATTTAATGCCCTCGGTGCGCCATTTAATACGGCCAGTGCGGGGGTACAACTCAATTGGCCCCTTTTTGATGGTCGGCGTATGTTTATTACCAAGCAACGTCTGGAAGCCCAGGAGGCATTAGGTCAGCTCAATCTGCAAAGCCAGGTGCAGCAAACCTCGGCAGATGTGCTACAAGCCTATTACGATATTGTGCGAGGCCGCCAGCAAGAAAAAGCCCTTGCGGAGGTAATTACCCTGAACCAGGAACGCTTGCGTATTGCAGAGGCCCGGTTGGCTGCGGGTTTCTCCGGTCAAACAGACGCCTTACAAGCGCGTATTGACCTGAATCAGCGCCGTTCTGATTTATTAAACCAGGAAAACGTCACTTCATCGGCCAAACGCACCCTCAATCAGTTGCTCGCGCGCGTGCCGGAAACCGCTTTTGAGGTAGATGAAACCCTGGTGAATAATTATACACCGGAACGCACAAGTTTGCTTCAAAAAATTCAAACCCAAAATCCGACCATGCTTTCATTGCAAAAAAGCAGTGACGTAGCCGCGCTTTTGACCGATGAAGCCCGAACGCTGAATAAACTACGTGTTAATGGTATTGGTCAATTTAATGCCTTGCGCTCCGACAATGGTTCTGGTTTTCAACGGAGCAATACCCAAGCAGGTTTGACCATTGGCGGCAGTTTGGTGTATCCATTGTATAGTGGCGGCAATTTTAAAAGACAGGTACAAGCGGCGCAGTTGCAAGCACAACAAGCGGGTATTCGGGTAGATGCGCAACGTTTGAGTATTGAATCGACTTTGGATAATCAATTGGCCTTTTTCAAAACCCAGCAGCAAGTACTTTTGTTGGAGGAGGAAAATGTAACCAATGCCCGGGAAAACCTGAATGTGAGTACAGAACGCTTTCGACTGGGGCAAACCAACGCCTTGGAAACACAAACAGCGCAAAATACCCTGGAACAGGCATTATTTCGCCGAAATTTGGCCTTGTACAACCTAAAAATCACTGAATTACAACTTCGTCTATTGGCGGGAGAACTTTAAAAAAATGAATGCAACAAGTAAATCAGCCGTAATTGTAGGCGCTGGATTAGTTGGCTCGCTTTGGGCAGTAGCCCTCGCGCGCCGCGGGTATGCTGTAAAAGTATTTGAACGTAGACCAGACATGCGGGCGAAAGGATACGCAGGCGGGCGCTCGATCAACCTCGCCATGAGTGCGCGCGGTTGGAAAGCGATTGATATGGCCGGTATTCGTGAAAAAATTGAACCTGTAGCCATCCCAATGCCCGGACGCATGATGCATGCAGTGGATGGAACCCTTACGTTTCAGGCCTACGGCAAATCGAGTGAGGCGATTTATTCCGTCTCGCGGGGTGGTTTGAACCTGGAATTGTTGCACATTGCCAGCAGTTTCCCCCAAGTAGAATTCTTTTTTGAGCACCGATGCATGGATGTTGATTTAAATCAGCCCTACATTCATTTCGAAGATTTAAAAACGGGCGAACTTAAAACCATTGAAGCGCCATTGATTTTTGCCACGGATGGCGCATTTTCGGCAGTTCGGCAAACGCTACAACGCACCGACCGTTTTAATTACGCACAGCAATATTTGGATCATGGGTACAAGGAATTGACCATTCCGGCCGAACAAGGCAAGTTGATGGATGCGCACGCCTTGCATATTTGGCCACGCGGCAATTTTATGATGATTGCGTTGCCCAATGCCGATGGCAGTTTTACCTGTACCTTGTTTTTACCTTTTGAAGGTCCTGTGGCGTTCGAGCATTTGCAAAGCGATGCCGATGTTACTGCGTTTTTTGAGCAATATTTCTCCGATACTTTGCCCCTGATACCTGGATTATTGGAAGATTTTCGAAAAAATCCAACTTCTTCGCTGGCGACCGTGCAGTGCAATCCATGGCAATGGCAAGGTCGGATTTTGTTGTTGGGCGATTCGGCCCATGCCATTGTACCTTTTTATGGGCAGGGGATGAATGCTGGTTTTGAGGATTGTACCATCCTGGATGCGATGTACGATGAAATGGACGGAGATTGGTCAACGATCATTCCGGCATTTGCCAAGCGACGCAAACCCGATGGCGATGCGATTGCAGCCCTGGCTTTGCGCAATTTTATTGAAATGCGCGATTTAGTGGGCGATCCCAAATTCCTTTTACGGAAAAAAATTGCGGCACACTTGCATGCGAAATACCCGGAGTTTATACCCGTGTACACGATGGTTTCCTTTTCCAACACACCTTACCACCTTGCTTTGCAGGAGGAGGATGCCCAAAACCAGTTGTTTGAGGAGATTCTAGCGATAAATGATGTTGAAGCACAGTGGGATGGACCGGAAGTGGAAGCGGTGTTTTTGAAGTGGATGGCACAAAAAAGCGTTTAATATTGCTCTCTGCGGCGCTCTTTGGCTAGTTCGATGCCGTGGGTATCGAAGGATGCTTTAAGCGCTTCAGCCAAATAATCCATCGTGGCTTCGTAATGTTCGCCCATGGTCGGGCAGGCGATATCCACCTTCATATCATCGCGGTTGATGCTTTTGATTTTCACTTCTGCTTGGGAATTGGGTATTCGGTGTTGCCAGTTTGCGACAACTTCGTTTGCGGCAGCGCGCAACTTATTCATGGGGGTGTTGATATTGACCAAAAGTGATATCTCTGCATTTACCGTTGTTTTATCGGCAATGTTTTCAATTGGGCCTTCTGTAATTTTGCCATTGGGGATAATGATGCGTTTGCCTTGAGCGGTTAACAAGATGGTATTGAAGATTTGAATTTCTGTGACACGGCCTGATAGTCCACTTACCGTGATCAAATCGCCCACTTTATATGGGCGAAACAACAAAATCAATACACCACTGGCAAAGTTACCCAAACTTCCCTGCAAGGCAAGCCCGACAGAAAACGCGATTGCCGAAAAAATAGCGATGAACGATGTCGTTTCTAATCCGATCATACCGGCGACCACCAGCAGCAAAACGACTTTGAGGCCAACATCGTTGAGCGATACAAAAAACGGCCGCAAACTATCATCCACTTTGCGTGCTTTGAGGAATTGTTCGAATCCGCGGGTGAGGCGTCGAATGACCCAAAGACCGATAAAAAGAATCAGGGCTGCCATCAGCACCTTGGGACCATAATTCCAGGCAAATTCTATGAGCTTATCGATGTACGTTTTTGTCTCCACGTTCGTTTATAATTTTGTTGAAACGCCTACTTTTGGGCGCATTAGCCGAAAAGCGGGGCAAAGATTCATAAAATGCTGTGATCCTTTTGCGATTTTTGCAGTTGTAATAACTCTTTGGGGCATACGCCGTGCGTAAACCGTTAACCATCAATCAACTATCACCATTTACCTTCATTTTTGGATGAAAAATCTCCTTTTCGCGGCACACTTGACCGCCTTATTCCTTTTAGCCGCTTGTACACCGAAAACAGGAACCGGCACGCTTGCAACCCCGATTCCGCCGGCGGCTCGAACCGAATTGGATTCGCTCCAAAAACCTTTAATGGGTGAAGCCTCGGAGGAAGACGTTGAAGAATATAAAATACTGGAAGGTGCGGAGGTGCGTCCAGATCAAAAAACAAATCTGGACACCTTGGGTGCGTACAATCCATCGCATACATTTGAACATGATTTGCTGCATACCAAAATTGAAATTTCCTTTGATTGGGCCAAAAAACGCGCAAACAGCAAAGCGACCCTTACGCTGCGTCCGTGGTTTTACCCAAGCAGCCATTTGACCCTGGATGCCAAGAATTTCGACATTTTGTCGGTCAATCTGGAAGGAAAAACCGAGCAACTCAAATACCAATACGATTCGAGCCAATTGAATATTGATTTGGGGAAAACTTTTACCCGCTCGGAAGAATTTAAAGTGGTAGTTACCTACACCGCCAAACCGGACGAACGCACAAACATCGGCGGCAGCGCCGCGATTACCAGCGATAAAGGCCTTTATTTCATCAATGCCGACGGGACTGAAGCCGATAAACCCAAACAGATCTGGACGCAAGGTGAAACAGAGAGCAACTCTTGCTGGTTTCCAACCATCGATAAGCCGAATGAACGCTGTACCCAGGAAATATACATTACGGTAGAAGATAAGTACAAAACCTTGTCGAATGGCCTGATGTTGAGTTCGAAAAAGAACCCAGACGGCACCCGTACGGATTACTGGAAAATGGACAAACCGCATGCACCTTATTTATTTATGATGGCCATTGGTGAATATGCCGTGGTAAAAGACAAATGGCGCGGTATTGATGTAGACTATTATGTGGAACCGGCTTTTGAGCAGGATGCGCGTGATATTTTCCCGTACACGACCGAAATGCTGGAGTTTTTCTCTACAAAACTCAACTATGCCTACCCCTGGCCTAAATTTTCGCAGGTAGTGGTGCGCGATTATGTGAGTGGCGCGATGGAAAATACCTCGGCGGTTATTTTTGGCGACTTTATGCAAAAAAATAAGCGTGGCTTGCTGGATGCGCACTGGACAAACGAAAAAGTAGTTGCCCACGAAATGTTTCACCAGTGGTTTGGCGACCTTGTGACGACCGAAAGCTGGGCAAACCTGACCCTCAATGAAGGTTTTGCCAATTATTCGGAATACCTGTGGTTAGAGCACAAACACGGCCGCGACGCTGCGGATGACCATGAAATGCAGGAACAGCAGGGCTATATTTTTTCGGCAGGGGACGGCGGGCATCCGCTTATTAACTTTGGTTATGGCAATCGGGAGGATATGTTTGATGCGCATTCCTATAATAAGGGGGGCGCTGTGCTTCATATGTTGCGGAACCAATTGGGCGACGAGGCCTTTTTTGCGGCCTTGAGTCGTTATTTGAAACGCAATGAGTACACGGATGTGGAGGCGCACGAATTACGCCTTGCATTTGAGGATTTGACGGGTCAGGATTTGAACTGGTTTTGGAATCAATGGTTTTTTAGTGCTGGCCACCCTAATCTCGAAATCAGTTATGGCTACGATGAGGCCCGCAAAATGGCCAGTGTTCAAATTGATCAAATACAGGACGGTCCGAAAGTACCGTTTGTGTTTGATTTGCCGATGGCGGTAGATATTTACAATGCAGATGGGACAGTTAAGCGGGAACAAATACGCATCACCAAGCGCAAGCAAACCTTTGAATTTGCCGCTGCGGTAAAACCGGCGTTGATCAATGTAGATGCAACCAAAACAACGTTGTGTGTAAAGCACGACCAGCATACAGCCGCAGAGTGGGTGTTTATGTACCAGCATGGCCCCTTGTTCCGCGATCGGTTTGAGGCTTTGGATAATTTACAAAATGACGAATCGGCTGCTGCCAAACCCGTATTTAAAGAAGCGTTGAAAGATGCTTATTACGGTTTGCGTGCGATTGCCATGCAACATGCTGATCCGAAAGACGCAGAAACGGTTGTTGTATTGACAAAATTGGCAGAAACAGAAAAAGAACCGAGTGTTCGGGCCCTGGCGATCAATTTGCTAGGTGAAAGCGAAGACAAGCAATACGTGCCAATCCTGAAAAAAGGGATGGAGCCCACCCAGCCATACAGCGTAGTAGGCGCAGCGCTCACGGCCTTAACCAAACTGGATCCTGAGGCAGCCATTGAAGCATCCAAATCGCTGCAAAACGATGATAATGATGAGATTATCCTGTCCTTGTCGGAATTGTATGCACAAAAACCAGATCGCAACAATTTGCCTTATTTTGAGCGTCGGATGGACAAAATTGATTATATGGGCGCTTTTACATTTTTTGATTTTTACCAAAAAATGCTCACCGGAATCCATGATGACGCTACAATAGAGGCGGGTGTCGATAAATTAAAAGTAATTTCCCTCAATTTGGCAACCAGTCAATGGCGTCGTTTTGGTGCGACCAAAGCCATTTCAGATTTAAAAAATGGCTTAAAAGCGGAAGGGAAAGATGCGAAAGCGGCTAATTTAGAACAGATTTTGAGTGAAATTAAGGCTAAAGAGACGGATCCGACGCTTAAAATGTATTACGATATGTTTTAAATAACTTGACGCCTGCTGCTTTAAGTTTATTATACTTATTTCGGAGCCATTCTATTTGTATAAAGCCCGGCTTTAGCAAATAGGATGGCTTTTTTTATGCCCTTGATTTAAATTTACTTACATATTTAGTGGTTCGACAGGCCAATTTCCTCCATTTTCCTAGATAAACATACTGTTTGTGATGCGTTTCCAGCGTAATCGCACTGTTCTCTTGTTTTAGCCAGGTGTAGCCCAGCGCTTGCTAATCAATGTCATAAACGTGTCTGACTGCCATCATCTAGGCACTCCCTATCCTGTCGGAAATTGCACCCGATTTAAAAACGAACAGTCATGAAAATCATGTTTTTGCTCATACTCTTTAGTCTCACCATCGCAGCAGGATTCCTGTTGATTTATTTGTGGGCAGCGCGCAACGGTCAGTTTGATGATGAATACACGCCTTCCATTCGGATGTTGCTGGAGGATGAGCTGAAGCCCGAAAAAGATGACGCTTAATATCAGATTACCTTTTTTGAGTACAATCCTGCGCACTTCCACCAACTTTTTTAACTAAACTAACTCGGAACTCAATATGAGCCGAATTGAACAATTTCAATACGATAACCGGATCGTGAGGGCCTTTGGGACGGCCTCATTTATCTGGGGTTTAGTGGGCATGCTGGTCGGGCTGATTATCGCCTTCCAGATGATTTATCCACCCCTCAATTTTAGTCAGTACGGTGTTCCATTTCTCACATTTGGTCGTCTGCGTCCATTGCACACCAACGCAGTCATTTTCGCCTTTGTGGGCAATGGCATGTTTACGGGCATTTATTATTCCCTGCAGCGTTTATTGAAGGCGCGCATGTTTAGTGATACCTTGTCGTGGATCCATTTCTGGAGTTGGCAGGTAGTCATTTTGTGCGCAGCCCTGACTTTGCCGATGGGTTTAACCAATAGTTCGGAATATGGGGAACTTTCCTGGCCTATTGACATATTAATCACCCTGGTATGGGTTATTTTTGGTGTCAATATGTTTGGCACCATTTTGAAGCGCCGTGAAGATCACTTGTATGTAGCAATTTGGTTCTACATCGCTACCTGGGTTACCGTTGCGATATTGCACATTGTACGGAGTTTAGAAATACCGTACTCTTTATTTGGCAGTTATTCGGTTTTTGCGGGCATCCAGGATGGGCTGGTACAATGGTGGTATGGCCACAATGCGGTAGCGTTCTTTTTGACCACACCTTATCTTGGCTTGATGTATTATTTTCTGCCAAAAGCGGCTAATCGTCCAGTTTATTCTTATAAACTATCTATTATACACTTTTGGGCATTGATTTTCATTTATATCTGGGCTGGACCGCACCACTTACTCTATTCATCCATGCCTGATTGGGTACAATCGCTGGGTACGGTATTTTCCATTATGCTGATCGCACCGTCTTGGGGTGGTATGTTGAATGGCTTGCTCACTTTGCGGGGCGCTTGGGACCGCGTTCGTCAGGATCCTGTTTTAAAATTCATGGTCGTGGCTGTTACTGCTTATGGTATGGCCACTTTTGAAGGCCCCATGCTTTCGATCAAATCGGTGAATGCCATTAGTCACTTTACCGACTGGACCATAGCGCACGTACACGTAGGCGCTTTGGGTTGGAACGGCTTCCTTACATTCGGTATGTTGTACTGGCTGTGGCCGCGTATTTACCGCACCAACCTGTATTCTACCAACCTTGCCAACATCCATTTCTGGGTAGGTACCCTGGGTATCATTTTTTACGCAGTACCCTTGTACTGGGCTGGTTGGACGCAATACTTTATGTGGCGTGAATTCACACCGGAAGGCACCCTGGCTTGGGGTAACTTCCTGGACACCGTGAAACAGATCGTACCGATGTACATCATTCGTGGTGCGGGTGGCTTGATGTATTTTGCTGGTGCCGCTATTGGGGTGTACAATTTGTACAAAACAGGCGCACAAGGCTCTTTCCTTGCAAATGAGGCTGCTGAAGCGCCTGCCCGTGAAAGCTACGTTCCGAAAGCAGTGGCTGGCGAGTATTGGCACAAATGGATTGAAGGCCGTCCATTGCAAATGTTGTTGTTTAGCACCATTTTGATTGCAATCGGAGGTATCGTTCAAATTATGCCAATGGTATTTATTGAAAGCCAAGTGCCTAAAATATCTACCGTGAAGCCTTACACGCCGCTTGAACTTACCGGCCGCGATCTTTACATCCGGGAAGGTTGCGTGGGTTGTCACTCCCAAATGATTCGTCCGTTCCGTGCAGAAACAGAACGTTATGGCGAATACTCAAAGTCTGGCGAATACATTTACGACCGACCATTTTTGTTTGGCAGTAAGCGTACCGGCCCGGATTTGATGCGTGAGGGTAAAAAATACCCTGACAGCTGGCACTACAGCCATATGATGGATCCTACCACCATGTCGCCTGGTTCGCTGATGCCAGCTTATCCATACTTGCTTGACTACGACTTGGATTTAAGTTTGTTGCCTTCAAAAATTGCGGCTTTGCGCACCCTGGGTACACCTTACCCACGCAATTTTGAAAAAGAAGCCATTGGGAAAGCCAAAGAACAGGCATTGAGCATTGCCAAAAGTCTGAATGAGCAAGGCATTAATGATCCAGGTATGGAAAACAAAGAAATCGTGGCCATTATCGCCTATTTACAGCGTTTGGGCACCGATATCAAAATCCAACCTGTAGAAACCAGTAAATAAACCATCCTAAGGGAACCGGTTGGCGCCGCGTTCAAGTAAGATCAGCGCCAACCGGTATGCCTTGAAATATAAATTTTTATGTACAAATACCTTTTGCAATCCGTCAATGGCATCCAATGGTTCGGCATTACTGCGCTGCTCATTTTTTTTACCGCGTTTTGTATCGCCTTTTTTCGCGCCTATTTTATGAGTAAAAAGGCCGATATGGACTATATGGCCAACATGCCGCTTGAGGATTAAAACCAACCAAGGTTTTTTGGGAAGTCCGTAATGCCTGCCCAACACCTTTACCACAAATCTAACGCTCTGTTTTTCAAAATTTTGAAAAATGAAAAAGAAGAAATATCTCCTGCTTTTCTATTGGCTGCTTGCCAGTGTGTCCGTCTGGGCGCAATCTGCTACTGCGACAGCCAGCCTCGATCCACAAGTCGGGCAATTACCCCAGATTATGACCTGGGTTTTAATTTGCGCAGCTGCCGTGCTCTTTTTTGTGGCCATGCTTTATATGATTAAAGTCAACCAATTCTTGTACAAACGTGCGATTCAATTGGAAGCCCGTTTGCACAATGTAAACTTACCGGAAGAGGCTGTGGCACCGGTTGTTAATCCGGCAGGAGACGATTTCTGGACCCGCATGCGCAAAAAATACTGGGAAGATGCGGTGCCGATCGACCGGGAGGCTGATATTATTTTGCACCACGATTACGATGGTATTCGTGAACTTGATAACCGTTTGCCGCCATGGTGGGTCAATATGTTTATTCTAACCATTATTTATGGTTTGGGATACATGATTTATTACCATTGGGGTGGCAACGGCCTTTCCCAAACACAGGAATACGAGCAGGAAGTTGCAGTCGCTAAAAAGGAAATCGCCCTCGCACTGGCAGGCAAAGCCAACTCCGTAGATGAGTCAAATGTGTTTGCACTCACTGAAAGTGGTCCATTGGGTGAAGGTGAATTGATTTACAAAGGCAACTGTGTTGCCTGTCATGGCCAAAAAGGCGAAGGTGGCGTCGGCCCCAATCTTGCCGATCCCTACTGGATTCACGGCGGTGGCGTTAAAAATGTCTTTAAAACCATTAAATACGGTGTCCCAGAAAAGGGCATGATCGCTTGGCAAGCTCAACTTCGGCCAGCCGACATGCAAAAGATTGCCAGTTATGTCCTCACATTGGGTGGCACCAACCCTCCTAACCCTAAAGCACCACAAGGGGTTATCTGGACAGAAACCGTTGCGCCACAGGATAGTCTTGCAAAAGAAACCTTACCCAGCCCTACTAAATAAAAAGTTTTAATTTTTTGTGTTTCCCGAAACAGCCGGCGTTCATCGTCGGCTGTTTTTTTTGACCAACATCACCTGATATCCTGACGATGGTCAGTTGTCACTGTTGCATTTGAACGGAACTTACACCCCGAAAAATAGATGTAAGCATTACAATAAGCATGTCATGAATCCAGATTCAATCCACCAGATTATAGCAGATACTGAGGAATATCGCGACCACCTTTCGACAGTTGACCAACAAGGTAATCGGATTTGGTTGTATCCCAAAAAGCCGTCTGGTCGGTTTTACAATGCACGAACGATTGTGACCCTGGTGTTTTTGGCCTTTTTCCTGTCGATGCCGTTTATTAAAATTGATGGCGAACAGTTTTTGTTGTTCAATGTATTGGAACGCAGATTCGTATTATTGGGCATGTTGTTTACGCCCCAGGATTTCCACCTGTTTGTTCTGGCGATGCTCACCTTTATTGTGTTTATCATCTTGTTTACAGTGGTTTTTGGTCGGTTATTTTGCGGCTGGGTTTGTCCGCAAACCGTATTTATGGAAATGATTTTCCGGAAAATCGAATATTGGATAGAAGGCGATGCCAACGCCATGCGGCGTTTGGATAATGGCCCCTGGAATGCCGAAAAAATTAGAAAAAAGGCCTTAAAACACAGTATTTTCTTCGGAATAGCCATTGTTTTTGCCAATTACTTCCTTGCCTATATCATCAGCATGGACAGTGTATTACAGATCATACGTGATCCAATGTCGCAGCATCTGGGTGGGTTTGTTGCCATGTTAATTTTTTCCGGGGTGTTTTATTATACGTTTGCCCGAATGCGGGAGCAAATTTGCACCACCATTTGTCCTTATGGCCGCTTGCAAAGTGTGTTGCTGGTAAAAGATTCCATTGTGGTTGCCTACGATCACCTGCGCGGCGAACCAAGGGGGAAATTGAAAAAGGGGAGCACGAGTGAAAGCGAACCTGCAACGCCTAATCCGATAGAAAGCATCAGAAACAGCGTCAATGGCAGCGCCGCAACCCTGCGCACAGGGACAGATGGTCTGCCTAAAGGCGATTGCATAGATTGCAAACTTTGTGTGGCGGTATGCCCAACCGGTATTGATATTCGCAACGGTACCCAATTGGAATGCACCAACTGCACGGCTTGCATGGATGCTTGCGATCAAATTATGGACAAAATTGAGCGCCCGCGCGGTCTGGTGCGCTATGACTCTATGACGGGCATCGAATCGGGCAAACGCAAAATTTTTACCCCCCGCGTGTGGGCCTATTCGGGCATTCTATTCGCGCTGCTGGCGCTTGATGTGGTGCTTATTGCCAATCGCGGAATTGTCGAATCGATCATTTTGCGTTCGCCTGGACAATTGTACCAGCAAACTGATGATACCCACCTTACCAACCTGTATTCTTATGTAATCATCAACAAATCGGGCAAAGAAATGCCGTTTTCGCTGCGCATGGCGACCCCGGGAGCACAGTTGCAATGGATTGGACATACCCATTTGGCCATTCCAAAAGCAGGTAAAACGGAGGGTGCCTTTTTTGTAGAAATGCCACAGGATCAATTAACTGGACGTAAAACCCAGGTAACCATTGAAGTTCTATCAGGTGAAAAAGTAATCGACCGAGTTACCACCAATTTTATGGGCCCCAATGGTCCGTTGCCCAAAAAGGAGCAACCTGAAACAGAACACGAACACGAAAAAGAACATTCTGATCATCATTAAAACCTGCCATTATGAAAATTTCTTGGGGTACCGGCATCGCCTTGGTTTATGGCGCATTTGCTACAGGCATGCTCATCATGGTTTTTGCCTCCAGTCAGTATGATCCGGGACTGGTAGACAAAAATTATTACGATTTAGACTTGAACTTTCAGGCCCGCATTGAAAAGAAGCAAAATACGGCCAAATTGGCGGTGCTTCCGATGATTACACCCAATGCCGAACAACAAACCGTTGTATTTCAGTTTCCTACCGACATGTCCATTTCGGAAGGCACCGCCAAGTTTTACCGTGCAGCCGAAGTAAAAGAGGATTTTACAGTAAAAATTGGCGCGCCGCAAGATGGCAAAATCATCGTACCAACGGCCAAATTGCACAAAGGACGCTGGCATGTGGAATTGGATTGGGTGGCCAATGGGCTCCCCTACTTTTACACCACCACTTTTGGCATTTAATATTTCCGGCAAAAAATGATCGCAGCGCTTTTACTCGGTTTGGCAGGGAGCCTGCACTGCGTTGCCATGTGCGGTCCACTCATGTTGGCCTTGCCCCTGGACGCCGCGGGCAAACGCCATGTTGTTGGTCAAATGTTGCTTTACCAAAGTGGTCGCATTTTGATGTATGCGTTGTTGGGTTTACTTTTTGGACTACTTGGAAAAGGAATAGCCCTTGCAGGGTTGCAGCAGGCACTTTCGCTGCTGGCGGGTACCCTGATGATTTTGATGGCTTTGATGGCCTGGCGGTTTGAGCGTCTTATCACAGCTTTACCAGGTTTTGGGCGTTTTACCCGTTTGGTGCAACAAAAAATGGGTAAAATGCTGCAACAACATGGCAACAGCGCCGTATTTTCGATGGGATTGCTCAATGGCTTGTTGCCCTGCGGAATGGTGTATGCGGCCCTCGCAGGTGCCATCGCACGTGTAGATGGGCCCCAAGGAGCCCTGTTTATGGCCTTCTTTGGCCTGGGAACCTTGCCACTCTTGTTGGCCGTAACCGTATTGGGACGTTCTTTTGGTCAGGCAATGCGCCAGCGTTTGCGGATTTGGCAACCCTTATTGCTCAGTTTTGCAGGAATATTACTGTTACAACGGGGTCTCCACCTCGATTTGAGTTTGTTTGACGCGGCAGTTCCCAAGGCGGGGTACGATTGCCATTAAACACCATCCAGCGGATAAGGGTAACGTACTTCCGTCAGAAAAAGTCCTTCGGGGGGTACACTCAGACTTTTGAGCAAGGGCGTTTGGTCTTCGAGTGCATTTTTAACGTCCTCTACAGCGATTTGCCCCATGCCTGCGGTGATACAGGTGCCAACAATCAAGCGCACCATCCCCCTTAAAAAACGGTTGGCGGTAATGTGGAAGGTCAGTTGATGGGTTTCTTTTTCCACCACCCAATATGCTTTTGTGAGCTTGCATTGATAGGAATCTACGCCGCTGTGTGTTTTACAAAACGGGAAAAAAGCGTCAAACTGCGGCAACAAAGCTGCAACGGCTTGCATTTTTTCGAGGTTCAATTTTTGATATTGGGGGTAAAACCAGGCCGTTTCTTTCGAAAATGGGTCTTTGCGCATGCCCAAATAGTAGGTATAACTGCGTTCATAAGCATCGTAGCGCGCATGTGCCTCCGCATGCATGGCCTGCACCGCATACACCGCAATGCTTTGTGGCAAAAGGCTGTTGATTGCAATCAAAAAACGATCAGGCAAGGTGCCCTCTGCATCAAAATGGGCAACGTAATAACGCGCATGCACCCCGGTATCCGTTCGGCCACACCCGGTTATTTCTATTGGCTGGCGTAAAACAATGCTCAATGCATTTTCCAATACACTTTGTACCGATACATCCTTTGGCTGACGTTGCCATCCACAAAAATCAGTTCCAAGATAAGCAAGCGTCAAAAAATACCGCATAAGTGATTGATTTGCAGCGCAAAACTACAAAAACTTGGCTATATATGCCGTGCAGGCTTTGTCCAACATGCGGAATACCGGCTCAAAGGAATCATCGTTATAATAAGGATCGGGCACACTTTTCAATTTTTCGGGGTACACCTGATTTAGTATGAGGGCTACTTTTTTACTATATTCCTGGGTTGGCACCAGGCGTAGGATATCCCGCAGGTTTCCGGTGTCCATCACAAAAATTTGATCAAATAAATCAAAATCGGCCACCTTAAACTGGCGCGCCCGTTGCGCACTAATATCAATGCCAAACTGGCGCGCTACCTTTATCGACCGTGGATCCGGTGGATCGCCCACATGCCAGCCCCCGGTTCCTGCGCTGTCAATTTCCCAGGCTAAGCCGTTTTGTTCAGCTTTATGGCGCAGGATACCTTCCGCGAGTGGGCTCCGACAAATATTACCAAGACAAATCATCAAAATGCGCATGGCAAATAAAGGTAGCGGCTGTTTGAAACTAAAAGATACGGCTGTATTTCAACATAAAGGAACCCGTAATAGAGGCTGCTGGCGCAAACTCGTTCAATGATTTTTCGCCAAAAATGCCGTTGTTATTGCGGTCAATCTGCACATTCACATCATTGTCATAAAACAGTTCACCCAGCAAACTCAAAGAAAGTCCTTTGAAAATCTGAAAATCCAAGTTATTCGTCCACAATACATCTACGTTTTGAGGTCCTTGCAAGTAGTTGGAGTAAAGGCTCAAGGCGCTGTTCGCAGCAATGCGGTCTTTCAAGAATTTGTTGGTGTACCCTGCGCGCAATTTGGAGCCAAGGCCCAAAAAGTAATTGCTGCCAGTGAGTGATTGTTCCGAAATATGGATGTACAGTTTGTTGATATCCTGGTCGGCCACCAAAATATAACGGGTAGCAACCGGAGAGTAAAAGAACGAAAACTGTGCATTCGGATTGTACGCGATACCAGGCGCAACATCCACCGTAAGTGGGTTCAAAAACTTTGCCTGGGGCTTATCGCCAGGTGTAACGGGTTGGATGGTATTACCCGGATAAAGCGGCATCAGCAGGGTTTCTGCGACCAAATCAATGGCAGCAAAGAGTTTATCGCCAGCAATAACATACCCGAAACGGGAGTTAAAACGCAACAAGTCCAGGTTTTTAACAAAATCTTTCCGCGTAGTTGGAACAGGTTCCGTAACCGCAACAACCACCCGTTGTGCGCCCAAGCGAATGTCCAATTGGTTGCTCCAGAAGGTTTTTCCACCTTTATAGTTGGCATTCAGGCCAGTAACCAGGCCGATTCCGAAGCGGTTGCCACCAGCGCCTTGTTTGGGGTTGAATAAGCCGAGGCCCGATAAATCGAAGCCTAGGGCGCCGCTCGTTGTCCAGCCCGTATCGGCTTTCATGGCAGCTTCTTTGATGGCTTTTGCTTTTGCTTCTTCAGCAGTTTGAGCAGATAATCCCGTGATGCACAACATCAGAAGGAGGGTACTAGTAAAAAGTTTCATGCAATAAAAAGGTTGAGTGAATTTGGATTATTCATGTATCTTATCATCGCCGGCGTCCAATAACTGATCGTCCTGGGCATCGGCGTAAAAAACTTCAATTTTCTCGGTTGCCAGTTTGCTCAAAGGGATGATAACCGCCCGCTCAGCCGTTTGCAGGAAAATAGAACTGGCGTCAATCATTACCACTTTACCACGTACCCCAATGATCCGAATATCATCGCCGACCCGCACTTTGTTTTTATTATAATATCCAGCAAGGTAGTTGGCCATCAAATCGCGCGATGCAAAGCCGTATCCAAGGGAAAACGCGAGGGCCACCGCGCCAATAATGACGGTTAAATTGGAGGAAATGAACCCTGTATTGATTTTCGCCTGCGCCAAAGCACTAATTGCCACTGTGACCAACAGGAAATAAAAAACACCCGCAGCAATCATTTTTGCGGAGGGCAACCCGATCGATTGACAAACCGTGAGCACCAACCCTTTTACCAGATCGGCCAAAAACAGGCCCAGCAAAAAAATCATCGAAGCCGAAAACAGAGAAGGCAAATAATTGAGCGCATCGGTGACCAATTGGGTGATTGCTTTTACACCCATGGCATCGGTTGCGGCAATTACAAAAATCAGCATCATCACATAATATACAACTTGCGCCAGTACCGCCGACAATTTGACTTCCATGCCGCTGCTGCGTACCAGGTCTATATCATTCAGCATTTCAGCAAAACGGTCGATGCCCACCCGTTCCAACACCTGCGCCAATATTTTTTTTACCAGCTTAGCGACTAACCAGCCAATGAGTAAAATGACCAACGCTCCCACGATTCTTGGAAAAAAGGAGGCAAACTGGCGAAATAACTCATCCAAAGGACTGGTTGGGGGCGCATCCGTTTGTTGGAAAAAAAAGAAAAGTAGTAGGTTCCCCATTGTTCAGGTTGTTTTCGGTACCGATATTAAAAAGTTGGTTGTGCGTTTTAATCTTCCGTTTCACCCGGTCCGCGCGCTTCAGGCGGTCTGCGCCATGCAGGTTCGGCTAATCGTTTGCGGTCTTTGATGCAGGGCAATTCTTCACCGCCAAAGATGCGTACCACCGTGTGCAGTGCATTGGGCACAAAGAGTTCAATTACTTTCCCAAACATAGAAAAAGTACCCAGGTGCTGCGACATCCGGTCTTCCAATTCAGGCGGAAGCATTGCCTCGCGGTCCTCCATTATTTTCTGGAAATTGTTAGCCATGCGTACTTTGTTTGGGATGAAACGTTTGGATGATAAACTCAGGTTATTTTGTGCCTTCCATCGGGTCAAATTCGAATAATTCGTCGTGTACCATTTGTACTTTCTGTTTTGCGCGCATCAACTGCATTTTTATCGCGCTCTCGGTTTTGCCCAACACCGCACCAATTTCCCGGATCGACAAATCATCGGTGTATTTCATCAATAAAATCGCTCTATCACCCGGCGGTATCAAGTCCAACACTTTTTCAAGGCGCTCTTGCTTCATTTCGAGCAATACACTGTCTGGAATTTCCTGATCCTCGGTTTTATTCATCTTGCCCATGTCTTCCGTAAAAATCAGGGGCATTTTTTTCTTCTTCCGAATTAAATCAATGCAATAATTGTACGTAATCGAATAAATCCAGGTCGAAAACGACGATTGTTCGCTAAACTTGGACAGATTAAGCACAATTTTTACAAATATATCCTGCGTCGCATCCTGTGCCAAGCCTTCATCTGCCAGCATAGAAATACACTTGGCAAAAACTTTACTAGCATAGCGGCGATACAGCTGCGTAAAATACACAGGCTGTTGATCCGCCAAGTAAAGCGCAATCAGTTCAGAATCGGTATATTCGACAGTCTTTTTGGCGGTCGACTTCACGTAGGAATCGTTTGAAAAGGTCAGTGCGAAGGTGTATTAAAACGGTTTATAACTGGCGCGAGCAAGCATGAAACCGTCAAATTTTCAGCAAAGACACGAAAAAAGCAGTGAAATGAGACCATTTCATCGTAATTTTCTTTCAAACCGTTAATGGGACGTTAACTTCTGTGTTTCGTCACGCGAAAGGCTCAATATTTGTAGGAATTTCTATTCATTTTTATTCAATATTTACCATGCGTCGCCTCTTTTTACTTTGCCTATTGAACGCCGTTGTGCTTGTTTTGCCCGCACAATCCAATACCCAGCCGCAACCGAGTAGCCCATTTCCGTTTGAAATTGCTTTGTACAAACCAGATAGTACCTTACACAGCTCCCAAAAGGTATTTAAGACTGGAAAACCCACAGTATTTGCCTTTTGGCTCACGACCTGCGTGCCTTGTATAGCTGAGTTGGCTTCTTATACCGAACAATATGCAAACTGGCAAAAAGAACTCGATTTTCAATTGTTTGCCATTTCCATCGATTATCCCCAGCGTTTTCGCTTTATCGCCCCTTTGGTACAAGAAAAAAAATGGCCCTTTCCGGTCTATTGGGACCGGGAAAGGACATTTAAATCTATTTTACCGGGTGGCCTGAATGGCTTGCCCCAGGTTTTTTTGTTTGACCGCAATGGTGCCCTGGTTTGGCAACACAAGGGCTACTACCCCGGTTTTGAACATGAATTATTTGCCAAAATCAAGGAATTGAAGTAATTATGGGCGAATTACGGGCTTTTCTTCTTTCAATTTTTCGTTGAGAAAGCTGGTCATTAAGGTGTACAAATGCAATCGGGCATTGTCTCCCGTGATGCTGTGGCTCCGATTGGGGTACACCATCGTCTCAAATGGCTTGTTGGCGGCAATCAAGCGGTTGGCCATTTCTGCCGAATGTTGGAAATGAACATTATCGTCGGCCAATCCGTGTACCAACAAGTATTTTCCTTGCAGTTTATCGGCAAAATTGACGGGCGAATTATCCTCATACCCAGCCGGATTATCTTTGTTGGTGCGCATATACCGCTCGGTGTACACACTGTCGTACCATTTCCAATTGGTCACCGGCGCCACCGCGATGCCTGCTTTGAATACTTCACCACCTTTCATCATACACAAGGACGACATGTAGCCGCCATAACTCCAACCGAAAATGCCTACCCGCGCCGGATCTACAAAAGGCAAGGTGCCCAGGTATTTTGCCGCATCAATCTGGTCCTGGGTTTCCAATTTGCCCAACTGTTGATACGTGCATTTTTTGAACGCTTCCCCGCGCGCGCCGGTGCCCCGATTGTCGACACAAGCCACCACATAGCCTTGTTGGGCCAGCATTTGAAACCACCAGTAATTGGCACCTTTCCATTGGTCGAGCACCTGCTGACTGCCCGGACCTCCGTACACAAACATCAAGACAGGCAGTTTTTTACCGGCAAATTGTGGCGCGCTGGGTTTGATCATAAATCCGTTGAGTGCTGTTTGATCGGGCGTTTTAAAACTAAAAAACTCGGCAGGAGTCACGCCGTATTCAGCAATTTTGGCCTTTAAATCCAGATTTTGCTCTAAAGGACGCAATATTTTACCTTTCCGATCACAAACCGCATAGCGCGGCGGCGCGTTCAGGCCCGAATGCGTCAACACAAAATAATCGTAGGTGCTGCTAAAAATAGCGCTGCTATACCCACGCTCCTTTGAAAGACGCTTCTGGCTTTTACCATTTAATTTCACAGAAAAAACTTCCCGTTCCATGGGTGATTTGGATGCCGCCTGATAAAAAGCCAGGCCATTTTTTTCATCTATTCCGTAAAAATCGGTTACATCCCAATTGCCGCTGCTCAAGGCTGCTACCTGTTTGCCTTGCATATCGTAATAGTACAAGTGGTTGAATCCACTTTTTTCACTTTGCATTACAAAGCCCGAACCATCTTTTAAAAAGGTAATATCGTGCAAATCAATGTAAGCGGCATTGGTTTCCTCCAACAGGCGGGTGCAACGGCCAGTGACGAGGTCTGCAAGCAGGAGTTGCAAGTTGTTTTGCAAGCGATTCAACTTGGTGATGCATAATTTGCCAGTGGCTGTCCATTCAATTCGGGGCAAATAATCTTCTGGATCGGCACCCGTTTCAATTGGAAGTAGTTGTTTTTGGTCCAAATGATATAGCCAGGCACTGATCTGCGCATTTTTTTCACCTACCTTGGGGTATTTGAAGCGTTCTTCGTCGGGGTAGGCACCACCGTCAAACGTTTCCATACGCATTTCGGGTACCGCGCTTTCATCGAAGCGCAAGAAGGCGAGGTACTTTCCGTCGGGACTCCATTCAAAAGCACGCACCAATTCAAATTCTTCCTCATAGACCCAATCACTGGCACCATTGATGATGGCATTGATTTTTCCGTCTCGGGTAACGCGGGTGGTATTTCCAGTAGCCAAGTCTTTGTAATACAAGTCATTATCCACCACAAAGGCTACTTTACTACCATCGGGCGAAAAATGGGCGTACCGTTGCGTATTCCCTTCAAAAAGGCGAGTCAGGTTTTTGGTGGCCTGGTCGTACACAAAAAACTGGGCCTTGGTGCTCCAGCGATAAATCTGTTGGGTTTCGGCAGCAATGAGTATTTTTTGTTCGTTGGCACTGAAGCTGTAGCCATCGAGGGTGTCTTTCCAGCCGGGCGCATTGGTTTTGATGCTGTGCGCATCCAATATTTGACCCGAAACCGCGCCGGTGCGCAGGTCACATTGTTCGATGGTCGATTTATTGAGGCGGGTATAATGCACCCCGTCTTTTTGAAAATTAAACCCCGGGATTCCTTTTGCCGAAAAAGTGCCTTTTTGCCAGATGTCTTCCAGCGTAATCGGTTTTTGGGCCAGCAATGCGGTACCCATCAAAATGAAAAGAAGCAGGAGCCGTTGTTTCATATACGCGCGCAGATTGGTTTGAACCGTAAATATAGCAGCTCGTTTGTATCCAACGGGCGAAACTGCACCTCGGCGCCTGCCTTTTCGATGAATTGCCCGTTTTTCAGGCATTCCGTTTTACCATTCTATTTTTCGTGAAAAATACATCACGGCTGCCAGGATCAGGAACAGACCAATGCTGCCAATGAGCAAAGCGTAATCCTGTTGCTGCAACACTACAAACAAAAAGCCATACAATACCGTGAGGGTACCGCCTACGAGGAAGGCCATTTGCCGGGAGGCGAACAAAGCCTGGGCATATAACGTAGTGAGCGCGATGGTCATGATTGCTGCAATCAGGTAGGCACTATCAAAGGAGAGATGTTCGGAAATAGATACCAGCAAGGTGTAAAAAATCACCAGCGCCAGTCCGATCAGGGCATACTGGAAAGCATGCACCCTTGTTTTTTGGCGCATTTCTATAAAAAAGATGGTCAAAAACGTAAGACTGATGAACAGAATCGCATATTTGACCGAGCGCGTCGATTTCTGGTAATTGTCGACGGGCAACAGAAAGTCTACCCCAAATGCACTTTCGGCATAACTGGTGTTTGCTTCACTCAACCACTGTTGCGGATAATTCCGGTTGAGGTTGAGTACTTTCCAATTTGCGGTAAAACTGGACCCGTCTATTTGTTTTTCTTCCGGTAAAAAAGCCCCGCTAAAACTTGGATCAGCCCAGGGAGCGGAAATTGCGACCTCGGTGACTTTACCAACGGGTGTGAAAAATAAAGAGCCGGAACCTTTCAAGGCCAACGAAATTTTAAAGGTATGCGCGCCATTTGCCTCTTTTTGCAAGGAAATAGGCACATGAATGCCACTTTCGGCCAAACCACTCACGGAAATACCGGGGTCGAATAAGGATGATTGGGGATCCCAATCCAGTTTTACCTGATCCTTGAGCCCGCGCAAGTCCGGAATGCTGAGGGCCAACTGCGCTTGCTCCCACAAGATTTGGGCATCTGCCGGAATAAATTGATCGGTTTGTAATTTTCCAAAACTACCTTCCAAGATTAAATTACTGCTGTACAAAACCACCTCAAAAATACCTCGATGCCGCAATTCAGGCTGTACTTGCCCATTGATTTTCAAGGCATCTGGCAAATAAAAGGCATGTTTCAGTAATTTTTCGGTGATTTTACCATCCGCATTGCGCAGCGTTTGCTCATACGGCAGGATCAAAAATGGTCCGGCGAGGTTTTGTTGGCGGCCCCATTTACCGCTCACTTCCGCTACGGCTTCTTGTTGGCGGCCCTGACGTTCAAAAATCAGGCTTTCGATCATCGAAGTTGGGATGAGGAGTAGCATGGTTAAAACAAAAATGACCAGTCCTTTAATGGTGGTAGCCTGGCGTACCCAAATAGAGGGTTCCTGGTGGTTGTCGTGCATGGATTCCATGGCTTAATCGTGGTGTTTTTAAATCAATAAATAGTTGGAACGGGTAGGTGGATGCAAACAAGGCAGCGATTACACTCATGAAATGGGCAATTTGATACCTTGTATAGGTAAAAAACGTTTAAGCCCATTATTTTTTGGCTAGATTTATGTTAAAGTCTGAATTATTTTGTAAGAAAAAACAATAAGCATTGCCCTGGCGGTGTTTTATGTCCGAATTTAAAACGCAAATCGGCATCCAGCCTATGGAAGAAACCTACACATATTATGATGATCTCGTACAATTTTTGTACCACGAGATGCCAGCAGGAGCCGCTGCTGAGATGGCGCATAGCATTGAAGACGATCCTGAAATGCATGCCCTGTTTAATCAGTTGTTGCATGCCAAAACCCAACTCCCCAAGGTCCAGTTCAACCCATCTGAGGCAGTTCTGCGTAATATCCTGCAATACAGCACAAAAACAGCTTTTGAGGCTATGCTCTAACCAAACCTAGCCCGCTCTTTTTCGCAAAAGCCCTCGTTTCGAATGTCGGAACGGGGGCTTTGTTTTTTAAAAGCCGGAGTCGATGCGCAGGAAGAAGCCGCGCTGCCCAATATCGTTCCAGCTGAATTCGAACCGCGCCGTTTTGTTGTACCAGGCTACCACATCGAGGCCCAGGCCGTATCCGTATAAAAGTTTGTTGGCCAACGGATTGCCTACCCGGTAATAGGGATCGTTGGAAAATCCGGTGTCATTGTTGAACGACAGGTATAATTTGAGGGGCAAGGTTTTAAAGGTTTTGAGGGGCATAAATTTCCCCAATTGAAATACCCGGTTTAAAAACTCGAAGTGAAAGGCGGTCTTGAGGACGGCAAAATCCAATCCATCCGATACAATATATTCGTATCCGCGCACAAAGTTGCCAAAATAGCCCAATGCCTGGTTGTTGTAATAGGGCGGCTTTCGGCGTGGCAAACTGGTGCGGCCCTTGATGGCGATGTCGGCATATAAATTTTTAACCACCGGAAAATACCAGGCGCGTTCGGCAAATACCCGGAACAAATGCAGGTCATCGGTAGGAAGCAGCCCATTTTGGCGGATTTCAATCCTCGAAAAAGTACCATGCAGGGGATATGGCCGGATATCGCGCAGGTCTTGGGTACCGATATACACCAAGCTGAAATGCTGCTGTTGGGTGCGGGCGTTCAGAAAAAAATCGGGATTTAAAATTACTCCAATAGAATCACTCACGCGAATATCGCGGTATTCGAGGATGAAATTGTGGAAATTATTGAGTCCTGGTCGCCAGTTGAGGTTAATGGTTCCCAGGATTTGCGTAATATTCCAGACATCGGGGTCGCGGCGGAAACGGACAATATTGTCGGTAGTAGTGTAAGCGACCTCGTGCTGGCGCGTGTATGCGAGCGAGGTTTGTAGTTGCAGGGTTTGTCCTTTGTTGAGTGGCGGCAAACGGTAGGCGACTTCATAAATATTATTAAAACCCGCCCCAAAGCGCAGTTTAAGTCGGTCGGCATACCCGCTTACGTTGTTGTGCACCAGGTCCAAACCGTAATTGACCCTTCGAAGTGATCGATTAAACTGTTTCCACCAGACATTAAAGTTGCGGTCGGAGAGTTCGAACACGGGAATGGGCAACACAAACCAGGTTTCGATCATTTTGATACGCAGTACCGCGTGATTTCCGGGCCGCCACTCCACAACCTGAATGTCCACGATGGTAAACAAATTGAGGTTGAGCAGGCGCAGGCTGTTGCGTTTCAGGGTTGCCTCCAAATCGGCGCGCAGGATCGAATCACCTTGGCGGAATTCGAGGTCCCGGAACAGGAGCGCATTTTTGGTTTTACGGTTCCCTTCCAGCAGAATTGTATCAATATAGACATAATTGCTATCGGTTAAAGGCTGTTGTGCAACCGCAGGAATACACTGCAGCAAACAATAAACGAGCAAGACAAATGGCGAATTTTTCATGCTAAATTGGTACGGACAAACCCAAAAAATGACAAGGTTTACTGATTTTTATCCTGTTTTAAATGAATATTTTAAAATTTTGCCTTTATAAAGTGCAAAAAACGTGTAAAGTGCGCAATTTTTACGTATATTGCACTACCTTTGGTCAAAATGTTAATTTGCCGTCATGGACGATTTCATGCAGGACCCAGTTTTTTACTGGCTCGTTTGGGGAGTTTTTACAGTAGCAGGCATCATCATCGGATGGTCTTTGCGCGCTGCATTGCCTGAGCGAAACGTACGCAATACCCTTGAACGTACGGAGCAGGAAAAAAATACTTTAGCACGGCTCTATACGCACCTGAAGCA
Source organism: Saprospiraceae bacterium (assembly GCA_040397785.1). Classification (GTDB taxonomy): domain Bacteria; phylum Bacteroidota; class Bacteroidia; order Chitinophagales; family Saprospiraceae; genus M3007. The sequence continues at coordinate 913 of JBBAVI010000011.1, read as the reverse complement.
CCAACATGAGTTGCGCGAGGCGGATTTCAAGAAAGTAACGCTCGAGTTGGGCACCATGCGACAACAATTTGTCCAATTTGAATCCGATCAGTCCCGCCGACAAACCCAAGACCAATCGCTTGCGCTCCGTGCCGAGCGCGCCGAAGCCAACGCGGCCCAGTATGCGCAAAAAGTAGCAGCCCTCGAATTACTTACCCAACATTTAAATACCCAAAATGATGCACTCACTGCCGAATTAAATAAAATGCAGGAGGAATTGGAAGCCTGGCAGCATATTTATCAGGATTTCCAGCGCATGCAACAAAAAATGGCTTCGGTCGAGCAGGCTGCTTCCAACCTCGAGTCGGAACGCGCACGCTTGCACCGCGAACTGGAGATTGCCCGCATCGAAATCGAAAACTTGCAATTAGAACAACTTCAGGTACAACAGAAAGCCCAACCTGCGCGCAAACAATCGGGTGCGCAAGCCGACCGTAAAGGTGGCCCCGCCGCGCCAGAGCACAAAGATGATTTGAAGATCATCAACGGGATTACGCCATTTTCGGAGCAGCAGTTGTATGTATTGGGCATTTATACTTTTGAGCAGATCAGTAAATGGGACGATCAAGCGATTGTTGCTTTCGCCAAGGCGCTGAATATCAGTCCGGGCAAGATTTATCAGGAAGACTGGGTAGGGCAAGCCCGGCACTTGGTGGCTAGTAATGGGTAAAATGTTATTTGGGTAGCCTTGGGATCTTCTGTTCGTTTAATTAAGGATTTTTGCTGGATACGCGTGGTCCCGAATTTTAGTGAAAACCAAAATTCGGGATGACACATGTTATTCCATCTATTATAAACCCGCTCGCGCGCGGTTCTACCGCGTGTGTTAATCTGTCGGGTTCTACCCGTGGGGCAGAGCCCCACGGATCGACAC
>JBBAVI010000010.1:0-92399 GCA_040397785.1 Saprospiraceae bacterium | reverse complement strand
AAATTAAGTTACGAACTCAAATACGACCGCGACGCCATTGGCGCTCTGCAACGCATACAGCCGAATTCAAAGTATTATGAAGATGCCCAAACCCTGATGAGTGAGGTGTTTTTGAATACCCGCGATTACGATCGCGCGCTTTCTACCCTGGAAGCCGTGAAAAATCGCACCCCGCGGCTGAATGAAACCTATCAATTGGTGGCCTTCAACAGAGGCTTGCAATTGTTTCAAAACAACCAAAAAGACGAAGCACGCCGCTACTTCAATAAATCGCTGGAATATCCAATCGATAAACGGACTGCAGCACTTTGCGCGTTCTGGATCGGTAATATTGCACACGAAGCCGGAGAGTTCGAAATGAGCAAAACGCATATCAGCTCGTTTTTAAATCAGGCAAAGAGTTTTAACGATTTGCCCGAAGAAAGCAGCCTGGTTATGGGCTATTACGTGCAGGGATACAACAATTTGAAGAAAAAAGATAAAGACTATAAAGCGGCCTTGGTCAATTTTAAAGCTTGTGTCGATGGCATCAAACGCAACAGCGACCGGATTCGAAGCGATCAAATTCGGACGGTGATATTGGGCGATGCAACCTTGCGTGCCGGCGACTGCCATTTTAAAAACAACCAATACAGCGATGCCTTGGCCTATTACAACGAAGCCGTAAATAAAAAATACGACGGGTTTGAATACGCCATTTATCAAAAGGCGATCATTAAAGGTTTGCAAGGCAGCCCAGTCGACAAAGCCCTGGCCCTTGAAAACCTGGTGGATAAACACCCCAACAGCCGTTATACCGATGAGGCGTTGTATATGTTGGGCGATACTTATCTGGAAATGAACAAATTGGATCAAGCGGTGCCTCCTTTGAAACGCCTTATTTCGGAGTTTCGGGGTCGCTCCACGCTCATTAATGCCTCCTTGTTAAAATTGGGCCTGATCTCCTATAACCAGGGTAGTACCAGTTCGGCAATCAATTATTACAAGCAGGTTTTTTCCAATAATCCGGAGAATTCGGAAGCAAAAGATGCTTTGGCGGCTTTACAGGAAATTTACGTTAAAGACTTGAACCGCCCGGATGAATACTTCTCTTTTGTGGAAACGGTGCCGGGTTACAGTGTCAGCAGTGGTTCAAAAGATAGCGTAACCTACCAATCGGCAGAAATTCAGTTCCAGCGGGGCAATTACCAGCAGGCGATTGATGGTTTTTCCAACTACTTGGCCAAATATCCAAAAGGCGCCAATGCAATTTCTTCTTACTTCTACCGTGCGGAAGCTTATGCCAGCGATGCGATCAAAAAATACGCAATCGCGTTGAAAGATTATGCTGCGGTGGTGAACCGTGGCTCGAGCAAATTTTATGTAAAAGCGGCAGAAAAAGCGACTTTGTTGGCCTATAATTTTGAAAAAGATTATCCACAAGCATTTGAGTTTGCCCGGAAATGGGAAGAAGCATCAGTCAATGAAAACGCGCGTTTTGAAGCACAATTGATGGCTATTCGCGCCGCGTATCAGACAAATAATTCCGTTGCAGTGGGCGAATATGCCCGTAAGATTAACGACGCGACCATGGCTTCCGGCGAACAGGTTGCTACAGCCAATTATTATGTAGGTAAAATGGCGTACGATAAAGGCGACTTTGCGCGTGCATTGCCCGCATTACAGCAGGTTTCGCAAAATACCCAGAATGAAATGATGGCCGAGGCGTATCACCTGGAAGCCCAGATTTTGTACAAACAGCGTAAATACCCGGAAGCAGAAGCCCTTATTTCGGACGCCAACAAAGCCAGTGCGGGTTACGATGACTGGATCGCGCTGAACCTGATCCTGTTGTCGGATGTATACGCCGATCAGGGTGATAAAAACAGTGCTACTGCAGCCTTGGAGGCCGTACTTGAAAATTATAACGGCGAAAATGCAGAAATTAAAAATTCAGCACGGCAGAAATACAACAAGTTACAAGGTGCACCCGCTCCAAGACTGAACAATAAAGGCGGTACACTGCTGGATTTAGATGAGCGAAATTGATGGACGAGCGGCATTCTAAACTTGTTTTTACCCATTTCCCTTTCAACAGGCAGTGCGCCATTTTATCCAACTTTAACACAATGATGACCAATAATAAATCCGTTTTCGCTGTCTTGATCGGCTTGTTGCTCGCCACAACCCATGCTTTTAGTCAGAAAATATTGCCCGGCGAAAGTGTCGATGTAATCAAATCTTTCGACGCTCGCTTACTGGAGTCGTCCAAGATAAGTGTTTCGCCGGTTTTGCCGCCACTCGATACTTCTATTAAAGTGCAAGACTACAATGTGCCCACCCGCCCGTTGAATGTAAAATACGATGCCCCAAAATTGCGCCCAATCGGCATGAAAACAGGCAAAAAAGAGGATATTTACAATGGTTTTGCCAAGTTAGGCGGAGGTGTTCCAACGGCGTTGTGGGCCGAAGCGGGTTATGCAGGTGCCTGTAAGGAAATATTTGACGGTAAAGTATGGTTCCGCCACCACCAACAAAGTGCTGACAAAGCCCTCGAAAATCAGAAGTTTTTCAAAAACGAAGGCTTGGTCACCGGCAATTATTACATCAACGAAAAATTAGCCGCAGAAGGCAAATTAGGGTACACCTACGATCGGGTGCATTTTTACGGGTACGACCATACGATGGATACGTTCTCGGCAGAGCGGGTGCGCCAGGATTATAAAATTTTCGATTTTGCAGGCCGTTTGTACAACAAAGAGCGCACGGATGCCGATTTGAATTTTTCCATTGCCCCCAAGTTTTATTTCATGAACGATTTTTACTCCAACAAGGAGACGGGATTTGATCTGGGGCTGGCCGCTACCAAATGGTTTAATGAAAAACACCCATTGCGCTTTGTCATCCGCACGGACTTTACTTCTTTCAACGATACCGTTACCCAGAACCTGAACAACATTTACCTGCAACCTTCTTTTACGTTTCACTCGGATATGGTGAAAGTGAAAATTGGTGGTAATTTTGTCAGCAACCGCGATGTGTTTAGTGTGTTTCCGGATGTGGAATTGGGCTTGCGCGTTTTTGGCGATGGATTTCAGATTTTTGCCGGTGCAACGGGCGATTTGCGCAAAAACACCTACCGTTCGATGGCGGCCTACAACCCGTTTATTGACATTCGGTCCTCGAGACTGCGCAATACCCGCCTGGATAGCTACTATGGTGGATTAAAAGGCGATTTTGGCTGGTTAGAATACTCCGGTCAGGTTGCCTACAACAAGGCTTCTAACCTGGCCTTGTTTCAAACGACCTATACTTTCGAAAACATCACCCGTTTCCGCGCGGTGTACGATACCGTGACCATGGTAAACCTGCAAGGCGCTGTTAAAATCAAATTGCTGAAAAACCTGGTCATCAATGGTACCCTCAGCCAAAACTTGACCATGGATCCTGCCAATGAAGGCAAAGCATGGGGTTTGCCCAAAACGGAAGGTAATTTTAGCGGCCTATACACCTTGTTGGAAGGCAAAGCAAGCGTAAAAGCCAATGCCTATATTGCAGATGGTATTTGGTTTGTCGATCAGGAAGGTATTCGGCGCCAGGGTGGGGTATTGTTCGATTTGGGCTTTAGCGGTACGTACAATTTCTCTAAAAACTTTGGTGCGTTTCTGGATGTCAACAATATTTTGAACAACAAACGCGCGCGTTGGGCGAATTATCCCATGATCGGCACCAATTTCATGGCTGGCATAACTGCGCGCTTCTAATTAACCGAAATGGCCTTCCACATAATTGCGCGTAAGCATTTGTTGTGGATGATTGAAAATTTGATCGGTAGGTCCATATTCGATTACTTCGCCTAAGTACATAAAGGCCGTGAAATCCGCTACCCGCTGGGCTTGTTGCATGTTATGTGTAACAATCACAATGGTGTAGCGGTTTTTTAATTCCAGGAGGAGGTCTTCTATCTTGGCCGTACTAATTGGGTCGAGTGCCGAACAGGGTTCATCCAGTAAAATGACTTCGGGCTCCACCGCGATGGCGCGGGCAATGCAAAGCCGTTGTTGTTGGCCCCCGGAAAGATGCAGGGCCGATTTTTGCAGTTCGTCTTTTGTTTCTTCCCAAATGTAACTTTGCTGCAGGCAACTTTCTACCCTGTTGCGAATATCCGCTTCGGTATGCGTGCCGGTAAGGCGCAACCCATACGCTACATTTTCATAAATTGATTTGGGAAACGGATTGGGACGCTGAAATACCATGCCCACTTTGCGCCGAATGGCTACCACATCGGTACGTGGATGCAGCAAATGTAGGTCCTCCAGCAGGATATCCCCTTCCAGGCGTGCATCAGGCGATAAGTCGTGCATGCGGTTAAGGCTGCGCAAAAGGGTGCTTTTCCCACAACCAGAGGGCCCAATGAGGGCCACGATTTTGTTGGCAGGAAATTCAATATTGATATTTTTCAATACGTGTTTGCTGCCAAAATGCAGGTTAAAATCGCGAATGGCTATTTTGATGTTTTCCATAGGTTTCGGTAACGGATGCGCAAAATAATTGCACTCAGGTTTAATAACAGTACCATGCCCAAGAGCACCACGGCGGTGGCATAGGCCAATGGGCGTACTTGCTCAAGCGATTGGTGCTGGGTAGATAAAATGTATAAATGATAGGGTAGGGCCATAAATTCGTCCAACAAGGAGCCCGGCAAGTATCGGGTGTAAAAGGCTACCCCGGTAAACAGGATTGGAGCCGTTTCTCCTGCCGCCCGGGATAAGGCAAGGATGGTGCCGGTCAAAATACCTGGCATCGCCCCCGGTAGTACGACGGTTTTTATACTCTCCCATTTGGTCGCACCCAAAGCAAGTGCGGCCTCACGGTAAGCGTTGGGTACATTGCGCAAGGCCTCCTCGGTCGTGGTGATGATGTAAGGCAAAGTCAGGAGTGCCAGTGTAAGTCCGGAGGAAAGAATCGAAGCCCCAATGTGCAAAGCCTCCACAAACAAAGCCAGTCCAAACAGGCCATAAATGATGCTCGGAACGCCCGCTAAATTGCGGATACTAGCCCGCAGCAGCCGTGTAAACCAATGATCCCGTGCATATTCGTTGAGGTAGATTGCACAGGCCACGCCAAAAGGTAAGGCAAATAACGTTGCAACTAGTGTAACCAGGGCGGTACCCGCGATAGCCGGCAAAATGCCTCCTTGGGTCATTCCTTTCCTTGGTGCAGTACTCAAAAAATCCCAACTCAAGGCGCTGTAACCTTTTGAAAAGAGATCAAACAAAATGATGCCCAGGAAACTAAGGGTCAGCAACGTACACAACAACAACAGTTGGATGCCCACGATTTTGGTAAATTGTTGTTTGGTCATCTTCCTTGCTTTCTGAATTTGGCGGCAATTCCTTCTGCCAACAAATTGATGATCAGCGTAATTATAAACAAAATTGCACCGAGTGCATACAATCCATAAAAATGCGTGGTGCCATACGGTACTTCCCCCATTTCAATCGCGACCGTTGCCGTGATGGTGCGCACCGGATCAAAAAAACCGTGGGGCATCGCATTGGCATTGCCGGTTGCCATCAAAACCGTCATAGTCTCGCCAATGACGCGGCCCATCCCCAACATGGTGGCTGCAATAAGGCCTGAGGTACAAGCGGGCAAAGTAACCGTGATCAGGGTGGCCCAGGAATTCGCACCCAATGCATAGGCGCCTTCTTTATACGTATTGGGTACCGAACGAATGGCCTCCTCTGCCACACTGATGATGGTCGGTAAAGCCATGACGGCCAATAAAATAGAACCATTTAAAGCATTCAATCCATTCGATAATCCAAAAATCCGCGAAATAATCGGCGCAATCACTACAATGCCAATAAACCCGACCACCACGGAAGGCACGGCCGCCAGAAGCTCAATGGCCGGTTTTATCCAATCGCGCACCCTGCCTGGGGCCACTTCCGATAAATAAGCAGCCGTTCCAATGCCCAGGGGTACTGCCAGGACCATGGCTCCCAAACTGACCAACAAGGTACTCCATAACATCGCACCGATGCCATAAGTTGCCTTGCCCCAGGCAGATGGATTCCAGTTGCTGCTGCCCAAAAACGACCAGAGGGACACAGACTCAAAAAAACGGAAACCATTGAGCAGCAACATGCCAAAAATACCCAAAAGGACCAAAACGCAAAGCCCGGCAGCAAATGCAAATAAACGGTGGTAAAACCGATCCCAAAATTTACGTCGCTTCATAATATTAATACTTTTCTACCAGATCTGTCTCCGAAATGGGCGGTAAATAACCACTGCGGGCAACCACTTCCTGCCCGGCTTTACTCAATTCAAAACGGATAAACGCAAGGGCTTTTCCAGTGGGTGGCCCATCGGTTATCTGGTATAATGGACGTGTAAGGGGGTATAAACCGGATAAAATAGCGTCTTTGTTGAGCGGCGAAACGGCTGCTTCATTGGGCGCCGTTTGTAGGGCAAGCACTTCAATGCCTGGATATAATGCACCATTTTGGCCAAAAAGATAGCCAAAGCCAACAAAACCAATCCCGTTTTCATCGGCTTTTACGGATTCCAGCATTTGGGCAGTGCCGTTGAGCTGTTTTAAATCGTTGGAAAAATCCCGGCCCAATACTTTTTCTCGAAAATACATGAAGGTACCCGAGTTACTTTGTCGACCATATAAGGAAATTGCGCCATCCCGACCACCCAGTTCCTTCCAGTTTTTAATATCCCCGGCGTAAATTTTCCCCAGATTTTCAATACTGATCTGATGGAGACCCACAGATGGGTGTACAATAACGGCCAGGGCATCGGAAGCAAAAACCGTTGAAACCAGTTGCATGCCCTGCTTTCCGGCCAACGCAATTTCTTCATCGTTGAGTGCACGAGAAGAATTGGCAATTTGAGTCCGGTGGTTTAATAATGCGGTAATCCCCACACCCGAGCCGCCGCCTGAAATACTAATGCTGGTGTTAAGGTCGTTATCCATATAGGTCTCTGCAAGGTCTAACACTAAATTAAGCTCGGTATCTGATCCCTTAATGATCAAATTTTCTGTATGATCGGTGGTACAGGTACACAAGAAGCAACAAACCGCAATCCATCCTAAAAACTGTTTCATACCGTTTTCTTAAACTACGGGTTAAGATACCGGACAATTAGATGGAAAGGGCTTTATAATAAATTAAGTTTGAATTAAGTTTCTTTCAAACATCGAACAAGCAACCCATCCAACCAAGAACGCATCACAAAGGGCATCTCAACATTGCTTTCTCCCACCGGCCAACGCAACAAGCTTGCCGCGCCAATGGGTAGATGTCAGGAAAACCGGATTATCTTTGTGTTTTCTAATAGGCTTTTAAGCCTTACTTAGATAAATGACGCTGATTTTCATTCATTTACATAGGTGGAAATGTCAGTTTTGATTAGTGAATATAAATTTAAAGCAGTCCGCACAACATGAAGGGTTTGAATTTCCCCCAAATACTATTGCTCAGTCTCTTATTGGCTGTTTCGACCATTGTACATGCACAAAAACAAAAATACAATATTGACCGCTGTGGTGCAGTAAGCCGCACGAACCCGGTACATAATGTGGTGGTGGGCAGCGATAATGTAAAATCGGTGGGCAGCGGACAAACCTGGTATCAGGTGCGTGCCTGCAATACGGGTACCATCATGCCACTAGAACTGGGCGAATTGTCGGTTTTTTCCTTTTTTAGCGGCAATACAGATATGCGGTGGAAAACAGAAGTCATGCTTTCAGAAGCACGCGGCGCTACCGATATTACGTGCGCCTGGTACGACGCCAAAAATGACTGGTTATGGATCGGTACCAAAGCATCCGGGTTGTTTCAATTTAAAACAAAACCGGCCCTCACCTTTGTCGCACAACGAACTGCCCAAAATTCGAAAATAAAATCGAATGAAATCACCAGCATCTTTCAGGATAATTCGGGAAAATATTGGATCGGTTCAGCAGAAGGCATGCTGGTAGGAGCACCCGACAAATGGAAAAACGAACTCGAAGGTTATCGGGTACAACGGGTGCGGGCCGTAGGTGCCGACTTTTATGTGTTGGCCGACAGTGAGTTCTGGATCGTCCAATCAGACCGTTTTAAACCCATTAATATTGATGAAAAGGCTTTGGAAGGCGAGGCGGTCGATTTTGATTTTGATCCTGCGGGCCAGCTGTGGGTAGTTTCACGCATGCTTGCCCGCTATGATCTAAATACCGACGAATTTGACATTTTCAGCGGACCAGAATATTACACCAGCGAATACGGAAAATGTATCGCTGCCGATACAGATGGCACTATTTGGGTTGGAACGGAAGATAAAGGCCTGTATCGCATCGAAAAAGCGGCTTCATTTACCGCGAATGCCTTGATTGAACAAGAATTGAGCTGCACCGGAAATGGCAAAGACGCAGCATTGATCGTAAAACTGGAAGGCGGAAAGGCGCCATTTACGTACCAATGGTCGAATGCCAGTTTGACCGGGAATAACCCTAAAAACCTGGCAGCGGGCAATTATACAGTCACCGTAACGGACGTATCGGGCGTAACCAAAACCTCGAAAGTCACGATTTTAGATGCGCAACCTAAATTGAGCGCGGCCCAGAAGAAACCAGAAAGTGGCCCGGAAAATAAAGATGGCAGCGCGGAACTCACCATAGAAGGCGGTGCAAAACCCTACCAAATCAAATGGAGTACCGGAGAAACATCGCTCGTTGCTTCCAAACTGGCCGAAGGAAAATATTCGGTAACGGTAACAGATCAAAAAGGGTGTAGTGCAACAACCAACGTAACCATTACCCAGCAGGTAACTAGTCTGAGTGTTATGTGGGCCTGGAGCGCCCAAATAAAATGCAACGGCGGTACCGGAACGGTGAAAGTTACGCCAATAGGGGGCAAACCACCATATCAATATCTGTGGAGTAACCCAGCGTATAAAGGCGCACAAATAGATAACCTCATAGCAGGTATCTACCAAGTAACCGTTACGGATGCCTTGGGTACTTCGGTTGTGAGTCCGTTAAATGTTTCAGAACCACCGGCTTTTGTGGCGACTATTCAGGTTACGGGCGCAGCAAGCACCGGATTGGCCGATGGAAAGGCAATGGCCGATGGCAAAGGAGGCACCGGAAAGTACACTTATGCCTGGGACAATGGCGAAACCACGGTCACCGCTTCAAAACTGGCTGCCGGCAAACATTCAGTTACCCTCACCGACGCCAATGGATGCACCACCATCGCCACAGCCGAACTACGTGAAAATGTGCTGCCGCTGTCTGTGTTGATTCAGGAAAATGAAAAAATAGGGTGTTACGGCAAAACAGGTAGCCTTAAAGTGCAGGTTTCAGGTGGCAAACCACCCTTTCAATACAAGTGGAATGTGCCAGGCTTGCAAGGCGATGCGCCAACAGGGGTGGCTGCAGGAAACTATATTTTAACGGTAACAGATGCCACGAATACTACATCCACCGCAAACTTTAGCCTCAAACAACCCGATGCGTTATCGGTAAAAGTGGTCGTAACCAGTCCCGCTACGACCGATAAGCAAGATGGAAAAGCCACCGCCGAGAGCAAAGGCGGCACAGGAAAATATATTTATGCCTGGGATAGTGGCGAAAGTAGTGCCAATGCCAGCAAATTGGGCGCTGGAAAACACAGTGTTACCCTTACCGATGCCAACGGCTGCTCGGAAACGGGCAGTGTCGAAATGAAGGAAAATATCCTCCCGCTGACGGCCAATATCCAGGAAAATGAAAATATTCGGTGCAACGGTGCAACGGGTAGCATGAAAGCCAGCGTAACGGGCGGTAAAGCGCCTTACAAATACCAATGGAGCGCTGCGGCCTTGCAAGGTGATCGCCCGACTGCAATTCCAGCCGGCACCTACCAATTAACCGTAACGGATGCTGTAGGTGGTACCACCACGGCGGCATTTACCCTCAAACAACCCGACGCCATCGTGGCAAAGGCGGTACTCGGTTCGGCTGCCAGCACCAACAAAGCCGACGGGAAAGCAAACGTACAAGGTGAAGGCGGCACCGGAAAATACACCTATGCCTGGGATAATGGCGAAACGACTGCCACGGCCACCAAATTGGCTGCAGGTACACACAGCGTTACCTTAAGCGATGCAAACAGTTGTACCGCAATTGCTACCGTAGATATTACGGAGAATATTCTGCCCCTCGCTTTACGCCTCGAAGAAACGGGCAAAATTAAATGCGCCGGACAAACCAGTGGGATAAAAGTGATCGTTTCTGGTGGTAAAACACCGTATAAGTACCAATGGAGCGATGCCAAATTACAAGGCGAGGCACCACTTTCTGTGTTGGCAGGCACTTATCAACTCACCATCACCGATGTTCCAGGTGCCACGGTAGTCGCCAGCATCACCATTCGACAACCACAACCGATTGCCATCAATGCTACGGTTACGGCCTCTGCCAGCACGGGTAATGCCGATGGAAAAGCCAGCATCACCGCACTGGGGGGCGCAGGTAAGTTTACCTATGTCTGGGATAACGGCGAAATTACGGCCGCCGCTTCAAAACTTGCCCCTGGAAAACACAGTGTAACGGTAACCGATGGTAACAACTGCACGGCAACCGAACAAATTGAAATCACCGAAAATATCCTCCCACTCGCTGTAGCACTGCTCGAAACCGGCGCAATCAAATGTGCGGGCGAAAAAAGCAGCCTGAAAGCAACCGTAAGCGGAGGGAAACCACCGTTCCAATATCGCTGGAATGAGACATCCTGGAATACGTCGGATGTCAGTGCAGTAAATCGAGGCACGTATAAAATTACGGTCACGGATGCTAAAAATACCACAACAACGGCAGAAATCATCGTAAAGGGACCCGATTCCTTATTGGCGAACGTGTTGCGCAGTGGCGGTGCTACCACCGAGCGCAGTAAAGATGCTTGGGCAAGCCTGGATGTAAAAGGGGGGACAAAACCATACGCTATTTTGTGGGATAACGGTGAAAATACCAGTTCGGCCAGCAAACTAACCTTTGGGGCACGCCAGGTAACCGTTACGGATGTAAATAATTGCAGTGCTTTTGCTTCCGTTGAAATTGGAAAACGGATCCTGCCAGAACTTTCGGCAGCCAGTTTGACCAGCGGCCAGGCGATTAAAGTGGAACAATTGCGTTTTGATGCCGATAGTTCAAGCCTGAATCCATCCTCTTACCCCGTTTTAGATGAGGTATTTAACTTTTTGCAGGAAAATGGAACCATTGTTATTGAAGTTGGGGGACATACCAATAATGTGCCTTCTGACGCTTTTGCCGACAAACTTTCTGCAGCGCGTGCTAAAGCCGCAGCAGATTATTTGATCAATAAAGGCGTTGATCGCAACCGGGTTTTGTATAAAGGCTATGGTAAACGCAAACCCATCGCCAGCAACAGCACCGCGGAAGGCAGAAAAGAAAATCAACGCGTAGAAATCAAAATTCTGGAGATCAAAAAACAATAGCCCATTCGATCAGGGCTTTTGGCTTGATATTTGGTATTTTGGGGTAATACAACACGTTTCTTTAATCAAAATTCTTGAACGAAGTGAAATTACCAAAAAGCAAGGGGTCTCCATACCGCGCTACTTTAAATGCTGTGTGCGCATGAAGCGAACAGAGCATCTATCACACATACTTGGAAGCATCCATCAAAATACCAACTATTCGATTATTTCAACCGACCCATTTGGAATAATCGTTTCCATGAATGTAGGTGCAGCCAAACTGCTCGACTATGAAGCAACGTCGATCCCACATCAAATGTCGATTATCGACCTGCATGACACCAAGGAACTTTTTGAAAAAGCCCAATCCATCGGATTAGACATCCTGAATGATACGTCAGATCCATTCGATGTGTTTTGCCAATTAGCGCAGGTACTCGGTAATCAGGAGGCGCATTACACCTACCTCACCAAATCTGGGAATCGCATTCCGGTACTGTTGTCTTTTTCTACCATCCACAAACCGGATGGTGCATTATTGGGGTATTTGGCCATTGCAAAAGATATTACTGCGCAAAAACAATCGGAAGAATCGCTTTATAGCATGACTGATCGGTTGCAATTGGCAACCCTGGCGGCCAAAATGGGTATTTGGGATTATGATATTAATAAAAATCTTTTAATTTGGGATAAAACAATTTACCAATTGTTTGGGGCGCATCCAGACGAAAAAATACCAGCAGACGAAATTTGGGAGCGTCGTATTCATCCGGACGACAAAGCACGTGTTTTGAACACCATTGACGATGCTTTGAAACATGAATACCTGTTCGAGCACGAATTTCGGGTAATTTGGCCCAACGGAACGGTACATACACTCAAATCAGATGCATTGATCAAACGGGATTCCACTGGAAAGGCCATCCGAATTATTGGTACCAACCGCGATATTACCCAGCAGAAAGCAGAACGCGAACAATTGCGGCTCCTCAGTTCGGTGATCACCAACTCCAGTGAAGTCATTGTTATTACAGAAGTTGAACCAGTGAACGGTGTTTTTCCCAGTATCCGCTATGTCAATCCTGCTTTTGAAAAACTTACTGGATATAAAGCAGAAGAGGTCATTGGGCAAAGTCCACGTATTTTACAAGGCCCAAAATCAGATCGAAAGGCCCTGAGAAGGCTTAAATTGGCTATTGAAAACTGGGAATCTTGTGAAATTGAAATCATCAATTACAAAAAGTCGGGTGAAGAATATTGGGTTAATATTGCGGTTTTTCTGGTAAGCGATCAACAAGGTTGGTACACCCATTGGGTTTCAATTCAAAATGATATTACTGCCAGGAAAAAGGCCGAACAGGAACGGGAGCAAATGATTAGCGAACTCACTAAAAGTAACCGCGAACTGCAGCAATTCTCCTACATCACCACCCACAACCTGAGAGCACCCCTAACCAACTTGATCGCTATTTCCAAATTGCTGGATACCAGTGCTTTACAGGATAGCGCACTGGTGGAAATGATTGAGGCTTTTAAAACTTCTGCGAATCAGTTGCACGAAACCTTGGATGACCTAATCCAGGTGCTGTTGATAAAAGGGGATACCAGTTTCGAATTGGAGCAAGTTTTTTTTGAAGATATTTGTGACCGCGTAATTTTTACCATACAATCCATGATGGAGCAATCTGGAGCGCAATTAGCTACTAATTTTGATGAAGCCGAATACGTTTGGTTCAGCAGCGCCTATATGGAGAGTATTTTTTTAAACCTGATTTCCAATTCTATCAAATTTGCGTACCCAGGCAGAAAGCCCCGCATCAGCATTCGGTCCTTCCAAATAGCGCAGGAGATAAAACTCATTTTTTCTGACAACGGGATTGGTTTTGACATGGAGCGGGTAAAAGGACGCATTTTTGGCTTACACAAGCGTTTTCATAAAGGGAAAGGTAAAGGGGTTGGACTTTTCCTCATTCATTCTCAAATTACTGCACTAGGCGGCACCATTGAAGTTGAAAGCAAGGAAAATGAAGGCACCCGTTTTACCATTACCTTTAAAGCCGATCCGCGTTGAGGTTTAAAAGCATAAAAATCAATCGTTTGCACGTTTTTTCTTGATTCTTCCTTTCACAAATTTTTCCAATTCTACCGCGTGAAAAACGATGGAAGATAAGCCGATGCAAAGCAATAATTCCCGCAAACTCAGAGGGTAGGTAAGGAAAATACTTTGTAATGCGGGCACATAAATAATGGCTAATTGTAGCAAAAAAGTGATTAAAATTGCTCCGCTTAACAGGCCATTACTCCGAATACCTTGCTGAAAAAAGAATTTATAATCGCTGCGAATCGCCATTACATGACCCATCTGACTCATACATAATACGGTAAATACCATGGTTTGCCAGTGTGCAATGCCATTGGCTTTACACCAGAATTGCAATCCCAAACAAACAGCGCCCATTAGCAAGCCTACCCACAAAATATGCCAGCCCATTCCATCCGCAAAGATGCGCTCATCCGGTGGGCGTGGCGAACGCTGCATCAGGTTCGGCTCCTCCGGTTCATTGGCCAAGGCCAGGCTGGGCAAACCATCCGTTACCAGGTTGATCCATAGAATATGAATAGGTAACAAGGGGATGGGCATGCCAAACAAAGGCGCTAAACCGATTGCCCAAATTTCCCCGCTATTGCCCGTCATAATATATTTGACAAATTTTCGAATGTTGTCATAAATGCGCCGCCCTTCCCGTATAGCCTTTACAATAGTCGCAAAATTATCATCCAGCAAAATCATGTCCGCCGCTTCTTTAGATACATCGGAACCTGTGATGCCCATGGCTATGCCGATGTTGGCACGTTGTAAGGCAGGCGCGTCGTTCACACCATCGCCAGTCATGGCCACGTATTGGCGTTGTGCCTGCAAGGTTTTGACGATGTGCAGTTTCTGCTCTGGCGATACACGGGCATACACTTTAATTTGTGTAACCCGCTTGTTGAATTCCGTTTGGGAAAGTGCTTCCAATGCCCGGCCTGTAATCACCTGATCTTCCGGTGTTTTTAAAATACCGATTTCCCGCGCAATGGCTTCTGCCGTCACCGGATGATCACCCGTAATCATAACCGGAATGATACCGGCTGCTACACATTCGGCCACGGCTTGTTTCGCTTCTTCCCGCGGCGGATCAATCATGCCTGCCAACCCACAACAATGCAACTGACTTTCCAATTCTTCCGACGACATTCCTTCCGGGTGTTGGTTGATTACCCGATAGGCATAGGCCAAAACCCGCATGCCTTTTTGTGCCAAGTCCTCCGCATATTCGACGATGGCGTCATCTTTATTTTTACTGTTTTCCAGCACCGACTCAAGGGCACCTTTTGTGATCACAAGGAAATTATCGCCTAAACGATGCACGGTGGTCATCATTTTGCGCTCAGAATCAAAGGGCAACTCATAGATACGTGGAAAATGGTCTTTCCAACCAGCCTGGAAATCCGGATGTGCCTGTGCATATTGTGCCAACGCAATTTCTGTTGGATCGCCCGTCAGTTCGCCATCTGATCCCAACGCAGTGTCCTGGTTGGCATACATGCATAATACCAAGAATTGCTCCGTATCCATTCCCGGAACTTCGGGCGCTGAAATATTGGCCGTCCATAAGGTACGTACCGTCATTTTATTTTGCGTGAGGGTGCCTGTTTTGTCGGTACAGATATATGTAACAGAACCTAAGGTTTCAACGGCTGGTAGCTTGCGGATCAACGCCTGGCTGCGCACCATTTTGCGTGCTCCCAGTGCCAGGGAAATCGTGATTACTGCAGGGAGCGCCTCTGGGATAGCTGCTACCGCGACCGAAAGTGCAGTAAGGAGCATCTGCATAGGGGGCTCGCCCCGGAGCCAGCCGGATAAAAACAATAGCGCACATATTCCAATAGTAATAAAGGAAAGGTTTTTTCCAAAGGTGGAAAGGCGCTTTTGCAAGGGTGTCATGGCCTGTTCTTCCTGTAATAATTGGGCAATGCTCCCAATTTCGGTTTCCATACCCGTTGCCACGACCACGCCTACACCACGGCCATAGGTAACCAATGTACTCTTGTAGGCCATATTCGTGCGATCGCCCAACGGTGTCGCTTCATCGCCAATAACATGAATTCCTTTTTCTATTGCATGCGACTCTCCTGTAAGGGAAGCCTCTTCAATCCGAAGGGCATGTACCTCCGAAAGGCGCAAATCAGCAGGTACCATATCTCCCGTTTCCAGCAACACAATGTCACCCGGAACCAATTCACTGGCTGGAATAATCTTTTTTCCCGTTTTCCGAAGCACCCGTGCCGTCGTAGCACTCATTTTTTTTAGGGCTTCCATCGCTTTTTCTGCGCGGTATTCCTGTACAAATCCTACAATGGCATTGAGCACCACAATCACCAGAATAACGATGGTGTCTTTTAAGTCGCCTAAAAAACCGGAAAGGATGGCTGCCAAGGCTAAAATAATGATCATTACATCCTGAAATTGGGCTAAAACCAGTTTCCAGACCGGTTTTTGACCTTTTTCCGCAAGTTGGTTCGGCCCATGTGCTTGGAAGCGTTTTTCCACTTCAGCCTCTGAAAGCCCCGCAGCATGGGTGCCTAGCAACTCGTAAACTTTATGTAAAGAGGACAGGTGCCAGTTCATTTTTATCGGGTTTAGACGTTAAGCATTTATAGTCTGCAAGATAAGAAAGGAATCATTAACAAAATTATTTGAATTATAATTTGAAAATCAATAAATTATTGAAAAACTTACTTACCTTTGTAACGGCAAAATGCCATATCACAATTACAATTTTTACAATGTATAATGGAACAGTAAAGTTCTTCAATGAATCCAAAGGATTTGGCTTCATCGTAGACAGCGCCTCTGGCGAAGAAATTTTTGTACACGTTACAGGTTTGATCGACAATATTCGCGAAGGCGATAAAGTCACTTACCAAACGGAACGCGGCAAAAAAGGCATGAATGCAGTAGATGTGAAAATCGCCTAAGCGACAACACACCCTAGTTCATACTATTCAAATCCTCCGGCTGTTTTCAGTCGGAGGATTTTCTATTTAAATAGACTTTTTGATTCAAAAACCAGGTTTTTACCATCCTGATAGAGCGCATAGTTGAAGCCCGGGTGTATGCTGTAAGCACCGTGCCGTCCTTTTACATCAATTACCACAAAACCTACCTGCGCATCCTTGCATTGTGCAGGGTACTTCTTTACGATACGCTCAATGGTCAATTCTGCCGCTTTTTGCGGACTAGCCCCACGACGCATCTCCTCCACGACCAAAAAACAACCCAAGGTACGCAACAGTATTTCACCCAACCCACTACAAGCGGCTGCACCAACCTCATTGTCCGCATACATGCCTGCGCCGATAATCGGACTATCGCCTACACGGCCCCGCATTTTGAAGGCCATTCCACTGGTTGTACAAGCGCCCGCGATCCGATTTTTCGTATCCAACGCCAAAATGCCAATGGTATCGTGCCGCTCAATGTTAATAACGGGCTTGTATTCCGATTTTAACTTCCATTTTTCCCAGGCATCCTTCGCTACATCGGTCAACAGGTTCTCTTCTTTAAATCCTTCCTCCTTGGCAAATTGCAACGCCCCTTCGCCCACCAACATCACATGGGGCGTTTTTTCCATTACTTTTCGAGCAACACTGATCGGATGCATGATGTTTTCCAAAAAACAAATAGAACCCGCCATCCCAAATTCATCCATAATACAGGCATCCAGGGTTACATGCCCATCGCGATCCGGAAAACCACCGTAACCAACACTGGTATCCAGTGGATCTGCTTCTGGAATACGGGCCCCCGCTTCCACGGCATCGAGCGCCCTTCCATCGGTACTTAATACGTCCCAGGCTGCTTGCGTGGCTTTTCGATTATCCCAGGTGGCGATTACCAAAGGAAGTGTTTTCGGTTTTGCAAATCCGGCACCTTGAAAGGTTTTGCTCCAAAAAGTGGTGTCGGAAGCAGCAAATGCACCGAGTAAAGATTGTCCTAAAAATTTGCGGCGTGTTGTCATTTCGTATTATTTGTTTCAGTTGAGCGCTAAGGTAAATTTATGATGAAGTCTATGTTTACTTTTGCCTAAAAAAAAGATAAAATGACGTTTTACAAACTAGTTTTTATCGTATCGGCCTGTTTATTGGCCTGCCACCCCAAACCACCACAGCAAGATGCAAAGGTTTGGGAAAAAGTACACCTCAACTTTCGAGCCCTGGATGCCGATGGATTAATGGGGCCTGCAAAGGGCAAAGTCGCCATGCATTACGAGTTTTGCATCCCCCAAAATGAGAAAATGTGGAAAAAAGTACAGAAAATTGATCCTACTGCCCAACGCCAAACAAGTTCCAAAGGCCGAATTGCTTGCCGTGCCGATCAATGGCTGATTCTAGGTGTCACGCATCAAAAGCAATATCTGCGGGTTTTGTACGATTTGGCAAATTTACCCTTTGTTGCGTCTATGGAGGAAACGGTATTTGAGTGATCCTAAATTATCGACGGGGGCAACGTACTTTTGCCCCATGGAAAATGCCTCAGCCCTGGTAAATATTCGTGTGCAACGTGTGGTGGTCGCCGTATCGGTGCTGCTTTTTGGAGTAAAAATGCTCGCTTACCTGCTTACAGGCTCCATTGCAATCCTAACCGATGCCTTGGAAAGTACCGTGAATGTACTCACGGGGTTTACCGGACTGTTTAGCCTCGTGGTAGCCGCCCGCCCCCGCGACGGCAATCATCCTTATGGTCATGGCAAGGTGGAACTCATCTCCGCCTCCTTTGAAGGGATTATGATCGTATTGGCGGGTGGTGTAATTATCTATGAATCCTGCCTGCATCTGGCCCAACCCAAAACGATTCAGCAACTCGATACTGGTATTCTACTGATCGTCAGTACGGCGCTAATCAATTTTTTGCTGGGCACCTATTGCATTCAAATAGGGAAACGCAACAAATCAATTGCGCTAACTGCAAGTGGACGCCACCTGCAAAGTGATACCTACACGACGCTGGGCATTGTTGTCGGCTTAATTCTTATTAAGTTAACCGGTGTAAAATGGATCGACAGTGTTTCAGGCATCTTTTTTGGCGGACTGATTCTGGTGCAGGGCTACCGAATTATTCGACAAACCGTGGCAGGTATTATGGACGAGGCGGATATGGAACTGCTTTTGCAAGTGATCAAAGTGCTGGATGAAAATAAATTGCCGGTTTGGATCGACCTGCACAACTTGCGCATTATCAAATATGGCCCTCTAATGCACCTCGATTGCCACCTCAGTGTTCCATGGTATTTTAATGTAAATGAAGCACATAAGGCCGTGGATGCCCTTGAAGCACTGGTTGCCCAAAACTTCCCGCATGCCCTTGAAATGTTTGTACACCTGGATGGCTGTATGCCCCCCGATTCTTGCAGGGTTTGTCCTGTGGAGGATTGTGCAGAACGTAAACGACCTTTTGAAGAACGCCTGGAGTGGACGTTTGAGAATATTACCAAAAATCAAAAACACGAATAATGCAGGATGCTATTCAACAACTGCGCATCGCCGATTATACGTACGCATTGCCGGATGAACGCATTGCCCGTTACCCGCTGGATGCACGCGATGCTTCTAAATTGCTGATTTACAAAGACGGCGATATTTCGGAAGACCATTATTACGGCCTTCATCAACACCTCGAACCGGGTACTATGCTGGTGTTTAACAATACCAAGGTGATTCCCGCGCGCCTGCAATTCGTAAAACCATCGGGTGGGGTAGTGGAGGTGTTTTGCCTGGAGCCGCTGCACGATCAGGCCAGCGGGATGACCAAACAAGGCGAAGTAGTGTGGAAATGTTTGGTTGGGGGGGCAAAAAAATGGAAATCAGGTGCATTAACCCTGGAAAATGGCTCCATGTGCCTGTATGCGCATTGGGAAGATAAGGAAAAGAACCTGGTGCGTTTTCAATGGACGCCCGAAACGGCTACGTTCGCCGAAGTACTTGAGGTGTTGGGGGCTGTGCCTTTACCGCCTTATTTAGCCCGGCCCGCCGAGGCTGCCGACCGCACCCGTTACCAAACCATTTATGCCCGCTACGATGGCTCAGTGGCGGCCCCAACCGCCGGATTGCACTTTACCGAGCGTATTTTTGATCAATTGGCGCAAAAAGGCATCGCGCACGCGCACCTGACCCTGCACGTGGGGGCTGGAACCTTTAAACCCGTCAAATCCGAAACCATTGGTGACCATGATATGCATGCCGAGTACTTTGACGTATCCCTGGATATGATCAAAAACCTGCGCCTTCAATATCAAAATGGTAACGTGGTAGCAGTGGGCACCACTACTTTGCGCACACTGGAAAGTCTCTTTTTGATGGGTAGTAAATTGCTGCATCAA
The DNA here is from genome assembly GCA_040397785.1 of Saprospiraceae bacterium. Classification (GTDB taxonomy): domain Bacteria; phylum Bacteroidota; class Bacteroidia; order Chitinophagales; family Saprospiraceae; genus M3007. The sequence continues at coordinate 72,513 of JBBAVI010000010.1, read as the reverse complement.
CCCAATTTGGATTTGCCGGCCCTTGAAATTAAACAATGGGATGCCTATGCGCCCGAACACACCCATACCACCGTTTTAGCGGCATTTGATGCCTTAATAGATTGGATGGAAGCCAACGCGCAAGATCGGATCGTGGCCAAAACGCAACTGATGATCGCGCCCGGGTATCGTGTGCGTACCATTCGGGCGCTTGTCACCAATTTTCACCAACCGAATAGTACTTTATTGCTCCTGGTCGCTGCAATCGTTGGTGATGATTGGAAGTCTATTTACCAGTATGCACTGGATCATGATTTCCGTTTTTTGAGCTATGGGGACGGATCTTTACTTTTCAACACCTGATTTCCCCATTACATCCTGCACCACCACACTCGCCATGTGCAGCCCAAACAGCGCAGGAATATAAGAAATGGTCCCATAAAATGACTTTTTAAAGCGGTTGCCATCGGTGAGCATGCAAGTACTGCGGTCGACCAATTCGGAAGAAAACACCACGGTGACACCGCGTCGGACGCCTTTGCGTTTCAAACCTTTCCGAATTTGTTGCGCAAACGGGCAATTGTACGTTTCAGAAATATCGGCAACCTGTACTTTGGAGGGGTCAATGCGCCCGCCTGCACCCATGCTCGATACGATCCGAATGCCTTTTTGTTTGCAGGCTACAATGATGTATTGCTTGGGCTGTATCGAATCAATACAGTCGAAAACATAATCAAAATCATCGGTGATCAGGTCTTTTACAGCCTCCGGATTCAAAAACTCCTCCCGTACGGTCAAATCCAGGTCTGGATTGATGTCGCGCATACGTTCGGCCATCACTTGGGTTTTGGGCTTACCTACCGTGCTGTGCAAAGCCGGCAGTTGCCGGTTCGTATTGGTCAGATCGACCGTATCGCCATCCACAATGGTCATACGCCCTACGCCTGCACGCACGAGAAACTCGGCGGCAAAACTACCGACACCACCCAGTCCGATGACCAGTACATGGGTGTTCTTCAATTGTTCGAGGCGTTCAGCCCCGACTAATAACTCTGTTCGTTGGAGCCAATGGGGCTCCGGTGCTGTATTTGTTGTTGTCACTGGATCTGTTTGCAAGAATTTTAAGGCAAAAATAGGTAAAAGTAAAAGGCTGCTCAAATTGCGCCGAAGATTCGCGCAAAGTTTTCCGCAATTTGTCCTTGTAAATCAGGGAGGGTTAAGCCTTTTATATGCGCCGCCCGAGTGTAAATTTGTTCAATATCCACCGATTGCGCATCATCGGTTTCCAAAAAGAACCGATCCAAGGGGGTTTCAAGGAATGCAGCGCTTATCGGAAGGGAGGCTTCCTTTAGTAAGTCTGCACCGAACGACAGGTAACACCCAGCCTCCAGCAAGGGTTGTGCCAAGGCTGGTTTTTTGTTAAAACCATGAAAAATCCAGGCTTGTTTCGGCTTTAAACGTTTTTTAAAGGATAAAACTTCCGAATAAGCCCGCACACAATGAATAATTAAAGGCTTTGAATGTTGCTCGGAAACCGAAATGCAAAATTCAAAGCCTTTTTCCTGTAAATGCCAGGGTGTTTCTACCATTTTATCCAAACCAGCCTCCCCAATGGCTAGGGTACTGGGCTTTTTTGACATTTCCAGGACCCATTGCGTCGCTGCTTCCCAATGTTCGGCCTCCAGAAACCAAGGATGCAGTCCCGCTGAATAATACGGGGTATGGATACTGGCTGTTTCGCCAAATCGCAAACTCTGGATGGCCAAGTATGCGTTTCCGGCCACCGGATGATGGGTATGAATGTCAATCAAAGGCTTCACTGTCCCGATTGCATGCCCAATAATTCCCGGCTTTGGTCTTTTTTTACTTTCTGGAATGCATCAATTCCGCAATCCAGGAAAGCCTTGTATTCCTGTACATCCGGGGTGTATCCGCGGGGCTGGTTCAGGATCGTGGTGCCATCGTTGTGCATCAATACATACCAGGGTTGACTGGCTTGTCCAAAGTTGTTTTTTTCAAAAGTGCCCCATTTGTCACCCACCGTGCGCATTTTTTCATTGGTATTGGGGTCGAGCAGGTAATCAAATTTATCCTGAAACAGGCGTTCTTTATCGTCTACATAAAGTGAAATAACCACGTAGTTATCGCGCAAATGCTCAAGAATGCCCGGACGATCCCACACATTTTCCTCCATTTTGCGGCAGTTTACGCAACCGTGGCCGGTAAAATCTACAAATACCGGTTTTCCTACCCGTTTTGCTTCAGCCAAACCTTCATCAAAATCGTGGTAACAGTTCAGGTGGTGCGGACAACCGATGCCATTTTTTTCACTTTTTGGCCCCCAAATATTGTAATGTACCGGAGGCGCAAGGCCGCTCAGCAAAGAAAGGGATTGGTAATTGACCAAGCCCCAGCCCAGGTAACCTGCAAAAACGATGGAGGCAATGCCCACCACCGCACGCAAAGCGTTTGGACGGCCTTTGGCACCTTTCCAGTTGAACAACCCCAATTGGTAAGCGCCCAACATCAGAGATAACACCAGCCAAATACCCAGGAAGGTTTCAAACTTCAGGATGCCCCAGTGGCGCACCAGATCGGCCGTGCTCAGGAATTTGAATGCAAGCGCCAGTTCAACGACACCTAAAGTGATTTTTACATTGTCCATCCAGCCACCCGATTTTGGCAACGAATTGAGCCAGCCCGGGAACATCGCGAACAAGCCAAAGGGCAAGGCCAGCGCTAAACCAAAGGCGAACATGCCCACGGTAGGCTTTAAGGGAATAAAACCCAATAAAGCAGCACCCTCGTTGGAGCGCGATGCTTCTACCAGCAAAGTACCTACGATTGGGCCGGTGCAGGAAAAAGATACCAGCGCCAGGGTAAAGGCCATAAAAAATATACCCAGGTACCCGCCTTTGTCGGCCATTTTATCACTCGCATTCACCCAGGAAGAGGGAAGGGTGATTTCGAACAACCCAAAGAAAGAAAGGGCGAAAATTACAAATACCGTGAAAAAGAGCAGGTTAAAGTACATATCCGTACTCATTTCATTCAAAATATTGGGACCCAGCACCGCTGTAAGGGCGACACCTAGGCCAACATAAATCAAAATAATACTCAAACCATACCATATGGCATTGCGCAGCCCTGTTTTACGGTCTTTCGAGCGTTTCACAAAAAAACTCACCGTCATCGGGATCATTGGAAACACACAAGGGGTCAGCAAGGCCAGCAGCCCACCCAAAAAACCGCCGATAAAAACACCGACCATAGAAGTATTGCGGATCACTGCGCCGCAGGAATTTACAAACTGCTGCACATTAATCTGTGCGCGTTTGGAATCCCAAAAACCTTTAAAATTAGGGTCGTTGGGTGCCACCGCAGCAGTACCGCTGGTTGTTGGAGAATTGGTTGCGTCTGGGTTGAGGGGCACGATACCAGTAGGTGTTTCGTTCAACCCTCCACTACCACCGGGCGGCGGTTGGGTGCCTGTAGGGGCAGTAGGCGCAGGTTGGTTATTGGCTGGTTCAACCGCCTTGCCCGTTTTGCAACTGATTTTAGAAACATCGAATTTGAAGTCTAAATCAACAGGAGGCAGGCACATTTCGTCATTGCAGGTCATAAAACTGAGGTAACCTACAATGGGTTTGCTCGGATCGGCTACCTTGATGCGTTGGGTAAAGGTGGCATTGTGCTTAAACTTGGTAAGGTTCATTTCAAACACCTTATCAAATATGGTGAATTTATCGCCGCTTTCCTTATTTTTCCCTTCTAATTTGAAATGCGCACCTTCTTTATAAGTAAAAGAGGTAGGAACCGGACCAGCGTCACTTTCCAGGTATTGGGAGTAGGTATACCATCCATCGTTAATGGTAGCTGTATAAATCAGGTCAACTTCACAGTTTCCGGCGTCCTTTACAGCGAACGACCATTTTACCGGACTTTGAGCAGCCATCGATAGGGCCAGCAGCAAGAAAAGAGGTAGTAATTTTAGCACCTTCATAGGATCTAAGCATTTTTGAACTGCAAAATAAGGTTGTTTTTTCTGCATCAGGGTGTGTTGGGGGAGCATTATAAAAACTTTAACCCTGAATTTCGCTTAAATTGGCCATTTTAACCCTCTATTAACCTATTAAAAAAGCAGAATAACCAGGCGAATTTAAAAATATGAACAGTCGAGCGTATTTTTAGTTGATAAAGCATTGTATTTTCAAGAAAGGATTTTACCTTTGCGCTCCGATTTTGAATAACAATCATTTTTACACAATAAGCGATGAAACGTACATACCAACCATCCAACCGCTCCCGCAAAAACAAACACGGTTTCCGTGAGCGTATGGAATCAAAAAATGGTCGCAAGTTAATTTCCCGCCGCCGCAGACAGGGTCGCTGGAAGCTCTCTGTTTCTGACGAAAGAGGTTTGAAGTAATCATTGTGAACAACGATGACCGGGCTTGTAGGACAAGTCTGTTTGATCGTGTAGGCATATCTGACTTCCGAAGCTTGGCATCAAACTTCGGAAGTTTTTGTTTTTCCGCTACAATGCCTAATTTTATTGCTTGGCAGGATTGGAATTTAAAAGGGAAGAGCGCCTAAAAAGCAAAAAAGTGCTGGGCGCGCTGTTTAAGGGGGGCAACTCTTATGTCGCTTATCCTTTGCGTGTGGTTTGGGCGCCCATCGACCTCCAAGAGATCCCGTCGGCGACCCAGTCTGCCCAAGTCGCTATCTCTGTACCCAAGCGATTTTTCAAATCGGCGGTAGACCGCAATTTGCTCAAAAGAAGAATTCGCGAAGCATACCGACTCAACAAGCCCACGTTCTACCAAAAACTGGAAGTGCAACAACAGCCTATTGCCTTAATGTTGATGTACATTGCGAAGGAGCCCTTATCTTACGCAGAAATTGAAGCGGGCATGCTCAAAATGATCCGAAAGTTCCCGGGTATCAAAGCCGCCGACTGATATTTGCCTTCTGTTTCACAAAATTAAGTTGATTCATGTTATTTCCGATTGGCGACGACAATATCGAGCGTGGGCATACGGCCGTATTTAGTTATGCCTTGCTCGTAATCAATATCTGCGTTTTTTTGTTTCAACAAAGTATGCCCGAAGGATTACAGGCAAGTTTTGTAGCACATTATGGCGCTATTCCCGCTGAGATTACGATGGGTATTGACTGGCAGACCTTGTTTACCAGTATGTTTCTGCACGGAAGCTGGCTGCATTTATTGGGTAACATGTTGTATTTGTGGATTTTTGCCGATAATATAGAGGCGACGATTGGCAATGGCCGTTTTTTATTGTTTTATCTGTTGGGTGGTTTGGCGGCTGGTTTTATGCAAATCGTTGTGTCGCCATATAGTGAAATACCTTGTATTGGGGCCAGTGGGGCCATCGCAGCCGTGATGGGGGCATATATTGTTATGTTTCCGAAATCACGGGTTCGAATGCTGCTTTTGCTCTTTTTTATGGTGTTTTATGTGCCAAGTTGGGTGTTTTTGGGCATTTGGTTTGTGCAACAGTTGATGTCGGGTGTTGGTGCGCTCGGAATGAGCGCCGAAGATGCGGGTGGGGTTGCCTGGTGGGCACATATTGGCGGATTTGCTTTTGGCCTGGCGTCGGGCATATTTTTCAAGCGGCGGTTTATGCACCGGAAGCTGGATCGATTGGATCCGAACTTTTAAAGTTCGTCTTCTTCCGGGGCTGGCGGTTTAACCACGTTTTGGTCTACAAAGCCAATTGCCTGTTTGTCAAATACAAATTCGGGATCCCAGGTCCACAAACCCTGTTCGTATTCGCGCGTCATCAAGGCAATATTGTCGGCATGGTATTTTTTTTGCAGCCGTGGATATTTGTACCGCGTCCAAAGCGTACTTTCATCAAAATCAATGCCGGTAGCGATGCTTTCGCGGACTGCAAAAATGTAGGTAAGGCTTTCTGTGCGGCGTAAAAGCCAGTCATTGATTGATAAAGATGGGTCGCCGTGGCCAGGTACCAATCGAGTAAACCAGTTTCGATCGTGAATCCGCGGAAGTTTTTCCAACGTTTCTATATAATCGACGCTGCTATGATAAATAAACGGGAATTCTACATTGGAGAGGTAGTCGCCAGCCAAACAAAGCCCGAGTTGCCAAACCACCATCATCATACTATCAGCGGTGTGACCGGGGGCAAGGTAAAAAGTTAGTTTGGTTTGCCCTTTTCGAAATTGAACACCATCGCGGAATACAAAAAAATCGGCTTCCGGATATTCTATGGGATAAGGGCGGTCGACATAATATTTTTCATCAAAATCAAGGGCTTGCTCTAAAATGCTGGCTTTCAATGGATTGTCGGCCATAGCCTGCGAAATAAACACCTTGTCGGCTTCGAAAGCACGGTAGCCAATGATGTGATCATAATCAGAATGGGTGAAAATGAGGTAAACCGGTCGGTTACCGCGCATGGCATAAACGTAGTTGCGGATTTCCAGCACTTCGTCGGGTAACCAGGCAGGATCAACCACCATAACCACATCTTCAGTCAAAATAACCGTCGAATTCGTTTGAAAAAGCGCACTTTGAAAAATCGTAACGTTCGGATCGCGGTATATTATTTTGTTCATAGCGGGTAAGTTGGGAAGGTTTGGATTCTTGTGTCTACCTTTGCACCATATTTGACAAGAGCAAATGTACACAATTGCAAACCCCTGTATCCAATCATTCAATCAAAATGGGAAATATTGTTGCCATAATTGGCCGCCCCAATGTGGGTAAATCAACTTTTTACAACCGCCTGGTAGGCATGCGGGATGCGATTACAGACGACTTTTCGGGTGTAACACGCGATCGAAAATATGGTTACTGTGAGTGGAATGGCAAGCGTTTCACCGTCGTAGATACGGGGGGCTTTGTGCAAGGCTCGTCAGATGTTTTCGAATCGGCCATTCGCACCCAGGTAAAAGTGGTATTAGAAGAAGCTGCGGTCATCATTCTTATGGTGGATGTTCAAACGGGCATTACGGATTTGGATGAAGGCTTGGCTAAAATGCTGCGCCGGAGCACCAAACCGGTTTACCTGGTTGTAAATAAAGTAGACAACAGCAAAAATATGTACGAAGCCAATGAGTTTTGGGGGCTCGGATTTGACAATACCTTTTTTATTGCCGCCATCAGCGGTAGTGGAACGGGTGATTTGCTCGATGCGGTCGTGGAACACATTGAAAACGAGGAAGAACTGGAAACAGAACTGCCAAAATTTGCTATTATCGGTCGACCAAACGTAGGCAAATCCTCTCTTGCAAATGTACTGTTGGGCGAAGAGCGCAATATTGTAACCCCCATTGCAGGTACCACCCGCGATCCGATTCATACGGTATATAACAAATTCGGCAAAGAATTTATGCTGATTGACACCGCAGGTATTCGGAAAAAGGAAAAGGTAGAAGAAGATTTGGAATTTTATTCTGTCATGCGCGCTATTCGTGCGGTAGAAGAAGCAGATGTTTGTTTACTGGTACTGGATGCCGTACAAGGTATTGAATCGCAGGATTTGAATATTGTGCGATTGGCGCAGAAACGGCATAAGGGTGTGGTAGTTTTGGTGAATAAATGGGATTTGGTGGAAGAGAAAGACACCAATACAGCCCGCAATTACGAGCGGTATATCAAATCCAAAATGGAGCCTTTTGATGATGTGCCCGTGTTGTTCATTTCTGTTTTGGAAAAGCAGCGCATTTTTCAAGCCCTGGAAGCGGCGCTGGAGGTGTATGAAAACCGGAGTCGGCGCATAAAAACTTCCGAACTCAACGAATTGATGTTGGGTATTATAGAGGGAACTCCGCCGCCATCGGTGACTAACCGGTATCCGAAGTTCAAATACGTAACCCAATTGCCCACGCCCTATCCGAGTTTTGCCTTTTTTGTCAATAACCCGAATTATGTGCGCGATTCCTATAAGAGCTTTCTGGAAAATCAAATACGCAAGCATTACAAATTTACCGGGTCTCCGATGGAAATTTATTTCCGGGCGAAGTAAGGTTGATCGGCTCGACAAAAATAAACGTTCGCAACGAAATGTAGGGTCTTTGCTCATTGCATACCGTTTAATCGGGCAGAACGCGCAACGGATCTTCATCTGGCGCGTTTTGATTCGAAAATCTGTTTTATGAAACAACATTTCTTTAAATTATTGTTGCCCGTTTTGGGGGCTCTTGGGGGCTGTAAAGACAATCCTGAGCAAGTACCGGCTTACTTGGATATCAAAGCATTTACAGTAACAGAAACTGGTCCAGGAAAATGGCAGGATATACCCGAAGGCTGGGTGTACGTAAACGGTGATTTTCTGGGCGTTTACACGCTCCCGGCCCAAGTACCCGCTTTGGCAGCAGGTAGTTCGGAAGTACTTGTTTTCCCGGGCGTAAAAGAAAACGGTATTGAAACCACGCCGAATATTTATGATTTTTTGACGCGGTATGAAATCCAAACAGACCTTAAAGCGGGCGAATTGAATTCGATAAGCCCTTCCACGAAATATAAAACTGAAATTATTTTCCCCTGGGCTTTGGATCGCACTACGTTTGATGGCAGCTCAAGCATTGTGTTTGATGATCGGGATGTTGACCAAGCGACCACTTATACTTTAACAACCGATGGTGCATTTAACGGACGCTCACTGAAAATGGCCGTCGATTCGCTGCATCCCCTCATTGCCATTGCCAGTGAGGAGGCTATTTTACCCACCAATGGCAACCAGCAAGCTTGGTTGGAAATTAACCGGCTCAACAATATAGATTTCACTTTTTACCTGATTGGGTTTTCCAATGGCGGTTCGGAGCGACAGTTTCCGGTATATGCCTTTACGACCACCGATGTATGGAAAAAAACATATATCAATTTGACCGAGTTTTTGGTAAGTTCTGGAGAGAGCAAACATCGCCTCTATTTTCAGGTACAATTGCCAAAAGACAGCAATGGAAAACTCAAACAACAAAGTGGAACCGTCCGACTGGATAATATCCGACTGATACATTTCTAACGGTCAGTTCTTTCAACGCACAAAACGAACGCGCTTTGCCACGCCAACAACGACAACGGGATACCTTTATTTACGGCATTGCTGATTTTATCATGGCGATGCTGGCCTGGGCGCTCTTTTTTATTTATCGCAAATCGATAGAGGGGGTGCCCGTGAACGCTGCCGTGTTTCAGGATCCTAATTTTTACCTTGGGGTATTTATAGTACCCACTGGCTGGGTGCTGTTGTACAGCATTTTTGATCATTATGTTGATATTTATCGGCTTTCACGCTTACACACCCTTACCCGAAGTTTCTTTTTATCTTTTTTGGGGGTAACTTTTTTGTTTTTTACCCTTATTTTGGATGATGTTGTGCGCGATTACCACACTTACTATCGCTCTTTTCTGGTCTTATTTGGATTGCATTTTTTGCTCACAGCTTTCATGCGCATGCTCCTGCTCACACGGGCGAGCCGGCGCCTGAAATCGGGGTTGGTAACCTTCAATACCCTGCTGATTGGCGGGAATCAGAATGCCCTCGACCTGTATTTGGAAATTGTAGGCCGCAAAAAAAGTCTGGGCTACAAATTTGTAGGATACATCGATACCAATGGCGGGCATGACCAGACCTTATCTGATTACCTGCCCAAACTGGGCAAATTGAGCGATCTGGATCGGATTGTGCGTGAAAATGACATAGAGGAAGCCATTATTGCCATTGAAACCAGCGAACACAACCTGGTGCGCAATATTCTGAATGTTTTGTTTGATTATTCTGATCGGGTATTGGTAAAGATCATTCCCGATATGTATGATATTTTGCTGGGTACCGTGAAGATGAGCCATGTATTTGGGGCCGTTTTAATTGAGATCAGGCAGGAATTGATGCCAAAGTGGCAACGAACGGTCAAACGCCTGCTGGATGTTTCCGTAAGCGGCCTGGCACTTTTAATCCTGTCTCCCTTATTGCTCTATATTGCCATTCGGGTGCGGCTCAGTTCAAAAGGGCCGATTTTGTTTACACAGGAGCGCTTGGGCATCCATGGCAATCCTTTTACCATCTTCAAGTTTCGCTCGATGTACCTTGAGTCGGAAAAACTTGGGCCGCAGTTGTCTACCGATAATGACCCGCGTTGTACGCCTTGGGGTGGATTTATGCGCAAATATCGGTTGGATGAATTGCCCAACTTCTGGAATGTGCTGCGTGGCGACATGTCGCTGGTAGGCCCTCGACCAGAGCGCAAATATTATATCGACCTTATTTTAGAGAAAAATCCGCATTACAAGCACTTACTGAAAGTGCGTCCGGGCATTACTTCCTGGGGGCAGGTAAAATACGGTTATGCTTCAACGGTGCAGGAAATGTTGCAAAGATTGCGTTTTGACCTGCTTTATATTGAAAACATGTCCCTTGCGCTGGATTTTAAAATCCTGTTTTATACCATTCTTGTGTTATTACAGGGACGGGGCAAATAAAAAATAAGGTTGCGATTGGTTGCGTATGCATTCCCCAATCACAACCTTACCACGTTTTAAGCCGCGAAAGAAGTGCCACAACCGCAGGTAGAAGTAGCATTCGGGTTATTGAAGGTAAATCCGCGGTTATCCAGGCCATTCACAAAATCCACTTCCATGCCAAGGAGGTAAATGGCGTGGGCTTTGTTCATCACCACGGGCAGACCGTTTATTTCAAAATGGTCGTCATTGTCCTGTACCTGATCAAATCCAAGTACATAGGTGAATCCAGAACAGCCGCCGCCTTTCACGCCTACGCGTAGGAAATAGTCGGCCGGAATGTTTTCCTGCACCCGAATTTGGTGCAGTTGTTCAACAGCGGAGTTGGTAATCGCAACGGGTGCGCTTACCTTAGTATTTTCGAGCACAGTAGTCATAGTCATGCTTGTATTAATTCATTGCAAAAGTACGTTACTAAAACGAAATAGATGCATAAAATGTTCACTTAGGGTTATACCTTCGCACCCCCTAATTTAAAAAGATTACCTTACAGGATGGAAACTTTTTTTGAAATATTGAAATTTACGATTCCCGGGTTAGTGGTATTTGCTACGGCCTATTTTTTGTTAAAGATGTTTTTGGAGGATCGTCAGACGATGCACCAGCAACAATTGCGTTCAGAGTCGTTAAAAATCACGCTTCCGATTCGTTTACAGGCTTATGAGCGGCTTACTTTATTGTGCGAACGGGCTTCCATTCAAAATACCCTGTTGCGGATTCGTATGCCAGAGATGACCGTTGCTTCCTTGCGGGGGGCATTGTTGTTGGCCATTAGCCAAGAGTTCGAACACAATACTTCCCAGCAAGTATATGTGTCGAATACCCTTTGGCAAATCATTTCGATTGCGCGCGATGAGACCCTTGGAGTTATTGCCCAGGCCTCTGATGGCTTGGATCCGCAGGATGTGGATGATCGGTTGGTCGAGAAACTCCTGTATGTAATCGATATTCAAGGCAATAAGGACCCCTTGCACCAAGCTTTGATTGCGATACGCAAAGAGGCGGGCCAATTGTTTTAGGTCCGTTTTTACAAAGTGCTGATACCGACGCACTTGAATTTTGACACGCGTTCATTTCTCGTTTAATTGATGTAATAACAATGTAGTATAAGTTGCACACCCGTTATAACAGTACATTTACATTTACCATGTCCTTATTTTCGTTGTTGTTACAAGTAAGATTGTTATGGCCCTGGAGTCAATTCATTGCAGCCTGATATTCAGTTCTTTCCAGCTGAATAAGGGCTTGGAGACCTGCTGATAACAGATAATAATTGTTGTGGAAGGTATCCATTTCTGATTTTTCAATAAGGAGATTGTGCAGTATTTTATTTTTAAGATTATTGTTTTAGTAAACTATAATTCTGATTTATTTGCAATTATAGAACTAAGTACTATTTTTTTTAAAAAATGCAAAATGCATGTTTTGGCAATGATTCTAAAAATAGTTAATAATTACTAATTTTTTAACTTCAAAAATTTTTTGTCGAAAAAATGCCAAATCATTTCGAAAGACCAAATAAAAGCCGAAACTTTGTCGCCCTGCTCCGACTGACGCAGGATTTACAACAGGAACAAAATTGGTTTTTTCCCAATTCCAAATGGACTATAAGGTATGACTAAAGACTGCCGGATGGTATGGGACGATTGTCTACGTACCATTAAGAAAAATGTTAATCCACAGAGTTTTAAGACTTGGTTTGAACCGATCAAACCTGTTCAATTAGACAACGATGTCCTGACGATTCAGGTGCCGAACAAGTTCTTTTTTGAATGGCTAGAAGAGCACTATGTGGGATTACTGAAAAAAAGTATTCGCCAGGAGTTGGGCGAACGCGGCCGTTTATTATATCATATTCCAGAGCAAGGAGCGGTGGAGTCAAACGGTCACGGAACTGCTTCCTCAACACGCCCATTGAGCACCAAGCCATCGGCAGAAAAGGACAATGAGCCAGTGCCAGGGGTGTTTGATGCCGATATGATTAAAAATCCTTTTATTATACCAGGCATTCGGCGGGTCAAGATTGAGTCGCAGTTGAACCAAAATTATACGTTTGATAATTTTATTGAAGGCGATTGCAACCGACTAGCGCGGAATGCGGGTTTGGCGATTGCAAAAAAACCGGGCGGTACTGCCTTCAATCCCTTGGTGATTTTCGGCGATGTAGGTTTGGGCAAAACCCACCTAGCGCAGGCCATTGGCAACGAAATTGTGGCTAAAATTGAATCCAAGGCTGTATTATACGTTTCCGCTGAAAAATTCACAAATCAGATCATTCAGGCGATTAAAAACAACTCGGTGAATGATTTTGTAAACTTCTACCAAATGGTGGACGTGCTGATTATTGATGATATCCAGTTTTTGTCGGGCAAACAAAAGACGCAGGAAATCTTTTTTCATATTTTTAATCAGTTGCACCAAAATGGTAAGCAGGTGATTCTTACTTCTGATCGCGCACCGAAAGACCTTGAAGGGATTGAAGACCGGCTGATTTCCCGTTTTAAATGGGGCCTAAGCGCCGATCTGCAGGCACCCGACCTGGAAACACGGATGGCCATCCTCGATTCTAAAATCAACGGTGAAGGGGTGGAGATTCCACTAGATGTATTGGAGTTCATTTGTTATAATATCAAGAACAATATTAGAGAATTGGAAGGGGTGATGATTTCCCTGCTGGCGCAATCCACCTTGATTCGCCGCGATATTGATATGGATTTGGCAAAAGAGGTGATCCGCAATTTTGTGACCACGATCAATAAGGAAATCACCGTAGAGTTCATTCAACAACTAGTGGCAGAGCACTTTAATGTGCCGGTAGATAAACTGCACCACGAAACCCGCAAACGCAATGTGGTGATTGCGCGGCAGTTGTCGATGTTTTTGGCGAAGAAAATGACTAATAAATCGCTCAAAACGATCGGAGAAAACTTCGGCGGTCGCGACCATAGCACGGTGATCTACTCTTGCAAAGCGGTACAGGATATGATGGATACCGATATGATTTTTAAAGATACCGTTGCGGAGTTGGAGAAGAAGATTAAGATGAGTTTGAACGAGTAGTCTGCCTAAAGGCTTGCGTTTCGGAATGTTTGTTGGGTAATGCTTGTTACCACTGCTGGTTTGTGCAATGCGCGATCTAGCGCAAAAGCCCGTTTGAGGTTTCTTAAATCTGTGCCCAAATATGCGGCCATTTTTTTGCGTACGATCTCTTGAGAAAACTTCTGGACAACGCTGTTGTGGTATCCACTTAAAGAAATGATATTGACCTGAAACATGCATCCCAATGCCATTATTGGGTTAAGGTCTTGTGCATTATTGAAAAACTTGTATTTTTCGGGATGGGCAATAACGGGTACATAGTCTTCCTTTACAAGCAATTTTAAGATGTCCATATGTTTTTTGGTAAAACCATCCACGGGTAGTTTTATAAGTACCTGGTTTTCATGAAAGCACTGCAATGGAGCGTTTTGGGCATATGCTGCCAAATCTGCATCCAAATAGTATTTTGCTGAAATCGCTAACTCAATTGTCAGGTTTTGCTTTTTAATTTCTGCTTTCAACAAGGCAGCATTCTGATCGATCTGATCTTGTAGTTGCGCATGCGCTGAACAACAGACCAAAGGCATTGTAATGGCTTTCTCAAAACCCAAACCGGAAAGATGCTTTAGGAGGTAGATACTTCCTGCTACATTTTCGGGGCCGTTTTCGAGGCCCGGAATCAATTGCGAATTCAAATCTGTTTTTAACTGATTGAACCCGTTCAGCGAACCTGGAGCGGTTCTATACGCAAATAAACTTGACAACAAAGGCATGGGCATCATAAAAAAACAGACAAACGAATTGTTTGCCTGTTAAGAAAAAAGAAATATTAAACAACCTTCATCCGTACACACCGATGCTCTTTGGAGACTTATGCTTACATGTTGATGCAAAAGTAGGGTCATAAATTACGGTTGACAAAAATGACGATGTCAATAAATGATCAACAGTATACAGGCCATCGATACTTCTATCGTTTTCACATGTTTCTTTGCCAATAATCGCCTTAAATTTTGTATTTATTATTGAATTACATAGTATTTTATATGTGAAAATCCTTAATTAAATGTTTTTTTCCTAAAATAATGTATTTCATTACATCTCTTCCCTTCTTATTTACATTTCTGTTTGCCCGCAATTTCTTTTCCCTAGTTCACCTTTGTCGTAGATAAAACAACATATATTCTCATAGAATTATGTTGAATGGGTTGGATCTAGTATTGTTTTATTAACAATGCGTTAGTTCCTCGTTGTTTGTGGTTTAATCTAATAATAATATATACACATTTCACTTTATGCTGTCATTTTTACGAGCGCGTCATTGCTTCTTCGCCGTATTGCTTTTTTTGAGCAGAGATTTGATTGGTCAGCCTTGCCTGCCAATCACAGCTGTTCATGCAATGCCTATGTCACCCTGCCAAAATTCAGCAGTGACATTGCAAGTAGTAGGTGGAGAAGCGGGCGCCTCGTTTAGTTGGTGGAGTGCCCCTGCTGGGGGGAGTTTGTTGTTCACGGGCAATACTTGGTTCATTCCAGCCATCGATGTATCGCAAACATTTTATGTGCAACAAACCAGCTTACAAAGTCAGCCGCAAGCAGACACATTTTATTACACGGGTTTTGAGCAGTTCTGGACAGTTCCGGTTGGTGTTATGTCGGTCCATTTAAAATCTTGGGGTGGGCAAGGCGGAAATGGCGGTGTTCTTCAGAATGGAGGAGGCAATGGTGGATTTGCGGAGGGTGATTTGGCCGTAACACCGGGACAGGTGTTGAGCATTCAGGTAGGACAAAAAGGTGGTCTAGGAAATAGCTTTACAAGTGGTTATGGTGGCTACAACGGTGGAGGGCCAGGAGGAGGTTATTTGCAAGGTGACGGCAATTACAGTGGTGGTGGTGGTGGTGCTTCAGATGTGCGGATTAACCAATACCAGTTGGCCGACCGGGTTTTGGTTGCTCCAGGTGGTGGCGGTGCCGGTTCAGGGCCCGTTGGTATTACGGGTGGTGCTGGTGGCGCGTTGATAGGGAGTAATGGCTTAGGGAGCGCGGGTATAGGCGGCGGTATTGGCGGGAGTCAGGTTGCGGCAGGTGACGGGGGCATAGGTCTGGAAAACGGAGCATCGGGCGATGAAATGACGGGTGGCGCGGGCGCGGGCGTTGGAAGTGGTTTTGGCGGCGGTGGTGGTGGCGGATATTTCGGCGGCGGCGGCGGCGGTGCAGGTACGACCGTGGCTGGTGGTGGTGGTGGTGGAAGCGCCTATATCGGCCTGGTAGCGAATGGTCAAACGCAAGGAAATGTAAAAACCGGCGACGGACTGGTGGTAATAAGTTACCAAGCGGTGTGTACGTATGATCCAGTTGCAGTAAATGTATTGGTTCAGCCGTTGCCTGCTTCCTTTGAAGTGCAAGGTGGCGGTGCATATTGCACGCAAGTGCAGGCCGGATCAGGGGTTGCGTTGAGTAGTTCGGAGCAGGGTGTCGAATATCAATTGTTGCACAATCAAATACCACTTGGCCCAATTGTTTTGGGTACAGGCGCTAGTATTTCTTTTGGCGAACAAGCATTGGCGGGTACGTATACTGTACGGGCAAAAAATCCAGTGAGTGGGTGCGAAAATAGTATGTCAGGGGGTGTTTCCATTTCAACCTTCGATTGTAGTGTTCAAAGGGTTGTTGCCTGCGCCTGTGAAAATAATGCCTCGGCCACCCAAGCTGGTCAATTTGAGGAGGAAGTGATTGTACAATCGTCTGTGGCTCAAAATTGGGTCGTAGAAGGTGTAATAGGTTTGTACCAGTTGGATACCGTGCAGGGTTATTCTGCGGTGTTGATTGCGAACGGAACACCGCTCCTATCCATGGGCAATGGTTCGTACCAATTAAAAGGGGTTCATACGGATGGTGCAGGATTTAAGTTGCTGATAACAAATGGTTTGGGCGCATATTTGCAAATTGGCGATACTTGTACGTATCCTAAACTTTCATTTCCTGCCAGTTTGATGCAGGCGTTTTGCTTGTATTCAGACACGGTTTCGCTCTCTATTGTGCGCGATGACCAGCAAATTTTATGGGAAGAGTTTACTGTAAATGGCGAAGAAAATACGGTTTTTGACCCAGGCGTTGGCGTTGGACAGTATCAAATTGGGTACACAGTGCATGGCGGTCAGGCTGGGCAATTTAATGATAAAGATCCTGGTTGTGTGCAGTCGATCACTACAATGGTTGCCGTGCTTGCAACGCCTGGCCAACTTATTTGCAATGATCAGATCCATGTGTCGCTCGACACGACTTGTACATTTCAGATAACGCCTTTGTTTTTATTAAGCACTGATCCGGTTTGCGCGGATAATTATTCCGTCGCGTTGTTTAATGCGGCAGGCAATCCGATTCCAGGGAATACCCTGGGTGCCGTTTTTACTGGACAAACCATTACCGCCCTCACAACCCATTTGGTGGATGGAAATCAATGTACTACCGAGGTGCTGCTAGAGGATTACCTGGCGCCCAAAATAGCCTGTAAAAATGTTTCGGTTCCTTGTAATGTACCAAGTTTGGATCCCGTTTACCTCGCACAGGTATTGGGCTTGGCAGATGCAGTACCGGTAACAAATGATTGCAACAGTGTTGTTTTATCCCACACAGACGATTTTGTTGCCGTAAACTGCGGCGATACGATCATGAATGTGGCGGATTTGAGCGGGGTCGTAACACGTACCTGGAAAATCAACGATGTTTGGAATAACCAGGCAACTTGTGTACAACATATTTATGTAAGGCGGGTGCATTTGCAGGATATTCAATTGCCTGCTAAAATGGATTTGGTTTGCGCGCCAGATGTAAACACCACACCGGATATCACGGGACTACCCAGCGTATCCTTTTTAGGCAATTTATTGCCACTTATTTCACAGGACGGTGCCTGCTCGGTACATTATACCTTTCGGGATGTGGTTTTTCCATTGTGTGGAAATTCAGAAGGGATTTTTCGAAAATGGACCTTGGTGGATGATTGTCCATCCTTGTCTGCTGGCTTGCTGAATCCGTTGGAATACAATCAATTAATTCGGGTAGTAGATTCTATTGGGCCTGTTTTGAATTGCCCCTCCAAGATTCGGGTTTCGACCGATCCGTTTACGTGTTGTGCCGTTTTTGATTTGCCGGATATTTTTCTGTCGGATGGCTGTTCTTCGATTGAAAAAATTTCGGGACAAGTTCAATCGTTGGCGGCAGGTACGGGCGAAATATTAGCAGAATTTACATTTCAAGGGACTTTATTGCCCGTGTTGGGCGATTCGGTATTTGCTACCATGGGCAGCACACCTTGTTTAGGGATTGGGCTTCATCAAGTGACGTATACCGCCCTGGATGCCTGTGGTAACGTGGGCAGTTGCACTTTTTCATTGTTTGTGGATGATTGTACGCCGCCAGTAGCAGTTTGTGATGGTTTGACAGTGGTAAACCTGGGTATTGATGATTTGAACGATTGTTATGTGCCTTCTGCAATAAATCCTTGCAAAAGCAATGGGGTCGCTTGGGTAAAAGCTTCCGTTTTTGACGATGGCAGTTATGATAATTGCAGCAATTTGCGTTTTACCGCGCGCAGATTGGATACAAATAGCCCTTGTATAAATAGTTTAAATTCATGTGAGCGGGTTGTTGCGAAGACGGAGGCGGATTCTATCAAGTTTTATGCTTGCGAAGTTGGAACGATTCAGACCATTCAGGTGCGTGTTTATCAGGCCAATTTTAACCCAAGTGCTTGCGGGGGCGAGGTATTGTACAACGATTGCAATGTACAGGTGGAGGTAAGGGATAAGTTAAAACCAGTTTGTCAGGCGCCTGCCGATGTTACGGTTGCCTGTTCGAACTTTGATGCCACACTCACCGCTTATGGAAACGTTTTGGCTTATGATAATGTGTGTCTGGATCCTGGGGTGTCGTATTTAGGGCAATGTGGGGTGCAGGCCAAGACAAATATGGATTTGTATGATTTGATGTGTAAGCGTGGTGTGATTCGTCGCACATTTATTGTTACCGATTGCAGTGGTAATACCAGTACATGTGCACAGCAGATCACCGTCGAAAACGATCCGCAATGGTCGGTTAAATTTCCGGATGATCAGACGGTATCGGTATGCGATACAAGTGGGGTATATGGCCTGCCTGCTTTTCAGTTGACCGGCTGTGGCCAAATTGCCTTTTCTTATCAGGATGTACTTTTACCGGCTGGTGGTCAGGGGTGTTATATGTTGGAACGTCGGTGGACGATTTGGAACGAGTGTGCCACCGATGCCAATCAGGTTTCCATTGAAATACCCAACCCTGTTTCAGCGGCAGTTGGTCCTATTGTTTCGGCACCCGGAACGGCGTTTCCATGGGTTGCCACGCAGGCTTTTGTACAACAAAATGATCCTAATGTTACGGATTATGCGATATTTTGGTCGGAAAACAGCCGGTATTCGTACAAACAAAACATCACGATAAAAGACACCACTGCGCCCGTTTTCAGCATTGGACAGGGGACAAAGGTAGTTCAACAGGATTTTTCGGGAAATGATCCTGCTTTCTGGAATGGAAATGGCTGGCTGGACTCCAAAACGGGTGCTGAAAACTTGAGCGAAGCATCTGTAGAATTAGAGATTGCAGCAACGGATGATTGTTCCGGAACCCTGCTAACGATCGATTATTTATTAAGTTTAGACTTGGATCAGGATGGGGTACTAGAAACCGTTATCGACAGTAAAAAGTTGGGAAACCAAGGATTAGGTTGGAACCAAATTCCGTTTGGCAACGCAATGAATCCTGGCTTTAGTGGCGGCGAAATACGTGCGATGGATCATCGCCAGGTTGCCAACAATCAGCAATATGGCTTTGCGCTGGAAACCAAGGTCATTGATGGGAAAAAATATGGTTATGTACGCTGGAATACAGCAGCCAAGCCTACCGAATATACTTTGCCACTATTACCCAATGGCAAACATGCAATACGGTGGTTTATGGAAGATTTGTGCGGCAATCAGCAGGTATTAGATCAAACGATTTTAATTGAAGACAAGCAAGCGCCTACCCTGACTTGTAAAGCAGGTTTTAATGCGTATATTACTCCTGATCAGACATTTAACGTGGATATTGCGGCGCTCATCCAACAGTTTTCAGATAATTACACCCCCGTTTCATTGTTGGAGACCTATGGTGCCAATGCGCAAGCATCCATTGAATATACCACCGATAGTATGGGTATCAGCAAGCCTTATTTGAAGTTTGATTGTGCCGATTTGGGTTTGCAAAACATCGTAGTGTGGGCGGTTGATTTGGATGGGAATTCGCGGAGTTGCACCACATTTGTAGCCATTAAAGACCAGTATAATTTCTGCCAGGATTCGACAAAAGTATTTGTTGGAGGGAAATTACAGACCAGTGATGCCAAGCCGGTTTCGGGCGCGCAGGTAGAAATCATCAGTCAACTTGACAATTTTCCGGCTTTTAGTAACAGTGTTTATTCCGATTGGGAAGGTTGGTATAGTTATGATGCGCTTCCACCGGCTTCCAACTTATTGGTACAGCCATTGCTCAATCAGAACCCTTTAAATGGGGTAACGACCTATGATTTACTTCAAATCAATAAGCACATTTTAGCCCTGCAGCCATTCGTTTCGCCCTACCAGGTAATTGCTGCCGATGCGAACCATTCAAATACCGTCACCACCTTTGATATTGTTGAGTTAAGAAAGTTAATTCTGGGTGTATATCAACAGTTTGCGAACAATACAAGTTGGCGTTTTGTGGATAAGGCCCATGTTTTTCCGGTGCCGGGCAACCCATTTCAAGCGGGTTTTCCAGAATTTATTTCCATGAACCAGCAGGCCACGGATGTATTAACGGCCGATTTTGTTGCGGTGAAGGTAGGGGATGTGAATAGCAGTGCGGTTGGAAGTGCAAACGCACCGTCGGAGGCGCGCACTTTTGAACCAGTATGGCTAGAAACGGAAGATCGGCTGGTGCGGCGCGGCGACCAGTTTGCCCTTCATTTTCGGACCGATCAGCCCATAGCGAGTTGCCAGTTTACCCTCGAACTCCATGGGTTGTCGCTGCTGGAAATACAGGCAGCCGGGCAAATGTCGACCGACCAATTTGGCGTATTGGGCGATGCGCTTACCATTGCGTACACCGCAGATCCACGCATGCAGATCACTTCAGACGGATTTTCTTTTTCCTTGTTATTAGAGGCTCAAACGGATGCTCCGCTACACGATTTATTGCGCCTATCTGATCGAATTACATTGCGCGAAGCCTATACTGCGCCAATACCTGCGGTAGAATTCGTAAAAATGCAACCGAATTTACGGTTTTTAAATGCGCCATTGGATTCGGCGTGGGGGCAACCATTTGAGTTATATCAAAATTATCCAAATCCATTTCATACAACCACCAGCATTGGATTTCAATTGCCACAAGCAGGAGAAGCGGTACTCAGTGTGTTGGATGCAACCGGTATTTTGGTACATCAACAACGGAACTATTTTTCGGCAGGATATCATGCCCTTGAATTTGAGATGGGCAATTCGCCGCAGTTCGGTTTGTTTTATTACAAAATTGAAACACCTTTCGGAACGCTGTATCGCAAACTCGTGCACATTTAAGGTGTTCCGGTCTTTTTTTAAAAAAATTAAAATTTTAAACCGAAAAGCATGCAGCATTTGAAAGTTGAAAACTCTATTAACCTGATTATGGCAGATCGCCATCCGTTGATCTTAGAAGGTATCAAGATCTTATTTGCAGGGAAAGGCAAGAAAAAACCATGGAACTTGACAACAACGCGCCAATTAGACCTGGGTTTGGTGGATGTGGCCTTGGCTCAAAAACCAGCATTGTTGATGATCGGGTTGGCTTATACTGATAACAACTTGATAACTTTGATCAAATCCCTTAAAAACACGGTGCCGGAAACCCGAATTTTGATATTGGGATCTATTACGGATGCACGATTTATGCGCATGGCTTTTAAAGCAGGTGCAGATGGGTATATTTTAAAATCTGAAAACCCGTCCGAACTCTTGAATGCCATCGAACGCATCCTGGCGGGAGAAGTGTATATTGGAAAGGGTTTGAATTTGTTTGAAACGCCACCAGGTGCGGCCAAATCGCATGCCGCTGCTGCAAGACCAACAGAGGTGTCGGATTTCGGGCTAACAAACCGCGAAAAAGAAGTTTTTATGTGTATTGGAGAGGCATTAAACCCAACCCAAATTGGCGAGAAATTGGGAATCAGTCCCCTAACCGTAAATATCCACAGAAAAAACATCATGAATAAAATGAAGGTGAAAAATGTTTCGGAACTGGTTAAGATATTTTACGAAAATCAGTTGTTTGTAACAATGTAAAACTGTAACATTTCAATTAAATACTAGAGAATTACATGTGGCATGTGTATTATCTAGATTATTGCACCAATTGTTTGCCTGGGCAAGTGCCTATATTTGTATTGCGAATTTTGTCATTGCAGTGTGTTGTTCAAGAAATTTTTGACCATTTCGGTTAAAAATGATTTAACAGATTCCAAAGCGCGTAACAAAATGTTGCTGCGCGCAATGGATTTTATTTCTGTTCAAAATAAAAACAATACTGATCAATTTAAGTGCAATAGGGCGTTGAAATAATTGCGCTTTTGTTTTACTTTTCACATTCTGAGTAAAATTATTGTGGAACAAGGAAGGTCGTCCCAAGATGTTGGGGCGGCTTCTTTATTTTACAAATACATTTGATTTGTGCATGAATCTTGCCATATGTCCATTACTTTTTCTAACCACACAGGTTGCTTTGACTGTAATAAAATGAGCATACTTAAACGTTCCATTTGGACAAAAATATTTAGAAATCCGAGATTAAGACGCAATATCGTGCCTCTTTTATTAGGCATCGTCATTCCTTACAGCAATATTTTAGTACATGGGAATTATCATAACGACACCACTTGGGAAATAAAGATGCTATTTGCTGGTCGTGCCGCGCTGCTTTTATCTGCTATATGTATGCTCAATGACAGCGTGCTTCAGTGGATTGGTCCTCAGCGCATCAAACATCAAATTATAAGGTGGTATTTGTTGCAGATGCTGGGCGTCATGCTTTTAATACTGCTATTAATCAGTAACATTCCACCGTTTAGTACCCCGAATTTGGAATTTGCTCCTTTTCAGGTACTCTATTACAGGATGTGTTTTGCTGGCTGTAGTGTTTTATTAATTCAATACATCGGAATATTCTATGTAAAACATGAGCGGGAAAAGATACGGACCATCCAGTTGGAGCGCGACCGACTCCAGATGAAGAATGAATTGGTGCGCCGACAGGTAAATCCGCATTTTTTATTCAATTCGCTTAGTATTCTGCAAATGATGATCCTGGAAAAGGACGAACAGGCTGAATCCTATTTATTGGGAATGGCCAATGTGTACAAACAGGCACTTTATTTCCAAGACCAAGATTTAATTTCCTTTCAGGAGGAGCTTGAAGGCTTGAATTTGTACTTAACGATGTTGCGATTGCGGTTTACAGCGGGCTTAATAGTCACGATGGATCTTGCTCCAATTGAATCCATTGCTAAATTTCGGATTCCTGTCATGAGTTTGCAGATTCTCGTGGAAAATTGTACCAAACACAACATTGCGACACCCAAGTCCCCCTTGCATATTCGAATTTCACAAAAAACAACCACAAGTATTACGGTGTCAAATAATCTTCAGCGTATACCACATCTTCAAGATTCTTCCAACATCGGCCATCAGTACCTGGAAATGCAGTATCAGGCAGTTGGTATACAAGATGGAATGTGTAAAGAAGTGGGTAATATCGAGTATGCAGTTACCTTAAAACTAATACCGTTTTAACCCAGATTTAAATGAATTTGAAGGATGGATGGATAAAAAAACTTGATTTTCAATGGATTAGAAGCCAGCCGTTTTATAACCACTTTGCGTTGACTATAGTCTTGGAATAAATAAGCACTAGTCTTGTTCAATTCACGCTTTAATTTGTTCAATTCGGCTATTTCCCAATCAAATTATCCTCTTATGGCTTTAAATTTGTATTAAAAGTTTGAGTAAAATGCTTGAGATGAAAAACATTTGTTCTCCAGAATTTTATAAATTTGTTGTAGGTACTATTTAGAGCAATGGGTTGTAAGAATCATATTGCTTTTCAAGACTTTGAAAAATTCAAGGGCTTATTAATGACGAGGATTTATTGACGTTCCATGAAGTTGGAGCGTCAATTTTTTTTATGTAATACCCTCTTTTTTTACATTTATTTATTGGTTTTTATTTGAAGGTTTTTTTTTGGGATAAAACCCATGATTTGTTACATGGGCAAACCGCCCTCGAGATAGCGCCTATCCATACTTTTGATTGAAAGACTTTTCTTAGGAGATTGCAAGCCTTTTTGATTTTCAGCTTAGGTGTTCTGCGCGCACCAAAAGTGTGTGCGCGTAGAATACTTTTTAGAAATCATTGTTTTTGCCTGCCAGTACGAATAACTCTTAAGTCAACAGGATTCTCCCCGATCCATTCTAAAACACATGATCAGAAGGTCCGTCCGTGTAGGTGTAATATTTTGCACGGGCATATTAAATCTGTAGTTTGAGTAAGTTGAACTATGGTCGGTTATTAAGTTTCAGCACCTCGAAAAGTCGGGGTGCATTTTTTTTGCGGGTGTTTACATTGAAAGATTATAAAATTTTTAATTCATCCAATTTTACATGTTATTTGCATTGATTATACATGCAATTTTAGATTTTTATTTTTCGTAATGAGTGCTTCAGTTAAGACCTTTGCATAACAATTAACAAACGGACGTTGTCCAACACGCTCTAATCTATTCTACCCCTGCCGTATTAGAATAATTGGTTCTCCCTGAGGCAAGTGTACTGTTATAGTACCTTGCCTTTTTTTGTGAAGGCTCTAAATCATAAACTCGTTTAAGTCAGATATCCTTCCAAAACAATACAAATACGCGTGCCTTGCTCGGTTTTTGTTTTAACGAAAGCATACCCATCCATGCGTTCCAGAAAGTAATGGATCGCTTCTCCGTCTTTATAGTCGAGATGCTTGATGGTATTTAAATCATCCAGTTTGGCGTTGATTCTTTTTTGGATGGTTTCGTCCAGTTCTAAATCGGGGAGGTCAATCGCAATTTTCAATTCTTGAAATTCGAATTGTACCGAAATATGGATCGTGCCATCATTTGGTGCAAATTGAATAAGTAAGGATAATATTTGTTCAATAATCAGGGTTAAAATTTCAGGATTGGCCCTGGTTTGAATATGCTCGTAGTTATTATTATAAATCCATTGAAGGTTTTTTCGTTGGGCATAAACATGCAGGTGTTCTTTGGCGGCCTCTAATAAAGGCGCCAATGGTACACGATTCATGGTTGCAAAGTGGCCGAAGTCATTCCTTACAATGGCTGCAATATGTTGGTTTGTGCAAATTTGCAGGTGCCCGAGTGCTAACGGTTTTTGATGATCATCATGAGTTTTAGGAGGGGTATATTCCATATAGTTCAACAATTCGAACACGGTTCGATTCGCCCGATTCAGTAACAAATGGATGAGGTTTTGTTTGAATAAAGATTTTTCCACCCTGCTAGAATGTGCCGCTTTTAAGTGTTGTAGTGCCCAATCTTCCTTTGATTTTGCTTGACGGAACTTTTCAACCGTTTGTTTAAATCGGAGTTTGTCAATGGGTTTGTGCAGGAAATCTAAAGCCCCGATTTCAAAAGCGGTGAAGGCCATTCTTTTTTCGTGGCTCAATAGGATGAGTTCCGATTTTCCTGGTAATTGGGCCAATTCGGATAAATCTTGAGGAGCGTACGTGTCTTGCCCTAAAAAAATCAGGTCAATTTTGGTGTTTGATGGTTTAATGCGCGCTAACGCATGTTCGATGCAATCAAATAATCCATATGATTCAAGCGATGGGTCGTGGTTACAAAAAGTATGTAAACCCTTGCGCGCAGCGGCACTTTTATCAATGATGATATATTTGAAAGTATCTGAGCCTTTGTTCATAAGCTTAGAAGCGTGATTAGACTTGTTGCTTCTCACGGCAACAAGTTTATTGATTAAGAATTGTATTTCGGTATTTTCAAATAAACCGTTGTTCCTTGAATGGTCGAATTTTCCACACCCATTTCGATGTGCATCAAATCGGCAAATTTCTTGCTGAGGCTCAAGCCAATACCGACGCCCTGATCAAGCGAATTGATGTTTAATTTTTTCTTTTCAAAAAGACCAGCCATTTTTTGTGAGGCAATACCGGGGCCACTGTCTTTAATCCGGACCATGAGGGTATTATCTATGTTATCAGAAATCGTTACGTCGATGATGCCATATTGGGGGGAGAATTTAATGGCATTCGATAAGATGTTTTCAAAAATGTGCTCCAGCAGGGTGGGTTCAGCCAGAATACTGGCATTGTTGACCTGTTCTTTAAGGTTGATGCGCACGTTTTTGCTGTTTGCGATCAATTGGAGGTGTTTTAATACATTATTGATGAGCGTGGCCAAGGCGAAAGGCACCATGATTTTATGCAAATCCATGCTTTCATCTTCCTCTAATTTCAGGATCAGGTTGGTTAATTGCTGAATACGATGTACGGCTATTTCAATATCGGTCGCCATTTTATTGAGCGACTGGTGGAGTTTTAGGTTGGCGGCCTTCATTTGCAACGAAAACAGGGGGTTGCGCAGGTCATGTGCCAGGATGCTGATCATGCTTCTTTTTTCCTCGTTCAATTTTCGGATGGAAGCGATGACCATGTTGGTTCTGTTTTCGCCTACCTCATTTTTAGGATTCAGGAGGAGCGCTTTTTCTACCGCGTGTTCAAAACGGGCCTTAGAAATCGGTTTTTTGAGAAAATCGATGGCGTTATATTCAAAAGCGTCATATGCGTGTAGTTGATTTGATGTTGTGAAAATAACCATCGGTGGCGCCAACAAACGATCCAGAAATTGCAATCCGTTTATTTCGGGCATTTCAACATCAAGGAATAGGAGGTCTACCTGATCCGGATTACTAAATAAAAACGCCAAGGCCGTTTCCGGGCTCAAGAAGGTATTGACCAAGCTTAGGGACTGGGATTTAGTGCATAGGTAACGCAAGTTTGCCGATGCAACCGGACAATCATCCACAATGATACATCTTAACATGAGCTTTGTCTTTTATTCCTTGATGAATTTGGTCCCATCTTGAATGACCATGAAATTCACCAAATATATAGGTGTTGGTAATAGCCTTGTTGCTCCTCACCGCAACAAGACCAATTATGAATTCACTGGTTTAATTGCATTGCTATAGGGCACGACGTTTAAGGGTATCACGGTATGTCGCGGACTTACCATAATCCAAAAGTATTACCCTGCAATGGGTAAATTGGGGAGACAAGAAATCCAGGGTTCAAAAATCGATAATCGGACGAGGAGGATTAAGTATTTGTTTTCGGTACGCGTTTTGTCTTTTAATTGGGCTATATTATAACAGGGCTAATTCCAAAGGTGCTTATCAGATAAGGTTGTTAGGACAAGGTTTTGGCTTTTTTAATGAGTTCTTTTCGATTATTTACATCGGTTTTTCGGTAAAGAGAAAGGACGTAGTGCCGTACCGTATTGATGCTTACATGGTAGCGTTCGGCAATTTCCTTGTAGCGCATTCCTTCCGAAAGTCCGGTGAGGATTTCCATTTCACGCTTATTCAGGTCAAAGTTTTGTGCCATGTAGTTCAGCTCCGGCGAAGCAGGAGGTTGTTCTGTCACATTGGTTTTACAGCGTTTAATCAGTGCTTTGGTTAGGGTTGGATCGATGTAGGCGCTGTGGGTAATTACATTTTGAATGGCGCCTAGTAATAGTTGCAGATCCGCGCCTTTCAGGTAATACCCTTCGGCACCTTCGGCCAATGCTTTCATCATAAAAGCCTCCGTGTTGCTTCCGGTAACAATCAAAACTTTCGCATTGGGCACCAAACGCTTGATTTTGAACAAGTGGATCAATGAATTCTGGCCGTTGAGCATCACATCCAGCAGCAGCAGATCCACTTTTGTATCCATGGAAAAGTAATCCACAAAGGAACCTATTGACTCAAAAGATGCTACGCGAAAAGTGCCTTGTGCCTGCAAAAACTCAGTCATGTCGGCTCTGAGCATGGGTTCATCCTCAATGATTACAATATTCATCTATTTTTTTTGCAAAGGTGGTTGAATGAATCGAGATATCAAAATGCACTGGCTTTTTTTACATGTTTGCCATTTTTGTCAATTATTTTCATTCGTTACATAAGTATTGCATGAAAATTGCATTAATTGGTACATCAAAATAATCAGGCCCATAACATTCTTCTCCCAATAATGTTCAATCACTACACTTATAAAATATGAATTAATGTTTATATTATTGAAAATTGTTTATTTATACAATGTTTGGTGTTTGAAATGTACGAAACCTATTATGTTTTTATTACCGAAAACAAATTAGAGTTTATTATACGATGGGTTCCCCATTTTTCTAACCAACCCTTTTCTGTTATTTACACCTGTTTTTCGATACAGTGTAAGTACATAATGTCGTACCGTATTAATACTGACAAAATTTTGCGTAGCAATTTCTTTGTATTGTAAGTTGTTTAATAGGCCGCTCATGATCGCAATTTCTCGCTGATTTAAGTTGTAGGCATTTAAGTTTTGCGTTGGGTGGGGGGTGGGGGGTGGATTTCCTTCAAGTGCCTCAATCAGGAAAATAACAGCCTCCGGTGAAAGCACCCTGTTGTTGTTCAGCAGGTTTTCAATGGCAATGGATAAAAGTTTCAAGTCGGTATTAAGCGCATAATACCCAGCGGCTCCCGCTTTAATGGCCGCAATGAGCAGGTCTTTATCAAGGTGTTCAAAAAAGACCAGAATCTTGGCATTGGGAACCAGCTTCCCCAACTTGTAAAAATGTTTTAACGCATTTTGTCCATGCGTTGTAACTTCTAACAGGATAATAGCGAATTGACTTTCCAAACGTAAGGATTCCAGAAAAGAGGCAATACTATCACTGCAATCAAATAAGTAATCCTGGTTTTGGGTCAGGTATTCAACGATTGTAGCGCTTGCTATTACATTTTCAGTAATAACAGCAATGTGGTGCTGATTCATTTTTTTAAGTCCAACACACGATAAAAACGGCGCACTCCTTTATTTTACAAAAAATTGATATTCAATTGTTTATAAAATAATTCGGTTCCATCCTTTTGTCCAGGGCCAACAAAGGTGACGCAATAAATGGAACTAAACGATGACCTTGTACATTTTTGGATCATTTAATTAAAATTATGTTTTAAAAATGGAAAATGCAGGCGATGATGCATGTAATTGGATAAAAATACAGTCAAATTACAGCGCTTAGTTCGTTTTTCACATATTTTGACTTGAGTTTTTGCATGGGCAAGCATCTTTTAAGTCCAAAAAAATTAAAAATCTTGAGCCCTTGTTTTTTTGATTCAGAGAAGGTGGCCGCCTTGTAAATACGCTTATTAGGGCCGATTGCTGCCAGATGCTGCCATGTCCAATATAATTTAATCGCTTAATCCATGACACTTGCTTTTTTTTGTGCTGCTTCCTTTGGCGGGAAACGGGATGCTTTCCATGCACATTTTGCGTATCCTCCCCCTTTGTTGACCCCGAAGGCGTTTTTCGATCGTTTTCCAAATCGTGAAGTAATCACGGGGACGATACGTGCCCTGGCGCCTTTATTTGAAAACGAAGGCATTGATCGAGCGCAGCCATCCATCCCTGTTGAAATCCAGTTGTTGGAAAAATCTTTGGCCTTGAAAGCCGATTTACATGCCGACGGCTTGCTGGTTGCCTTTGACACCGCGTTGGTGTATCCGCTTGCGCTGGATTGGAAACAGCGCCCCTATTACGATTTTCTGTTATCCTTTGATGAAAACAAGGTAATGGTGTCTATTCCAGACGCGATGCAGGATATGTCAGAAATTTTAAGACAGTTGTGGTATTTTTCTTGTCGGGGTTATGTGCCCGTTGTGATGCATACAGAACAACTGCTGGGCCGCTTTTCTGAAGCCTTTCTCCTGCGCATGAAGGACACGGGTTGTGCGTTTCAAATGGACCTGATGGCACTCACTACTTTTTGTGGCAAGAAGGTACAAGCGCAGGCCAAAGTGCTGTTATCGGCGAATATGATCAACTATGTCACGGCTGATTTTCAGGCGGAACAATTTGCAGGCAGGCAAAGTAGAGCCTTACACCATCCATATATGGTTGCCTATTTGAAAGATGCATCCTTATGCAACCGTTATTACAACCAATTAGTCGTTGTATATGACCTTGCAGGGGGCATAAAAAAGCCGTCATTGCTCAGTTTCTTGTAACAACAATAGATATTTGGTTGCGTCCCAAAAAACGGCCTTGTTGCCCGTATTTATCCATGTAATAAATTACAGCATGTGTATTATTGCATGAATTTAAGATTTTTCAAGTAGTAAAATATATTTATATATTTTACTTGATAAGTGTAAATATTTTATAATTAGTGGATTATATGCTTTTTGTTTTTGTATTAAAATAATGTATTGTGTGTGTTTTTTGAAATCATCTAAATTGTGTAAATCATGTAAAAACTTACAATGTATACTTAATTGGCTTGCTATTTGTTTAGTCCAAAAATAAAGACTGTTGGATCTACGGCTTGGTTTCAATTTTAAAAAGAACATAAAGGACTAGAGGATATGCCCGAGTTGGAAAACCTTGTGATGCGGAATGATTACATAAATCGAAATAAGTTGGCATTGTCGATTAGCATCTTCTATCCGGTATCCAGTTTGTTTTTAGCACAACCAATTGATTATCAACAAGAACCATTTCGCGCCATTGGGTATTTGTTTTACGGGATTGTGTCATTGTCCTTTATCTCTTTGTTGAATGATGCCTTCATTCAGTGGATTGGCCCAATGAATGTTAAAGCGAAAATAAAAAAGTGGTTTATTGTCCAGTTTATACTTACCCTGCTTTTTGCTGCTTTGATCATTCTGCTCATTCAAATGTGTGTTCCTAATCAATACCGAATGGGGAATATTACCATCGCTTGGTATAAAGTAATGTCGGCAACGGTTTCAATTTTACTTATTCAGTATGTCCAGGTATTTAATACGGTGTATCGTGAAGAGACCGTAAAAAAAGTACAATTGGAGCGCGACCAATACCTTTTAAAGATTCAACTGATAAAGCAACAACTCAATCCCCATTTTTTGTTCAATTCATTGAGTATCCTGCAATCTATGATAGAAGAAAAGGACGAGAATTTGGAACATTATGTACTGCAATTGTCAACCATTTACCGCCGCGCCCTCATCCTTGAAAATAAGGATTGGGTATCTGTGGAAGAAGAGTTGGAGGGAGTCCATTTATATCTGGAGATGCTAAAAACAAAATTTGGAGATCGCCTTCAAGTGGAAGTAAAAATTAGTCCTGAGGAAACAGGGCATTCCCATATCCCATCGCGGGCTTTCCAGATTTTACTTGAAAACTGTGTGATCCATAATATTCCCAGTATCGAACAGCCTTTGTGCATCCGGATCATTCAAACCTCCCCGGATCGTATTGCCATCATAAATAATATACTCCCCAAGGTTGAAAACCGCGTGTCTGCCGGTATTGGACATCGTTATATACAAAATCAGTATGATTCAATTGGGCAACCGGGAGGGATTATGCTAGAAAAAAGTGAATTGGAATATTCTGTAACTTTAAAACTTGTGAAATGAACGTTGTGATCGTTGAGAATGAACCACCAATTGTCAGGTTACTTACCAGGACTGTCGAAAAAATAGACCCTGCCCATAAAGTTATTTCCGTGTGCAGTTCTATTCAAGAAACAGTAGCGTTTCTGGAACATCACACAGATCGGATTGATATGATATTCATGGATGTCCAATTGGATGATGGCTTAAGTTTTGATATTTTCAAGAAAATTGATGTAAAAACACCCATTGTTTTTTGCACGACCTATGATACTTATACCATGCAGGCATTTAAGAGCAATGGAATCGATTATATTTTAAAGCCATTTAGTCAATTAGATATTGAAAAAGCGTTTGAAAAAACAAAAAAATTATGTGATCCGTCTTTTAACTCAAACATGCCTAAGCAACTAGAGGAGGTGTTACTACCGAACAATTCGTGTTTGTTGGTGCAAATGCGGGATAAAATATACCCAATTCAATTGAAGGATATTGCGCTGATTAATTTAGACCATGACATCGTTTACCTTTATACGGTCAAAAACGAGCAATATGTCATCCCCAAATCAGTAGCTGAATTGGAAAAAAAGTTGGGTACCAGGGAGTTTTTTAGAGTAAATCGGCAAATGATTCTGAATCGAGCCGCAATATCCTCTGTTGAACCTTATTTTAACCGAAAAGTTTCCATCAATTTGACAATTCCTGTTGCTGAACGCATCGTGGTAAGTCGCCTTAAAGTGACCGAATTTATGAAATGGTTAGAATACGGATAATCTTGATATGAGCTTATCTGGTCTGAAATATAATTTTTTACAGACTCTAACACAAATCATCTGATGGAAATGCAGAAGTTTAAAATCCCGGCATACAAGTCCAGTTTCTTCAATCGAAATAAGTTGGGGGTGCTTTTCAGCATATTTTTCCCGGTATTTAGTTTGCTTTTAGGGTTCCCATTCAATTATCAGCAAGACCCCAACAGGGGAATTGGGTATATCGTTTACGGGGTAGTAACCTTGAGTCTTGTTTCCGTGCTGAATAATGCCTTGATGGAAAAGATTGGCGAATCGATCATTATAGCGCAAATAAAAAGGTGGTTTATAATCCAGTTGCTGTTCACGATGCTTTGTGCTTTTATTATAATCACATTCATTGGATTCAATATTCCACACCAATACCGATTACCCAGTGTGTCGATCGTATGGTTTAGAATAATGATTGCGTCGGTTTCAATTTTACTCATTCAATATGTACAAGTATTTAATACCGCGCATCGTGAAGAGGCCGTAAAAAAAATACAATTGGAGCGCGACCAGTACATGTTAAAGATTCAATTGATAAAGCAACAACTAAACCCCCATTTTTTGTTCAATTCATTGGGTATCCTGCAATCTATGATTGAAGAAAAGGATGAAAGTTTGGAGCAATATGTACTGCAATTATCAACTATTTACCGCCGCGCCCTCATCCTTGAAAATCAGGATTGGGTATCTGTTGAAGAAGAGTTGGAGGGAATCCATTTATATTTGGAGATGCTGAAAACTAAATTTGGAGATCGCCTTCAAGTAGAAGTAAAAATTTGTCCCAAGGAAATTGGTCATTATCATATCCCGTCGTGGGCTTTCCAGATTTTACTTGAAAACTGTGTGATCCATAATATTTCCAGTATCGAACGGCCTTTGTGTATCCGGATCATTCAAACCTCGCCGGACCATATTGCCATCATAAATAATATACTCCCCAAGGTTGAAAACCGCGTGTCTGCGGGTATTGGGCATCGTTACATCCAAAACCAGTATGATGCAATTGGGCTACCAGATGGAATCATGCAAGAAAAAAGTGAACTGGAATATGCTGTGACCTTAAAACTTGTATCAGGAATGTCGTGATCGGGTAAAATGAGCCCCCATTTGTAATGATCGTAATACCATGTAGGCGCTATGTCAATTAACCCCCAAATTTGTTCAATTCGGGATGATATTTAAAACGTAAAAATATTGAACTTTTATCTTTGTGGGCAAGAGTGATTGTCCCTAAACTGACCGTTTATTGTAAAAAACGGTCAAATTTGGCAATTCACCTTGTTATCAATTTGAGACGAATCGTTTAGTATACGATACTTTGTAAATGGCCTCCGGCCTGTTCTCCCCATCATTTTTTTTCTGACACTTGGGTATTTATTTGCGATTATTATGGTGCCTTATAAAGATAAGGCACCATTTTTTTTGCGCATGATTCATTCTACTTGAATAAGTATCTGTATTGTTCATCTCAGCCGCTTATTGGTTCAATTCGGCCGTATTTGTCTGAAAGTCTACCGTATTCTATTGTTTCTTCGCAGTGCAATCCTTGGTTAGTCAAGGATATTCTTCCCTCATTATTAAAAAAGTATTATGAGAAAATTACTTTTTTCAATTGCCATGTTATCTGCGCTACATCTACAGGCACAGGCGCGCTACGATGACCCTGTGCCTCAAAAAAATGCGATCTGGTTGCCGGAAACCATTGAAAGTGTTGTTTTGGTAGATCAGCAACAATCTCTGCTTAAGGTTGTAAAAAGCGGGTCTGAAGTATGTGTTGTAATCCAAAAGCCCAGTTTGCCCTCCCATTTTGCATGTGGGTTCGAGTTGTTGGCATTGGATACGGTGGAGCAATGCAATATTGCGTTATTGCACGAAGGGTTACTTGCCTTTTCGCTTGATGTTTGCAAGCGGTTTTTTATGGAATAAACGGAGGCTTCTAAACAAATTTTGACCTTATTTGGTGTTTGGTGTTCGAAATGTACTAAAATTAGTATACTTCGAACACCGAACACCGAATATAGTGTTATACTGTGTTGATGCTAATAAAAATATGCTTTACAATTTTTTTGTACTGTAAGGTGCGTTTCGGGCCTTTTACAACCCAATCGCCGCCACAAAATCGGGATTATCTGGTTTCACCGCAGAGGCGAAGAAATTAACCAGTTTACCGTTTTCGTCGATCAAATATTTGCAGAAGTTCCAGGTAGGTTCCTGTTTGTTCCAGCCATTGAGGGCAGGATCGGTCAGCCATTGATATACCGGGGCTTTGCTGGCGCCTTTCACGGCTACTTTTTCAAACATCGGAAACGTTACCCCGTAATTTTTTTGGCAAAAACCGGCAATGGTTTTGGCTTCACCGGGTTCCTGGCCGCCAAAGTCATTACATGGGAAGCCTAAAACGACCACTTTATCTTTATGGGCTTCGTAAAAAGCCTGCCAGGCAGCATATTGCGGCGTGTAACCACATTCTGAAGCGACATTGAGGACGATGATCTTTTTGCCTTTATACTGTTCCAAAGCAACGGGTTGGCCATCGAGGCTGTTTACCGTATAGGAAAAAAAGGAAGTTGGTTCGGTAGTAATGGTGTCCGTTTGCATAGGGCGGGAAAGAATTTTACTGGTGAAATCATAGTATGTATAACCACATACGATGGAAAATACGATTGCGATTATTCCAATTTTTAAACTCATTTTTTCTTTTTTTAGATGGAGGTCTGATACACGAGCAAACACTTAATGTAGACAAATGTTTAAAATAGATGGGCGAAACTTGCCAGAACTTGTACTGTAAATTATTATGAGACCAAGCTCCAGTATAATGGAATACCAATCGTTATATTTAAAGGAAATGTAATGCCTAAAGCCATTGGAATGTATAAACCCGGGTCGGCTTTGGGTACTGCCAAACGCAGGGCCGCTGGTACGGCAATGTAAGAAGCGCTGGCAGCAAGGATACATAGCAATAGTCGATTGCCAGGCTCCATAGGAAGAAAACGGGTGACCAATGCAGCTAATATCCCATTTACCAAAGGGGCAAATAGGGCAAATAAAATGGCCGTTAAACCATACGATCGGAACGCTTTGAAACGCATGGCCGCTAAAATGCCCATTTCCAGGAGGAAAACGGACAAAAAGCCTTTGAAAATATCGCTGGTAAAAGGTTTAATTCCTTCGGCCTGCTTGCTATCGGACAGTATCCCAATCAACAGGCTGCCCAAAATCATCAAGACTGATCCATTCGTTAAGGCCTCTTTGATTATATGCCCTAAACTTTGCTTTTGATCCGTTTCTTTATCATAACGCCGAATGAGCATCACGCCAATGATGATGGCAGGCGCTTCCATCATGGCCATTGCAGCCACCATATGGCCGCCAAAATGTACATTTATTTGTTCCAAAAACGAACTGGCAGCCACAAAGGTTACTGCACTTACACTGCCATAAGTTGCCGCAATCGCTCCTGCATCGTGAATATTCATCCGCCGTTTCAACAAGAAAAAAGTATAAACGGGTACCAAGGCGGCGAATAAAATCGCAATTACTAGGGTATAAATAACTTCTGGGGTCAATCCACTGTGCTGTAATTCCTGCCCGCCTTTAAATCCGATCGACAACAAAAGGTACAGGGAAATGAACTTTGAAGTCGACTCTGGAATACGCAAATCACTTTTGACAAGTACTGCTACCACACCCAACAGAAAAAACAAAAGGGTAGGGTTGGTCATATTTGAGATCAGAATCTCTGTATTCATATCTTTTCCGACGTAAAGTGAAACGTAATTTTTGGGAAATTCTCCTGCACCGTTTGTAAGGTCCAGGCGGTTTCGGCCAAAAATACCCAGTTGCCGTCTTTGTCTTTGGCTACATCGCGTTTGCGGCGGTCCAGAAACTCGGCGATGGCTTTCGGGTCTTCGGAAGTTATCCAGCAGGCTTTGAACAAACTCACGGGTTCGTACCGGCATTTGGAGTTGTATTCCGATTCCAGGCGGTGCTGGATGACCTCAAATTGCAGTTGACCCACCGTGCCAATGATACGTCGTCCGTCGGTTTGACGGGTAAACATTTGGGCCACGCCTTCATCCATCAATTGATCCAGGCCTTTGGCAAATTGCTTTTGTTTGAGTGGATCGGCATTCTCCACATAACGGAATTGTTCGGGCGAAAAGGCGGGCAAACCCTTGAAATGCAGGATTTCGCCTTCTGTTAACGTATCGCCGATTTTAAAATTCCCGGAATCGTATAAACCTACTACATCGCCGGGATATGCTTCATCGAGCAGGGTTTTTTTGCTGGCCATAAACATGGTAGGGTTGGGGAAACGCATGTCGCGCTCCAGCCGAATATGGCGGTAGGGTTTGTTGCGTTCAAAACGGCCCGAGCATATCCGCAAAAACGCGATGCGGTCGCGGTGGCGCGGGTCCATGTTGGCAAATATTTTGAACACAAAACCGGTCATTTTTTCTTCGGTCGGCTTGATTTCGCGTTCTTCAGAATCGCGTGCGAGTGGGGTGGGGGCGATTTCCACAAAACAATCGAGCAACTCTTTTACGCCAAAGTTATTCACGGCCGAGCCAAAAAACACGGGGCAAATTTTGCCGTCGAGGTAATCATTTTGCTCAAATACGGGATAAACAGCGCTCACCATTTCTACTTCATGGCGCAATTCGCGGGCCGGACCTTCCCCAATATGACGCTCCAGTTCGGGATTGTTGAGGTCTTCAAAAATGATAATTTCCTCGTCCTCCTGTTTGCCGTGCGGGTTAAAAAGTACGAGTTTTTTTTCATACATATTGTAGACACCCTTAAAGCGTTGTCCCATACCAATGGGCCAGGAAAGGGGGCATACTTTTACATCCAGTTTTTGCTCCAATTCATCGAGTAGGTCGAGGGCGTCTTTGCCTTCGCGGTCGAGTTTGTTGACGAAAAAGATGATAGGTGTTTTGCGCATGCGGCACACCTTGGTCAGTTTTTCGGTTTGTTTTTCGACGCCATTGGCTACGTCGATCACGACAATGGCCGAATCGACGGCGGTGAGGGTACGATAAGTGTCTTCGGCAAAGTCTTCGTGGCCGGGGGTATCGAGGATGTTGATTTGCAGGTCGCGGTATTCAAAACCCATCACCGAGGTACTAACCGAGATACCCCGTTGCCGTTCGATCTCCATAAAGTCGGATACGGTGCTTTTTTTGATTTTGTTGCTTTTTACGGCACCTGCGGTTTGAATCGCGCCGCCAAAGAGCAATAATTTTTCGGTGAGGGTGGTTTTACCGGCATCCGGGTGGGCAATAATCCCGAACGTACGGCGTCGGGCGAGTTCTTGCAAATATGTTGACACTGCTGGAAGTTGAGTATTTGACAATAATTTTCGACTTTGCACAGTCGAAAGCGGGCGCAAAGGTAGGTTCTTCAAGCCAGTCTGCCAATGAAAGCAGCACCGTGGACTCATTTTTTCACAAAAGGGGAATCGGTGATCCAAAAGCGCCAGGGTTTTTCGGCCCATTCTTCGGCATAATCGATGCCGATGCGCTTGCCTGCTGAAATGGGAACGGCATCAGGACTGGATTCGATCCAAACCGGCGTGGTGCTTTCCAACATATTGACGCCTGTAAAAACAGTACGGATGCCCATCGCGCGGGCGAGGGCGCCCGGACCGGTCGTGAGCGCGATACGATTGCGTTGGGTGCGGGGTTTGTTGGCCCAGTTACGCCGCTCCCACATAACTTCTTCACCTTCAAGGGGTTCGGCCGCACGAATCAGGATAGCGTGGGCGCTTTCGGCCGGGCCGGTTACGACGTTAAACAGGTGGTGGATGCCGTAGCACAGGTACACGTACGCGTGGCCGCCGTGCCAAAACATGATTTCTGTGCGTGCCGTGCGGCGGTTGTTATAGGCATGGGAGGCTTTGTCTTCGGGCGCTTGATAGGCCTCCACTTCCGTGATGCGCGCGCTGGTGCGGATGCCTTTGAGTTGGGTTACGAGGGTTTGGCCTAATAAATCCTGAGCAATTTGCACCACATCGGTGCGTAAAAAGAACGATTCCGCTAAACGCATGGATTTTTACAAGTAAATTTCGAAAGCAAAAATAGGGCATTGGGAGGCTGTATTCCCTACCTTGCAGCTTCCATATTTTCCTTATGCCCATCTTGCTTTCCCGACATCCTTACCCTAATGCCACCTTTGGTATTTGGCAAATCACCGAAGAAGAGGCCTTTTTTCGTCAAGATTTGCCCTTTTCTGAGCAAGAAGCGCAGGAATATGCCCCGTTAAAGGGTATTCGACGGCTCGAATGGCTGGCTGCACGCTGGTTGTTGCACAAATTTACGGGTGAAAGTATTCGTTTGCCCTTGGCCAAAGACGCTTTTTCCAAGCCATTTTTTCCCGACCACCAGCATTTGAATTGTTCCCTAAGTCATTCGCATGGCATTGTAGGTGCTTTTTTGGTCGGAACAGACCCAACGCAGCCGGAGCACAAGCATCCGATGGGCTGTGATATTCAGGTGATGGTAGAAAAAATGGGCAGGCTGGCACCCAAATTTATGCGCGCAGAAGAGCATGATTTTGTGGCAAAACAGAATGCCGTGTTTCATGCCGATTTGCACCATATTTTTTGGACAGCTAAAGAAAGTTTGTATAAAGCATACGGAATCAAGGCTTTAGATTTTCGGGATCACATGCGTTTGGAGCCTTTTGCCTGGGATGGACAACAAGGCGCCACCAATGGCTGGATTGAAAAAGACGACTATCGGCAGGCATTTCAAGTTTGGTTTGAAAAAATGGACTTGCCTACCGATCGGGCGATGATTTGGACAATCTGCCAGGCTTTATGAACTTTTGCGCGCAATTAAAGTAGAAGGCGACACCCCCAAATCATCCTTAAATTGAATTTCCGGGAAATAACAGCGCAGTCCAATTTTAATGATCGCCAAATGGTGAATCGCGTGGTCGTATGCAAAAAGCAGTTCGCGGCCAACAGTGCTTTGATAAGTAGGGCGTTCGCCGTGGCCGAATTCGGCGCGTACCTGCATGGGTAATTGGAGGTTTAATGCAGCAACTTTTTGCTGAAAAAGATCAAATGCTTCTGCGGTTAATTGCGGATTGGTTTCGTACAAAAGATTGCGTTGGCGGGTGGCGTAATCGACCGAACCGGCACTGACGCCTGCTTCCAGGCATTGAAAAAACTCCAGAATATGTCGAACATGTTGACCAATCGAACTGCCATCGTAGGCGGGAAGCGGTTTTTGATAGTCTGATGGTTCAAATTGCGCCAGTAGGCCATTGACTTGCTGTACAATGGCATGAATTGCAATATTTACTTGCATGGAATGCTTAGTGGGTTACAAAAAATGGGTTTCGACTGTTAATTTTCAGTCATTGCGGTAAAACTAGACACATTATTACGGTTCTTGCAGGAAGTTCTGATTTTTGCCCTGCTAAAGTCTGTTGCAAGACATCTACTACGAAATGTTACCTGCTCCTTTTGTATATCAAATGAAAGCGCTGCTTGGGGCGGAATATGCGGATTTTGCCGCTGCCTTAAAAACGCCTCCCCCGGTAAGTATCCGTTTTCAAAAAGGTTTAGATGCCGGTTTGATGCAGGCGGGCTTTGCACCGTTGACATTAACACCGATTCCCTGGCATCCACAGGGGTATTATTTGTCGGAACGGCCGCAATTTACCCTCGACCCGCGTTTGCATGCCGGGGCATATTATGTGCAGGAAGCCTCCTCCATGTTTTTATACCAGGCCTTGGTACAACACGCCGATTTTTCCAAATCCTTGAAAGTGTTGGATATGTGTGCGGCGCCGGGCGGAAAAAGCACCTTAATTGCCGATTTGCTCAATCCCGGTAGTTTGTTGGTGGCCAACGAGGTGATTCGCGCGCGCGTGGGCGTGTTGCGCGAGAACCTGGAGAAATGGGGCGTGCCAAATATTGCCTTTACTTGTGCGGAATCGGAGGTTTTTGCCGAAAATTTGCCTGAATTCTTTGATATTGTTGTGACAGACGCACCGTGCAGTGGGGAAGGCTTATTTCGGAAAGACCCAGATGCTACCAAGGAATGGTCGACCGATAATGTATTTATGTGTGCCGGTCGGCAACAGCGCATCCTTACGGCGGCCGTGGAAACCTTGGCGCCGGGCGGTTTGCTGATTTATAGTACTTGTACCTACAATCATTTAGAGAACGAAGACAATACCCGCTGGTTGCAGGCTGAACATGGCTTGGAATTACTGTCTATACACATTGACCCTGCCTGGGGCATGGTAGAAAATCAGGGCGGTTACCATTGTTATCCGCATCATGTGAAGGGCGAAGGGTTTTATTTGGCGGCTTTTCGGAAAAAGGTAGGGCCGATTTCCAAGCGTAACATTCCGAGTGGGTTTATTAGTTTGAAGCCTTTACCTAAAGCGGGTTTGCCGGCCGTACATGGGTGGTTGAATCCGGAATGGCCGGTCAAGTTGTTCCAAATCCCTTCCGGAGAAATACTGGCACTCCCTGCGACGCTCGAAAATGCGTTTTTATGCATAGATAAAGCGATCAAAAGCAAATGGTTTGGGGTGTTTGTAGGGGAAATAAAGGGGAAAGATTTGATTCCCGCACATCCATTTGCCTTGAGTCCCTTGCTTCAACCCGGGCTGGTGTTGGACGTTAGCCGGGATCAAGCCTTGCTTTTCCTCAAAAAAGAGGTGTTTGATTTGCCAGCGGGAACGCCCAATGGCTGGACCTTGGTGGTTTACCAGGGGCATCGCTTGGGCTGGATCAAGGTGTTGCCGAACCGGATGAACAATTATTTGCCCCCGGATCGGCGGATACGGATGGATTTATAGGCTTTTCGCCTATTTCCGCATGACGCACAAGGTCAAATGTCGGTTCAAATACCCACTTTGAATGTTTATCATATAAATCCCGGCGGGCAAATTGAGCACCGGAATCTCAAATGAGATTTTGGATGCGGTTGTCGTACTAGGTAATAATTGGATGCTATTTTGTCCATTCATATCCGTTAAAAATGCCATTCTCGCATCTGGATATTCCGTTGTAATGGTTAAAACAGCACTGGAAACAGCGGGATTTGGGTAAAGATGCAGGTTGATTTCCTGGGCGGCAGTTCCTTTTGTGCCGACAAAAAAATCCAAAATGGTATCGGCAACGGCGGTACAGCCATTTTTATCCGTCACCGTGATGGTGTAATCGCCGGGCAAAAAGCCTTGCAGGGAGTCTTTTTTAATGCCGTTATCCCATTCAAAATAATAAGGTGCGGTGCCGCCGGTAATGTTTTCTACCCAAACTGCGCCGTCGCCATTCAATGGGCCAGAGGCTGCTTGCGTGCCCAACTGAAAGTTAATTGGATCAGGATCAATTAGTTGTAAATTTTCGAGAATCGCGGTACAACCGTATGCGCCTGTGGCTGTGACGGCATAAACCCCAGATGAAAGTCCCAATAATGCGGCATTGGTAGATCCATTGCTCCATTGGTACGTGACCAAGGGGTTGGGCGGTTCGGTGCGAATCGAAAGGGTGCCATTGTCATATCCGGTGCATTCGGGGTTTTGAATATTGGGCACCAGTTGGAGTGTCCCACCCAGGGTAACAACCGCGCTGGCGCTATCGGAGCAGCCATTGGCATCGGTGATGGTAACTGAGTACATACCGGGGCCAATTAGGGAAATGGCACTCTCAAGTTGGCCGTTGTTCCAGAGATAAGTGTAGGGTTGATTCCCAAAAGTTGCTTGTGCTTGCACGGAACCTGCCTGGCCATTCGTACAGATGACCGGCAGGGCAATTACGGCTGCTTTAATAAGATAAGGCACCGTAAGGGTATCATACAGTGTGCTTCCGCGGGTATCGGTGATGGTGAATAGATACTCGCCTGGGTCCAGATTATTGGTTCCGGTGCCACTTTCCGAGCCCTTTTTCCAGGCGAATTGGTAAGGTGGGCAGCCATTTTCTGGGAAAAACTGCACATTGCCCTGGGCAGAATCGACACAAGGCTGGACAATCAGGTTTCCGGCAGAAAAATTCAGGGCCGGGGTTTCATAGGGGCCAATATCGATCAATTGCCCCTGGATACGGTTATTTCCATCCAAATCATACGGTACAGGTTCCCAGCCTAGGGTAGATCCGCTATTGATGAGCGGAGAACAACCCTGGAGTCGGTAGTTTCCGCCATTTTGTACAGGATTGATGAACAAAGGATCGCCCCCGATGATATTTTGCCCTAATAAATGATGGTTGGTGGGCAAAATTGCTACATTGAGTGTATCAAAAAAACAATTTTGAAAGTCGACGCCATTGGTATGTTGTTTGAAAATATGACTGTCGTAATTTACATTATTCCAAAATGCGCAATTTTTAAATTTTAAAGTATTAGACTTTGTTTGCAATGGATTGTTTGTGATCACGCGGTTTCTGACAAACGTACAGTTCTGGATATCAAAGGGGATTGGAAAGGTGCCAGAATCGAAATACGTTCCATTATCGGTTAACAAATTGCGTTCGAACAACAAATTGCGCAGTTTTATAACCAGATTGGGACTGCTAAGGGCTTTAATTCGAGCAGTATTGTTGTAAGCGATCCGACAATTTTCAATGTTTAGTTCATTGCCAATCCTATTAAAACTCAAAAGAGTAGAACTTTGATTTTGTAAAAAATCACAATTGGTTATTTTGACGGAATTAAAGCCGAAGATATAAACAATGCCTTCGATGTTACTTAATCCGCCATTGTATTCAAATTGGCATTGGTCTATCAGGAATAGATTGGTTTTTCCGGCCGGCAAATTCGTATTGCTAGATGCTGAAATGGCACTTCCTAAATTTCCAGAAAACAAACAATTGCGCACCTTGATGTAATCGATCCATTTTGTGGAGAACGCGAAGACTTCAATTCCTCCTGAACCGTCCAAAATTTGCAAGCGATCAAAACTACATCTTAATCCAGCAGGATTGCCCAAAGCGATAAATATATTACCATCATTTTGCTCAAATACACAATCCTCCATTTGCAGCGAGTCTGTTCCAGGGCCATCTGTCCACGAGAAAGCGCCAAAAATAGCAGAGGCTTTGTTTCGGGTAAACCGGCAGTTTTTTAAGTCGGGGTATCGCTCTAGTTTACTTCCGCCATAGCGATTTACAGCCCCGCCCGAATAGCCTGCCGTATTTTCTATAAACTGGCAATTGATAAATCTCGGCGCCACCGAGCCGGTTTCGTCGCCATACACATATACGGCCCCACCATTATACAAGGCATAGTTTCGGTAAAATGTACAATTTACAAAATCCGGATATCCGATTCCGCTGTTGGCTTCTATAAAAACCGCACCACCACACTTGCCTGGAATGAGCGCATAAGTACCCAGTGAGTCCGATGGATCGTTGGCAATTCCAAATTCAAAGCGTATGCCATCCACAACCGTTCCAGTATCGGGATTATTCATGTATAAAATCGTGAACGCATTGTCTGTACTATCCAGCGGAACCCCAATGTCGCCGCTGAGAATCGATTGATTTTGCGCCAAGTCGCGTTGGTTTATGTTGGTTTCCGTGCCTGCAAATCCTCCGTACAGGCTCACCCTGTTTTTTAGTTCAAAACGTCTGGTTCGATTATTATCGGTGGTGGGTTTGTACACCCCTGTTGCGGCCCAAATCGTATCGCCGGGCTGTGCATAAATGAGGGCTAATTTCAGACTAACCAAAGCGTTTTGCCAGCTGCTTCCGTTGTTGCCTCCTGTAGCAGTTGGGTTTACATAAATGCGTTTTCCTTGTGCTTGCAAACACAAAGGAAGCAAGAGTACCAGTAGTAAAATGGGTGATTTTTTCATGGGTTGAGGTATCGGTTTTGAGTAAAATGAAGCAATACCCAAAAGTAATTTAAACGGCTCTTTTTGGTTTTTAAAAAATGACTTTTGATAAAAAACAGCCATTATTAATTGAAAATTAATCTTGATGTTACTTATCTGCGCTGCGCAATAACCACCAAATCAATCGTTTCCTCCCCATTTCCATCTGGATATACCTTGCGTTGAATATCCAGGATGTTAAATCCGTTTTCTTCCAATGCGGGCACCAAATAAGCGGCCT
The DNA here is from genome assembly GCA_040397785.1 of Saprospiraceae bacterium. GTDB lineage: Bacteria > Bacteroidota > Bacteroidia > Chitinophagales > Saprospiraceae > M3007. The sequence goes on along the minus strand of JBBAVI010000010.1, from coordinate 28,336 downwards.
CGTGAAAATGGATAAACATCTCATCGCCCGTACTGGCGCGTTGGATGGCCGATTTGTCATAATCATTTTCCATAGTGCTGAGATAGCAAATGCCGTCGGGCAGCAATAGGTGGGCGGCGTCCCGGATGAGTTTCATCGCCTCTGTTTTGTTTAAATAAGGCAAACAAAATCCGCACATAATGGCGTGGTACTTTTGGGGCAATTGACTGATGGTTTTGGCGTCCATGACCTCAAAATGGGCACCGGGGTTGTTCTGTTTGGCCAATTCAACCATATTTGGCGCCAAATCAATGCCGAATATTTGTAAATCCGGGCGTACTTTTAGCAAATACTGGGTAATGTTGCCTGGCCCACAGGCAATTTCCAACACTTGGGGGTTTTCAGGGCTGATGTTCTTGCAAAAGAAATCAAAGGTGTCGTGGTGCAGGCTTTGATCCATGTACTTGTTTTGATAAACATCTGCCAGTCTGTTAAAAATGGCGACTGCGGCCTGGGTTTTGTCTTGCATTTTTCGAGGTTTAGGGTACGTTTGGCATCGTTATACACCTATTTTAACCACCACATTTCCAACCTTTTGCCCCAATGCAACATATTGATAAGCGGTCGCGATATCTTCCAGGGTGTAACTGCGGTCAATAAGTGGTGTAAACTGCCCTTTTTCAATCAAATCCTTGATAAAAACCATGCTCGCCTTGATATTAGTGGGCAGTGGAAAAATCACTTTCTTACCTCCGAATAAAGGGGTAATCAAGGCTAAAAATGGATTTTGCGCGTTCGGGCCTAATTCGGAGGAGATATAAATGCCTTTCTCTTTCAACAAAGGTTTACATTTTGAAAAAGTGCTTTTGCCCACGGCATCAAACACATAATCGTATTGGATAGTTTCCTGGGTAAAGTCGGAAGTTTTATAGTCAATCACCCGGTCGGCGCCCAGGGCTTTAATGCGTGCGATGTTTTCAGTGCCACAAACGGCAGTTACGCTTAGTTGATTATATTTTAAAAACTGCACCAGTGCCGAACCAATGGCCCCGGAAGCACCATTTACCAAAACCTGTTGGCCCGCCTGAAGCGTCACTTTGTTGATGAAGTTGCGGGCGTAATGAGCACCTTCTAAACTTGCGGCGGCCTGTTCAAAGGATAGGTTTGCGGGCATTAATCCGATATTTCCACGTTCTGAAAAACGCATGTAAGTTGCCTGGGAAGCCAGGCCCTCATCGTTAAAACCCCACACCTTGTCTCCCGGTTTAAATGCTTGGACTTTATCGCCCACCGCTTCAATTACGCCGGCAAAATCAGTACCTGGCGTTGGCATTTTCGGTTTGAAAAGCCCGGTAAAAAGCCGCATAATATAAGGTTTGCCGCTTAAAACAGCCAAATCCGTTCGATTGACAGTGGTGGCATGTACCCGAATGCGTACTTCATGGTCTTTTAAAACCGGCACGGGGACTAATTCGACTTTCAGATCTTTGGGGGAACAATACTGTCGGCGTGTGGCTGCTTTCATCATGGTTTTTAATGAATTTTTACGATTTTTACGGACCATTCAAGGGTCTTGAGCGTAAATAAACCAGCAGTCAGGGTATTCAATGGAATTATTTCGACGGGCGCTTGCAATTTGCCGCTTAGTATTGTGGTACCCAATGCATCAAGGATCCAATACGGCGTGCCGATTAGATTTTCCGACAATTCCACGGAGATCTGATTCAGCGCAGGATTGGGGTGAATTTTCAAGGTGGCACCAGTATTTACATCCATAGTGCCAGCCAGCAAATTAGGATAATAGCGGTTTTCCACATTGATAAGGCCTTATTTTTTCAGTATTAAATACTGATAAGGCTGCAAACTGAGTGCCGTTCCCAAGGCAACACTCGAATTATCCAGTGCATTTTTCCAGTTTGTATTGGCAATACCACCGGATAACGTGTAGTTGGTGGTACTGTTTTTGGTATTTACCAGCACCAGCACTTCTTCCGATTGGTATACGCGTTTGAACGCGACCACATTGCTGGCATCGCTGAGTACCTGAATGGAGCCTAGTTTCAAGGCATTGCTCGATTGTCGAAAGACCATAATGCGTTTGTAGGCGGCAAAAGTGCCCGGATTTAGGCTCCAATTGATGGGGCTTTTGCTGAAAAACGGCGTTTTGTCGGGTCTTCCCACTTCTTGACCGTTGTATATCAACGGAATTCCGCCGATGGTTGCTGCCAATACAAAAGCATTGATCGCTCCAGCCTGGCCGTTGTACAACACCACGGGCGAATCGTCCCAGGCCGACTGATCGTGGTTGGTGGAATATCGCAATTTGGCTACACCGCTGGGAACTGCGTTGTAATCGTTCGAGTTTACGGTAAACAAACCGGAAGTAGGCAGGTTATTTCTGTAGACATTCCTAAGTTGATCATAAAAATTCCAGCTATAGTTCATTTCAAAACCGGCCGTAAACTGCGTATTCATACTGCCTTCTGCCAGCAGAATATACTTCCGATTGGGGATGGTTTTGAGCGAGTCAATGGCCTGTTTCCAAAAATCAGCAGGCACGCCATCGGCATAATCGCAGCGAAAACCGTCGATATTGGCTTTTAAAACCCAATATTTCATAGCATTGATCATAAATTTCCGCAGGAGGGCATTGCTAAAGTCCAAATCAGCCACATCGGCCCAATTGGTTCCAGCAGGTATGATGATGTTGCCATTGGCATCTTTGGTATACCAGTCGGGATGCGCCGTGATCCAGGGATTGTCCCAGGCGGTATGATTGGCCACCCAGTCGATAATCACCGCCATGTTGCGGTTGTGGGCTGCTGTTACCAGACTTTGTAAATCCTCCAGCGCGCCATATTCTGGATTTACTTCTTTGTAATTTTTTACCGAATAAGGCGAGCCTAATTGTCCGGCATTTTTAACCACACCAATCGGATGAATGGGCATGAGCCATAAAACATTGATGCCCAATGCTTTGATAGAATCCAAACGCGCCTCAACGCCCTTGAAAGTGCCGCTTGAACTAAACGCACGTAAGTTAACTTCATACATGGCCACGTCGGAGGTGGCGGGTACGCCGGCGAAAGGCGTCCCATACGCTACCGGATCGGGATCGGGTGTATTGGGGTTGGAAGTTGGTGGGGTAGGGGTGTCCTGGGGCGTTTTGGCGCAGCTGATGGCGCAAAACAGGCAAATGGTGAAGATTGGTAATAATTTCATGCTGTGAAGATATTCAGCATGGATTGGATTTTTTTGTAAAAGACGATAACTTTTGAACGGAAATGTATTAAACCACTAAAATCTCCGCTTGCACATCAATTCTAACTTTATGCTTTCTAAAAAAGGCGATATTTAGTTCATTATCAATCTCCTGGAAATGGCGATGTTTCTTGTTGCAGGCAAATGCTTTCTTATGTTTGAATGCGTCAATATTGTGATTTGCCTTAAAAAGTACAATGGTCGATTCCAACTGTTCGATGGCGTTGGCAACCCAGTTTTTAGATTGATTTTTTAGTTGTATAAAATACAAATGTTCGGTGGAAGTTAAAATGCCATCGCACCTTCTAATTCCAATAAGTTCATGACCCCTGATTAGACAATTGTCAACGGGAGTAAAAACAAGTTCAATGGTATGATCATTTTTTACAGTGGCAATCCATTGTTCTGGTGTTTTGATTGTGCTGTACGCTTTTTCTCCGTCCTGGTCGTCGCATATGCCAAACATCGCATCGGTTCTTACAGATTCGGAACAAGTATTCTCTAAAAAATTTAAAGTCATAACGATTCTTCTATTTCTAAAAGTTGGTCGAATAATTCGTTTCCCTGTCGAATCGATAAATTGAGGAAATTCTTGTCGGATGGAATGCCTTCTGTATTTGCGAGTCGGGCAATGGAGCCATTTTTTTCGTCCAATTCATAAACTACGACATCTGATCCATCAACTAAAGATGCTTCCGGGGCAATTTTATTCAGTTGCTCAAACAGCCTTTTTGCACTTTCTTTCTTATGCATTAAGGATGATAAATAGTGACCTTGAATTGCAATACTCAAATAATTGATCAAATAAGGACTATGCGTCGTGATAATTAACCGGTTTTCATTGTGACGGTTATTGAAAGCCAGTAAACTTTCTAGTATCTTCTTTTGTGACAGCGGAAATAGATTCTGTTCCGGTTCCTCCACAATATTAATCAAGCAAGACCGCTTAAGCTTTGCACTCAAAAGTCGTAAATATTCCTGCCGGACTTCCGCTGTTAGCAGGGGGTCATTTATAATTGATTTAACCTCTTTTTCGATCTTTCTTCGATCTGAAAGTGACTTTTCCTGTATAGATGGATCCTCTTCTGCCAGTAAACGTTCTGTAAGGTATTTGGTGACTAAAAATAAAGGAACCGTTGATTGGAATCCACTGGATGCCTCTGATAACCGGAGTTTATAAGCCGCATTTTCTCCAACGATGTGCGCTATTTTATTCAATTTATCGTACTCAAACCGAACATTATTAATTGGCAATTCTAATCCACCCGCAAAAAGAACCTTTGCAGCATCAAATTCATCATTAAAAGTATAGAGTGAACTTGGCAAGTTTTTCAGCTTATCTGGCCGATCAACCGTGCTCAAAAAATTGCGTTCTGCGGGTGCGTACATAATTTTAGGTAATAAATATCCATTGCTCAGCGATTTTTCTGATTCAAATCGCCCGCCCGAAAACCGCAGTGTAAATGCATTTCCTTGATATTCAATACTTGTATCTGTTTTGATATAGTCGTCTATGCGGTGATAGGCCAATTGTTTGATAAATCGGTTGTGGGTATTCAACTCACCTTCTTTCAAAATGCCTATAAACATGGCTTTTTCGATCCAACTAAGCGTTGAAATCAGTTTTGCTAAAGTGCTTTTGCCGCTACCTTGATTCCCAATAAAAACGGTTACTTTTTTAATATCTAACCAGCCACCGTTTTCCGGGTAATCTCCCTGAATGGGTCCGAAATTTTCTATTCTTATTTTGCGCATGCACTGTTAGTTATGTGGTACAAAACTACAATCCTGTTGGATATTTTTTGTAAATGTATGTATTCCGTAATGTTTTTGGCCACAAAAAAGGCTTAAAACCCGCCTAAAGCGTGTTTCAAGCCTTTTTTTATTACCTAAATATCGTTTAAAACCTACCGACGTCCGCCGCCGCCGCCTTTGCGGTCGTCACGGCCACCGCCCCGGCGATCGTCGCGTCCACCACCGCTTCTGCGGTCGCCGCCACCTGCGCCACCGGTGCCGCCACCGCGTTGTGCGCGGGCTGCATTTTCTTCGTCAGTGGGCATAGTTCCGTCTGGTTTTGCCAAGATCGCACGCTGCGAAAGTTTCATTTTACCGGTTTTCGGATCAATGTCCAACAATTTAAAGGTGATCTTGTCGCCCACTTTCAATACGTCTTCTACTTTTTCCACGCGGTTGTGCTGAATTTCAGATACGTGCATCAAACCGGTTTTACCTTTGAATTTGATGAACGCACCGTATTCTGCCAGTTCTTCTACTTCCCCATCAAAAATATCGCCTACTGCAGGGATAAACACGATGTCTTGTACCCGTTTGTACGCCATATCCAAGGCATCTTTGCCCGGACCAAAGATGGCCACGATACCGCCAATTTCATCTTCGTCGATGCTGATGGTGGTACCCGATACTGCTTGAATTTCCTGGATAATTTTACCGCCCGGTCCGATTACCGCACCAATCAGCGTTTTCGGAATGCGGAACTCAATCACACGCGGTGCATGCGGTTTGAGGTCTGGACGCGGCGCCTCCAGCGCTTTGGCCATTTCATTGAGGATGTGAATCCGGCCTGCGCGTGCTTGCAACAAGGCTTTTTCCAGCAATTCGTACGGCATACCGTCGATCTTGATGTCCATCTGGGTGCCGGTGATACCTTTGGCAGTACCGGTCACTTTGAAGTCCATATCACCCAAGGCGTCTTCGTCGCCCAAAATATCGGACAAAATCGCAATACGGCCTTTTTCGTCCGCAATCGCGCCCATCGCAATACCTGCTACCGGTGCTTTAATCGGCACACCGCCATCAAACAAGGCCAGGGAGCTAGCACAAACGGTCGCCATGGAAGACGAACCATTGGATTCCAAAATGTCGGATACCAAACGCACGGTGTATGCAAAATCGTCGGGCATCACTTTTTTGATCGAGCGTGCTGCCAGGTTGGCGTGGCCAATTTCGCGACGACCCGGACCGCGCAACGGTTTTACTTCACCTACCGAAAACGGCGGAAAGTTGTATGCCAGGATGAATTTTTCATCATGGTAATCCAAGGCATTGTCGATCAACATTTGATCCTGCTTGGTACCTAGTGTCAGGGAAGTAAGGGATTGGGTTTCGCCGCGGTTGAAGATCGAAGAACCGTGCGCAGAAGGCAGGTAATCTACTTCCGACCAGATCGGACGTACTTCATCGCTGGCACGGCCGTCGAGGCGTTTGCCATCCGATAATACTACGTCGCGAATGATGTGTTTTTTGATTTTTTCGAAGTAGCGATCGGCGGTGGATGCCCATTCTGCCCAAAATTCGTCGCCAAATTCTTCTTTTACCTGCTTCAGCGATTTTTCCTTGATCCCATCGATTACCGATTTACGGGTCGATTTGTCGCTGGAACTGCGTGCAAGGGCATATACATCGGCGCTGATCAGGTCTTCAATGTGCTTTTTCAGGACATCGTGCTCTGGCAATGCAACAACCGGACGTTTTACGGTGGCTGCTTCGCCAACCATTTCAGCCAGGCGTTCTTGTGCGGCGATCATCACTTTGATGTATTCGTGCGCAGTTTTCAGCACTTCAATCAGTTCGTGTTCCTGGCATTCGTCGGCCTCACCTTCCACCATGGTGATGTCGTTTTTGGTTGCCGCAACGATAAAGTCCAGATCGGCGCGTTTCAGGGCTTCACGGCCCGGATTTACTACCAATTGGCCATCAATCCGTGCTACGCGACATTCTGCAAACAAGGCTTCCACCGGAATATTCGATACGGCAACGGCGGTAGAGGCTACCAAACCAGCCAAAGCATCGGGCATCACGTCTTTATCGGCAGAAATCAGGGTGATGATCAACTGCGTTTCGTTCATGTACCCGTCTGGGAACAAAGGACGCAACGCGCGATCGACCAAACGGCTTACCAGTACTTCATAATCCGAAATACGGCCTTCACGACGGAAGAAGTTACCAGGAATACGACCTACAGCGGCGAATTTTTCCTGGTAATCGACAGAAAGTGGGAAGAAAGGTTGGTCAGGTTTGGCTTTTTTAGCGCTCACAATGGTGGCGAGCAGCATGGTGTTGCCCATGCGCAACACGCAGGAACCATCGGCCTGGGTGGCAAGTTTGCCAGTTTCAAGTGTGATTTCCCGTCCATCCGGCAATTGGAGGGAGGTACTCAACGGGATTTGCTTTCCCATAGTAATAAACAGGTTAATGCCACGTATATTCCACTTGATTCAAATCAAAAAAACGGTCGTATTCAAATAATTAGCCTAAAAAAGCCCAGAATACCTTTGTTTCAGTGGGAGTGACATTCAAAAACCGATACTACACACAAAGATGCAGCGATGCGTTTCGAAGAAAAGCCGGGCTTTTCCAACTGCGTCTTTGTGTGGGGGAATAGCAGTTCCCCATTTTTGAATATAATGTCCTCTCCTTGAAAGCCGTTTTGTTCGATCCTGATCGGAGGTAGAACAGCCGGAGCGTGTGAAAATTCAATTTATAAAAAAAATCCGGCGGTCAGGCATTTTTCCCAACCACCGGATTTGAACGTGCTTACTTACGAAGTCCAAGTTTTTCGATCAGTGCGCGGTACGCGAAGATGTCTTTCTTCATGTAGTACGACAGCAAACTTTTTCGTTGACCTACCATCGAAAGCAAAGCGCGACGGGTGGAATGGTCTTTTTTGTTGATGCGCAAGTGGGCGGAAAGGCATTCGATGCGGTACGTCAACAATGCGATCTGTGCCTCTACGTTTCCGGTGTTTTTCGAATCGCCACCATATTGTGCTACGATGGATTCGATTTTTTCTTTGTTGTAATAAACTGCCATTTTTTTGAAATTGCAACAACCCTTTGGCTGTTGTAGGTGAATAGGTAAAGCATTGCACCAAATTCGAATTTCTAAGGGTCAAACGGCAGTCATTGCCTATCCATCCGAGTTTAGCGGGGACAAAAGTACTTCAATTCTTTGATGTTGCCAAAAATATGTGGGATTTATATACCTTATTATCAAGACTTTTAACCAATTGCAACTTTTCCAAGGCGCTTAGATATATCCTTTGGCTTGCAAACGGAATAACTCAGCATATTTGCCACCTTTTTCCAGCAATTCTTCGTGGCTTCCGAGTTCCAGTAGTTCGCCATTTTCCAAAAATAAGATGCGATCGGCCATACGCACCGTTGAAAAACGATGGGAAATCAGCACGGCCGCTTTGCCTTTGAGCAGGGCTGCAAACCGCAGGAACACTTCATGTTCGGCCCGGGCATCCAGCGAAGCAGTCGGTTCGTCGAGGATGATCAGTTGGGCATCGCGCATGTACGCCCGTGCGAGGGCCACTTTTTGCCATTGTCCGCCGGATAATTCTACGCCGCCTAGGAAACGTTTGCCCAACATTTGGTCATATTGTTTCGGCAAATTGGCGACCACACTGTCGGCCAAACTTTTATGCGCTGCGTCTTCAATGCGCGGCTGATTGGTTTTTTCTGAAATATTACCCACCGCAATGTTTTCGGACGCGGTAAACATAAACCGCACATAATCCTGAAAAATAATGCCGATTTGCTGGCGTAAATCATCCGGGTCGTAGGTGGCCAGGTCGATGCCATCCAATAAAATGCGGCCTTCGGTGGGTTCGTACAAGTGGGCGAGCAGTTTGACCAAGGTAGTTTTCCCTGCACCGTTTTCACCTACGAGTGCTAATTTTTCGCCAGGTTGTAAGGTAAATGTTAAATGTCGGATAGCCCATTTTTCACTTTCGGGATATTTAAAGCCTACGTTTTCAAAGCGAAAACCTTCCTGGATGGGGCGGGGGAGTTTCTTTTTGCCCGGATTGGTGGCAGAAAAGGGCTTTAGTTCTAAAAAATCGAACAAATCCTGGAGGTACAACGCCGTTTCTGCGATCCGGGAAAAACGCGCCACAATGCCTTGCAACAATCCCTGCAACTGTCGGAAGGAGCCCGCCAAAAAGGTAAGCGCGCCAATGGTGATTTGGGCGCGTACAGTTTGCCAGATCACAAAAATATAAGCGGCATAATACGAGGCGGAACCCACGGTACTGAAAAAACTGCCCCAAGTAGCCCGTTTGATCGCCAGTTTTTGATTGGCCAAAAAGTATTTATCAGAAATGCGTTTAAAACGATCGGCAATGAACCCTTCCAGCCCGAAAATCTTGATTTCTTTGGCCGTTTCATTGCTGGCACCGATGTAGCGCAGGTAATCGAGTTCGCGGCGTTCGGGCGTCCAGGAACGCGTGAGAGAATAGGATTCCTGGTTGAAACGGGTTTCTCCAATAAACGATGGAATGACAGCCAACACCAAAATCAGCAGCAACCAGGGATTAAACGCGACCAAACCGCCCGCCAAAAACAACACAGTGATCAAATCCTGGGCCTGCGATAATACCATGCTCATCAGGGCGCTGCGCCCGGAAGTTTGGGTGCGTGCGCGCTCCAATTTATCGTAAAAAGTGGCGTCTTCAAATTGAAACAAATCGAGGGTGGCTGCATGGCGAATAATCCGTACCGAGGAATCATTGCTCACCATATCACCGAGCAAACTGTCGGTTAAGGTGATCGCACGGTTCAATATGCTGGATAAAATGGACAGTCCAAATTCCAGCCCGACCCAAATCCACAAGGCGCGGGACAGTCCCAAAAAAACGGCCTCGTACCCTGGTTGGTTGATGCTATGGATCACCTCATCTACAATTTCTTTGCCCACATATAGAATCGCAAGCGGCGTAGAAGCCTGCACCAATCGGAATGCAATGTTCCAAAGGGCTAATTTGGGTGAAACACCCCAAATCATTCGGAAAAATCGGGGGACATTGCGCAAGGCGCTGAATTGATCGGAAAATTTCTTTTTATCGGGTTTTACGGACATGTATAAATGGTATAGTAATGACTTTCAATGTGTTGAAATATTTGAATGGAAATGCCTTTGGCGCGAGCGTTATCTGCCCTGCTTCAAAACAGCCTGTTTCGGAAAGGGTTGTTCAAATGCCCAAAATGCTGCGAAAAACAAATACCGCCAAGCCTAAAATAGTCAGGACGCCCAATAAGATGCCCATACTTTTCCAAATACTGCCCATTTCTGAGTGTTCGTCGCCATGGGGTAATTCGGTTAAAAGCAGGGTTTTGGCGCGGTCCATGTCCTCCGGGCGTACATGCAAGCGCATCATCACCATCGTAGACGTTAAAATGCTGGATGCGTTGGTATTGGCTAAAAAACAAGGGATGCCTTCCGCACGCAGGCGCGCGGCGGCCACTTCGGCTTCCATCGACGAATAAAATTTGCCGACTACCTCACTGTCGCCTTCTTCGGGGAAAAAGTCTTGCTCGTTGAAATCAAAATCGTCGAGGATGTCTTGTTTGGCCATTCGGATTGCGTGGGTGGTAAAAATGCAAAAATAATGGAATTAAGGTATCATTAATCAATATGAAGGTATTTTGATAAATTGTTAAAGCCAATTACTTGTGTTTGTTCATTGAGGGGATAATCTCTTTCGAGCGGGTAAACAACATAATTTCTGGTAGTCCCCAAATCTTTTTGTGCTATATAAAATCCTTTTGACGGAACTGGGGCGGTGCTGTATTTAATCTCAAATAAAATGATGGGCGCTCCACCTCGAACAATAACTGCATCTGCTTCTGTTCCACTATTGGTTCGATAAAAATACAATTGGTCGGTTTCTTCCAACATTCCTGCAATTTCCTGCAAAACATATCCTTCCCAAGAGGCGCCAAGGATTGGTTGACGTTGGAGTCGGTCAAAATCGGGTATACCCAACAAACTATGTAAAAGACCAGTATCCCGAATATAAACTTTGGGAGATTTTACCAATCTTTTTCCAATATTGGTGTAAAATGGCTGTATGCGCCTGATTAAATAGGCCGATTCAAGAAAATCCATATATTTTCGAATCGTATTGGAAGCAAGTCCTAAGGCATTACTCAGCGCTTCAACATTCAGCAATTGCCCGTGGTTATGTGCCAACATGGTCCATAGCTTGCCAATTACGATTGGGTCTGCGCGCAGTCCGAGCAGCGGCAAGTCGCGTTCCAGGTAGGTTTGGATAAAATTTTGCCTCCATTGTGTACTTCGCCGATCATCTGGTGCCAACAAGGATTCTGGGAAGCCGCCTCTTTGCCAATGCACACGGTAGTCTATCTGAGGCACTTCCGCATGTAAAAATGGTTGCATTTCATAATAGGCAACACGACCTGCCAAGGATTCAGAACTGTCTCGAATCAATTCGGGTGCCGCTGACCCTAATAAGATAAAGCGACCCGGCCGACGGTCACGGTCGATCAGGCCACGTAACACTGGAAATAACTCGGGTAAGCGTTGTACTTCATCTAAAATCACCGTTTCATTCCGGTGCTGTTCTAAAAACAAGGTAGGCTCACTGAGTAAAGACCGCTCTTCTGGCAACTCCAGGTCAATATAAATGCTTGGCTGTGGTAATTGATTGGCGATATGACGCGATAAGGAGGTCTTGCCCACTTGCCGCGGACCAACAATCACCACTGCCGGAAAATAGGCGGCTAAATCGAGGATTTCCTTTTCTGCTTTTCGTTGTAAGTACATAGTTTAGTTTTACCTTGCAAATCTGCAAATAATTTGCAGATTTGCAAGGTAAAACCTCTAAAAAAAATTAAAATGAAACAATTTTTCTGGGCTTGACTCAAAAAATGACTGGATGCTCTTTATCCCCAACGGTTGTTCACCCATCATTCCCCGCCTTTTGCCTAAAATCCCCTATTTAAAGCGACTTTTTTGTAATTATGCGCACTTTTTTATCGAAATAACGAAATCTATGCAAATCAAATCAACACTTTTAGCGCTTTGTTGCCTTTTCCCGCTCGCAATATGGGCGCAAAAGGACAAAAAATGGGATGTAAATAACCCGGAAGGCAGCATTTACACGGATATTTCCTTCACCGCCACGGAAGGAACCTGGATGAACTTAGATGTTAGTCCAGACGGCAAAACCCTCGCTTTCGACCTGTTGGGCGACATTTACACCCTGCCCATCGGGGGCGGACAGGCGACTTGCGTACGCGCGGGTATTGCCTGGGAGGTGCAGCCGCGTTTTTCGCCCGATGGCAAACAAATTTTATTTACCTCTGATGCTGGCGGCGGCGATAATATTTGGCTGATGAACACCGACGGTAGCAAAGCCAAACAGGTCACCAAGGAAAGTTTCCGGCTGCTCAATAATCCGACCTGGATGCCAGATGGCCAATATTTTGTTGCGCGCAAACATTTTACCAACACCCGTTCGCTCGGCGCCGGTGAAATGTGGATGTACCATATTGCAGGCGGCGATGGCCTTCAATTGACCAAGCGCAAAAACGACCAGCAGGATGTGAATGAGCCTTCCGTCAGCGCCGATGGACGGTACTTGTACTTCAGCGAAGATATGTACGGTGGTGGGGCTTTTCAATACAATAAAGACCCGCTGAAACAGATTTTTGTGGTTCGGCGCTACGATTTTAAAGAAGGCAAATTGGAAAATATCACTGGCGGTTCGGGCGGCGCTTGTCGGCCTCAAATCAGTCCGGATGGCAAATGGCTGGCTTTTGTGCGCCGTGTGGATACCAAATCGGTGTTATTTGTGCAAAATCTGGCTAACGGATTAGAATACCCGGTATATCGGAACTTGGACAAAGATCAACAAGAAGCCTGGACCATTTTTGGCATTTACCCGGGCTTTTCCTGGATGCCGGCACCGCGTGACAATAAATATGGCATCGTAATTTGGGCAGGTGGAAAAATTAATAAACTGGATATCAATCTGAGCAATCCGATTGCGGTTGAAAACATTGCAGATGCCGTTAAACTTTCGAATATCCCGTTTTCCTGCACCGTAAATACCAAAGTGGCCGAAACCCTGCGTTTTGAAAACAAGGTTTTTGAGAAAGAATTCACCGTGCGGGCAGTGCGGCATGCTGTTACGTCTCCTGACGGCAAAACCCTGTTGTTCAATGCAGCGGGCAAATTATACCGCAAATCCATGCCCGATGGCAAACCGGAGTTGTTGGTGAACGCAAACTATGGCGCTTGTCGGTTTGTAGGTGCCTCGGCAACGGATCCGGACATGCTCGAATTTGAACCTTGTTTTTCGCCCGATGGGAAAGAGGCTATTTTTGTGACCTGGAACGACCAATATGGCGGCGCTTTGTGGAAAATTAACCTCCAAACCCGCGCATTGAAGCAATTACCGGTACTGGGTGGCATTTTCCGCACGCCGCAATACGCACCGGATGGCCAGTCGATCGTATTTCGGATGCAGGAGGGCGATGATGAAACAGGACCTGCACGCACCGTTAAAACCGGTATTTTCCGTTTAGACCTCACGCGTACGCCCGCAGGAGGTTTTTATGAAAGCCTGGATCCGATTTTTGAAGAAGGAGAAAACCCGCGTTTTTCGGCTGATGGCAAACGGATTTACGTCAATACCGGCGGTTATTTGTTTGGCGCACTGGATAAAGCCTTCGTTTCCTTTGATTTAAATGGTCAGGACCGCAAAGTGTTGTTTAAAAGCAAATATGCCAACCAATGGGCACCCTCACCGGATGGTAACTGGATGGCATTCACCGAATTACACAAGGCTTACATCTGCGCGATGCCGCATTCGGGCCAAACGGTTGATTTGAGCGCCGATATGAAATCGGTACCAGCCACCCAGGTTTCCAAAGATGCGGGTTACAACCTGCATTGGAGTGGCGATAGCAAAAAACTGTTTTATACCCTGGGCGAGGATTATTACAACATCGATTTGAACAATCGTTTTGCCTTTTTACCTGGTGCGCCGGATAGTTTGCCGGGCTTGCCCGAAACCGGTCTGAAAATCGGTTTGACCCTTACTGCCGACCAGCCAGCAGGTGTGTTGGTATTTGACAACGCCCGCATCATCACTTGCGAAGGCGATCAAGTGATTGAAAATGGCGTGCTGGAAGTGACCAACAACGTGATTTCTTTTGTCGGTAAAAAAGCAGATTATAAAAACCGCAAAAGCGAATCAAAAGGCTACAAAATCATCGATTGCAAAGGCAAAACCATCATGCCCGGCATCGTGGATGTACACAGCCATTCGGGCAACTTCCGCTATGGCCTCAACCCGCAAAAGCAGTGGGAATACTACGCCAACCTGGCTTATGGAGTAACCACCATGCACGATCCGTCGGTGAATTCTGAATCGGCATTCTCCAATGCGGAAATGTTGAAATCAGGGCGTATGCTCGGACCGCGTTTATTCAGCACAGGTACCATATTATATGGTGCAGAAGGCGATTTTAAAGCCACCATCAACAACCTGGATGATGCGCGCAGCACCTTGCGTCGTACACACGCCTGGGGCGCTTTTTCGGTAAAAAGTTACAACCAGCCGCGGCGCGAACAACGCCAGCAGGTCATTGCAGCTGCCCGCGAACTGAAAATGGAAGTTGTACCAGAGGGTGGTTCCTTCTTTTACCACAACCTTACGCAAGTGATGGACGGCCATACGGGCATCGAGCACAACATACCCGTTGCACCTTTATACGAAGATGTGATGCAGTTTTGGAAACGCACGCGCAGCCACAATACCCCCACTTTGATTGTTTGTTATGGTGCGGTAAACGGCGAATATTATTGGTATCAAAAAGAGGATATCTGGAAAAAACAACGCTTGTTGTCGTTTACGCCCCGTCATATATTGGATGGCCGCAGCCGTCACCGCGAAATGATTCCGGAAGAAGAATACGAAAATGGCCATATCTTAGTGAGCAAGAGCCTGAAACGCATGACGGATAATGGCATTAAAATCAACCTCGGATCGCATGGCCAAATCCAGGGTATTGGTGCACATTGGGAACTGTGGATGTTGCAACAGGGTGGCATGAGCAATTTGCAGGCATTGCAATGCGCAACCATTAATGGTGCCATTTACCTGGGCCTCGACAAAGAGATCGGTTCCTTAAAAACGGGAAAATTAGCTGATTTGGTGGTGCTGGATAAAAATCCGTTGGAGAACATCCGCAACACCGAAAGCATCCGGTATGTGGCGGTAAATGGCCGCTTGTTTGATGCCAATCAATTGAATGAAATTGGGAATTACGATCGGAAGCGGTCAAAATTCTGGTTTGAATTGCCGGGTTCTCAGACCAATGGTTCCGCAGGTATGACGCATTCTTGTACGGAAACGCGTTGTGTTTGTGGGCATTAATTCGGGTAGACTAGGCAACATTTGTTCGTTTATTACGGATTTTTGATGCTTGCAATTTTATTCAGGATTTGTGGTAATGTGTAAATTCCATTGGCGGGGTGACAGAAAAAGTCGCCCCGTCAATAGAATTTACGCATTTACATGGGATTAAAGGAGACTTTAGCGGTTATGCTTGATTTGTGATGGGGCCTGTTACCTTTTGGCAATAAAAAACTCCACCGGAAAACCGATGGAGTCACGCATTTTATCACTCAAGCGTTACAACGCACTTACGCGCGCTGAACGTTAACTGCATTCATGCCTTTTTTGCCACGAGCTGTTTCATACGTAACAACGTCGCCTTCGCGAATATTGTCGATGAGACCAGAGACATGTACGAATATCTCTTGGCCAGAGGCGCTGTCAACGATAAAACCAAAACCTTTGGCTTCGTTGAAGAACTTTACGGTTCCTTTGTACATTGTAAAAAAAATTTAAAAAATTTAAAAAAAGGCTTAATGCCATTGCAAAAATATGTAGCTTTTTTATGGTTAGCCAATTTTTGATATAACATTAACATATTGAATGAATCACATACATATCTTACCACTTATTTTCGCGTTTTTTATCCATTTTACCGATTCAATCCTTTAATATGAAATCACTATTATTTCCAGTTCTGTTTTTTATTACGCTGTTTTCGGCATCGGCTCAAAACAATTTTAAAGTAATTGGTTATTTACCTTATTATCGCTTTAGCTGGCTGAACGACATTGAATTCGAGCGATTAACCCATGTAAATATTGCATTTGCCAACCCCGATTCTTTGGGTAATTTTTCTGTTAGCGGGGTGAGCGTAACAAATGCGGTAAATAAGGCACATGCCAAAGGATGCAAAGTGTTTATTTCTCTTGCAGGCGGCTACCTTACTCCCAAGCAGGACGACACTTGGGATTACCTCACCTTGCCGGCCAACCGGGCTTTTTTTATCCAAAAAATCATTCAATATGTGCAGTCAAAAGGCTTTGACGGGGTCGATATAGATTTAGAATGGCAATTTGTAAAATCCTGGTATAGCCCGTTCATTTTAGAACTCAAAGCAGCCATGGTGCCCCTGGGTTTGCCCCTGACGGCTGCATTGCCTGGCGAATACCGTTATCCTCAAATCAGCAATGCTGCATTGGCTGCTTTTGATTGGGTGAACATGATGATTTACGATCGTACAGGCCCGTTCAATCCCGCTAATCCGGGCCAACACGCGCCCTATTGGTGGACCGAAGATTGTGTGCAATATTGGTTAAATCAAAATGTGCCTGCGCAAAAATTGACCCTGGGCGTGCCTTTTTATGGTTACGATTTCGGCGTAAGTCCTGTGGAGGCCCTGACGTATCGTTATATCGTCAGCCTCAACACCGCCTATGCGCAACTTGATCAGGTGAATGACGCCTATTATAATGGGATTCCGACCATCAAAACAAAAACACAACTGGCACTGGATCAAGTTGCGGGGGTTATGATCTGGGAAATTGGGCAGGATGCTTTCGGAACCAATCAAACCTATTCCTTATTACGCGCCATCGACGAATTGGTCAACCCAATCACGGAAACCCAGGAAGTGGCGCAATCCTCCCTGCGTATATTCCCAAATCCGGTAGGAGATGTCCTAACGGTGGCGATGGAGTCAGTGATAGTAGGAACTATTTTAATAAGAGATATACAGGGGAAGTTGGTGCAAAGTGTGGAAACGAACGGTGAAAGCCAAGTACAAATCCCGACAGCTGCCCTTCCTGCGGGGTTCTATGTCTTGGTTTTTAATAATTTAGAAAAGATACAAAGTACTAAATTCATTAAGCAATAAGGTAAAACGTTTGTTTGTGTATATATCCAACATGTTCTGTACGGTTTTAGCAAAAAATGTTGTGTGTTTTCGTCAGATGCTTTAGAAATGGACAAAAGCATGTCGTTGTAAGGCTTTACCTTTGCACTCTAATAATAAAAATCGAAATATGGAATATATTGGCGAGCACCTTTTGCCTGGAAAATTAGGCCACTTATTCGTGGTGCTTTCATTTGTTGCTACTTTATTAGCTTCTGGTGCCTACTATATGGCTACCCTACGGCGCAACACCCTGGAAGGCGACAAGTGGCGCAATATCGGGCGTTTTTCCTTTGTATTGCATGGTTTGACCACGCTGGGTATTATTGGTACCCTTTTTTATATTTTGGTAGGGAAAATGTACGAATATCATTACGCCTGGTCGAACATTTCGGATGATTTGCCCACGCAGTATGTTTTTTCCGCATTTTGGAAAGAGCAGCAGGGGAGTTTTTTGCTTTGGAGTTTTTGGCATATTGGATTGGGGTTGGTCTTGATGATGCGTGCTGGCAAATGGGAGGCGCCTGTTTTGGCCGTGATTGCACTTGCGGAG
Source organism: Saprospiraceae bacterium (assembly GCA_040397785.1). GTDB lineage: Bacteria > Bacteroidota > Bacteroidia > Chitinophagales > Saprospiraceae > M3007. The sequence goes on along the minus strand of JBBAVI010000010.1, from coordinate 10,477 downwards.
GCATTTATTGGGTCGATGTTGCTGGGCTTGTATTTTGGTGATTCCCGTTTGGGTGCCAGTCCGTTTGATTTGCTGCGCGATACCATGAATGCGCCTATTTTTGAAGCGGCCAATTATTTAGAGAAAATTAAGGGCAATGGCTTAAATCCGTTGCTGCAGAATTATTGGATGACCATCCATCCGCCCACCTTGTTTTTAGGATTTGCTTCTACGATTGTGCCCTTTGCATATGCGATTTCGGGGTTATGGTTGCGGGAGCACAAAGACTGGCTCAAACCGGCGTTGCAATGGGCCTTGTTTTCGGGGGTAATTTTGGGTACGGGCATTCTGATGGGTGGCGCTTGGGCGTATGAGGCTTTGTCTTTTGCGGGTTATTGGGCCTGGGATCCGGTGGAAAACACTTCATTGGTGCCTTGGCTGGTATTGGTTGCGGGCATTCATACCAATTTGGTCGCACGCGCCACGGGCTATTCGACCCGCAGTACGTATGCCTTTTATTTGTTGAGTTTTCTCCTGGTGTTGTACTCAACCTACCTAACCCGCAGTGGGATTTTAGGCGAAACTTCGGCGCATGCTTTTACGGAAATGGGTTTAGGCTTGCAATTGGTGTTGTTTATCACCAGTTTTTCCATATTAGGCGCCTGGTTGTGGGGATCGCGTTATAAGAATGTTCCAGAAGCTAAGCCGGAGGAGTCGATTGTTTCGCGGGAGTTTTGGATGTTTATTGGATCGTTGGTGCTGTTTTTTTCCGCAACATTGATTACCGGTGCAACCTCTTTACCTGTGTACAATAAAGTCATGCAATATTTCAATCCGAAGTTTATAGGTGCGGCCTTGGAAGATCCGATAGCGCACCACAATCGGTATCAATTGTGGATTGCGGTATTTATGGGCGTTTTGACGGCTTTTGGTCAGTTTTTGCGTTATAACGAGCGCAATTGGAAGGTTTTTCGCAAAAAAGTAGCTATTCACTTAGGTATTTCGGCGGTGATAGCGGTGGGGCTTACTTTTTTAAATGCCCAATGGATTAATGTGAGCGCCTGGCAGTTATACACTTTATTATTTACCGCTATGTTTACGGTGGTGGCCAATGTGGATTACCTGGTAAGTATTTTGAAAGGTAATATAAAACTGGCGGGATCAGCGGTTTCGCATTTTGGTTTTGGCGTGTTGATTTTGGGCATTATGAGCACTGGTTTGAACAAAGCCTGGATTTCGTCTAATGCATTTGCAATGGAAGGCCTCATTGAAGGCATGGGAACCGATCAGGAGGATAAAAACATCTTGTTGCTCAAGGAAGTGCCGATGCCAATCAAGGATGGCTACGAGGCGATGTATTTGAAAGATACGGTAACGCGACAAACGCGCACGTTTAGCGTGCAGTTTAAACGCAGGGACAAAAATGGCAATTACAATGGGGAGCAGTTCACCTTGTATCCAAATGTGATGTACGACCGGCAATTTACCAAAGTAGTTGCCTCCAACCCATCTACCCAGCATTATTGGGATCATGATATTTTCACCCATGTATCTTCGTTGCCTAAAGCCGAACTGGACCCGGAATTTGCCAAGAAACAGGAAGATAGCCTGCGTTTTGAAGCGTACACTGCAAAGGTTGGAGATACCTTATTTACCAAAAAGCACTATCTAATTGTAGAAGATTTTACCAAAGCCCCGGTACATCCGGAATATCAGCCTGAAGATGGCGATCTTGCTTTTGGCTTGAAAGTATCCGTGCATACGCTTAATGATCCGAAGTCGTATGATGCCGCGCCTATGATGTACTTTCGCCCGGGCAAAGGCGTGTTTGCACTTAACGGCAATGTTGGGCAGGCTGCGATCAAAATTCGGCTGACCAAAGAAACGATGGATCGTGTTTTTGAGACCGAGGAGGCATTGAAATATGTGTCGTATCCTTTGGCGGTGGGTCAAAGCATCCGATTTAATAACTTCACGGTTCAACTTGAGAAAATAGAACGTAAGGTGAATCATCCTGGTTATCACCCCCAGCCGCAAGATATAGCCGTCGCTGCGCAGTTGAATGTGATAGGACCCGCAGGGCAGGTGGGTACGGTGCGCCCTGTTTACCTGATTCGGGGCAATCAGCCATTTAGTTTGCAGGATGAATTGCCTGTTATTGGGCTTCACACCCGTTTCGAAAACATTGATCCTAAAACAGGGGTAATCACGGTGGGTATCGCGCAAGCTACGGAGGCACAGCAAAAGTTGCCGCTTGAAATTGCCGAAAATGCCGCTCGCTCGGATTATATAGTCTTGGAGGCTATCGTTTTTCCAGGCATCAACTTTGTTTGGTTGGGGTCGATCATGATGCTTCTTGGATTGGCGATCAGTTTTTGGCGCCGAACGCTTGCGAAAAACCGCCAGGTATCGCTGGAAAATCAGGAAAGTTAAAACATCAAATTTGCAAGAATAGATGGTATATGGAAATTAGAGGGCTGGGATTACTTTAATCTTTTCTATAAGATTAGAGTAATCTTTTATTTAATTTTTGAAAATGATATAATTCCCTTAATTTTACGGCAGTTTCCTTACCCAGGCTCATGATTTGCCTAATCCTCGCGCGTCCACGTAAAACACGCAATTCCGACGCATAATAATTTCCCATCTTCGTAGTGTAACCCTTTTTGGGTGTAGTAAATTGTCAAAGCGCGTCGGGCTTCAATCCTTGGTACGTTCTTTGCTATACCTGATTTGAAAAATGTAATTCCTTGGTAATCTACGGATTGGGAAAGCCTGTCCAGCGTGAACAACACATTCCAAATACTAAACAAGGCGCTTGTGAACAATTTATTACAATTGCGTGCAATTATTTATATCACTATGCTTTGCCTGGCAGGACAGGTCAAGGCACAGGATATACACTACACCCAGTTTCAGAACTCCCCCCTTAATTTAAGCGCTGGTTTGGCCGGTGTATTTGGTGGAGATGGGCGTGCGGTGTTTAACTACCGCAAACAGTGGCGTTCCGTACCCGTCCCATACACTACATACTCAGGTAGTATTGAGGGGAAACTTTATTTAAATAAAGGGGTATACAGTCGTTTTCTGACGGGTGGCTTATTGATCAATCAGGATGATCAAGGAACCCTGCATTTGAAATCAACTTTAGTGGGTATTCCGATCGGATTGACCCTGCCCGTTGGGAAGGCCAACTATTTAACAGTAGGCGTGATGCCTGCGTTTGGGCAACGGAAATTTGACACCAAAGATATCACCTTTGATGAGCAGTGGGTTGACCGTACGTATAGTTCGAGCAACAACCCTTATGAGGATCAGCTCCTTGCCAACACCAACCTGAAATATTTTGACCTTGGAGCGGGGGTGAATTACCGGATGCAGTCGACCAAGCGACGAGACCGGCTCGATTTAGGTGTTGGTATGCAACACATCAATCGACCTAGCCACGATTTTTGGTCTTCCTCCCTGAGCAATCCGGGAACCACACGTTTGCGCAGCAAGTCTACTTTTTATGTATTGGGTTTGGTGCAGTTGCAAAATAATTTTGATTTGATCGGCAGCATGATGTGGCAAAAACAAGGCGGCGCCCGTGAATTGGTTTATGGCGTGAGCGCGCGTTTTCACCTGGTACAAAAGGAATACAAAGAACTCGCCATGCAAGTTGGTATCAACAGAAGGCATTATTACAGTGATGCCATCGTGCCACATATTGAGTTTTTATGGAAAACAATTACAGTAGGGTTGACTTATGACGTGAATTGGTTGCCCAAAAGTAGTTTGTTGAATACTGAACCACCTGCTAATAAGGTGATTACGGGCGGTCGAGGCGGTCCGGAATTGGCCATTATTTACCGGTTCTATACGGTAAAGCAATTGCCGAAGTTTAAGTCTTGCCCAATTATCTAGTTATTCTTTTTTTAATCCTTGCTTGCCTTTCTCTTAGGTCCCAGATGCTCATCAAACGTACCTGATTCGAATCTGATGTCAACATCAAAGTCGATACTTTTAATTTCCCTTTGTTTGCTGCTTGCAAACACTATTTGGGGCCAAGGCGGATTTTCTGAACAAATTTCCCGCGATCCGAACCGCGCGAACTCCATAAAGTCTTTGCAAGAGGGCGCGGATAAAGCGATGAAAAACGGTGATTTTTACAATGCCATGCACCGTTATGGGCTGGTTATAAAAACAGATAGCACCAATGCGGCGGCATGGTACGGATATGCGGAAGCCGCAACGGAAAACTCCTTGTTTCAACAGGCAGCGAAAGCATATCAGCACCTGTTAGACGCCAATTTAAATTTGCCCAAAAAGGAAAATCCGCGCCTGTTACTGGCCGATGTTCAGTACCGATTGGGTCAATATGCTGATGCAAAGAACAACTATCAAAGGTTTCTTGAAACCGAAAAAACGGTCAGTGCGGGCAAAATTGATTCAGTCCAAAATTTTATCGAGCATTGCGATTGGGCCATCGGAAATGTGGTCAACCCCAACATATTGCTTCAGTCGCCGCTGATGTTAATTGACACACCACCCATTTATGATTCTGCTTATGCGGAGTTAGATTTGAAGCGGGTCAATTCCATGTATTCTGAATATGCGCCCATTTTGAAAGGAGATACTTTATACTTCTCTTCTAAGCGGTTTTTAAATGAAAAGGATCGAAATTACCCGAAACGGCATTTAACCAAGTTGCTTAAAACGGATTTTTGTTCAGATGAGCATGTGCTTGAACTCAGTGAAATAAATGAGCCAGATGTGCACACCGCTTTTGTTACGTTCAATGAAAAGGAAGACCGGATGTACTTTTGTAAATGCAAGTATATCAGCACCTTTGATATACGCTGCGATATATATCGGAAGAAACTAAATGAAACGAATAAGCAATGGGGCGTCGCAGAAAAATTATCTGCCCATGTGAATATACCGGATTATACCACAACGGAACCTGCCGTTGGGCGCGGTGCAGGGCAAGAAGAAATCCTGTATTTTATGAGTGATCGTCCGAATGGGGTTGGTAAAAAAGACTTGTGGTACAGCAGAATTTTGGGCGATAGTTTGACGCCTGCCATCAACTTGAAAGCGTTGAATACGCCAGAAGATGACGTAACCCCTTTTTACCATAATGCATCGGGGTATTTGTATTTTAGTACTGATGGCCGCCAAACCATGGGCGGATTGGATGTGTACCGAAGCAAAGGCTTGGCGGGTAGCAATTGGACAGAACCAGATCATTTGTTGGGGCCGGCACGATACAACACGCCCATCAATACAGGATACAATGATGTATTTTTCTCTATTAATTCAGCGGGTTCGACCATTTTGATGGCTTCCAACCGCCGCGGCGCGGAGAATACTTCAGAGGATGCTTGTTGTTATGATTTGTACAAGGCGGCTTTGTTGAAGCCTGAATTAATCGCAGTGACATTTAATAAAAAGACTTCTGATTCCTTGTATCAAACAACCATGCGGCTATTAGAATACGCTTCCAATGGAAAAGTGATCAAAGAGCAAAAGTTGGAAGTAGCAGGCGCATTCCATTCATTTGATTTGGCACCGAATACGAAGTATGCTATAATCGCCGAAAAACAACGCTTTAGAAAAGATACCGTAGTGTTTGAAACACCCGGAAAGGATTGTCCAGCATCACAAGTAGTAAAACTTTATTTAACGCCTTGTGAAGTAAATATGGAAGTGACGGTTTTGGAAAAAAAGACATTCGCTGCATTGAAGGAGGGAGTGTCCCGATTTTATGATTTTGGCGCAAAAGACGCAACCCAAAGTAACACTGTTTTACCTCAAACAACGTCCGCGTTGGATGATAACCATTTTAAATACAACTTGAACTTCGACCATACTTATAATGCGTTGATTTCAAAAGAAGGTTATACGACTGATTCTACTGGGCTTGTTTCTACAGTTGGTTTGTTTGATGATACCACGCTTTATGATACGGTTTACCTGGAACGCGGGTTGGATTTTAAGGCATATACTATAAATGATTTGAGAAAAGACACGATGTATGGCGTGGAGTACTATTTGACAGATTTAACGACTGGAAAAGTCATAGACAAATTTGTAAGCCCCAATAAAGTGAATTACCAGCACATGGTTACTTATAATAATCGATATCAAATTTTGGCTACGAAGGAAGGTTTCGACCGTGATTCTGTTATTTTCACTACCTTAAATCTTCCCAAGGTTGCATTCCAGTCGATTGTTCGTGAATTGAAATTAAGGCCGGTCTCCATTGATTCTTATTTGCCAATTCGATTGTATTTTGATAATGCTAAACCCGGTACGGCACTCGAACCCGAAGATAGTATGCAATATTCTACTACGTACTTTAGATACTTACCCAAGAAAAATGAGTTTATGGATAAGTATTCGGAAGGTTTAGTGGGTCAGGAAATGCAAAATGCAAAAGACTCGGTTGAACTCTTCTTTGAAAATGAGGTACGTGTCGGATTTGACAGACTAAGAAAGTTAAATGAATTTTTGGAATCTTATCTGCCAGCGCATCCAAATGACACCATTACAATTACCATAAAAGGCTTTGCCTCCAAACTCGGTAGCTTGAAATATAATTTGGATTTGACTACCCGACGCGTCACTTGGGTGTACAATACCTTTTTTCGCTTTGACCGAACAACAACAAAGGTCAACTCGTACTTAGGCAAGCGATTATTTTATAAACGAGAGCCAAACGGCGAGGCAGACTGGCCTAAAAATGTGAGTGATAATGTAAAGGACAAGCGCAAATCAGTGTACGACCCCAATGCATCACGGCAACGACGGGTGGAAATCATTGGCGTAATCACCAATGGAAAACAACAAATCATTGGTCTCCCGGGTAAAGTAAGTCCGAGCACTCCAAGATAATCCAAAAAATAAGCATTCCATAAATTGCTCTATATGAAATACGGCCTTTATTTGGCGATTTTTCTGATAACGATGCTCCAATTCCAAACAGGTTTTGGACAAGGATTGACGTTGTCTGTTTCTGCGGTTTCTCCAAGCTGTTTCGGTGCCGCCAATGGCAGCGCAACGGTACAGGCTTCTGGAGGCGCTACTCCTTTTACCTACAAATGGAGCAACAGTCAAACCACCCAAACTGCCATCAACCTTGCCGCTGGTAATTACACGGTAACGGTAACGACGGCAACGGGCCTTACCGCTTCGGCCACCACTACCCTTAGCCAACCGGCATTGCTGATTGCAGATGTGCAAACGACCAATATGCTTTGTAATACCGGACCAGAAAATGGTACGGCAATTGCATCGGCACAAGGAGGGAAACTGCCTTATTCCTATCAGTGGAATACAGGCGCAACCACAAAATCTATTCAAAATCTTGGACAAGACACCTACACCGTTACGGTTACGGATGCAAATGGTTGTACCAGCTCGGATTTTGGTTTGGTTGCAAAGCCTAGCCCCATTTTGGTTACCATCACCATCAATAGCCCGTCTTGCAACGGTGCGAATGGCAGTGCTACTTTGAATGCTACAGGTGGAACAGCGCCATACATATATGTGTGGAAAAGCCTGGATGGTGCCACTGGTGCTACGCAGAATAATTTAGCGCCCGGTGCTTATTTGGTTTCTGTGTTTGATGCGAATGGTTGCGAAAAGGAACTTACCGTTAAAATTGCGGGCCAGGGCGGATTAACAGTACAATTGACATTGTCAAAAGCGGAATGTACGGGTATCAATAATGGTACCGCTGCAGCAATTATTACACCTTTTGGTTCTTATAATTATAGTTGGAACGTTCAACCCAATGTGAATGCACCTCAAATAACAGGATTAGCGGCAAACACACAGGTCTCGGTGACGGTAACCAACCCTGCTACCGGTTGTACCGGTTCTGCCACGGGTGTTATTGGTGTAAAAAATGAGGTAAAATTAGCAGTTACGGATACCGATATTGCTTGTGGACAGGATAAAAATGGAACCGCCACTGCAATTGCTTCCTTGGGCGTTGCGCCTTATTCCTACACCTGGAATTATAACAACGCTTTTTTTGCAAATGGACCCAGCATTAATAACCTGGGAGCAGGCACCTACCCGGTTACTGCCACCGATGCAAAAGGATGTATTGCAACAGGTGCCGCTAATATCACACCACAATCCAACCCAACGGCTGCTTTCCAGTTGAGCGTGGTAGAATGCACGTCCAACCAAATCAATGTTCAATTTCTCAACCAATCGACCGATCCGCTTAGCCCGCTGGTGAGCTGGGTATGGACGGTAAATCCGGATGGTGGAACGCCCTTTGTTTTAAATGGTCAAAATCCGCCGAATATGCAGTTCCCGGAAGGCCAAACTGGGACTGTTACCTTGACGGTTACTTCTGAGAAAGGATGTTCTGCTACGTTAACCAAGCCTTATAAAATTGTAAGTGCGCCTACTTTTGATGTGTTGGTGCAAGCCCCAGTATTTACCTGTGATGGTAAGCCTGTAAACATCAAAGTAATTGGCAATCCGATTTATACCTATACTTGGACCCCTGTTCAAGGGCTTAATTTGACCAACGCACCTTTTGATGTGGTGGCGGATCCAGATGTGACCACACAATATATATTAACGGTGCAATCCGGTCAATGTTTGGGAAAAGACACGGTAGTGATCAAGCGTTCTGTTCCGCTTAATTTACAAGTTTCTTCGGATAGCATTGTCACTTGTAGTCCGATTGTTAAGTTAATTGCTAAGGCTAGTCCTCTGGCAAACGCGACATTCCAGTGGTTTAATGGCAGCACTTTGGTTGGAAACGGGGCAAATATCAACGTTTCAACAGCGGGTGGTACCATTAAATATACCGTTGTTGCAACCGATGAAAATGGTTGTTCTGCTTCAAAAAAGGTTTCCGTAACGGGCCTTGGTATCTCCAATGTCAATATTCAATTGGAGGCGGCTGGAAATATTTGTACTCAACTTCCTGTTACGATCAAAGTAACGGGCCCAGCCAACTACACATACATCTGGACGCCTGCTGCGACCTTGAATTTGGCAAATGCGCCATTTACCGTATTGGCCAACCCAAGTGTAACAACTACCTACACTTTAACGGTGAACAACGGCATTTGCGATAGCATCTTTACGGTAACGATTCAGCGTTCGAACACGCCGCCGATTGGCTTGGAAGTGAGCATTGATTCTCTGATAACTTGCGATGCGATCAGCAACATCATCGCAACAGTAACCACCACGAATGCGGTAACTTACCATTGGTTGAATAGTAACGGGGTTGTGGTAGACAACGATGCAGTGTTGAATATCGCCACAGCGGGCATCAATACTTATACCGTTGTAGCCACGGATATCAATGGTTGTACGGAATCTAAACCCGTATTTATCAAAGGAGATGCGATTGAAAATGTAAACATTAATTTGCTCAGTGGCGGCTCCAATTTATGCGCCGCTGGTGTGGACACAATTAAAGTTGCAGGTCCAGCCAACTACACGTACACTTGGACGCCTGCTGCGACGCTGGATTTGACCAACGCGCCATTTACCGTATTGGCCAATCCAAGTGTAACGACAACGTACACGTTAACGGTCAACAACGGCATTTGCGATAGCATCTTTACTGTAACGATTCAGCGTTCGAACACGCCGCCGATTGGCTTGGAAGTGAGCACCGATTCTCTGATAACTTGCGATGCGATCAGCAACATCATCGCCACCGTAACCACCACGAATGCGGTAACCTACCAATGGTTGAATAGCAACGGGGTGGTGGTAGACAACGATGCAGTGTTGAATATCGCCACAGCGGGCATCAATACTTATACCGTTGTAGCCACGGACATCAATGGTTGTACGGAATCTAAACCCGTATTTATCAAAGGAGATGCGATTGAAAATGTAAACATTAATTTGCTCAGTGGCGGCTCCAATTTATGCGCCGCTGGTGTGGACACAATTAAAGTTGCAGGTCCAGCCAACTACACGTACACTTGGACGCCTGCTGCGACGCTGGATTTGACCAACGCGCCATTTACCGTATTGGCCAATCCAAGTGTAACGACAACGTACACGTTAACGGTCAACAACGGCATTTGCGATAGCATCTTTACTGTAACGATTCAGCGTTCGAACACGCCGCCGATTGGCTTGGAAGTGAGCACCGATTCTCTGATAACTTGCGATGCGATCAGCAACATCATCGCATCCGTAACCACCACGAATGCGGTAACCTACCAATGGTTGAATAGCAACGGGGTGGTGGTAGACAACGATGCAGTGTTGAATATCGCCACAGCGGGCATCAATACTTATACCGTTGTAGCCACGGATATCAATGGTTGTACGGAATCTAAACCCGTATTTATCAAAGGAGATGCGATTGAAAATGTAAGCATTAATTTGCTTAATGGCGGCGTAAACGCATGCGCACCTGGTGTGGACACGCTTAAGGTAACCGGTCCGGCAAACTACACGTACACCTGGACACCTGATGCGACCTTGAATTTGGCAAATGCGCCATTTACCGTAT
>JBBAVI010000009.1:81563-93485 GCA_040397785.1 Saprospiraceae bacterium | reverse complement strand
GTTCCTAGCAGGCAAATTGATTGCATTAATTCATGAAAATAATGAATTAATTTCAATTTTTGTAGCCAGCAACAAAACAGTAAGCGTCCATAAATCAAGCCAAGCCAAAGTTCCAAATCGGAGATCTTAAATCCAATCGGAAATCGGAAATCATGTAATCGGATATCGGAAATCAAACAAACTTGCCATTTCCACAACAAAACGTAATTTCACCTTTCAACAGTCTTTCACCCACATGCAACACAAACTCACCATAATCCTAGCGATAATATCCCTCTCTTCCAATTTATCAGCACAGCAAATCGGGCATACAACCGTTACGTTTATGGATTCAACGCGTAACAACCGCTCCATCGCAACAGAGATTTATTATCCAGCGCTATCCGCAGGGGATAACACGCCCATTGCGCCGGGTGTTTTTCCGTTGATCGTTTTTGGTCATGGTTTTGTGATGGTCTGGAGTGCTTACCAAAATTTTTGGGAGGCGCTGGTGCCCGAAGGCTATATCCTAGCTTTTCCAAAAACGGAAGGCTCCATATTACCCAGCCATGCCGACTTTGGGAAAGATCTCACATTGCTTATTTCCAAAATGCAGGGTAATGGCGCCGGAACCATGATTCCGAAAACGAGTATTGGCACCACATCGGCCATCATGGGGCACTCGATGGGCGGCGGAAGCGCTTTTTTAGCGGTGCAAAATAATGCAGCAATTACCACCCTGGTTTCGTTTGCCGCCGCCAATACAAATCCATCGTCCATTACTGCGGCGCAAAAAGTTTCAGTTCCTACGTTACTGTTTAGTGGTGTCAATGATTGCGTTGCACCGCCTGCACAACATCAGGACATGATGTATGATTCCACGGCAGCGGCCTACAAAACACAGGTGTACATAACAGGCGGCGGACACTGCTATTTCGCAAATTCAAATTTTGCCTGCAATTTTGGAGAAAGCACCTGCACGCCCAAACCAACAATCACTCCATCCGCACAACAAGCGGTCACCCAGGATTTTTTGAAGATTTGGCTGGCCTATTATCTCAAAAATGATTGCCAAAAGGCACGGGAATTTCAGGATTCCTTGTCGGTGAGTACCCGAATCAGTTACCGTCAAAGCCAGTCCATGGCCTGTGTTTCAGGAACAACCGATTCGGATTTTTCACCGGATGCCGTGAACGTTTATCCAAATCCCTTTTCGAGTGAACTCACTTTGGAAATGCAGCTGGGGCAAATTCAGCGGTTGGAACTTTACAATGGTATGATGCAACTTGTAGGAACCTATTTGTTTGATGCGGTAGACCGTAGTGTAACGCTGGATTGTTCCGCACTTTCTAATGGAATTTATTTTATGAAAATCAATAATAAATACTGGAAAAAAGTTGTGAAAAGCGGTATTAAACCATAACAGATTACATGGTTTAAGGTGGGATTTGAACTCAAAAAAATAAATAAATTATGAAATGGATTACAAGAGAACGACCTAAAATTGACCGCTTAGCCTGCCCATGGCTCATTAAAAAATTCGTTGATAAAGATGCTGAATTTATTTATGTTGCGTTTAATCAGGTGCTGGGCCAAGCAGAAAAGTTGCAGGCGATACCGTTTGACATTCCAGATGTAGAATTTACGCACTACAACGATCATTGCACCTTTGATTATATTATACAAAAATATAAAATAACCGACCCGGCCGTTTTGGTAATGGCTGTTATTGTTCGAGGCGCAGATACCGACCGACATGATATTGCGAAAGAATCTGCAGGGCTATTGGCCATTTCTTTAGGACTTGCTCATAATATTACCAACGATTATGCATTGTTGGAAGCTGGTTTTTTAATTTACGATGCTTTCTTATGGAAACTTCAACTTACGCACTTTCAGAAATTGCGTACCTCACCGGCTTTTCGGACCAAAGCCATTTTACAAGAATTTTCAAACAGCACACGGGAAAAAATCCATCTGTTTACAGAAAAAACCTGGAAAAAAGTAAACCAAATACAAAAGGTAAATAACATGCTATATATGGTGTTTGATCATGCATAGTTTTGCTTTTGCGGGCAGGGCGGCTTTTGAAACATCGGGCAGGTATGGGTTTACACCGGTGTTGAACAAAGTCGTTGTCAAGAATAAGAACAGTGGCTATTTTATTGCCGTTCCGATACCGATCAGGTTTGGCAACGACAGGCCAACATCCATCACCATTGCCTTTCAGTTTGGGATTGCATTTTAATCTTAAAAACAAGCATAGATCTTTACCAAGCGGGTATGACAAGTGGCATATTTAAGTTTTATACTTAATGTTGTTTTGTTTTGTGCATGGCCTTCGTCCTAAATCATGGACAATCAGCGCTGAGTATGACAATGAATTCGGCCTTTCAGACGGCGTTTAGTATATATACAACTGCTTGAATAGCAACAATTTAGGAAAAGATATTACGAAAAATATACTCGGTATTAAAATCTAGGGGTTCAATCCCTTCCCAGTCTCCAAACGATACCCAACCCCATGCACCGCTACAATTCTTACAGAAACATCGGCGGCTAATTTTTTGCGCAACCGTGACACAAAGACATCCACACTGCGACCTACCAAAACACCTTCATCCGCCCAAACTTCCTGCAAAATAAAATCGCGTTCCAGTAATTGATTGGGACGCGCCGCAAAAAGTCGCAACAATTTGGTTTCCCGAAAAGTGAGTGTCGCGCGCGTACCCGCACACAAGAGCACCTGACCGGCCACATCCAATTTCGAATGGCCAAATTCCAGCCAGTCAGTAGTTGCATCGGCCATAGGGGCGGCAGGTTTTGGCTTTTTTTGCAACCAGAAAAAACCAAAACCTGCCAAAATACCCAATAATAGCCACAAAATCCAGGCTTTACTGGCCCAAATGGATGGGGTAGGGGGCGTTGCGCCTAAAAAAGTGATTTCTAAATAATGGCAGCCCTCCGGCATCGCCCGTCCGCCGCAAGGCACGCTTTCAAGTTCCAAAAAGTCCGACTTGTGGTAGCCCAGTTCCAGGGTAGCGTCGAAGCAATTGCGCACGGCCACTTCATAGGGTATTTGGATGCCGTATAGATCCAGCGAGGCCTGTAAAAGCGCTGGCAGCGAATCATACTGAAAAGGATGTTCGAGCATCACCTGCCAAACCCCGGGCTCCACCTGTTTAACCGCCGGAATACGGCTTTTGCCATCACCTGATGCACGCAAAAGCCCATCGGCCGTGCGGCGCAGCGCGAGGTTAACTTTTTCAGGCGATAAATCATCCTGCGCTGCATTTGGCGTGGCGGGCAAAAACCAGGCGACCAGAAACAGGGCTAAAAGTGGCCAAAAACGCATATTCTTTGAAAAATGGACCCTAAACATGCCTCAAAAATAGCACTTTTTTAACAGCCACCGCTTGGTATGGCATAAATTACGTTGCCCGAAACATACATTCTGAAAGACATTCCTTTGGCATTAAAGACCAATTGCCAGGTTTTGCCCTGGTCAGCTGTGCGGTAAATGCCCGTGTCAAAGCTGCAAAACAAATACTTGCCCACTTGAACCATATCAAAAAGATCCTTGGCATCGGCCAAACTTTCGTCCATATCGTACTGATCCTGGATTGGAAAAAGGCTGTTTTCCAGGCGTCGCCAATTTTTTCCACCATCTTTTGACACGCGCAAACGGTTGGTAATGCCGCCGGGATTAGGCTTCTCAATATCCATGGTGCCCTGGATGGTGAACAACTGATCGTCTAGGCGTCCAGTGTTTTTGGACATAATATTTTCAAACAAAGTAGTAACCCAGGTTTCGCCGCCATCGGTAGAGCGCAAAACACCTTTTTCCCCGCCCGCAATCAGGGTGCCATCGGCCTCCACAAAATTTAAGATCATACCGCCTCCATAAACCGATTTCCAGCTATTACCACCATTTGCTGATTTAAAAATGCCGTGATCGGTACCCACCAACAAGGTGTTTTCCGCAGTCAACATGGCCGTTCGGATCGCTTTGTCTTTCAAGTTATTGCTAAGTACCCTCCAAATGTCGGTATCGCTCAGGTTTTGAAAAAGGCCCGAATCATACGCGCAAGCAAGGATGCCTTTCGGATTTGAAACCAATGCGTAAATAGGACCATACAAGAAAAATTCTTTTTCCCAAGTCGGCTTCGTAACATTGGTGCGCATGTGATACAAGCCTTTTCCGGTACTTACTAAAATGGAATTGTTTTGGAAAGTTAGGCCCTCAATGAATATACCATTGGGCAATCCGGCGCTTATATCCTGCCAGCTTTCCCCCGTATCCGCCGATTTAAAAATAACATTCAGGGTAGCTGCGGGGTCGGGTTCGTCGTCTTCCTCCATGTTTTTTTCGGCGCTGGGTCCGAGATTTGCCGTCAGGGATTGGACCGATGAGGGGTCTTGCTGGCAGGAATAAAATGAAGGTACGAGTACCATTAAGGTGATCAGATGAATTTGCATAACTTCGTTTGGTTGGTAAAACAATGGGCCAAATGTAGGAGCCGCCATGGTCCCGGGCGTTTTTGGGGTGTAAAACGATGTAAAGGAAATGTAAAAGGGTGTTTTTTTGATTAATTGGTTCATTATTAAGAAGATAAAACCAACGATGCGAATATTTGGAGATTTTGCTTGGGGGATTTATCTTTGTTGATAGAGGGATGACTTTTCATTCTAAATAAATCTAAAAAATGAAACGTTCTGGTTCGGCAGATTTGTCATTAATGGGCGGTAGTATTCCGTTTTGGTTGTTCGATAGAATGACAAAATTAAGCTTGCCTATTGTAGAGTCCATTATTTTAGAATACGGCAAACAAGAATTTTTGAGGAGACTTTCTGATCCTTTTTGGTTTCAGAGTTTTGGTGCTGTGATTGGTATGGACTGGAACTCATCCGGAGTTACCACTGCGGTAATGAGTGCGTTAAAAAAATCTTTAAACCCACATTCTAAAGAGTTGGGAATTTATGTTTGTGGTGGTAAAGGAAAAGATTCTTTACAAACCCCCATTGAATTGGTGAATGTTGGAGATAAAACAGGAATTAACGGCAATGAACTTGCTAAATTTAGTAGACTTACCGCCAAAGTAGATAGCACCGCTATTCAAGATGGTTTTCAAGTATATATGCATTACTTTATAGTAAGCGATCATGCTGATTGGTCTGTGGTACAACAAGGAATGCAGACAGAAACCTCAAAAGCAAGGCGTTATCATTGGAATTCAGATGATCTAAAATCATTTGTAGAAGAACCGCATACGGCAATATGCGGTGATTTTCAAGGTGAAATCTTAAACTTAGTAGATAAACAGGCCAAACCAACACAATCGGCCATACTTGATATTGTAAAAGAAAATCCGGTGAGCATGCTTGAGGAAATAAAGCATCTGACAATGCCAACTTATAAAGATATAAAAGCCAAGGATGTTGATTTAAAGCGGTTGGGAAGCATTTTGTGGTTGGCACAAGAAACCGGAACACAAAATTTTGAAGATTTATTGTTACTCAAAGGATTAGGTCCTAGAACGCTGCAATCATTGGCATTGGTAAGTGAGGTAATCCATGGTACCGCTTCAAGATTTACGGACCCCGCAAGATTTGCCTTTGCGCACGGTGGTAAAGGGGGTGGCCCCTTTCCTGTACCGACAAAAGTATATGATGAAACTATTGAAACGCTCAGAAATTCAGTTGAAAAAGCAAAGATTGGCGATAGCGATAAACTGGCCGCCATTAAAAAATTGACACTTATTGCGCAACAATCGGAAGAAAACTTTACGCCTAATGGTAACTTTGAGGCTCTTTTACAAAAAGAAAAAGATGATTCATGGAAATATGGCGGACGGACAATCAACGGTTTTTCAAAACAAGATGACAATAAAAACGGCAAATAACATCGGTTTGGTGGAAAGCGACAAACTTACCGTGCAAAATAATGCCTACAATATGAAAGTTTACAAAGACGAACAAACGATAGGACAATTAGAAAAACGAAAAGGCGGTTATTTTTACTTAACCATTTCAGCAGAAGTGGTAGATAAGTTTAAAGATAAACGCCTAACGCGTTTTTTATGCACGATTGACGAGCAACTGACTTTTCAATGTGGCTTAAATCATTTGGGTGACGGAAACTTTTTCATCATTTTAGGTACTAAAAACTTGAATACGATTGGCAAAAATTTAGGTGATAAGTTAGCCTTTGAATTGCGAGAAGACCCAGACCCACTTGGCGTAAAAATGCCAGAGGTACTGGAAGTGCTTTTGGAGCAGGACGAAGAACTTAAATCCAAATTTGAAAAGCTTTCAATGGGCAAAAAGCGAAATGTAATACACACAGTCAGTCGTATAAAGGACATTGACAAGCAAATAACTGCAGCGATAAAAATCATCAACGAAAATTCGCTACCAAGACGAAAAAAAGAACTTTAAACAATATTGCCGCGAACATTGGTTTGGCAAAATGGCGGGTGATGTGCTTTTATCATATATTTTGACCCCTATTTTATCCCAAACTTCACATAAGCAGTTACGTAAATTCGTATTTTCTGAAACTGTATATCATCTTCCCCATCTGCATGCACTCGAACGCCGTCGATGTAATAATTCGTCACCTTATCGCGACTACCTTTTATATTTATTTCGTTGCCCTTTGAATAGGGTACATCATTGATCACATTGACGATCAACGGCTTACCGGTTTGTTCTCCAATGGCATTGAGCAGGTAATCCGCTTTTTCTTTAGCATCCTGGATTGCTTTGATACGAACGGTCTTTTGCAAACTGTCTCTTTTTGAGTGACTTACATCATTTACAAAGGCATCGGCAACTTTCAGGTTATCCAATGCATCGAGTACCTTTCCTAAGGTTTCAGCGTCAGGCAAAAGCAATTCATAATCTTTGCGTGTAAGTACCGCTTTTTGGTTTCTGCGCATTTTTACAAAATTGGCATGGGCGTCTGCCAGGGAAAGTTTGTCGGTGTGAATTCCGAGGGTTGAAAGGGCCGTTTTGAGTTCGGTTTCCTGCGCGTCTACGGTGATCTTTGTTTTATTTTGGTATCTTTCTTGCAAACTAATGCGCAGGTAAATTTGATCGGGAATGATCAGTAATTCTGCGGTACCAGTCGATTCGATGTAGGGTACAAATTCAGGTATTTCGGATTTTGTTTGGGCGTTTAAGGTCAGATTGGCGATCAGAAGTGCGATCAAAAGTGTTTGTATTTGCATAGTGCCGGTAATTTGTGGTGTTGCAATATTGCGCTTTATAGGAAACGTGTTTGGGGGCTTTATTGGTTCACCACGGTATAGGATTTTCACCACGTTAACAGATTGAATTACTTGAATTTCAAGCGGCTTATCGCAGCGATTATGTTGTCTCAAATTATTGCAAAAAAAAGCGATCAAAAAAATAAAATTTCGTCACAAATATTTGCTAAATTTGTGACGAATAAAAATGAAAGAGCAACAACAAAATATTGAAAAACAGGTACTTGCAAGCATGAAAAAAGCTGGCAAGGCCAAACTATTTTTTCCGGAGAACTTCTCGAGCCTTGCAAGTACAGCCGCTATTCGCAAAGCACTGCAACGACTCACCGAAAATAATGAAGTGGTTCGTATTGCCCAGGGCATTTACACCATACCTGAAATAGATCTCGAAATCGGTCCGGTTAATCCAGGCATAGAAGCTATTGCCATGGCCATAGCCAAAAGAGACAAAGCCACCATTGTACCTACGGGTGTTTACGCACTCAACCGATTGGGCTTAAGCACACAGGTTCCACTCAATATTGTTTACTTAACCGATGGAGCAGCCCGAAAAGTAAAAATCGGAAAACAAAGTATTAAGTTTAAAAAAACAACCCCAAAAAACCTACTAGCAAAAGGCCCTATCAGCAGTTTAGTAATTCAGGCACTAAGAGCCATTGGTAAAGACAAAGTGAGCAAACCGGAACTGGATAAAATTTATTTACTGCTGAAAAAAGAAAAGCCACAGCACCTGCAACACGATATGAAATTGGCTCCGGTATGGATTGCTGATATTTTGAAAAAAGCCCTGTTTATCGAACAATGAAAGAATGGCTGCAATTAGATAGAGCGCAACAGTTGAGGATATTTGAACAAATACGTTCTAATAAGGGGTTGCCTGTTCAGGCGATAGAAAAAGACTGGTGGGTTGTAAAAACACTGGAACTGGTATTTCAAACGTCTATAGCACCGCATACTGTATTTAAAGGTGGCACTTCACTTAGTAAAGCCTGGGATTTAATTGACCGTTTTTCGGAAGACATTGATTTGGCCTTAGACAGAAAGTTTTTAGGTTTTGATAAAGCAATGACTGGGGCGCAAGTAAGCAAATTGAGAAAGCATTCTTTTCACTACATATCGGAAATATTTTATCCTGAATTAAAGAGCAAGTTTCAGCAAGCTGGTTTCGACCAGGTAACGGTTCAATTGGGAGCAATCAGAGATACCGATCAGGATCCTTTAATTATTGAACTTTATTACCCAGGAATAACAGAATCTGCGGTGTATATTCAACCAAGAGTACTGGTAGAAATTGGCAGCCGTTCACTTATGGAGCCACATACTCGAAAATCATTTTCATCTTTGGTAGGTGAGCAATACAAAGGCCAAGCATTTGCTGATGCTGCTATTACTATTCCCACTGTTAACCCTGAAAGAACATTTCTAGAGAAAATTTTTTTACTGCATGAAGAATTTCAAAAAACAGGCGATAAAGTAAGAGTTGACCGACTTAGCCGGCATTTATATGATATTGAAAAAATGATGGATACTCCTTACGCAGCGGAAGCACTCGCAAACAACGATTTATACAATGGAATCGTAGAGCATCGAAGAACAATGACTCCTTTAAGAGGTATTGATTATACTAATCATACGCCTGATAAAATCAACCCGATACCTCCTGAAGCTATATTAAATGAATGGAAAAAAGACTATGAAACCATGCAGGAATTTATGATTTATAAAGAGTCGCTACCTTTTAACAAACTGATTGAACGCATGCAAGAACTAAAAACCCGAATCAACAATCTTTCAACGGCTCACTGATAACTGCAAACTATAAATCTGTGTTAATCCGTGTAATCCGTGGTGCCATTATAATGCTCAAAACCGCATCCAAGGCTTCCCCGCCAGCGCCTGCAAAAACGTAAACGTAGTATAAGCCCCATACAATATACCCACGACCACGGTCATCGTAACGTTGCGCAATAGATAATAGGCCAACAAAGGCAAAATTTGCAAAGCGTGCATACCTAGGAAATGCGCTACCCGCAAATCACCGTATTTTCTGCTCCAATTGAGGATTGGAATGCCTTCCGTGAACATGCCTTCCGGTGCACCCACGTTGTGCGAAAGTCGGCCGCCCATCGCAAGCCCTTGCAAGGCGAAGAGCGCAAACAACACAATGCCCATGCGGATACCCCATAAATACGCAAGCGGCAAGTCGGGAAAAGTGCCTGTGAAAAACCGCACACCGATCGCGGCCGTCCACAGGGCAATGCCCACTGCGGCAAGGGCCATCAGGTTGTACATTGCCGTATAAAAAGGACTGCTTACATTAAAATGCGACAACTCCCCGCGCCCGGCCTGCAGCACAATATACCCGTTTTCAAAAGCCAGAAACAGGATCATGCCCCAGGCATACACGTTAAGATCGGTGCCTTTGGGCAAATAACCCAGGTACCAGGCCATTGTCCAGACAAAAATGGTCGACGACATCAAAAATTTAAAAGGTTTATACCAGGCATTTGTGCCCAGCACCTGCGTGGGTTGTACGCGTGCGAGCAGGAAACAAACTATGGCGCCCACCACACAAAGCAGTCCAAAATAGAACAAGGCTTCGTTGCGGGTTTTCAGTGTTTCAAAGAAGTAGGTCATGAAAAAGGATGGAAAAGATGCAGAAAGAAGGGATTATGAAGCCGGTGAGGCTAAGTTCTTGTTGATTTTGAGGGTCAGCCAACGGGGTGAAAACCGCGGGGTGCAGGTAAGAATCCAGTTCAACACACCGGGTACTTTTACCCCACTTCCTTGCAGCAAATGTTGCACCGCTTTTCGGGCCACCCATTTTGGATCGGCGGGTGGATTGGCCTTGTAGCCATTGGTTTTCAACATTTCGACCGTATTAAATGGTGTATTGATCGGACCTGGGCAAAATGCGCTGATTTGAACCTTGGTTCCTTCCATTTCGGCGCGCAATGTTTCGGTAAATGATAAAACAAAGGCTTTGGTGGCCGAATAAACGGAATAATACGGAAAGGGCAAAAAGGCCAGGATGGAACTGATATTCATGATTTTACCTCCATTGCGCGCTTTCATATCTTGTACGAAAAGCTTGCTAAGCGTAACCACCGAAGCGATATTGAGTTGAATCATCGCCAATTCCTGACCGAGATCCGTGCGGTCAAAATGCCCGTACACACCGCTTCCCGCATTGTTGACCAACATGGTGACTTCCAAATTGCGGTCTTTAATTTCCTGGTGAAGCGCGATGGCGTTTGCTGTTTGCGATAAATCGGTTGCAAAAACATGCGCGGTAATGCCATGTTGCGTTTGCAATTCGGAACGCAGCGCTTCCAGTTTTTTCTGGTTGCGTGCCACGAGGATCAGGTTCATTTTTTCGGCCGCGAGCAAGCGGGCCATTTCTGCACCTAAACCGGTAGAGGCGCCCGTGAGCAGGATAAGTTCTTGCATGATTTTGTTTTTTTTGAACAACATTTTATTTTTGAACAGCGTTCAATTTTTAGGCAAAAAAAATCACAAAGTTTCCATAATTTGCAAAAAAGCCGCATAGCCTTGTTCTACAATGGAATCAGGATTTTCGAGGTGTACGCCTTTGCTGCGATGACTGTTGTGCAAACTGCACATACCATGCACAAGGCTCCAGATCATGAAACTCAGGGGTTCGAGTTGGTGGTTTTTAAAATGTCCGGCGTTGATACAATCCTGGACGGTTATTTTCAGAGCAGAAAACGTGGATTTCCCTTCGTTCCAATCTGAGTTTTTTTCATCCTCCAGGTAATCCATGGGCGCTTTCAAGGTGAACATCAAATCATACATATCGGGGTTTTCGAGGGCAAAACGAATATAAATTCGGCCCATTGCCCGCAATCTTTCCATCGGATCGGCCACGGCAAACAGTACTTTAAACTGATTACCCAATTCGGTAAAGCCTTCCGAATGTAAAGCATGCAGGATGTCGGATTTGTCTTTAAAATAAACATACACGGTTCCGACGCTATAATCCACAGCGTCGGCGATGTTGCGGATGGTGGTTTGTTCAACACCTTTAGCCACAAACAGTCGGCGGGCTGCTTGCAAGATGAGGTCGCGCAGGGCTTCCTTTTCTTTTATTTTTCGATCGGATATGCTCATAGAAGTATGATGGGGTAAAGATAATGAACATTGTTCAATAATTGTTTGATTGCGATAAAAGATCACAAAAGGCAATTCGGATGCAACACAAAAACCGGTAGTCAGGGGACATGGCGCTCCCATCACATAACATCTTGTAACACAGGAGCATCTGTAAGGAGTAGGATCACGCCACGCCATCACATCACCTAACATCCTGTAACCCCTGACTTCAGTCAGGGGACATGGCGCCCACCCCATCACCTAACATCTTGGCAAGATAAGTCAGTCCGTCCCACGCATTTGATGGGAAGCATGGTGTACTCCTCTCCCGGTGGTCCGGGATGGTAGACAGGTTGGGGGGGCAGGCGTTCCTCCCTGACTGAAGTGAGCGTAGATGTGGTGGGGGGATGCTCGCTTCCCCCTGACTGAAGTCAGGGGTTACAAGATGTGATGGGGGGCTCGCTTCCCCAGACTGAAGTCAGGGGTTACAAGATGTGATGGGGGGCTCGCTTCCCCCTGACTGAAGTCAGGGGTTACAAGATGTGATGGGGGGCTCGCT
>JBBAVI010000009.1:0-81463 GCA_040397785.1 Saprospiraceae bacterium | reverse complement strand
TCCCCAGACTGAAGTCTGGGGTTACAAGATGTTAGGTGCTGTGTTGTACAGACGCAATTTTTGCTAAAAAGTCAAAACTGCGTTCCCCACAGTGAGTTCCTCGTAACGGACGCTTGGTTGCGGTATTAATTTGCCATTCAAAGCCGGTTGTCCGCCTTTTTGTTCAATTCGCAAGGTTTTGCCTTTACTCACATGCACCACCGCGTTTTTCACCTGCGTTGCCCCCAGCACAAAAGCGCCATCGAAAGGATTCACCGGATAAAAACCAAGGGTGGTGAAAATATACCATGCACTCATTTGTCCACAATCGTCGTTGCCAATCATGCCTTGTGGGGTATCGTCGTAAAATTCCTGACAAATGCGGTGCAACAAGGCGCGGCCTTTTTCAGGATGATCCGTAAAGGCATATAAATAAGCGATATGATGGCTGGGTTCATTGCCGTGCGCATATTGACCAATCATGGCTTCCTGCCCAAGGTGTTTGTTCGGGTTGAGGGCTTTGATGGTAAAAAAACTATCTAATTGATCGGCAACCCCCTTTTTACCCCCTAATAATTGCAACATACCTGGTACATCGTGCAGGGCGGGCGTCCAGAAATATTGCCAGGCATTGGCTTCGGTATAGTCGCCCGGATTGTTCATAGGAGAAGTGGCCATCAGCGGATTAAAAGGGCTGCGCCAATGCCCCTTGCTGTCTTTTCCGCGCATTTGGCGGGTAGCAGGATCGTATAAGTTTTGGTAATAGGCCGCGCGTTTTCGAAACTGATCTGCTATTTCTTTTTTACCCATGCTTTCGGCCATTTGGGCGATCGCGGCGTCATCCACCCCATGTTCGAGGGTGCGCGACACGGCTTCATTATCCAGGCTATCAAAGGGGTAATAGCCATATTGGTTGAGCAAAGTCCAGTTGCTGTTGAAGTGGTTTTCGGTGCTGGATTTAACCATTTCCTGCAAAGCGCGGTTGGCATCGAACCCCCTAAATCCTTTTCGATAAGCATCGGCCATCACCGGGATGGCGTGGTTGCCAATCATGCAGTAGTTATCCTGCCCCCAGGCAGTCCAAATGGGTAAAAAACCGGCCGCTTGCGCGTGTGCGAGCATGCTGCGCACAAAACCATCCACGCGTTCGGGCGCAATCAGGGTGTACAATGGATGGGCAGCGCGGTGCGTATCCCACAAGGAAAGGGTCGAATAGTATTCCCCATTTACCGCCAGATGTATTTTATCGTCGGCACCGCGATACTGTCCATCCACATCGGCGATGTTGGAGGGCTGGATGAAAAGCCGGTATAAACAACTGTAAAAGATGGTCTTTTGCTTAGTATCAGCTTCTATTTCTATGCGACTTAAATACGTGTTCCAAACCTGCTTAGCATGGGCAACCGTGGCCTTGAAATCCCAACCCGGCAATTCGACTTCCATGTTTTTTTTCGCGCCATCAACATTTACGCTGGATAAAGCGACTTTGATGTTCAATATTTTATCGGGCAAATCAAATTTGAAGATGTAACGCGGCGCGTTTTCCTTGGGTTTTCGGGCCAATTGAATGTGTGAAGCAAACGGCTGGTTGAAATTTAGAACAAAATAATACTTTTTGTCTACCCAGTTTTTGGTGTGACAATATCCGGAAATCGTGCTGGCGTTTTCAATTTGCACCGCACTTTCCAGCACCAGGGAGTCGGTGAGAAAACGCAGGCCATGTTGTAAATCCACCAATAAATTTGCATTTCGGTTGGGATACGTATATTGGTGAAAAGCAACCCTTTCTGTAGCGGTAAGTTCTACTTTTACCTTGTTTTTCAGACTAACCCGATAGTATCCCGGAGCAGCAGTTTCGCTGGATTTTATATACGATTCTTCAAAATGGTCTTTTTTGTTGATGGTAAATGGCTGCAACAATACATCGCCAAACTCGCTGATGCCGGTACCATTGGCGCGTGTTTGCGAAAAACCCATGATCATGCTGTCCTGATATTGGTACCCGCTGGTATAATCCCAGCCTTCGTCGCGGTTGTCTGGCCCGGGTTGCACCATACCAAAGGGCATGCAAGGACCGGGAAAGGTGTGCCCGGTGCCATCGGTACCAATAAAAGGGTTGACAAATTGCGTGTAATCTGGTGGCGGATTGTGGGTGTTTTCAAAAGAATTTTCCTTGAAAAAACACATAAAAGCAATCAAAACTAGGCTGTAGTAGCGCATATTTTACTTTTTTAGCAAAAATACCATCGGAACATCAAACCGCTTGTTCCAGGCCCGTTCGCTGTGATCTTCTCCGGGAAAATATTTCGTCATCCAGTTTTTGGCCGTAAAACCTTTTATCCGCATCAGGGCGTCCACTTGTTTCTGAATCGTTGGGTACATGGCATCCAGCGTTTGGTCGCCGCAATCAAAATAAATACTGTGGGTTTTCGGATTGGGCAAATAAAGGCGCAAATAATCCTGATAAGCAGCCGGAAACGGGTTGTTTTCGAGGGTGAAAATGCCCGGCCAATGGGTACTCAGGCAGGCCGCCCCGCCAAAAACTTCTGGATATTCGCAGATCGCATACAGCGAAATCAAGCCACCCATGCTGCTACCGGCGACAAAGGTGTTTTTGCGGTCGGGCAGGGTAGGGTAGGTTTTATCGATAAAAGGCTTCAGTTCGGTGACGATAAATTTCAGGTAATCGTCCGAATGAATTTCGTAATGGTTAAAAACGGACGCGCCGCCTGCCCGGGCCGCCGCGTACATCATTTCTTTTTTCTCAGCAGACAAGCTTTCAAAGGGTTTTTGCGGGAAATAATCGGCGTGGCGGGTTTTTCCGCCGTTCCAAATGCCCACCACGATTGCGTTTTTTACTTTTTGAGTTTGCGTTATTTCGGTTAATACATCATCTACATTCCAACTGGTTTTGTTCCAGGTCGTGTTGGGGTCGAAGAGCATTTGTCCGTCGTGCATGTACAACACCGGGTATTTTATCTTTGGGTCGTAATTTTCGGGCAACCACACATCTACATTCCGCTCGGTCACGTATTTAGACTGAAAATCGGCATAATGATCCAGTTTCCCGAAGGCTACTTGTTGCAACGGCGGCTTTCCCAACAAATATTGAACAGGAACGGACAAACGCGCGGCCCAGTCTTTTTCATTGTGTCCAGTGCCGGGATATGCCGCACTTTTGAAGTTTCCAGGGCCAAAACCCTTGTTTTGCATCAAAATATCTACAAAATCCTGGTAAACGCCATACATCGTATCCATTTCCGTAGTACCGTGGTCCATGTATATTTTGTGCCCAAATGGCGAAGGCGTCTTTTTTTGCAAATAATTGAAAGCGGCCAAGGGCAGTTCGAAGTTTTTCTGCGCCTTCGCCACCCAGGCAACGGAGAGGCAGGCCGCCCCTCCAAAAACTGCCGGATATTCCGAAATAGCGTACATGGAAATCAATCCGCCCATACTCGACCCCATGATAAACGTCGCATCTTTATCGGGATAGGTCGCAAAATTCCGATCGATATACGGCTTTAGTTCTTCTACGATAAACTTTAAATAGGCATCCGATTGGGGCTTATTTTGCAGTTCTTTTGCCACAAATGCATCTCGAAAGGCGGGGGTGAGCGTATTTAAAAACGCCTGGGGAAAATATTCGGCATGGCGATATTGGCCATTGTTCCAGATTCCAACCACGATGCAGCGCTCTATTTTTTTCTCCTTTATTAATCGGGTAAACGTTTCATCTACCTCCCATTCCTGCTGATTCCAGGTTTTCGAAGCGTCAAACAACATCTGCCCGTCATGCATATACACCACATTGTATTTTTTGCCGGGGGTATAATCGGCGGGCATCCACACATCAATATTGCGGGCATCGACGTATTTGGAAGCGAAGTTTTCGAGGCGATGGATGCTGCCTGCAGAAACTTGCGGAAGGTCTTGCGCACGCGCAGTAGTGCTAAAAAGAAGGAAGCAAAGGGCTAAATGTTCGAATTTCATGTGCTTGGATTGTAAATACCCCGCCAAGTTAATTTAATCAATTTCAAAAACCATTGCCGATTTAGGAAAAATTGGAATAGGATCCTTCAAACGCACCGAAATGCGGGTGGCGATTTCGGTGGCCGTGGTTTTTCCTTGCAAAATTTCAGCAAAATCTTTGGTTTCCACATTTACGGGATCGGCATTTTTATTCATGATAACCATCACCGTTTTGGTCGCGTTGTACCGGAAATAAACATACACGCCTTTTACCGGGGCAAAATGCAGGGTAGCACCATTGGAAATCACCGGGTTGTTTTTGCGCCAATTCAGCAGTTTTTTAAGATAATCCTGATATTGTTCTTGTACTTTTAACAATCCTTTCCCGGTAAAGGCATCCACCGCATCGCCCTTCCAGCCGCCTGGAAAATCGGAGCGGATGACTCCGTGGTTGCCCGGATATCCCGTGTTGTCCATGTAAATTTCGGCGCCATAATACACCTGAGGGATACCGCGAATGGTCAAGAAATACGTGAGGGCCATACGCGCCAGGCCGTAATCCTGATCAAGTTGGGTAAAAATGCGGTCCATATCGTGGTTGTCACCAAACACCAACAAGGCATTCGGGTTGGCATACACAATATCATTGGCCAGCGCCTCGTACAAATTGTACATGCCTTTTGAAAAATTGGGATCTTCCGGCTCTTTCAACGCTTTTACTAAAGACGATTGCAACGGAAAATCCATCGTGCTTTTCAAACAGCCCGTATAACCGTCGCTGTTCTTCTTGCCTTGTTGCCAATAGGATGCGATCAAGGGATTGAGCGTCCATTCTTCTCCGACGATGCTGAAATTGGGATATTCCTGCATGATGCTGCAGCTCCAGTTTTGCAAAAAAATTTTATCCGAATAACAATACGTATCCTGGCGAATACCGCCTAAATGCAGGGTTTCAATCCACCAAATGGAGTTTTGGATTAAATAGGTGGCCAAAAACGGATTTTGTGCATTCAAATCGGGCATGGTAGGCGCAAACCAGCCATTGGTCATGCTGTTTTTATCGGCTTGGGAAGCGTACGGATCTTCATTGACGGTGCGCCTATGGTTGGTATAGCCAAACGTATCCAGACTATTAACCCAGTTTTTAAAGGGCAAATCCTGCATCCACCAGTAATTCAATCCTATATGATTGATCACGCCGTCAAATATGAGTTTCAATCCTTTGGCGCGCGCCTTGGTTGCTAGTGCTTTATAATCATCCAAAGTGCCAAAACGCGGATCTACTTTATAATGATTGGTAATGGAATAGCCGTGGTATGAATAAGCCTCCATGTCATTTTCGAGCAGTGGATTTGGCCAAATCGCCGTAAAACCCATGTCGGAAATATAATCTAAGTGATCGATCATACCCTGAATGTCGCCGCCATGTCGACCGCCCGGTGCACTGCGATCAATTTTGGTTTCCCGCATGCCGGTTACCACGTCGTTTTCAGGATTGCCATTTGCAAACCGGTCGGGCGTGATCATGTACACCACGTCAGAAGCGTCAAATCCGCGGATTTGATCGGCGGGCATTTCACGGGCTGCTAATGTATATGGATAGCTGGCAAGGGTTTTCCCATCTTTTTTAAATTCGAGGCTAAATGTGCCTGGTTTGGTGTTTTTATCGATTAAAAGATCGATAAACAGGTAGTTTTTGCTGTCAGCGCGATGCACTTTGACGATTTTCACGCCTGGATATTGAACTTGCGGGGTTGTTGCGCCAATTCCGGCAGCGTGCACCAAAATTTGCAAGGCCGGATTGTGCATCCCAACCCACCAATTGCCAGGCTCAACATGGTCCAAGGTGATTTGTGCATAAAGGTTTGCCTGACAAAGGAACAGACCAATCAGGAAAAAACGGGCAATAAGGTTGCTTTTTGACATAGTGTGTTTGAATTTAAAATACCAATACGCCTTTTGCATTTTTTCCGGCATGCATATCGGCAAATGCCTGGGCTAAATCCTCGAGCGGGTACGTGCGCGTGACCAGTGCATCGAGCAGCAAATCACCGTTTTTATACAAATTTTGTAAAACAGGGAAGTCAATTTGAGGCCTGCATTTTCCGTATAACGGATTGATATACAGTTTATCCCATTCAAAAAGGCGCATATCCATCGGTACTTCCTGTTCGATGCCGCTCACTTGCACAGCTACTCCCGCGTTGCGCACCATCGCGAGCGGGGCCGCGCCTAAAGCGGGAATTGCGGTGCATTCAAAAGCATAATCAGCGCCGCGTTGATTAGTCATGCCATGTACAATTTTGGCGGCTTCCAACAACCCAACATCTGTTTTTTCGGCTAAAATGGTGTGGGTGGCACCATAAAATTTCGACATTTCCAGCCGTGCGGGTTGAATATCTACCGCAATAATTTGGGCGGCACCAGCTATGCGCGCACCCTGAATGACGTTTAACCCAACCCCACCAACGCCCAAAACGACCACCGAACTACCGGGTTTTACCTTGGCCGCGTGCACCACCGAACCATAACCGGTCATAACACCACAACCCACAATCGCTGCGGAGGCAAACGGCATATCTACGGTCATTTTTACACAGGCCGCCTCCCGCACCAAGGTGAATTCGGACATGGTTCCGATGCGAAATGCGCGTTCAATGGGCGCATTTTTGTATAAAGTAGAGGTAAAAGTAGCATGGCCGCGGCTCACTTGTCCATCGGGCGGGATGGCGTTGTTGTCTTCGCAAAGATGCTGGTTACCTTCCTGACACTGAAAACATTGGTAACAGGGAATGGCCCAATTGAGCAGCACCGCGTCACCTATTTGAACGTTTTTTACGTCTGGCCCGATAGCAGATACGATTCCGGCACCTTCATGGCCCATTACGAGGGGTTTACCCCAATTTTGGGAATCCCAATCGGTATGGCACACGCCTGCCGCTTTGATCGCAATCAGTACTTCATCGCCTTGTGGGGCTCCAACCTGGATGGTTTGGATCGAAAAATGGCCTTTCCCGTCGGTAATGGCGGCTAAACTTTGGATCATGCTGGGTAAATGAGCAGTTTAAAATTCAGGTTCTACAGGCATCGTAAAAACCAGCAAATCAGGTTCCCGATCCTTTCCCAGGGCAATAATTGCGCCTTTTTTATCGCAAGCAACACTTTGTCCGCCACATACTTGGCCTTTCCAGGGACCATTGGTGAGCGTACCCACCAAATCAGCCCCCGCGACCAGACAACCTACTGTTTGCGCTGCATGTTGCACCACTTTTTGTAACGCTAATCCGTGATCAGGCCAGGCAGCTTCCGGCGCTGCCCAACCATAAGGGATGAGCAACAAATCGGGTTTCAATTGCTGCAGGGCAAGTAGATTTTCCTCCTGAAAAGAATCCGCGCAAACGAGCAAGCCGATATTTCCAAAACGGGTTTGAACGCAGGTTACGGCATTTCCGGCGGTATAAGGCGGCTTCATCAGCTCGGGCAACACATTGATTTTCCGGTGCTTGGCCAGCAACACCCCCTGATCGTCGATGAGGATTGCGCTGCCAAACAGTTGATCGCCGTCTTTTTCATCCAGGCCAATACAGAGGTGAATTTGGTAAGTTTTTGCCATTTGGCACAACAATTCGCTGTCGGGGCCGGGTATTGGATCGGCTTTTTCATGGGCTTTTGGGTTCAACCAGCCATACAGCACCGATTCGGGGAACAGTACCAGCGCTGCGCCCTGCATTTTAGCCGATTGTATGGCTTGTTCGATACGTTGGAAATTACCAACACGATCGCCGTCCTGGCAATATATTTGGGCGATGGCTATGACCATTTTTAGGCGCTATATTTGAATAAAACGATTTCCGGTTTTGCATGCACTTTTAAACAATAACCGGATTCAAGACTGAATCAATCACACTGCCCGGCGTTTGGCCCATCAACCAACGCAGCCGGTCATTTTCCTGACTATCGTTCTGTGATTCAATTACTTGCGCACCATCGGCCATGTAAATAACCGTCATCACCTGACGCATTTTATCCGAATAGTTGCCCGGCGCAGCGTGCAAAGTCCAGCCAGCGTGGAACGTCGCATCGCCTGCTTTCATGGTTTGGGCGCGGGTAACGGGGTATCCTTTTGCTGCCACTAAGTTGCTGAGCACCGCTTCCGAATCGTCGGAAATTTCCAAACTACCCGCAAAACCATCTTTTTGGGAACCGGAGGCAAACGTGAGCATGCCCATATTTTCCTCAATATCCACCAGTGGCATCCACATGGTAATGGTTTTTACGGTGTCTATGGGCCAATAGTATTGGTCCTGGTGCCAAGGAGTGTGCCCGCCGCCGGGTTCTTTAAACAAAGCCTGGTCATGGTAAATGCGTACTTTTTCAACGCCCATCAATTCGGCTGCGATGTTGGCAAAACGCCGTGCGAGGGTAAAACGGCGTACCTGTTCGTCTTCCACCCACATGTTCATGATTTGTAAAAAGGCCTTTCCGTATGTGTCGCGGTCTTCCAATTTGCGTTTTTCGGTGTTAAAACGGTCGGCAGCGTCTACGATTACCTGGCGGTATTGCTCCACCGTTTCGGTGTTGAGTACGCCTTCCAATAAAATATGGCCGTTTTCGCGGTATTGATTTTTTTGGATATCGCTGAGGGAATACGGAGCATCGAGGGCGGGTAAAGTGGTTGTCATGATCAATAAGGGTGAATGAACAAGGTAGATTTGTAAGACAAAATAACGGCAATTTTCAAGTATAGACTACCATGAAATTTGCAAAAAATGGTGTAATTTTATCTTTTAAAACAATAATTACAAAATAAAAAGGTAAAATAACGGTAAATGCGGGCAACATTCGAACAGATTTCAGCCTCAGACGAACATTCCATCCTCTATCGTCAATTCAGCGGTACGCGTTTTGATGCCCCACTTCATTTTCATCCGGCCCTCGAATTGACATACATTCAGCAGGGGCAAGGACGGCGGTTAGTGGGCAGGCAAGTGGCCAATTATGAATCGGGGGATTTGGTATTGTTGGGTCCCAATTTGCCGCATACCTGGCTTTCCGAACCTTCCGAAGTTCCGGGCCAACAAGCACAAGCCTGTATAATTCAGTTTCAGGAGGATTTTGCCGGATCAAAATTTTGGGAAATGCCCGAAATGCGTGCGATTCGAAGTTTATTGCAAAAATCCGGGGCGGGTATTTGGGTAAAAGGCAGCGTGCGCCAAGAGATTGCCGTAAAGATGCAGGATGGAATGAATGCCCTTCATTTGCAGCAGTTTTTACTTTTAATTGAAATTTTGCAAATGATTGCGGTTTCGGATGAAGTGGAACCCATTGATCCGCAGTTTTTGCATTTCGTGCCCTCTACGGCCGAAACCGAGCGTTTTCAGCACGTGTACGCCTATTTAATTGCCCATTATCAGGAGGATATTAGCCTGGAGCAAATGGCAGCCGTGGCCAACCTGACACCCAGTTCCTTTTGCCGCTATTTCAGAAAAATAACCCGCAAAACGTTGGTCAATGTGCTCACCGAATTTCGGGTAAAACACGCCTGTCAATTGCTGACTACCACAGACAAATCGGTCGCAGAAATCTGTTTTGAGAGCGGCTTTGGCAATGTTTCGTATTTTAACCAGGAATTTAAAAAGGCAATGGGTTGTAATCCGTTGTCTTATAAAAAGATTTTTGGGGTTTAAAAAGGCATCTATACCCCAAATTGCGTCAAATGATGGTCCAAATGCTTGTAAAACATGTTGTTCCACTCCTGTGTATTCAGGCTGCCAAAGGAATGTGATTCCCTATTGTCGAAATAAGCGCCACCCTGTTTTTGGGTACGTTGCATAAAATCAATCAAACGCGCTTTTTCGGCCTCAAAATCGCGGGCCCCTTTGATTAAAAAGGCAGGTGCCGTTTGCGACGATTTTTTATAAGGTTTCTCATTTACAACCGTCGACTTTACCAGCAAACGCAAGATTAATTTCAAGAAAGCACCGGGTTTGGGGTGCTTGTCTTCATACAACATTTCGTAGGTCACGCAACAGTGTGACAGCATTTGATCTACCGTCATGGTGCCCCATTTTGCTTTCGTTTCAGGGGTTAAATGGTTGATTCGATCGATGATTTCGTCGGTAACAGCGGCTTCAAAGATGTTTTTCATGTTCAGATATTAGAAAGGATGTTCGATGCAACAAAGGTCTGTCACAATACCTTTAAAGTCAAAAAAAGTGCCGACAAAAATCCACCAACTCAAAGTTCCGCTACAAACCCTTACTTTTGCGCCCGAACCAAGCACGATCTATATCGCACTTCCATGAAAAAACACAATTTCTCAGCTGGTCCTGCCATTTTACCAGCCTCCGTATTTAAAGAAGCGGCAAAAGCAGTTGCCAATTATCAAGGCATCGACCTAAGTTTACTGGAACTTTCACACCGCGGACCAGAATTTACGGCGGTGATTGAAGAGGCCAATGCGTTAATGACCGAAATTCTGAGTTTACCACCAGAATACAAGGTGCTTTGGCTTACCGGCGGTGCCAGCGCCCAGTTTTTTATGGCACCCATGAATTTGCTCAACGAAGATGAAACCGCCGTGTACACCGATACCGGTACCTGGGCCAACAAAGCCATCAAAGAAGCAAAAGGTTTTGGCAAGGTAGAAGTGTTGGCATCTTCAAAAGACCAAAATTATACCTTCATTCCAAAGGGGTATAAAATTCCAAAGGATGCAAAATACCTGCATTTGACGAGCAATAACACCATTTTCGGAACACAATTGCACAAATTTCCGAAATCTCCGGTGCCGATTGTTTGTGACATGTCTTCCGATTTTTTAAGCCGTCCGGTCGATGTTTCCCCATTCGGTTTGATCTATGCGGGCGCTCAAAAAAACCTGGGTCCGGCTGGTACGACCGTGGTGATTGTGCGTGAAGACATGCTGGGCACGGTAAAACGCCATCTGCCTGCCATGTTGGATTACCGTACGTTTATCAAAGAAAACTCGATGTACAACACACCACCGGTTTTCCCGATTTATGTATCCATGCTGACCTTGCGTTGGTTGAAAAAACAAGGTGGACTGTCAGCAATTCAGCGCAAAAACAAAACGAAAGCGGCGCTGTTATATACCGAAATTGACGCAAATCCGCTGTTCAAAGGCACCGTTGCGAAGGAAGACCGCTCCTTGATGAATATTTGTTATGTGATGGAGGAAAAATATGCTGCCCTCGAAAAGGAGTTTTTGGCAGAAACAGAAGCCAACGGCATGGTCGGTCTTCAAGGGCATCGTTCGGTAGGTGGTTTCCGCGCGAGCACCTACAACGCGATGCAAAAATCAAGTGTACAAGCTTTGGTGGATTTGATGCAGGATTTTGCACGTCGCAAAGGATAAAATGCTTCAAAAAAAGAGAACAATCAAACGATTAATACATATTGACGGCACGGCGCTTCCGGTAACGATCGCGTTGGATTTGTTGCGTGGGCATCGTTATAGTTTGAGTTCGCGTTCCATCCGGATGCGCCTGCCCGTCAATGCTATCGAAACTACCATTCAGGAGCATTTGGATGCCTGCCGGGATTGGGTCAAGGGCGCATTGGCGCAAAAGCCCGAATTACGTGCGGCTTTTTTTGGGAAAATACATCAGCACGGCGAAATCCTCCAGGTAGGCAATCGAAAATATGTGCTCGATATTGCCTTCAAAGACCGGGCTACCAACACCGCGAAAATGATTGGCGATACGATCAGTTTGGAAATTAACCCCAAATTGAATGACTGGCAGCGTTCGAGGGTGACCAAAACCTTGCTCAGCCGGATCGTTGCCCGCGATTTTCAGGCAGAAATCACGCACCGGGTGCTGGATTGGAACGACCGCACTTTTAAAAAGCCCATCCAAAGCGTCAACCTGAAATACAATCATTCCAATTGGGGCAGTTGCTCCTCCAAGGGCAATGTCAATTTATCGACTCGTCTCCTTTTTGCGCCCCAAGAGGTACAGGATTACGTGATTTTGCACGAATTGGCGCATTTAGTGGAACTCAACCATTCGGATCGTTTTTGGGCTTTAGTTGAAAAGCATATGCCCGATTATCAGGAAAAGGAAAAATGGTTGAAAAAGCATAGAAATGCGTGTGATTTTTGAAAAAAGACTGTCATATTAGTGAAAAATATAAATTTTATAGGCTCTAAAAAATTAGCCCGTGAAGCGCAAGGATTTTCTCAAAACCCTGGCAATTTTGCCAGTAGCCGGTGCAGCCATGAAATTGAGCAGTTTGAATAAAATGACCGAATCCTTCAACGATTCCGCGCAAATGCCGGTGTTGTTTATGGGGCACGGTAGTCCTATGAATGCCATTGATGAAAATGACTTTGTACGCGGTTTCCGAACAATGGGGGAGGATATTCCAACACCCAATGCAATTGTTTGTGTGTCAGCACATTGGGAAACCAAGGGCACATTTGTTACGGCAATGGAAAAACCACCCACCATCCACGACTTTGGCGGATTTCCGCAGGCATTGTTTGATGTAGCATATCCGGCGCCCGGGAGTCCGGTATTGGCCAAAGAAATGCAAACCCTGGTTACAAAAACCGACGTGGGATTGGACGAACAATGGGGCCTCGATCACGGTGCTTGGTCGGTCATTAAGCATTTGTACCCGAAGGCCGATGTGCCAGTGATTCAATTGAGCCTCGACTATACACAGCCAGCGCAGTACCATTACGATCTGGCGCGCCAATTATCGGCTTTGCGCAAAAAAGGCGTACTCATTATTGGAAGCGGTAACATGGTACACAACCTGGGGAAAGTAGCCTGGAATCGCCTCAATGAAACCGGTTTCGGCTTCGATTGGGCCATAGAAGCCAATGATAAAATGAAGGCGTGCATCCTTTCGGGCGATCATACCGATTTGATTAATTTCAAGGCGCAGGGTAAAGCGTTTGATTTGGCGATTCCTACCCCGGAGCATTATTTGCCCCTGTTGTATGTACTGGCTCTGCAAGATAAGGACGAAAAACCAACTTTTTTCAACGACTCTGCCGTGGGCGGTGCTTTAACCATGACTTCTGTGAAGATTGAAAAAGCATAGTGGCTGATTTGCCAAAAAGCAGCAAAAGGAAATTGGGGCGTCTCATTGGATTGATTTATCTTTGGCACGTAAATCAACCCATAATACGATGAAAAACCTGCTTCTTCTACCTTTGCTGTTTACCACCCACCTGTTGTTTTCCCAGTGTTTTCCTGCTGAAAGTTGTTTTAATGCGGATGTTTGCATATTTGATAAAAACACCCTTGAGGGTAAAACATGGAATAATACCTTCGCAACGGGCGATTTTTCAAATACCATTTGTGGACAAATTGTGGTGCACAATGATCAATGGTTTGGATTTATAGCATCAGGTGATCCGCTTAATTTGACTGTTATTGCTTCCAATTGTGCAAACGGCGATGGGCTTCAAATTGCTTTGATGGAGTCGTGCACTGCAGAGGCCCTCACTTGTGTGCCAGGAACTGCAGGCGGAATTTCCGAACCATTGATATTGACGTACCCCAACCTGGTTGCTGGAAAGCAGTATTTCCTGGTTGTTGATGGTTTTGTATCCGATGCCTGCGATTATAATATTTCCATTGCTTCAGGTGTAGGCGACCCGGATACCGGAGGTAAAATAACGGGTACGGTCCGAATCGATCAAAACAATGATTGCGTCTCTGATTCCACTGATTTGCCTGCATCCAATGTGTCGATTGTAAAAACAGGAAATTATGGGTTTGTGATACCCACCCAGGCAGATGGATCTTTTGCTTTTTACCAACAGGATACCAGTGATGTGGTAATTTCGGTGTTGCCCATACCCGGTGGCGCCTGGGAAGTATGTACGGATTCGGTGCTTGTGTCGGTCGATTCCCTTCAGCAAACCGATACCGTCAATTTCGTCCTAAAGCCCTTGGTACAATGCCCTATTGCAACCGTTGAACTGGGCCCTGCGCCTTTTTTACGCGCCTGCCTTACCAGCAAATTGGTGGTGAAATACGGCAATTACGGCACCATTCCGGCCGAAAACATGCGGGTGGCGGTCGTGATTCCCAATGAACTTGAAATTTTAGAAAAGCCTGAAAATTTTCCCTTTACCCAACAAGGCGACACTTTAATCTTTGAAGTCGGCAACCTGGGTCCCTTGGAGTTCAATAAATTAACTTTTTTAGTCCGCCCTCCGTGTAACAATGGCCTGTTTGGACGAACCCTTTGTTTCGAGTCTTATGTAAAAATAAGCAATCCTTGTCCAGAAGTGGCCATTTCCCACCCTAAAATAAGACTACAGGCGGAATGTGTCGGTGACTCCACCGTGCAATTTACCCTGACCAACAAAGGTGGTGCGCCCACCTTAACTCCATTTAAATACCTGGTGTATAAAAACGATCAACTCGTTGCTACCCAAACCTATACCCTCGACAATGGCGCTTCTTTCACCCTTTCCTATCCTGCTGCGGGCGAAACCTGGCGCCTGGAATCGGACCGCGATGATACCGGTGCGCGCACAACGGTATTCCTGGAAGGGTGCAGCGGCCTAACACCCGGACAAGCCAATATGTACTGGTTGGATGATCCCGACCTGGACCATGATAAAAAATGCCGGGACGTGGTGGGCTCTTATGATCCGAATGGCAAGTTTGCCTTCCCAACCGGCGTGGGACCAGACCATATTTTGCCTGCCAATGCCTCCTTGGAATACGTTATTCATTTCCAAAATACCGGCAATGATACCGCATTCAGGGTGTTGTTGCGCGATGTGCTGCCCAATACACTCAATCCCCTTCATTTCCGTCCGGGCGCAGCGTCCCATCCGTTCACTTGGCAATTGCTAGACCATACTTTAGACGTGGTTTTTGATCCAATCATTTTGCCGGATACCTTCACCAATAAGGCGGCCTCCAGCGGCTGGTTTCAGTTTTTTATCGATCAGGCAGCCGATTTACCCGATGGTACGTTGATTCAGAACGCAGCGGCCATTTATTTTGATTTTAATGCACCCATCATTACCGATACGGTATGGCATAACATTGGCCGGTTGTCGGTACAGGTCAGTCAGCCTAAAACAGCCGCGCTTACCCGATGGAATGTGCTTGGAAATCCGGCGGCAGACCGTTGCATTTTTCAGCGCAATACACCAACCGCTGTGGTAACCCGCCTGGAATTATACCATCTTGATGGAAAATTGGCGCATGTTTTGGAAATCGCGCCAGGAACCAATGGTATTTTGGAGCGCTCCAATTTGCCTGCGGGCATGTATCTTTTCCGCATGGTGGAAGATGGTGCGGTGACGGGTTCGGGGAAAGTGTTGTTTAATTGATAGTTGTTAGTTGTTAGTTGTTAGTTTGGACATGCCCAAATATGGTTGACAAAAAGGAGTTGAATATCAACGCACAAAATCAACTAAATTTGGGCATGCCAATTGATACAATTGATACAAATGCATGACTTCTCCGAAGTCAGAAGGAATTGGTTGTTTGTCGTTTTCTACAAATGCATGACTTCTCCGAAGTCAGAAGGCATCGGTTGTTGGTTGTTTTCTACATATGCGTGACTTCTCCGAAGTCGGTAGGATTTTATAATCATTTCAGCCCTTCAGGCTTTTCTACAAATGCGTTATTTCTCCGAAGTTTAGTTATTTATTGATTATTTTATTTTTTGTATTTGTTTGATTGTTAATTATTTAATTGCAATTCATCATTCATCACTCATCATTCATCACTAAATATCAAAACTAAACCCTTCCGCAACGAATTCCTCGTATTTGTCCTGATCAAACTGGTATAGTTTAGCAGGCCGATGTGCCACGCCTGCTTGCGATTCGGTGAGTTCTACCAGCAAGTTCATGGACAGTATTTTTTTTCGAAAATTGCGTTTATCCAAACCATTAACAGGGTTGAGGACGGATTCGTAAAGGTGTTGTAACTCGGTGAGCGTAAATTTGGGAGGGAGCAACTCAAAGCCTACGGGCGACATCCGCACTTTGCGTTTGAGGCGTTTGAGGCAACTATCCAGGATTTCATTATGGTCAAATGCGAGCTCTGATACACGGGTGACCGAATGCCATTTGGCCGACTGGGCAAAAGAGGCTGGAGTCACAGCATAATCTGAAATTTTGATCAGCGAATAATACGCGATAGTGATCACCCTGCCCAACGGATGGCGGTCTACAGCTCCGAACGTCTTTACCTGTTCAAGGTAAACATTGCGTAAACCGGTTAATTGCTCCAATACCCTTGCTGCTGCGGTATCAAGATCTTCATTTGGGTACACCAAATCGCCCGGAAGCGCCCATTTCCCTTTATAAGGCGCCGCTCCCCGTTGAATCAAAAGCACCTTGAGATCTCCTTCGTCGAACCCAAATATGACATTGTCAACCGAAAAAGCCGATTTAAAGAAGCTTTCGACTTCGCTCATTTTATTTGTTGTCTGTAGTAGGAGGCAAAATTACACAGTAATTATTGTTTTTAAGGCATGATAAAAAGCTTGTTCGCTAAAATTATTCAACAAAAGTCGGTTTCATGTACATTAACCCCAAGTCATTTTTAAGAAAGCCCTACTTTTGCGTCGATTTTGGCAGCAAAATTGCAATACATTTTTATTCATCCATTTTAATCGTCGTGTCAAGACAGTTTTGCTTTTCGGGGTTGCTTTTTTCTAACCTGTACTTTCCCCACATTTGATTTTTGTATTATGCAAATTGATATTCCTGCACATATAGAAAAACTGTTGTTTCTCCATGACACCCTCCATATTCCGGATTTTGGTGGTTTTACTGCTGTGAAGTCTACCGCCAACGTCGATTATGTAGGTGGTGTGGTTAATCCACCGCATAAATCCCTCACTTTTAGCGAAAACCTGACCCTCGACGATGGTATTTTAGTGGAAGATATTGCCAGCACGCATGGCATCCCAGACGAAGATGCACGGCGCGCATTAGCCGATTTTGTGGAAAAAATGCGCGATTTATTGAATCAACGCGAAATCGTAACGTTACCCGGAGTAGGCCGTTTGTACAAAAATTATGTACAAAAAATTCAGTTTTTGCCCGATGCTACCAATTATAGCACCGAATCTTTTGGACTTCCACCCTTGCAGTTTTCTCCAATAGCCCGCTCACGGGAGGTTTCCGAAAAAGCGCCCGATTTGATTCCAATGGCTACGGCGGTCAATGCAAGCAAGCCTGTAGCGGCCCCCGATTTGCCCGTGTACAATTCATCACCTGCCAAACCCGCCGGACGTATTTCGCTGTGGGGCGCAATAGGGTCGTTGTTGCTTTTATTGGGCATTATTGCTGGTGTTTGGTGGCTGCGGGAACATAAACTTGCAAAATCGCCTGTTGCCAAACAGGATAAAGAGAAAACGGAGAAAAGTAATGTCGTCACGCCCGAGCCTTCAAAAGCAAGTAAAACCAACGTGGCACCTGCTCTAAAAGAACCTTCCACCCCCAAAGGCGATGATTTAGACCAACAAGTGAAAGAATCGGTGGCCCAAAAAGTAGAAGATGCGCGCCGTGAAACACTGAAGGACGCTAAAAAAGGCCGCACCTGTGTTTTGATCATTGCCACCTTGCAGGAAAAAACCAATGCCGATCGCACGATCCAAACCCTGAAAAAGGCTGGGTATGAGGTATATCTTTCCCAGAAAAAAGGGTATCAAGTAGGGGTACAGTTTCATTATCAAAATATGCAAGAAATTCAGCAAAAAATGATTGCTTTGCAGGACCTTACCGGTGCAAAAGAAATCTGGATCAAGCAAAAATGAAACAAATAGACCATATCGGCATTGCCGTACGCAACATGGAAGAAAGCAATGCGCTTTTTTACAAATTGTTGGGCATTCCGCATTTTAAAGTTGAAACGGTGGCCTCCGAAAAAGTGGCTACTTCTTTTTTCCAAGTTGGCCAAAGCAAAATTGAATTGCTGGAAGCTTCCGACCCGGAAAGCCCGATTGCCAAATTTATTGAAAAACGCGGCGAAGGCATCCACCACATTGCTTTTGAAGTAGACGATATCCACGCCGAAGTAGAACGCCTTGAAAAAGAAGGGTTTACGCCCCTTAACAAGGAGCCAAAACGCGGTGCCGACAACAAATGGGTGGTGTTTTTACACCCCAAAACGACGAATGGCGTACTCGTCGAACTCTGCCAGTCCATCGATCCGGCAAAGTAATGGAAACGCCCCTCCAGCAATACAATGCGGCGTTTCTGGATGCGCTGAAGCAACTCAATCCAGCTCAAAAACAGGCCGTCGACCAAACGGAAGGCCCTGTTTTGGTAATTGCAGGTCCCGGAACCGGCAAAACCCACGTACTCGCCACCCGAATCGGTAAAATTTTGCTCGATACCGATGCACGGGCACAAAATATCCTTTGCCTTACCTTTACTGATGCCGGTGCGCGCGCCATGCGTGAACGCCTTTTAAGCATCATCGGCCCCGAAGCGCATCGCGTTCCGGTTTTTACCTTCCACGCTTTTTGCAACCGCGTCATTCAGGAAAATATCGAACTGTTTGGGCGGGGTGATCTAGAGCCCCTCAGCGACCTGGAAAGGGTGGAGGTGATTCGGCAACTGCTGGAAAACCTGCCTGCCGACCACCTGTTGCGCGAGGGCAAAAAACAGGCTTTCTTCTATGAAAAACAACTGAAAGAGTTGTTTTCAGTAATGAAAAAAGAAGGCTGGACACCCGGATTTGTGCTCCGAAAAGTGGACGAATTTCTCACCGGCTTGCCCGAACATCCCGATTATATTTACCAAATAAATAGCCGTTTCGGTAAAAAAGGTGCACCCAAGACTGCAAAAGTCAAGGATATTACCGAAAAAATGGCCCGCTTGAAGGCTGCCGCGGATTTGTACCCGCGCTACCAACTGGCCCTCCAGCGCACCGGGCGTTATGAATATGAGGATATGATGCTTTGGGTGCTGAAGGCTTTTGAAACCAATGAGGCCCTTTTGCGCAATTATCAGGAGCGGTTTCAATATTTTCTGGTAGACGAGTACCAAGATACCAATGGAGCGCAAAATCAATTGTTGCACCACTTGCTCGATTTTTGGGAATCGCCCAATGTGTTTATTGTGGGCGACGACGATCAGAGCATCTACGAGTTTCAAGGTGCCCGATTGGCCAATTTGCTGGAATTTTACCATAAATTTCAACCCGCGCTGCAATCGGTTGTCCTGGAAATCAACTACCGTTCCACGCAGGAAATCCTCGATGCGGCCTCTAAGGTGATCGAAAACAATGCTTTACGCGCCGTACGCGCATTGGGCGCAACCTTTGAACAAAAAAAACTACAGGCCTTTACCAAGGCAACAGACGGGGCGGCCATTCAGGTATATGAAAATCGCCTGCATGAAACGGCGGCGGTAGTGGACCAAATTGCAACGCTGCTTCAGGACAACGTCGATCCAAAAGAAATTGCGGTGCTGTATGCGCGCCACAAGGAAGCCGTGCGTTTGATGCAATTGTTGGATAAAAAAGGCATTGCGTACACCACCAAACGGCCTGTTAATTTGCTGGATTTGCCTGTTATGCAGCAGTTTCGAGAACTGTTGCGGTATTTGAGCGACGAATCCAATGTGCCTTTCAGCGGTGACTATCGGTTGTTCCGATTGTTGCATGCGCCCTGGTGGGGACTTGATCCCTTAGAACTGGCGCAGTTGGCCATCCAATTGCGCGCGCCCGAAGCGTCCACCGAATCGGTTCAAAAAGGCGTGTTTTTTCGAAATTTTAGTAAAAATGCAGCACCCACGCCACTTCATGCGCCTTTTTCGGATGCTTATGCTGTTTTGCGCACCTTGAACCAATGGGTGGCCGATTGTCTGAATATGGCATTACCTGCTTTGATCGAACAATTGTACCGCCAAAGCGGATTGTTACAATGGGCGCTCGATCAACCCGACAAGGTTTGGTGGTTGCAAGTGCTGCATAGTTTCCTCGATTTTGTGGGCAATGAAATTGCACGCAACCCGCGTTTTACCCTGGAACGGCTTTTGCGGTTGCTGGAAAGTATGGAC
Organism: Saprospiraceae bacterium; assembly: GCA_040397785.1. GTDB lineage: Bacteria > Bacteroidota > Bacteroidia > Chitinophagales > Saprospiraceae > M3007. The sequence goes on along the minus strand of JBBAVI010000009.1, from coordinate 61,485 downwards.
GATAACAAGTTGGCCCTCCAGTTGCAACAAAACGTAGGCGCCGGAACAGGTATTCAATTGCTTACGGCCCATGCTGCAAAAGGACTTGAGTTTGAACATGTTTTCTTAATTAATTGTACCACAGAGGATTGGGAACCCAGTGCGCGCCAGGGCAGCAACCGGTTTGCGTTGCCCGAAACCCTCACGTTGTCGGGTGAAGAAGATGCCACGGAAGCGCGTCGTCGCTTGTTTTATGTGGCCATGACCCGCGCGAAGCGGCATTTATCCATGTCTTTTAGTTTGGCCGATTGGAATGGGAAAGCGCTCTCGCAGGTAGGTTTTATCGATGAAACGGGCTTGCCGAAACAAATAGTCGCGGCGGATGCAGGTATTTTGGTGGATGCACAGCGCAATTTGCTGCTGGAGCCGATAAAACCGGTGATTGCCTTGCCGGAGGAAGCCGTTTTGAACGAACTTTTGAAGGATTACACCCTGAGTATCACGGCACTCAACCGGTATTTGCGCTGTCCAATTGCTTTTTATTATGCCGATTTATTGCGCATTCCTGAAACCATGCGCGAGGCGGCGGCTTACGGACAGGCGATCCATGAAGCGTTACGGCATTATTTTTTGCGCATGAAAGCCGATCCCAAGCAGGAATTTCCGGGCGCCGGGGTATTGCAAAATATCTTTGAACAACAAATGGAGCGCATGCGCGGCTATTTCAGCCAGCAAGGCTATGTGCAGCGCCTGAACCTCGGCAAGCAACACCTGAACCGCTATGCGCTCGAACAGGTGCCTTACTGGCGTAAACGGGCCGTGGTGGAGCGCCGAATAGACCGGGTAGAACTTGCGGGCGTGCCGCTTACCGGCGTTTTAGATAAAATTGAATGGCAGGACAATCATTTGCGCGTGGTGGATTACAAAACCGGCGCTCCGGATCCTAAAAAAGTAGCGCCCCCCAGTGAAGTAGAAGTATTGGGTGGTGAATATTGGCGTCAGTTGGCCTTTTATAAAATTTTGTTGGAGGAAGCGCGCATTTACCCGGAGCAAGTAGGCAGCAGCGTCATTGCCTGGTTGGAGCCCGATAAGAAGGGTGATTTCGTACAATCGGAAGTTGTTATTTCCAGCGATCAGCTATCTTGGATGCAGCAATTGATCAAAGATACTTATCAGCAAATACAAGCCCATGCATTTCGGGAGGGCTGCGGCAAAGAAGATTGTGTTTGGTGTAAAATGCACCGGGACCGGGAAGTACAGTTTTCGCCTATTGGGGAAGAAGACGGGCTGGATGATGCCTAGTCCCGATAGACGTCGGAAGCGTCCCCCCCCCACGTCGGAAGCGTTTCGAACGCTTCCGACGTGGGGGGGGACGCTTCCGACGTCTACCAGGGACGCTTCCGACGTGGGGGGGACGCTTCCGACGTCTATTGGGACTAAAACTCCAACACAAACCGCGCCCCACGCCCCATATCGGTATGCACCCGAATATCGCCGCCATGCAACTGCATAATTTGTTTCGAAATACTCAACCCAACTCCTGATCCGGTAAGCTTGGTGGTGAAAAACGGAATAAAAATCTCTTCCAACAGGCCGGGCTCAATACCCGGGCCATTGTCTTCCACCACGATGTAGGCACGTCCTTTGTTGTTTGCGCCCGCCCGCAAGGTGATGGCGTTTTCGGGCACGACCGATTTAAACGCTTCCCGTGCATTTTTAATCAGGTTCAGCAACACCATTTCTAACTGGCCCGGATCGGCCGAAAGCATCAAATCGGGCGGCTCTACGGTAAGCAAAAGTTGTACGGGATTTTCTTTTTTATCGGCCAAGGCAAGTGCCGCCACATTGTCTAACAGCCGTTGCGCCGAAATCACTTGCGTCCTTGGCATCGGAATGGCCGTAAAACTGCGATAGGCCTCTACAAAATCGACCAAACTGCGGCTGCGCGTGGCCACCACTTCCAGCGCCTCTTCCAGGTCATCGGTCGCGCCCGCCGGACTATAAGGCTTCAAATCCGAACGCAACATGTCCTGCATGGTCTCCACCAACGAAACAATCGGGGTTACTGAATTCATGATTTCATGCCGCAATACCCGCGTCAGGTCGCGCCAGGCTTCTAATTCTTTTTTCTGTAATTCCGGATGAATGTTTTGCAACGTAAGCAAGCGCACCTCCCGGCCCTGCAAATTTAAAATAACACCCTGGACCGCAATTTGTCGACCAGATTCTGGCTGGTACAACAACTTACCCTTGGCCTGCAAGTTTTGCACAAAATCCAGCAACGCATGGTGGCTGGCGGGCAAATCATGCAAGTGGTGCAGCCGGTAAATACCCAGCAGTTGAAAAGCCGCACTGTTGGACAATAATACCCCGTTTTGAACATCAAATGCCAATATGCCAGTCCCCAAATGCTGTACAATGGTATTCATGAACAGCAAATTGGTTTCTTTTTCAGCGCGTGTTTGCCGAAATGCCTCTAATACCTCATTAAATTCTCGATTTACCGCTTCAAAAGACGCTCCTTTTTCTTTCCCTGCCGAAAATCGGATCGCAAAATCAGTATACCGTACACTTTCAAAAAAACGCGCCAAACGCCGATTGGTATCATTGACATAGTAAAACAAATTGTGGGCAGCCAAAAGGGCCAAACCCGCAAAAAGCACACTCCAAATAACCGGATAATCGCCGCAAAAAAGCGCAACGGACCCGCCAACCGATGCGGCCAACAAGCCAATGCGCACACTCAATGCCAACGTAAATGATCGAAAATTGAACATCCGGTTTAAATAATTTCATGAATGTGTACCTCAATGTTCCGCGCGATTTTTCCCAGCGGCAAATCATTGTCGTCCCCCCCAAAGGGTTCCTCAATTTCTACGGCAATCAATTCAAGACTGGCCAACACATAAAAAACAAACGCAACCACCGGTATTACCAAATAACCCAGGATAAAAACCAGGCTGAATGGCAAAGTGGCTACATAAATCAGGATGAATTTTTTGATAAAAACACTGTAAGAATAGGGAATTGGCGTGTTTTTGATCCGTTCACAAGCCCCGCAAACATCGGTGAAGGCCTGGAGTTCATTGTTCAGGGAAAGGAATTGAAACCCCGTTATTTGCTCTTCAGTGGCCAATTGATTGGCCAATTGTAACATGGCCAGGGCCAACTGATTGGGGACGTGTTTTTCGAGATCAAGGCTTTCCTGTATGTGCGTAGGTAAGTCTTCAAACAACTCGATCCGTGTTTTTTCGGCCCGCAAATGATCTTTTAAAGCCATCGCATAAGCCGGTATCAATTTCTGGAAATAATTGCGATTGGGATCTTCTTCTGGCAACATACTGGCCAATTTCATGGCAAGATTCCGGCTGCTGTTGACCAGATTACCCCACAGTTTTCGACCTTCCCACCAGCGTTCATAGGCCGTATTGGTGCGAAAAACCAATAAAAAGGAGATCACAAACCCCAGTAAAGTATGCATAATGGTGAGGTTGCGGACTTGGCTCTGTTCGCTCAGTTTCCAATAGGAAAGCTCGAGCCAGGCAATGCCGCCGGAATAAGCGCAAATCAACAAAATCCAGGGAAATAACTTTCGAATGGTGTCAGAACGGTCGAAATGCGTAGGTGCTAGCACCCATTTTTGCGGATCATGTGCAATCATATCGTGGTCAGAAAAGGCTTGATGTTTTTATAAATTGTATTTTTCCAAACGGCGGTAAAGCGAGGCGCGGGTAAGTCCAAGCTCTTGCGCCGCTTCGGTAATATTGCCGTAATGTTTGCTTAATGCTTTGATAATCAATTGTTTCTCCATTTCATCCAGGTTCATGCTCATGTAGTCGAGCGTATCGGCATGTTCGTTTTTTTCGCGAAAAAAGAAATCCTCTGGTTGCAGCTGCTCCTGTTTCGCCATGATCACGGCCCGCTCTACGGCATGTTGCAATTCGCGAATATTGCCCGGCCAGGTGTACCGATACATTTCTTTGAGCAGTGCCGGACTGAAAGCCTGCACATTTCGACTGTATTTTTGGGAAAATAACTGCAAAAAATACAGGGCCAGCGGTTCAATATCGTCGGGTCGGTCGCGCAAAGCAGGCAGTTGTATCTCAATGGTATTGATACGGTACAGCAAATCCTGGCGGAAACTGCGCTGTTTCACGGCTTCAAACAGGTTTTGGTTGGTGGCCGCGATCACCCGAACATCAATCGGTTTTACTTTGTTGGAGCCAACCCGCGTCACGGTGCGATTTTGCAATACCGTGAGCATTTTTGCCTGCAAACCTAGGGGCAAATTGCCAATTTCATCCAAAAAAATAGTGCCGCCATCGGCTGCCTCAAACCGGCCGGGGCGATCTTCCCGCGCATCGGTAAACGCCCCTTTGATATGCCCAAACAACTCGCTTTCAAACAGGGTTTCTGTAATGGCACCCAGATCAACTTTGACAAAATTCTCGGTCGCCCGCTTTGATTGTGCGTGAATGGCCTGCGCTACCAGGTCTTTCCCGGTGCCATTTTCGCCCAACAGCAGCACATTAGCATCCGTTCCTGCTACCTGTTCGATGGTGTCCAATACCGCCTGCATGGCCTTGCTGCGAAAAATAATCGGGGGTAAATCGCGCACTTCAGCCATATTTCGGCCCATTTGCCGCGATTTTAACTGGGTATTTTCGTCTTTGCTGTTTTTCAAGCGCAAGGCCGAGGACAGTGTCGCAAGAAGTTTGTCGTTTTCCCAAGGCTTCAACACAAAATCGGTAGCGCCTTTTTTGATGGCCCGCACCGCAAGGTCTACATCGCCATAAGCCGTGATAAGTACCACCACCGCGGTCGGGTCAATGTCCAAAATCCGGTCCAGCCAGAGCAAGCCTTCCTGACCCGTATTTTTGTTGCGATTAAAATTCATGTCCAGCAAAATCACATCATAGCGCTGATCTTGCAATATTTGCGGAATCGCTTCAGGATCTTTTGCCGTTTCAACGACCGCAAAATGCCGTTTTAAAAATAACTTTCCGGCGCTTAATACCCCCGGATTGTCGTCAACAATTAAAATATGTGCTTCGGTCATGGATGTTTTAACATAGGTTGGTTGATTACTTACCGGCAAAGACAATGCCTGCGCATAACTCAATGCAAATCAATAAAAAAAATGCAAATTAGTGTTCGTTTTCGGACACTTGTGTTCGCAGGTGGACAAATTTGAACAAAGGTTTTGCGCTAAATCATTGATTTACATGCAGTAGAAAAAATGGCACGACCTTCCCTTTACAATACAAACATACAACCTGAACAGGATCAATTTTAAAGACTTTTCATGGACAAAATTATCAAGAAAAAACGATGGACCTGGCAACGCATCCTGGGAGGCGCGGGAATCCTGGCATTTACGGCTTTTGCTGTTTACAGTTTCTGGTTTTCAAACAACAAAAGCACCCTGAATGTCGACCGGGAAAAACTCACGATTTCCGTTGCCCAACGGGGGGTATTTGATGAGTTTATTGTGGTGACCGGTGTGGTACAACCGCTCAAAACCTATCAATTGGATGCCATTGAAGGCGGTTATGTAGCCCAAAAGTACCTCGATGGCGGCGCTTCGGTAAAAGAAGGCGATCTCATCCTGAAACTCGAAAACCAGCGCCTGACCCTCGATTACGTCAACCGCGAAACGGAAATGTACGACCTCATCAACAACCTGGAGAATACGCGTTTGCAATTGCGGCAAAACAAATTTACCCTCAAACGCACGCTTTCCGACCTCGAATACCAAATTCGACAGGCAAAAGATGAATACGAGCGCAACGCAAAATTATTTGCCGACCGTATTATTCCCGAACAGGATTTGATTAAAACAAAAAATACGCTCGACCGATTGCAGCAGCAAAAGGCCATTGAAATTGAAAATCAACAGTTTCAGGAAGAAAACAGCGTCACGCAAATCAAACAATTGGAAGGCACCTTAGACCGCACCAAAGTGAACCTGAGCCTGATGAAAAATAATTTGTCCAGCCTGAATGTAAAAGCCCAGGTTTCGGGCCTGCTTTCCCGGGTCGATGTGGAGGTGGGACAAAGTATTGCTACCGGCCAAAACCTGGGGCAAATTGACGACCTGAGCGGCTTCAAAATGAAGGTGGAAATTGACGAACACTACATTTCGCGCATATTTCCCGGACTGGAAGGCTATTTCGATTTTAATGGAAAAGCCGTGCGCCTGAGTGTTTCCAAGGTGTACCCGGAAGTGCGCAACGGCCGATTTGAGGTGGATATGCGTTTTGTGGAACCTGTCCCAGAAGGTATTCGGCGTGGTTTGTCGGTACCGGTGCGCCTTCAATTGGGCAAACCCACCGATGCCCTGCTCTTGCCAACCGGTGGCTTTTTCAGTAAAACAGGCGGCAGTTGGGTGTATGTACTGAATGCTTCCGGCAACCGTGCCGAAAAACGCACCATTACCCTCGGCCGAAAAAATCCACAGTTTTACGAAGTCCTGGACGGTTTGCAAGTTGGCGAACAAGTCATCACATCGTCCTATGATAATTTCGGAGACAAAGATGTTCTAATGTTTTAATAATCAGCCATTTCGAGTCAATCAAAAAATCTAAATAACATGATCCGTACCACCAATTTGCATAAAATCTTCTCTACCGACGAAGTAGAAACGACCGCCCTGAACGGCATCAACGTAGAAATACAACCCGGTGAATTTGTGGCCATCATGGGCCCTTCCGGTTGTGGTAAATCCACCTTGCTCAATATCCTGGGCCTACTCGACAGCCCATCGGAAGGCGAATACGCGTTCTTTGGCGCCGAAGTAGCCAAGATGAGCGAACGCAACCGCGCCAACCACCGCAAAGGCAACATCGGTTTCGTATTCCAGTCGTTTAACCTGATCGACGAATTGACGGTGTTCGAAAACGTAGAATTGCCCCTTTTATACATGAAAGTACCTGCTTCCGACCGCAAAAAGAAGGTGGAAGCCGTACTGGAACGCATGAACATCATGCACCGCCGCAACCACTTTCCCCAGCAATTGTCGGGCGGTCAGCAACAACGCGTGGCCATCGCGCGGGCAGTCGTGGCCAATCCCAAGGTCATTTTGGCCGATGAACCGACAGGTAACCTGGATTCTGCCAATGGACTCGAAGTAATGAACCTGCTCACCCAACTCAACCAGGCGGGTACCACCATCATCATGGTAACCCACTCGCCCCACGATGCAGGTTTTGCCCACCGGATCATCAATTTGTTTGACGGCCGGGTGGTGACCGAAAATTTCCATGTTTAAAGTTTTTGGCCGTCACGTACGCAGTCTGTTTTTCCAAACCTACTGATTTCCAGCCGTTTTTCCACCTCGACTGGCGTATGCTGGCGGCCATTTTTTTATCAAAAAAGACTTGTTTCCCAATCAGTTATCAGGCGGACAACAACAATTGGTGGGTATTGCCCGCGCACTGATTGGCCGACCGAAATTGATCCTGGCCGACGAGCCCACGGGTAATTTACAAAGTGCCCAGGCTAAAGAAATCATGGAATTGTTCAAAAAATTAAACCAGGAAGAGGGCGTTACCATTATTCAGGTGACCCATTCAGAAGAGAATGCCAAATATGGCAATCGGGTGTTGCGTCTTTTAGATGGGAGGCTTTAATGCGCCCGCACCCGCACCAACGCGTCATAAAGTTCAAAAAATTGGGGCACACTCTGGCTGCAAAGCGCACTGGAACCATTAAACAGGACACAAATACCCACGTTTTCTTTGCGGTTGAAGGCAATTTCGCCGCGATAGCCATTAACATAACCTCCGTGGTACAGGTAAGTATCGGGGCCGCGTTGCAGTACCCGCCAGCCCATCGCGTACGAAGCATCATCGCGACCAATCCAATGTGGGAAAATGCGGCGTTCTTTGCTGGTTTTGATCACCGGCGCAAATACCTCGTCGAGGGTGGAATTTGTAACAAACTCCGGGAACCCGCCTAACAGCATTTGCAGCCATTTGCCCATGTCCGTAGCACTGGCATTTACCCCGCCAGCCGCAGCAAAGTCGTAATAGTGGGGCGAAACCGGTTCTGTGCGCCAGCCGTAACCCGTCGAAAAATGCGGTAAGGCTTTATTGGAGCAAGCCGCCATGCTCGCATAATCGCAAGAGGCCGTTTCCATGCCACAAGTATTAAAAATATGTTGTTGCAACAAGGTCGGATAAGGCAACTGGGTAGCGCCGCGCAGCACCTCCTCAATCACACAAAAGGCCGCATTCTGATAACTGTAAAATGCGCCTTCCTTGGCACTTAGGCGTGCTTTAGGGAAATACTGCTGTACAATGGTAGATAAAGAATAGCCCTGTTCGATCAAGTTGGTAAAAGCGTGGTAGGGCAAGCCTGTTGTTTGCGACAAAATATGTCGGACGGCCACCCGCTTTGCCTGTTTAGGGTCAGCAAGGGTAAATTCGGGGTAAAATTGCTGTACCGGATCATCCCAATGCAATTTTCCGCTGTGCGTGATCATGCCCGTGAGCACCCCGGCAAAACCCTTCGACAAAGAGCCGATGCGAAAAACCGTGTGGGCATCCACCGAATCCGGTTTGCCCGTCTCCCGAAGGCCATATCCTTTGGTAAAAATGATTTCACCGTCTTTGACCATCACGACCGCAGCGCCCGGCGTGCCCGTTTGCGTCATGCCCTCCTGGAAAAAACGATCATAAGACTGGATCAATTGCGCGACTTCCGGCGATGGTGTTCGTGCCGGTTGGTCGATCCATTTCTGATACGGCTCCGAGGCTGGCGCATAGGCGCAATCAGGAAGCATGCATAAACACAGGACAATAATGGCTGGGGGTATCAGGCGGATGGATGATCTGTATTGCATTGGGTGTAAAGGTAAAACAATATTTTACTTTCGCCCCACCTCCAACTCCGCCCAAGGCGTGCTCCCATCCACCACCCGCCGGAAAACCATATCCGTGCCTTCGCCCAGCACAATTTCAGCGGTGGTGTACACCAAATTGTCTTCCAGTAAATGTCCGCCAATCGTGTGGCCCAGGCTATCGCTCACGCTCGCATGCAGGTGCGACCCCAGGGTGCTTACCGTCCCAACCAAGCTGACAATTTCAAAATGACCATTGCCTTTGGTGCCTTCAGGCTGGTTGGCAAAACGCAAATTGTATTGCGTCAAACTTCCTACACAAGTTACGATCCAGCCCGCTTCAATGTGGTGGGCCTGTACATAAGCCTCAATTTCCTTTTTCAGGTCCTGGCCCGGTTTGAGCCGAAAAGCATGCATTTTTACCGTTTCTTTAGGCATATTGGATGGGTTTTGGCAGGAGATAATCGTGCAGAGCAGGAAAAGTAGGACGTATTTCATGGTAGAATTGGAAACTTTTAAACGTTGATTTAAGCAATTGAAAGCGCTCAGGATATTATAATTTTATTTTGCCCAACAACCAGGCCCGCTCTGCTACCTCCGGTGTTGCTTCCAGTTCGGTAAGCAACGCCTGTCTTACTTTTTTAGATTGCGTTTGCGCTTCCAACAGTTTCCGAACAAAGTACAGCAACTTTTCATTGGTCGTCCGGTGATAGCCTAAGTTCTTCTGGCGGCGCAAAAATGCCGCAAAACTCTGTATAAGCGACTCCAAAGCCTGCCATTCCCCCAATTCGTAATAACTGCGCAACAACATTCGCCGGGCATCTAAGTTATTGAGCGGGTCTTCCAGTTCCACTTGTTGCAACAAAGGCATGGCATGGGCGTAATCTTGCTGCTGAAAGTACAAAAAAGCCCGGTTATAGCGATATAAGTTGTCACGCTCGCGCGGGTGCAGGTGGGGCCGGTATTGATCGAGAAATTGTTCGGCCCAGGTATGTTCTTTCAACGCTGCTGCCAATCGGATGATGTTTTTATAGTTAAAGCCCGATAAAATGCCGTTTTCAAGCAAAATACCCGACTGTAAAGTCGCACGGTATAAATCAAGCGCCTCCTGTACATAGGCATTGCGCCCGGCATTCAGCCGTCGAATACAACCATTAATGGCCAACAAATACAAACCCCGTTGTTCGTCGACCGAAAACCGCGCATGGTGTTCGGCCAGACTCGTTTTCAGGTGTTCAAAAGCAGTGTTGTCTTCGGGATGCTGCAACATTTGGTAGGCGTGGTAATACACCGCGATGGCCGGAATTTGCAACATTTCATCCCGTTTAACCGCCTCCAGGATGGCCTCCAACAGCCCCATTCGATACGCCTGCCCCGCCACCGCCTGGTGCATACTGCTCAAACAGGCATGCCGCAACATTTCAGAAACATAATAAACGGTAAGTTCATCCGGCAGGGGTTGAAAATTGAGTTTGGCCGAACGTTCGCGTTTGGATGCGTGCTCCAGTTGTTCCTGGTACAACAAATACCGCTGAAAATGATACTGTGCATCGCGTAATAATTGCCGCTCCATGTCTGCAAATTGCCCCGTCCACGTTTTTTCAAATAAATCATCCATACCCCGTTGCCGCAAGGTGCGCAGCAGCGTGGGTACTTGTTGAGCGGGCGCATGTTGGGCTTCTTCCAGCAGCAAATATTGCCGCACCAAGGCCAATAAATAAGATTGTAGATGACGCAAACGCTTGGCATCATAAGGCAGTCCGGGACACGCTGCTTCAAACAAACGCTCCGGTGCAATGGCCGGATGGGTGGAGCGGCCGGCATGTTCCGTCAAATAATCGCACAAACGAACCACTTCCTCGCGCCGATTGAAGTAAGGACAACGCGCCAAATCGCCAACCGCACGCCGTTCCGCGATGCTTAGCCGACTGAAAATGCGAATTATCTGTGCATCCATTTGGATAAAATTTTGACAAAAATAAATGTTATAAACTGAAAATCAATATTTTAATAAAAATTAAGTTGTGATAAATCCTGTTTTTTGTATTTACAAATGGCAAACTGCGTACGATATCTTTGACCCATAACTTTTCCAAAGTATCAATCTTATGAGAAAAATCATCTTTCTGCTTCTGCTGGTTTGTTTTGCGCGTCCTCTTTTTGCGCAGATCAATAGTTTTTGGGAACCATTCCCAGGGCCTTATGGTGGCGAGTTTAAAACACTAACCCAAACGCAAGGAGACACCCTGTATGTAAATGGCAACCAAAAAGAACTTTACCCAGATCAACCGAACCGCCTATTTCGTTCAACCAATAAAGGACAAAGTTGGCAGCGTCTGGCGCTTACAATCAATGGAAAAGCTGTTAAGAATTATATTAATATAGGTCCAACTGGAAATTTCACTGCGGTGCTGAATGAGGGCTATTCAGACACTTCAGACATTTATCGCTCTTATGATCAAGGTCTTACGTGGGCACATTACCCACAAGATAAGTTTTTTACACAAATTTTTGAAACGCCGAGTGGCGCTTTGTTAGGAATTGCTACTCTTCACAAGGCTATTTTTCGATCTATAGATAATGGACAAAGTTGGACTCTAATAGAAACAGCAACGCTTCCTTATTACACGTCCAACTTTTCAATTTTGCAGAACGGTGCCATTAAATCTCCTAAATTTACGAATGGGTCAACCTACATATCTTACGACGATGGCGTATCCTGGCAAATTATTATAGTAGACTCCTCTACTAACTTATTTCAAGGAGAAATATTTGGGTGTTCCAATGGAACTTTAATGATGTTTGGATATTACCATATTCGAAGGTCCACAGACAATGGCTTGAGTTGGGAAAACCTTAACATTGCTTTTGGTGATAGCGGGGGTATGGTAGAATTATTGGATGGTAGTCTTTTGACTCCAACTTTTGATTTTAAATTGTATAAATCAACAGACAATGGTCAAACCTGGAATTTTTTTCCTTCGAATCATAATATTACGACCATTTTTCCGATTAGGCTATCTGATGGTACCATTTTCGGATTTAACAATGCCCTTTACCGTTCTTCGGACGGAGGTTCAACTTGGCAGTTTGCAGCAGATTCTATGGACCTTGCATTTGTGAATCAACTGGCCTTTAAATCTGAAGACTCTTTGTTTGCAATGACAAACAATGGCTTATGGCGAAGTTTTAACAATGGGCAGGGATGGACAAAAATTAGCGATTTAAATAAAAACTACAGTATTCCGAAAAACTTTACAACTTCCCAGAAGCGATCATTTGCTTTGGGGCAATCAAATAGTATCGTTACTTGTACTGAAAATGCACTTTTATGGTCGGATGATTTGGGAACTACCTGGCAAAATCGAACGCCAGCTTCTGGTATTTATGACGAGGCAATCGCTTTAGGAAAGCACGATTCTTTATTATTTATGAATGCCAATACTTTGCCACCACGTATATTGCGATCATTAGACCATGGTATCAGTTGGCAAAATACAAATATAGAAAATGGCAGTTTTACGCGTATGGAATTTCACCCTTCTGGTCGAATTTTTGCGATAATTCAACCTTTTGGCCTGTCTGATTACAGGTTGTGGTATTCCGATAATAACGGTCAAACTTGGACCTATATTCTTAGTTTGAGTAAAATTTATAATATCGAAATTGATGTCGTCGGGACTATTTGGGCAACTCAAGAATTCACGATCTATCATTCGGTTGATAAGGGAAACACCTGGACAAAAGGAGTTGCCAAAGTTCCATCGTATATAGCTTCTCTTTCGAGTAACATTTTAGGCCATTTGTTTGTTGGTTGTCAGTTACGTTCGGTTGATGGTGGGTTAAGTTGGCCATATTTACCAATGTCTAATGACTATTATGGACATATTTTAGATCCAATATCTCCAAAACAACATTTATTTGGCAATTATCGGTATTTGGGGCTTTCGCGCACTAGGAAACCAACAACGGACGGGGCATATCTTTCTGGTAGATTACGCCGAGATGCTGACGATGATTGCAGCACCGCTGATGCTCAGCAGCCTTTTCAAAATTGGCTTGTTAAGGCCCAAGGCGCTTACTACAACTGGGCAAATTCTGATTCATCCGGGCAATACCGCATGTTTATGGATACTGGTGCTTACAATATTCAGGTAAAAACCACCAATGATCTTTGGTGGAAGGTGTGCGACAGCATTCAATCGGTTACACTCGATACGTTTTTGCAAACAAAAACCGTAGATTTTGATATTATCAGTATCGCGCCTTGCCCATTAATGACAGCAAATCTGACGATTCCAGGCATGCGTCGTTGTTTTAATAATACGATCTGGGTAAACTATTGCAATGAAGGTGGTGAAATTGCTGAAAATGCATACGTAGATGTTTCCCTTGACAAATTCACCGATTTTGTCAGTGCCGAAATTCCTGGTTTGGACTTAGGCAATCATACTTACCGATTTCCAATTGGCAATCTGGCTTCTAATGATTGCGGTCAATTCAAGTTGGTGGTGTATTTGCAATGCGGCACAACGATACTTGGCCAAACCCATTGTTTTACGGCCCATGCTTTCCCCGATACCCTTTGTACTACTGTGCCGAATTGGTCGGGTGCGCAAATCCAGGCAAGTGTACAATGCGAAGATACGATTGTAAAATTCAAGTTAAAGAACATCGGTACCGCCCCTTCCAATGAATTGGATTACATTATTATCATCGACGATGTGGTCATGATGCAGGATTCCAAATCCTACACACAGGGTGAAGAACTGGTGATTTCCCAACCCGCCAACGGATTCACCTGGCGCATCCAATCCATGCAGGAGCCTGGCCAACCCTTTGCTACTTCCAACCATATCACCCTGGCTTTTGAAGAAGGTTGTGGCGGATTCAATAGTTTGGGTTATATCAACAAATTTCCGGTGGATGAATTTACACCGTCCTGGGACCGGGATTGTGTTGAAAATATGGGCTCTTATGATCCGAACGACAAACAAGGCTTTCCTAATGGTATTGGCGATATCCATCAAATTGTACCCAATCAGGAATTGAAATACTTAATCCGTTTTCAAAATACGGGTACCGATACGGCATTTACGGTGGTAATACGCGATACGCTTTCGCCCTGGCTGAATCCGGCAAGTATTCATGGCGTCACCGGGTCGCATCCATTTACCTGGAATTTGAGCGGAAACGGTATTCTTACGTTTACGTTTAACAATATCATGTTGCCGGATAGCAATAAAAGTATAGATGGTTCGCAGGGATTTGTCAGTTTTCGGATAAGCCAGCAACCAGAAGTGCCTATAGGTGCTCAAATATTTAACCAGGCTGCTATTTTCTTCGATTTTAACGCGCCCGTTATCACCAATCAAACCGTACATACGATCGGCTTGCCGCCTGTGTTGGCAACGCGTCCGGTTTTAAACCAAAAACCAAGCGCCAGCGTGCTAATAACACCCCAACCAGCCCAGGATTTCACTGTTTTAAGCCGCAAAGATGGGCTGCCATTCCAAAATGCGCGCTTGGTTTTACTCGATGCACAAGGACAACAACGCATAGAGCAACGACTCAATGAAGCGCAATTCCGTTTGGAACGCGGTAATTGCCCAGCCGGGATTTATTTTTTCCGCATCGAAAATGCGCAAGGCCTGTTAGAAAGTGCTGGAAGCATTATTTGGCAATAGGTATAATATAAAAAAAGGCGGCATAACCAGATTTTAATTGGTTTTGCCGCCTTTTTTTGACCTAAACAAAATTATTGCATCAAAACCACCCGTTTGCTCACCATTTGTTGGCCTACTTCAATTTGCGCCACATACTGGCCCGCTTTCAAAGATGAAACAGGCACCGCCTCTTTCGAACGAATGGTTGTGCTCAATACTTGCTGTCCATCCAAGTTGATTAACCGCAATTTAGCCGAGGCCGCTGCGCCCAAATCAAAATAAAGCGTCGATTTAGCAGGAACTGGGTACACCTTAATTTGTTCCGCCAAAGTGGGCTCCTGGCTTGCCACCAATTGTTTCAACTGTACTGTCCGGGTTCCAATCAGCACATTGTCGCCAGCAGTACCACCATTGCCGTTTGCTGCAAGTCCAACAAAATAGAATTTGATGGTATTGGCAGAAGCGGTTGCAGGTGCTTGCCAGGTAAAGGTCCAGGATGCACTGCCATTTGACATGGTTTTGGGGGTAGACTGCCGCGCATATTTGCGGCTGGCGGTACCTGTTCCGATGTTAGAGCCGGTGCCGGCCGTCAAGGTTCCGCAAGCAGCATTGGCATTGTCTAGGCAGGTAAGTTGAAAGCCTGCGCGTACTGCGTTGCTGGTTTCTGTCAGCGTTACAGAATACGACTGATTGGCTACAACGGTATCGGGAACCCCCGCAATAGCAACCGAACCGGTAAAGCTTCCGCCGCCGTGGCAGCTGGATTTTGCACAGGTGGTTTCACCTGGTGCATTGGTATTTCCGGTTGGTGGGTTGCTAGGATTACGCATGGAGCTGGTAGAAACCATCCAAGCGGTAAGACAAAACAGGCAAAAGATTGAAAATTTAGTGTTCATTCGAAATGGATTTAAAGTAAAAAAGAAGAGGCACAAAAATAAACACTTCCTCCAACAACATGTTGCCAGGGGAAGTGCGTCATTTTGCTAAAATCTGTCAATCAATCGTTTACAGAAACAAGCAACAATACTTTTGCTGGCTAATTTCCTTACGCTGCCCTGAAATGAGTAGGCACCCGCACGGCCCGCAACGCCGGTGCAATGGAAGCAAGAATTCCAATGCTCATGACCGCAAATACCACCGGGAAAAAATCCTGGAACCGCATCGAAATCGGGTAACTCGTCACTAAAAACCCTTGTGGAATGGTAATAATGCCATATTCCTTTTGAATTACGTAGATGACTACTGCTAAAACAAACCCGATGATCAAGCCTAAAAAGGTAAGTAAAATGCCCTCCAACATAAAAATGCGGTAAATCATGCGGTCGGTAGCGCCCATTGTTTTCAAAATCGCAATATCCTGTTGCTTGTCTAATACGATCATCCACATGGCACCAATGGTATTGAACGCCATTAAAACGAGCATCAACAAGGTGAAGGCAAAACCCATCCACTTTTCCAGGCGCATGACTTTAAAAAAGGCTTCATTTTGCTCGTAAGCATCTTTTACCACAAAATCGGCTCCTAAAAGGGCGCGTACCTGGTCTTTAATGCCCGCCAGGGAAGCGCCCGGAACACATTTTAGCTCCAGCGAAGAAACGGTGCTATCCGATACGCCCAACAGTTCGCGCATGAACAACAAATTGGTCAGGATATACTGATTGTCGTAATCCTGCTGGATGGCAAAGGTGCCCGCCGGGTATAAAATCCTGGTTTTGAAAGGTTTGTCTAATACGCCTGTGCTTTGTTCTACGGGCATATACACGGTGATCGGCACCGCAAAATTATCCACGTTGATGCTCAATTTATTGCGCACGCCCGCCCCCGCTACGGCATAATTGCGGTCTTCTTCTGCCAATTTATACACGCCTTCCCGAAGGGTCGAGTCAATACCGTTTACCTTGGAAAAATCGTTATCTACACCTTTTAATACCCCAAAATCCTGCGAACCTTCATATTCGAAAAAGGCAATTTCCTCTAAGGTCTGGCTCACAACGGCCACACCCGCGATGCCTTTGATTTTTACCAGCATCACGCTATCTACCTGCATGGTTTTGCCCTTGGCAGGTGTCACCTTGATTTCGGGGTTAAAATGCCCAAAAAGTCCCGCCAACAGGTCTTCAAATCCATTAAATACAGACAAAACCAAAATCAGCGCAGCCGTACCGATCGACACCCCGAACACGGAAATGCCGGTTATGATGTTGATCGCGTTGGTGTGGCGCTTGGCAAACAAATATCGCCGGGCTACAAGCAGTGGAAAATTCAAGCGCGCTTATTTGGGGGTGAACAATACCTTTCCTGTCATTTCAGCGCCCTTATCCATGCCCATCAACGCGAGCAGGGTAGGGGCCACATCGGCCAATTTCCCGTTGTGCATGTCGATCTTGTCTTTTAAAAGGTCGCTGACCAAAATACAAGGCACGGGGTTTTTAGTATGGGCCGTATTCGGCGTTCCATCTTCATTGATCATGTAATCCGAATTACCATGGTCGGCAATAACGATGCAACCATACCCTTTTGCTAGGGCCAAGGGAATAATTTCACTCAAACAAGCATCAACCGTTTCAGCCGCCTTCATAGCCGCCTCAAACACGCCGGTATGCCCCACCATATCGGTATTGGCAAAATTAAGGCAAATAAAATCGGGCGTATTGTCCCGAATATCGGCCATAATCGCCTCTTTAATTTCATTTGCGCTCATTTCCGGTTGCAAATCGTAGGTGGCAACCTTGGGAGAAGGCACCATCAAACGGCGCTCACCCACAAAGGGTTCTTCGCGGCCACCCGAAAAGAAAAAGGTAACATGGGGATATTTTTCGGTTTCAGCAATGCGCACCTGGGTTTTTCCGGCTTGTTCCAGCACTTCGCCCAAGGTCATGGTCACGTCGTCTTTTTCAAACATCACCTCCACCTGCTGATAGGTTTCATCGTAGCGGGTCATGGTGACAAAATACAAGGGCAATTTGTGCATCCCCTGATCCGGCATATCGGTTTGTGATAAAACGGTGGTCATTTCGCGCAACCGATCTGTGCGGAAATTAAACGCAATCACCACATCGTCTGCCTGAATGGTGCGCGCACCGGAAGTATGCACGATGGGCTTTATAAATTCGTCGGTAACGCCTGCTTCATACGAGGCCCGCAATGCAGCCGGAATATCTTCGGCCGCAGTGCCAACGCCATTGACCAAAAGGTCGTAAGCCAATTTTACGCGTTCCCAGCGTTTGTCACGGTCCATCGCATAATAACGGCCCACCACACTTGCTAATTTAACCGGTTGTTTTTCAATATGTTGTAATAAATCTTCCAAAAAACCTACCCCGCTCTTAGGGTCTACATCGCGGCCATCCGTAAAGGCATGGACAAATACCGAAGTGTTACCGCGTTCGGTAGCAATATCGCAAAGTGCCTTGAGGTGTTCAATATGCGAATGCACACCGCCATCCGATACCAGGCCGATAAAATGCACCGCTTTCCCGTTGGCTTTCGCATGATCCAATGCTGCCAACAGGGCCGCATTGTTGTGCAATTCCTTGTCCCGCACCGCTTTATTAATCCGTGCCAGTTCTTGCCATACAATCCGTCCAGCGCCAATGTTCAAATGCCCTACTTCCGAGTTCCCCATTTGGCCTTCCGGCAAACCCACTTCTTCGCCAAACGTCACCAACGTGCTCCAGGGATAGGTGGCTTTCAAATGATGCACAAAGGGCGTTTTGGCTTGCGCAATTGCATCGGATTCGAATTTAGGACCGAGGCCCCAACCATCCAGAATGAGTAAAAATGCGCGTTCGTGTACTTGCATGGCGGTTTTAAAAAGAAAAAGTGAAAGGTACCGGTGTATTAATTCGGCAAAGTTAATGGACTTCCACAGTAAGCACTCAAAAGCCACTTGATCTTTTTACATTTGTTCCGTTTTTAGCCCCTGCTGTTTTTACACTTCCTTACCTTGTACGCATGATAAAATATAGTGCCTTTTGGGCTGCTTTTTCGCTTTTTTTCGTTTCCTGTGCAATAAAACCACTTATGTCTACCTTCCAAATTCCTTTCGAATCCGATCCGAATCAAACGCTTACCTACCAAGAGGCCATCGGCTGCTACCAGCAAATGGCCAAGGACCATCCCGGTGTTTTTCAACTCCAGGCCATCGGCAGCACCGACAGCGGTAACCCCTTACACGTGGCGGTACTTTCCACCGATGGCGTATTTGATCCCGAAAAAATAAGGGCTTCCGGTCGACGTATCTTATTCATTAACAACGGGATACACCCGGGCGAACCGGAAGGCATTGACGCTACCGTACTTTTGCTGCGCAATCTGTTGAACCGCAATGATTTAGCCTCCTTTTTAAAAGAACTGGTGCTCGTCGTCATTCCAGTGTACAACGTAGATGGCTGCCTCAATCGAAATTCGTTTAGCCGGGCCAACCAGGACGGACCAGCCGCTTACGGTTTTAGGGGCAATGCACGCAATTACGACCTCAACCGCGATTTTGTAAAATGCGACTCGCGCAATGCCCGTACGTTCAACCAGATTTTTCAAACCTGGAAACCAGATGTCTTTGTAGATAATCATACCAGCAACGGCGCTGATTATCAATATGTTATGACGCTCATTGCTACCCAGCACAACAAACTGGAAGCACCGCTCGGACAGTTTATGCAGGAACAAATGCTGCCTTTCCTGTACGACCATATGCAACAAAAAGGCTGGGAAATGACGCCGTATGTGGAATCAACCACCGAAACACCGGACTCCGGAATAACAGGATTTTGCGATTATGGCCGCTACTCGACCGGTTATGCAGCCTTGTGGAATACCATCGGGTTTATGCCCGAAACCCACATGCTCAAACCCTTTAAAGATCGACTGTGGAGCACCTATGCTTTCATGGAGGTAGTCATCGATTTTGTAAAACAGCAGGGTGACGCGCTCGCTTTAGCGCGTAAACAGGCTTTCGAGCAAACCCGCAATAAACCTGTTTTTACCCTCGATTATGCCCTGGACACCGAAAAATACGATTCGATCACGTTTAAAGGCTTTGCGGCCAAATACAAACCCTCCGAAGTGAGTGGATTGCCCCGCTTGTGGTACGACCGTTCGGAGCCCTACGCCAAAACCATACCTTATTATAACTATTTTAAACCCGTTTTATCGGTAAATAAGCCCGAAGCATACATTCTTCCACAGGCCTGGGAGGCAGTCATCGAGCGACTTCAAATAAACGGAGTGGTTATGACGCCCCTCGAATCGGATACCAGTTTTGAAACTGAAACCTATTTTATCCGCGATTTCAAAACCCGAAATGCCTGGGAGGGCCATTATTTTCATTCAGCAGTGCAGGTGGAGCGGAAAACGATACAGCGGCATTTTCACAAGGGCGATTTACGGATTTATACCAACCAGGATGCCAACCGCTATATTGTGGAGACCCTGGAGCCGCAAGCGCCAGATGCCTGGTTTGCCTGGAATTTCTTCGAGTCGATTCTTGCTCAAAAAGAGTATTTTTCGGCATACGTTTTTGAAGATTTGGCTGCCGATTACCTGAAAAAACATCCGGAAGTACGCGCCGAGTTGGAAGCATTGAAAAGCGCCGACGCCAATTTTGCCCAGGACAGCGCCGCCCAATTGGATTGGGTGTACCGCCATTCGCCCTGGTACGAGCCGACCCACCGGATGTATCCAGTTGCCCGATTGATGCATTTGCCGAAGTAACAGATGGCGGCCAATGCGCCAGAGCCGCTCATTAATCCAGCAATATGAACCATTAATAGAATTTTAAACACCAGCCAGAAATTGTCCCGTAACCTTGCACTTGGAAAAACGGCTGGAGACAGAAACAAATTTTTCTTGCTCTTTATGAATCAGAACTTAAAAATCAGCGCACTTATCATCGTATTCCTGACGGCGATTTTGAGTGCAAAAGCCCAGGAGACCTGGTCTTTACAAAAGTGTATTCAATATGCACAGGAAAACAATATTTCGGTCAAGCAGGCAGAAGCCAATGTCAAAATTGCCTTGCTTTCTGAAAAACAAGCCAAAACCTCCCGGCTGCCCAATGTAAGCGCCAATTCGAACCTGGGGGAACAATTTGGTCGTACCATCGACCCAACAACCAACACCTTTGGCACACAAGGTATCGGGTACAACAGTTTGAGCGTCAATGCGAATGTAACCTTGTTTAGTGGTGGACAAATACTCCATAACATCAAACAAGCCAATTGGGATGCCCGTGCCGCCGCAGCGGATGCTGGTAATACCCTGAATAATTTGAGTCTTCAAATTGCGACGGCCTATTTGAATATCCTGCTCAACGAAGAACAGGAACGCTCCGCCACAAAACGGGTAGCACAAAGCAATGAGCAACTCAAAGTAACCCTCAAACTGATTGATGCAGGTTCGCAGCCGATGGCTGAACGGTACACCGTGGAAGCCCAAATTGCCCGCGAAGAACAAGCCGCGATCGTTGCACGGAACAATGTTGATTTGGCCTATTTGTCGCTCAAACAATTGTTGCAACTCGAACCGGACTTTGATTTGCGCATCGAACATCCGCAGTTTCAGGCACCGGTTGATGCAAATCCCGAAGCGTTGAGCCTTACCCCCATTTATACCGATGCATTGCAAACCCAACCGGCAATCCTGGCAGCAGATTTCAGGATCAAAAGTGCCGAGGAAGCGGTAAAGGTAGCCCAGGCTGCTTATTTGCCTACCGTTTCAGCCTTTGCAAGTTTGAGTTCCAATTTTTCAACCCAATACAAATCGTTTGTGACAACCGGAAATATCCTTCCTGGTCGGCCATCCATCGTAAACGTGGGCGGAACGGATGTAACGGTCACTTTTTACGAGCCGGAAGTGCAAATCCAATCGGTCAATTATTTTGACCAAATGGATCAAAACTTTGGCCAGGGAATCGGGATTGGCTTGAGTGTGCCCATTTACCAAAACGGCCGTACACGGCTTTCGGTCGAACGTGCGCGTTTGGGCATCCTGAATGCACAACTGAGCAGCAACCAGGCAAGACAAACCCTGAAAAACGATATTCAAACGTCCATCGCCAACGCGCGTTCGGCAAAACTTCAGTTGGCCGCCGCCCAAAAATCGGTAGAGGCCAACCGGATCGCATTTTCCAATTCAGAAAAACGCTATGCGCTGGGTTCCATCAATTCACTCGATTTCACCACCGCTAAAACCAATTTGGCGATTGCTGAAAACGATTTGATTGTGGCAAAGTACGACTATTTGTTCCGTTTGAAAATCCTCGACTTTTATCAAGGTAAAACCCTGACACTGGATTGATCATTTTTCAAAACCCGCGCGGTTTTGGTTTTATGGTTGTACCGGATTTTCAGGATAAACAGCGCATCTTCCGAATCAACGTGCAGGTTGTCGCCCAAAACAAACCGATAAACGCCACTTTTGGTAAATACTTTTTGGTTTTCGTACACCCCGTACGTGTAAGGATCGCCTTTAAGTGTGCTTGTGTTGATATGTAAAGCGCGCATTTGTTCAAAATCTTCACTGTCGACCAGTGGTTGAAGTTGCCCAATGCTGCTTTCTTTTGGAAAAACAAGGTAAAAGAAATGTCCCTTGGGATCCAGTACGCCAAGGTAGGAGGGGTTGGGTGTTTGGAAATGCAAATCAAAACCTTCGCCCTTCGAAATGGTGCGTTGCGATGCCCACATAGAAGGTTGCGTATCGGCTACTTTTTCAGTTGCCACCACAGGTTTTGAAACAAAAACAAAAGCGTTTTTGGGATAGTCGGTCAGTACGCCCGAAAAGAGCAGGCCGATTGCGGGAATTGCAAGGATTATCTTCATGTTAAATGTTATTAAATCGGTTAATGTTTTGGATGAACCCACTGGGTTTATTGTAACAAGAATTGGTTAGGTTTCATTTCATAAAATGTGTTAAAATTTCGTGCCAAAACCCTCCATATGAAATTAATTTACGAAAAAAATGCATTTAAAGTTTTCGGCTTCAAATCGACCGCTTTTTTGATGGTTTCATCTGCCTTTTTTCGCCATTAATCCAACTATTTTTTTTGCCCTTGTTGGCATGCTTAACCTTGTGCCAGCATTACGGACCATTTTTCAAGTTTAAAATTTTTGACAAAACATGACGACCAAGCCGCCCAAACGCAATAAAACGCTGCTGTATGTTCTAATTGGCGTATTGGCATTGCTAATCGCCGCCGCTGTGATTAAAGCCCGCCAAAAACCGCGCGGCGAAGAAGTCAATGCAGAAAAAGCAGAACGGCGCACCATCAAGGAAACCGTTACCGCCAGTGGCAAAATTTACCCGGAAACAGAGGTTAAAATCAGTTCTGACGTTTCAGGGGAAATCATCCAGTTGTATGTGCAGGAAGGCGATTCGGTGACTGCTGGACAAGTGCTTGCCAAAATCCGGCCCGACGAATACCAAAGCGCAGTAGAACAAGGCGTGGCTTCGGTGAATACTGCCCGTGCCCAAAAACAAATATCCTCCTCCAATGTGCGCACCAGCAGCGCACAATTGGATCAGTTGAAAGCCGAAATCAACCGCGCCAAGGCACAATTGGAGGCCGCCACCAATGCCTACAACCGCAGCGATAAGTTATTTAAAGACGGGGTGATTTCAGCCGCCGAGTTTGAAACCGCCAAAAATAACCTGCGCGCTGCCGAAAGTGGCCTGAATGCCGCTGAAGCCAATCTCAAAGCAAGCGAAAGTAGCCTCGTTTCGGCCCAGGAAAATGTACGCGTTTCAGAATTGGGCATCACCAGCGCCTCCGCGCGCCTCCGCGAACTCAACACCAGCCTCCAAAAAACCATCATCACCGCGCCCGTAAGCGGCATCGTGAGCAAATTAAACGTTGAAAAAGGCGAACGCGTGGTAGGTACCCTGCAAATGACCGGTACCGAAATGATGCGCATCGCCAACCTGCGCTCCATGGAAGTACAAGTGGATGTGAGCGAAAACGATATCCTGAAAGTTACCGTAGGTGATGAAGCCGATGTGGAAGTGGATGCTTACCTCGGCCGCAAATTCAAAGGCAAAGTCACAGAAATCGCCAACAGCGCCAGCAACGTCGGCACCACCACCAGCCTCAATTCCGATCAGGTCACCAATTTTGTGGTGAAAATCCGCATCGACGCCAGTTCTTACCTCGATCTTTTGAAAGATGGCCGCCGTTACCCTTTCCGTCCGGGTATGTCGGCCTCCGTAGATGTCTTTACCCAGACCGCCGACAATACCATCACCGTTCCTTTGATTGCTGTCACCGCCCGGGAAGACAAAAAGGACGATAAAAAAGTGGTGGATAAAGACGAGGAAGAAAGCGTTGTGAACAATGCCCAAAAAGAAAAAGAGAAAAAAGACGACCTGATCAAAGAGATTGTTTTTGTGATCGTGGGCGATACGGTGGCCGTGAAAGAAGTAAAAACGGGTATCCAGGACAACGACCATATCGAAATCTTGTCGGGTATTGCGGAAGGCGACATGGTAATTAGCGGTCCGTACTCGGCGATTGCCCGCAAATTGAAAAGCGGCAGCAAGATCAAATTAATGGACAAAAAGAAAGCAGAGGAAAAAAAGGAATAGCCCTTACCTTTGCGCAGCCAAGCAAATGGCCAATCGACTATACCATGGAAAATATTGAATATAATGCCGACAGTGCTCCCGTGTCTACCACCGGAGCACTGTCGCGTACCAGCCTGCTCTCTTCAAATTATACCCTGTTTTGGCGGGTATTTTTCCCGATTTTCAGCACCGTTTTCCTGTTTGGAATGATGGTGGCTTTTTACCTCACTGAAGAAAACGACATGCTGTTTCCGTTGGTGCCAGTCCGTTGGGCGCAAATCGGGATCGTAATCGTGATGTTGCTTTGGATGTTTTTGCTGTACCGCACCCTGTGGCGCCTCAAACGCGTGGATGCCGATACCCAGCACTTGTATGTAACCAATTACTGGCATACCGTACGTTACCCCTGGACGGATGTAGACTACCTGGAATTGAAAAACCGTGTGGGGCGTCATGTTTGGCAAATTGCACTAAAAGCGCCCGGTCGTTTCGGACAAACCATTTACTTTTTTCCTTCTGCCCAAACGGCGGGTTTCATCGAAGCCCTGGGCGTACAGTTTTTGGTGAAGCCACCCAAAGCCTAGTATGGAATGTCGCCTGTTGCACACCTGCACAGGGCACAACGGGGCCTTGTATGCCTTGCAGCCCGGTTTTGAGCCGCATACGTTCCTGTCGGCCGGTAGCGATGGCTGGATCGTGCAATGGGACCTGCACGCACCTGAATTCGGCAAACTTTTAGCCACCGTAACTACCCAGGTTTTTTCCCTCTGCCGCCTTCCAAACCAGCAAAAACTGGTAGCAGGAAACATGGACGGCGGCCTGCATTGGGTCGATTTAATTGACCCGGCCCAAACGCTCAATGTGTTGCACCACAAAAAAGGCGTATTTGATTTATTGGCGGTCGACGATTACTTGTACTCCGTCGGCGGAGACGGCGTGCTCACCCGTTGGTCGATCGAAACCCAGCGTGCCTTGGAAAGTTACCAATTGAGCAACCAGGCCTTGCGCACGCTCGCTTACGCGCCCACGCGCAAGGAACTGGCCATTGGCGCCAGCGACGGAAATATTTACCTGCTGGACGCCGAAACCCTCGCGTTGCGTTACACGATCCAGCAAGCCCACGCTCCCTCCGTTTTCACCGTTCAATACAGTCCCGACGCACACCTGCTCTTCAGCGGCGGCCGCGATGCGATGTTGCGGGTGTGGGATTTGTCGGATATTCCTGCGCCATTACACGCAGTTCCGGCCCATTTATTTACCATCAACCACCTTGTTTTTTCGCCGGATGGTAACTTGTTTGCTACGGCAAGCCGGGATAAGACCTTGAAAATATGGGATACCGCGTCGCTGCAATTGCTCAAAGTGGTGGATGTATTGCGGTATCATGGGCATATTAACTCCGTGAATCGGTTGTTATGGCTGGAGGAGGGATTGGTTTCTTGTGGGGATGATCGGGTGGTGAAGATATGGAGTGGGGATTTCCGATATCCGATTACATGATTTCCGATTTCCGATTGGAGGTATGATTTCCGATTGAAATGGTGATTTGTGATTACGTGATATTGTTGGCAATAGATTGCACCATCAACTCATATTGAATCAATCTCGTAAAATAACCCACCAAAAATAGGGTAACTTCCCCAAATCATACATCTTAAATCCAATCGGAAATCGGAAATCATGTAATCGGATATCGGAAATCCCGTATACGGATATCGGAAATCATTTCCCATATTTGCAACAATATTTACCCAACCCAATTTGAATATGTATAAGTTACTCCGAAAGCCATTTATGGCTATTTTTTTAATGTACTGCGTATCCAACCTGCACGCACAAAAAGTAAACCTCGCCGAGGATTTCTCCTTTTTTGAAAAAAAGAGCGCCGAATACCAGCGCTGGCTGGACAACATCGGATTAGGGAAATCCATTGTGGTAGACCAGGTGCGTATGCGCCCAAAATATGATAGCATAACCCGCCGAATGGGGATAGACAGCACGGAACTGGAACTGATCTTGTGCCTGCGCGCCACCGATCCCGATACCGCCATCGGGATTTGGAATGGTTTGAAACGCAATGTTGATACACCCGGCGATTCGCTGGAAGCCTATTTGTACCGCAATTTTGTGCATAAAATGGAAATTCCCGGTGTGCAAGGCAGCATTCAGGTGTACATCCGGGATAAAAAGGGCGATTATGACCAATGCTTTTACCTGTATATTTGGGAGGAGCCGGATGCGCGATTGGGGCATAAAATCGCTTCGGAATACCATTTTATGAAGTGTCGATCCAAATCATTTGACCTGGATATTAAAACGCCCAAGGTTAAAACGGCCGGAAAAGGTAAAAAACAGACCTATCAAACACCAAGACCTAAAACCGCTGTAAAGGTGTTTGATATCATTGATGCGTACATGACCACAGAGGTAATTAACCATAAAAGGTACATAACCGAATGCAACGACCGCCAACCAGGTTTTGATGCAGACCGCAAGCGCAGCGAATTATCGTACGAATTTACCCTCCAAAACCTGTGCAAAGAGGTGCTAACCGACCAAACGCGTTCCGAGTGGGAGAAATTCTGGAACTACAACACCATTGCCGTGGAGCGGCTCACGTTTCGCTTTGAATACCAGACAACCCAAGACGGTTTTACGCTCAAATGCACCATCGATGGCAAATACGGCTCCGGTTTTTTCAAACCCCGCACCCAGGGCTATATGAACATGGAAACGGATTTTAATGATTTTTTTGAAACCTATAGAAATCGTTTGCGTCAGGCTTTAGAACAACGGCTCCAATAAACATGCGGAACAAAAAGGAATTAAAAACGATGATATCCGACGGCCAGTTGGAGGAAGCGGCTGCAGCGGCCTTAGCCTACGCGGAGGCAGCCGGTGATGTGCAAACCCTCAATGGCTTGCTGGCGCTCAACAGCGACCTGCAAATGCACCGGCAAGTGTGGCTTTCGGGCCAGATCTCTTTTGAGGAGTTTTCGCGCCAGGCTGCACGCAATACCCAGCGCCTGCTCGATCGGGTAGAGGCACTGCCCAATGAGCCCACCGCCCGCGCCGCGCAGTCGCGCATGAAAGAGGAATCCTTTAAATGGATGGTTTTTTATCAGTTTATCGTAGCCAAGATCCTGGTGGTAGGTTTTGTCTTTTTTTGCTGGAATGTATTGGCATTTACCAACGAAGAAGCCCTTAATACGCTAAATGCGCTCTTACCCGGCCTAATCTTATACGGTTCTATCATGTTTCGCGAACTGTTTCGGGCAGGTTTGGACACATCTTCCCCGCAACGGTATGTAGCGCGGCGTTTTCGCACTTTTGCCTGGCTTATTTTTCCAGCGTATGCTTTGGTACAAATTTTTATCGTGTACCAAAAAGCGATGGGCGATTTTACCTTTACCATGATGAACCTGGCGCTTTTGGGCGTGGAGGCGGGCATGGGGCGTTTTGTGGGAGAGTTGGTGGAGGGGGTGTTTAAGAAAAGTGCGGGGTGAGTATTCCCTGGTGAATTTATTTAAAGCCAGTCCTGAAATGTCTATTTATGGCGCGAACTACGCCATCGTAATCTGGCAAATCGGCAATTTGGTGGGTTAAATATTGTTTCCATAAGGTTCCAAATTGTTTGGTTTTGCGATCCCAAACTTTTATAAAATCATCAGGATTGTGGCCCTTGTGTTTTGCTTTAATTTCAAATTCTGCTTTTATAAATTCAATTTCTACATGATTCTCTTCTAATAAATACCATAAATCGTAAACATCTCTCGGCTGGGTGCGTCCCATTAATGCAACCATCTTTTCTACTACAACTTCTTCAAGCCTATAACATTTGAGCGTCTGAGAAAATGCAGGTTTGTCAGAATAGGTGTTTAATATTTCCTTCCAAAGTATGTCGTATAAAACCTTTTCGCCTCTGGTAAGATCAATTTTAACAGATTTTCCCTCTATTTTACCTCCCAGAGGGCTACTATAATAAATATAAAAAGCTACACTACCGCTTTGGTGACGCTCTATTTCACTCAATTTTAATTGAATTGCAGTAGTTTGGTAGATATTTTCGATTACCTTATTAAATTCATTTAGAAGGACTTCATCAGACAAATCTGAGTTTATTAATGTAAAATCAAGGTCTTCAGAAAAGCGATAATCATCAAAATATACCTTTTTCAAGACCGTTCCGCCTTTAAAAATCAAGTTTTCACGCAAAATTTCATTTTTGGCGATGCCCCACAACAGCCAAGTAATCACATAATCTTTTTCAATCTGTGTGTCGCGGACTTTAATGTGTCCAGCAATCGTTTGAATTTCTTTTCCACGTAACATT
Organism: Saprospiraceae bacterium; assembly: GCA_040397785.1. Taxonomy (GTDB): domain Bacteria; phylum Bacteroidota; class Bacteroidia; order Chitinophagales; family Saprospiraceae; genus M3007. The sequence continues at coordinate 33,110 of JBBAVI010000009.1, read as the reverse complement.
AAGAAAAAACAGATGTTTTAATTGTTTCTAAATCCATGTTTTGAATAATGCCCCAGCGCGCATTGCTTTTTCCTTCCTTGGGAAGTCCTGTGTCCAATACAACATAGCTTGTGTTATGGGGAACCAATGGTAATAATGCATTGGATAAATTGGGTAAAATCTCCAAAAGTTCCAAAAGAAAACCCAATCGTCGGATCACTGCATCAGAACCAAATTGTTGCAAATAGGTATTCAGGCTGTTTTCCCGAATCATTGACTTTGATTTGAAAATGGCTTTGGCGATTTCAACAATTCCGCCTGCATAATCTGGCTGAAATAAACAATCAAGGATGGTTTTTTCCAAATCGGAACAATTGACCTGATCTACCCCATCAATCCACTTTTTTGTAATGCCAAAAAAATGAAGCGGGTTGTGGTAAATAAACTGAAATGGAACCCCTTTCACTGCTCTTATGTTAGGACGAAATGGTTTTGCAACCACCACTTGTTCCTGAAAAGAAGGCTGCGTTGTAAGGTCATGTAATACCAAGGCACTATAATACCCAATGTAGTAGGGCGTTTTTCCCGCTAAATGATGCGCAACTAAATGCCAGTCTGGAAAATAATCAGAGGCAGCGCGATCATAAGGAATGATGTGGTAAAGACCATCTTTTAACCGCATCAGTAAGCCTCTTTTTGTCATTTCAGATAACAAACTACGTATTGCAATGGGTGTACGATTGGTTAAAACCAACATCGCATCGTGCGTGTCAAAAAACATTTTACCATGTTCCTGAAGACTGGCAAGCAAGAGCGCGGATGTATTCCCAATGGTTTTTGATTCTGTTGTATCAATGTGGTTTGACATGCCACAAAATTACAACAAAATAGTAAGAATGCAAAACTTTATGAATGCTTTTTGCTGTTATAATGCAGGCCAGTGCGTTTTCATAAAATAAAACTATTGTATGTCAGAATGATTACGAACAAGTCCAATTTTCTACAACTTTTCCGATATTTGCAAAAAAAACAATGCGTTTTGCACAAAAAAGCAAAGCATTCAACTGTTTAAAGATTATTACAAAAAATCTGTCACTTGTTCCCATGCGCTATTTATTCCTATTACTATACGTTTTCATACACCTGGCCAACCTCCAGGCCCAAACCCGCACCGGCCGAGACTACGCCGTATTCTTTTACGGCACTGATTTTAAGCCGGGCCTGGCACCTTTGCCCGAAACAAAAACCGAAGCAACGGCCCTGAAAACCGAATTGGAAACTAATTACAGTTTCACCTGCGAACTGGTGGCCAACCCCACCAAACAACAAATACGCGACAAAATACGCGCCTACAATGCCCGCCTGACGCCCAACGACCAGGTGCTGTTTTTCTTTTCCATGCACGGCCATTATACCGAAGATGGCGAACGGGGTTATTTGATTCCCAAAGACGGAGAAGCGGGCGACGATTACGGCGACACCTGGCTGAGTTACGACGACCTGCGCACCGACCTCGCCCCCTGCAAGGCCAAACACGTGCTGCTCGCTTTAGATGCCTGCTATTCCGGTACTTTTGGGACCCGCAACCGAACCATACCGCCTGCACCGGTATTTGCCCAGGAGGACGATTGCCAAACCAAAATGAACAAAGTCATGCAATATACGGGCCGACAGTATTGCAGTTCGGGCAATAAAACAGCCAAAACACCCGCTAAATCGCTGTTTGCGGCGCGTTTTCTGGAAGCCTTGCGTAAAGGCGGAGAAAACGGCATGTTGCGTTTTGATACGGATTTGGAATATTATTTAAAAAAAGCAGACAATCCCCGACCAGAAACCGGCTCCTTTAGCAAACACGATCCCGGAGCCGATTTTATTTTCCTTCGTACCAACGCCTGCGCCCCGGAAGTAGATTCCGATGCAGATGGCGTGCCCGACACCCAGGACAAATGCCCCCAAACCTGGGGCAGCAACCCCGATGGTTGCCCGGTGCTGCTTAAAGAAGATAATACCGCCGCCGATTTGGATGCCTGGAAAACAGCCAAAAACCAGGGCACTGAATTAAGCTACCGCGAATACCTGCGCCGCTACCCCAATGGCGAGTTCAAAGAATTGGCCAACAATGCCTTGCGCAAATTGGAAACCCAGGCCCTGCAACGCCGCGATGATACCGCCTGGGAGGTTGCACAGGAATTAAGCACCCGGGAAGGCTACCAGAAATACCTGAATGATTACCCTGCTGGCCGCCATGTTACGGAAGCAAAAGATGCAAAGGCCGCTTTGGAAGGCCCGGTAACCCCCATCCCTTCTGATGGCCTGGTATTTATCAAAGGCGGCACGTACACCATGGGCTGTACCAGCGAACAAAAGGATTGTGATGATGATGAAAAACCTGCCCACACGGTCACGGTTTCCGATTTTTATTTAGGCCAGTTTGAAGTAACCCAAAAACTTTGGCAGGAGGTGATGGGCAATAACCCTTCCCGGTTTAATACTTGCCCAGAATGCCCGGTAGAGCAGGTAAGTTGGGACGATGTGCAGGATTTCCTGAAAAAACTAAATGCCAAAAACCCGGGTAAAAACTACCGTTTACCCACCGAGGCGGAATGGGAATATGCTGCCCGGGAAGGCGGTAAAGCCGTATTGTTTGGCAATGGAAAAAATGTGATTGATCCTGCGGAGATTAATTTTAATGCAAGTGAATCGTATAAAAAAGACTATTCGGTGGTGGGGGAGTACCGTGCAAAAACGGTACCAGTGGGTAGCCTGCGCAGCCCCAATGCCCTGGGCTTGCATGATATGAGCGGGAATGTTTGGGAATGGTGCAGTGATTGGAAAGGGGGTTATGCTGCGGGTAATCAGAAAGATCCAACCGGCCCGAGTTCCGGCTCCAGCCGTGTTTGTCGCGGCGGGTCGTGGGGCTTCGGCCCGCAGAGCTGCCGTGTGGCGGATCGCGACGACTACGCGCCCGGTAATCGCGACGGCAACCTGGGTTTCCGTCTTGCCAGGACAAAGTAAACCTTTAGCACACTTACCCTTTTACCCTCTGAGGGAGCAATGCACACCGCACTGCTCCTTTTTTTATTGGTTTAATGCAAATATTTTCCAAAACCTGAATTTGCATATATGCGGATACATATATGCGCTGCATATATTGCGCATATATACAGGTACGGAGTCTATGTGTCACCACTAAATGCATATATGGGAAAAGGAGGTTGTATATATGGGCGTGGGGGCCTTGCCCTCGGTTAGATCCCTCGGCTGAAGGGCCTCGGGATGACACCCACGTTGATTTTAGCATTTTCTGTTTAGTCTGGCTATGATTACAACCATTTTGCAATCATCCCGCCCAAAACAAGGCGCGCAAAAAGGCCGCTGCGGTCTTCCTTCCAAGAAAACAGAAAGTACCAAACGCAGCGGCATAACAATATTCGCTTTAGGGAGCCCCAAAGGCAGGACAAACAACTGGACAGAAAAAACCACGGCAGCCGAATCCTTGAAGACGGCTGTTCTGGGTTATTTTCCCTGTATTGGCAAGACGGAAACCCAGGTTGTTGTTGCGATTACCGGGTGCGTTGTTGTTGCGATTCGCCACACGGCAGTTCTGCGGGTTGTTGTTCCACGACCCGCCGCGACAAACACGGTTGGAGCCTCATGCTGTTTGCCCTATTTTTTAAAAATAATATGATTTCGCAAAGGCGCACATCCCGGATAATAGGAAAGCATGGCCCAATAACTATTCATGCTATGTAAAAAGGCTGTTTCATCTATTTCGTCCAATAACAGTGCACGTTCTTTTAGCGCAATTCGACGGGTTATTCGGCGTAAATTTTCAGCACGCAATCGTATGATGCCTGTATAAATCCTCTTCCCTAAAAAAGGCAATCCATTTTCTCTTCGATTCGTAAAAGTAGAAGCAGGCTTTAAACGCAATTTTAGTTTTTCCCATAAAAAGGTGTTTACTGCTGCTTGCACCGTTTTTAAGCGCACTTTGTCATCTTCAAACAGCACAAAATCGTCCATATAGCGCACATAACCTTTTACTCGACAGTGATCTTTTATAAAATGGTCGAGTGGATCAAGATATACATTGGCAAAAAACTGACTGGTACGGTTCCCAATGGGCAATCCAACCGGATCCAAATTACCATTTGTTTCATTGAACTGTGTATGTGTTCCATGTTTGATAATGGTAGCACATAGTGCCAGGATGTTCGGATCCTTGATTTTACGCGCGATGGTGTTCAGAAGAATACGATGGTTGACGGAGTCGAAAAACTTTTCTACGTCGGTTTTAAAATAAAAAGCATTCCCTTTCAAAAAATGTTGCGCCCTGAACACCGCTGCATGCACGCCTTTCCCTTTTCGGGTAGCATAAGAATCATGAATAAAGGTCTTTTCAAAAATAGGCTCCAGCACATTCACCAGTGCATGATGCACTACACGATCCCGATAATCAGAAACGGCAATAACCCGATGTTTGGGGTCGTGTACGTCAAAGTAATGAAAGGGCTTGGGCTGCCATACACCAGTTGATAGTTCCGCTTTTAAGGCAAATAATTCTTTTTCCAAATTGGCAAAAAAGAAGGCGCCTGCTTTACTCTGGCCGCTTCCTTGTCGGGTTTTGCGCCAGGCAAGTAGTAAGTTCGCATAACTGCAACAATCTGAAAATAAATTTCCTACTCTTTGCATACTTTCAGCCAACCGCCACACATGCGTCCGGCGGTATTTATTTCAGATTGGATGAATTCATACTGCGCCAAACTTAAATACTTGCGATGAAAACACAACCGCAGTAGCAAACGCAATTTTTCAAATTGAAGATTGATCCGAAGCAATATTGCCCGCTTTTCTTTTGAGTAGGACGCTTCGGTGAGCGCCTCCAACACATCGATGGTTAGATTCGCGATACGCCCTCCCATGGTAAAACGGGTTTGCTTTGGAAAACGGTCGCATTTATCCAATATCCAGTCCGTGGTTCGATACCAGTGTTCCAGTAATTCAGGTTTGTTCATAATCCGGTATAAAATTGGCGCACAATATTTGTAATGTCTTTTCCGTATTTTTCAATTTTAGTCTTGCCGAATCCTTTTACCAGTTTTAAATGCTCCAAAGTCGAGCATTTGGCTTGAATAATTTCCACTAAGTGCCGGTTATTTGCCACCATAAATACAGGTAAGTTCACTTCATCGGCGGCGGTCCTGCGCCATTCCTTTAAGCGGATCAGTAAGTTCTTTTGTTGGTCATCCAATACATGTTCGGGACCCGGTGTTCCGCTGATTTTTACGTTTTTCTCCTCAAATAAAATTTGTCCATAATGTATCGCCACCGTCCAAAATGGTTGGTGATTGCGCGTAAAAAACATCGTGTCTATTTTATGGATGCGCTTGTTTACGCAAAATTGAGTAACCAGGTCATCGTGAAAGGACTGCGTGGTTTCATCAAAAGGTATCGTAAATATACGTACGGGCATATTAAAGAATTTAATGTGCAAATAAACAAAGTATTAGGTGTGTATAAAAAATATTATTCATTTATTTTTACATATATGCAAGTTTTGTTTCCCATATATGCATTTACTGGCAACACATAGACACTACGTGTGTATATATGCGCTATATATGCGACGCATATATGTGCGTGCATATATGCAAAGGCCATCTTTTTTTGAATGATACGAAAAGGCATGAAAAAAGGGAGCTGTGCAGTATGCATAGCTCCCTAAGAGGGTAAAAGGGTAAGTGTGCTAAAGGGCTACTTTGTCCTGGCAAGACGGAAACCCAGGTCGCCGTCGCGAACACCGGGTGCGCCGCTGCCGCGATACGCCACACGGCAGTCCCGCGGGTTGTAGCGCCACGACCCGCCGCGACAAACACGGAAGGAGCCATCCGCCGCCCCAACAGGATCTTTGGAAGGGCTGTTTTTGTAATAATCGGACGCGTACCAGTCGCTGCACCATTCCCATACATTGCCCGTCATATCGTACAAACCCAGCGTGTTCGGGTCAAAACTGCCAACGGGGGCCGTGAAGGCATAACCATCCGTGTAGTTTTCAAAAATAGTCCAGTCTGAAAATTTGGATTTACCTGTCTTATCCGCCACATTTCCGCCCTTTTTACCCACAGGATCTCCATCGCCCCAGCTGTATTTGTTGTGTTTGGCACCGTTTCCGGCCGCGTATTCCCATTCGGCTTCGGTGGGGAGGCGGTAGGGTAGGCCGGTTTTTTGAGTCATCCATTTGCAGTATTCGGTGGCATCGTTCCAACTTACATTGATGACCGGGTGGTCGTCCGGGGCTGGGTTGCCTTCCGGGTCGTGCCGCCAGTTGCGGCCATTGATGTTTTTCCAGGATGTGCCGTCATAGCCATAGCTGTTACCTTCTCTTTCGGCATCGGTCTGGTAATTTTTGTCTTCAATAAAGGCCCGGAACTCGGCTACGGTCACTTCAAATTTCCCAAAGTAAAAACTGGAAACGGTCACGCTGTGTACCGGTTGCTCGTCACTGCCTTCCGTGCTGCCCATTTTATACGTGCCGCCTTGTATCAGCACCATATTGTCCGGTTTTGTATTGGGACTTTCATCCGGGCAACCTTCTAAGTAGTCTTTTCCGGGTTTATCCGGGCATTTATCGGCTTTGTCCGGCACGCCATCTCGGTCGCGGTCGGTGGGCGGGCAGCCTTTGTCTACAATGAAGCCTTTTTGGGAGGGGCACAGGTCTTCATGGTCGGGCAGGCCATCGCCGTCGGTATCGGGGCAGCCTTGCCAGTAGGGTTGTCCGGCGCTATCGGGGCATTTATCGCTTACATTGGGTACACCGTCGTTGTCGCGGTCGGGGCAGCCGTTGGCTTTCAAGGTGCCGTAAGCGTTGGGGCAGGCGTCCTGGGCATCGGGTATGCCGTCGTAATCGGAATCAAAGCCTGTACCTGGTCCGCTATTGGTACCGCTGGGGCAGCCATTGTTTGCTTTGGGGCCGTATTGATCGGGGCAGTTATCTTCCGCATCCATCACGCCATCGCCATCCTGGTCTTTGCTGAGGGGTTTGGCGCAGCCGCCTTTTTTTACAAATACAAAATCGCCATTTGTGCCTGGTACAAAATTACCCCAGGTGGGTTCCGGGTTTTTGTATTCACTTAAAGTGACTACCAATTCCAGGTAGGAGAGCAGTCCATCGGAGCCGCCACCGGTTTCTAAAGCAGCGCGCCATTGGGCGGCGAAGATGCTGCGCGCGGGTACCCGGGTATCGCCGCCTGCCGTTACGTATTTGCGGGTTTTACCCTCTTGAAATGCGGCTTTTAGTTTGCTTTGGCAATCTTTGTTTTCTATTTCCCAGGCTGCGCGGGTGGGTTTTTCTTTGCCTAACCCAAAAGTACCAGAGTAGCAAGCATCTAAGGCCACCAGTACCCGTTTGCAAGGCATGGATGCTGCAAGTTCGTTCAACTGACTATGTCCATACCAGGTTTCAAAGGCCGGATCCTCTTCCAGGCCATCTTTGGGCACCAAATACCCTTTGTCGCTGCCCGGGTCGTGTACACCATGCATGGAAAAAAACAGCAACAACTGGTCGTGCGGGTCGTAGGTTTTGGTCTTGTACTCCCCCAGGGTTTTTGAAATTTTGGCGCGGGTGGCGTCGGTGACGATTTTTACCTCAAAATCATATTCATCGCGCAGTAAATCGGCAATGGCTTGTACTTCTTGAGGGGCTTCTTTAAGGGTGCTCCAGCCGTGGTCAAATTTGGAGGCTACAAAAAATACGGCGTAGTCCTTGCCTTGGCGGGCGAACTGGGCGCTTAGGGTGCTTGCTATAGCTAATAGGAAAAAAGATAGCAGGTAGGCTTTCATTTTATGATGTATTTGGCTGGATTTTATTATTTTAGGATGCTTAATTTAAATGGCGGGTAAAATTAATATATTTTAGTTAAAAAGGGTAAGAAAAGGCGTAGCGGGCTACTTTGTCCTAGCTAAACGAAAACCTAATTTGTAGCTGCGATTACTGGGTGTGCCGTAGTAGCGACCCGCCACACGGCAGTACTGCGGGAAGTCGCCCCACGACCCGCTGCGCATAACACGGTGGTAGCCGGAAGCCGCCCCGCCAGGATCTTCGGAGGGGCTATATTTATAATAATCGTCCGCGTACCAGTCGCTACACCATTCCCATACATTGCCAGCCATGTCGTACAAACCTAAGGTGTTTGGGTCAAAACTACCGATGGGGGCCGTGAAAGAATATCCGTCGGAATAGGTTTTAAAATAACCAAATGGCCAGTCGGGTATTTTAGTTTTTAGGGACTTATCCGCTACATTTCCGCCCTTTTTCCCCACGGGATCGCCATCGCCCCAGCTGTATTTGTTATGTTTGGTGCCGTTTCCGGCCGCGTATTCCCATTCAGCCTCGGTGGGTAGGCGGTAGAGCAGGCCTGTTTTTTGGGCCATCCACTTGCAATATTCGGTGACGTCGTTCCAACTTACATTGATTACCGGTTGGTCGTCCGGGGCTGGGTTGCCTTCCGGGTCGTGCCGCCAGTTACGTCCTTTGATGCTTTTCCAGGTAGTGCCTTCGTACCCGTAACTGCAACCCTCCCTTTCAGCATCAGTCTGGTAATTTTTGTCTTCAATAAAGGCCCGAAACTCGGCTACGGTCACTTCAAATTTTCCCATGTAAAAACTGGAAATGGTTACGCTGTGAACAGGTTCTTCCCTGTCATTTTCCGAGCTGCCCATTTGAAAGGTTCCACCTGGTATTAGCACCATGTTGTCTGGTTCTTTAATGGGACTTTTTTCTGGGCAGCCTTTGTCCACGATGGATCCTTTTTGGGAAGGGCACAGGTCTTCGTCGAGGGTGCTCCAGCCGTGGTCAAATTTGGAGGCAACGAAAAATACGGCGTAGTCCTTGCCTTGGCGGGCGAATTGGGCGCTTAGGGTGCTTGCTAAGGTTAAAAGGAACAGGGGTAGAAAGTAGATTTTCATTTTATGCAGGGCAATAGTGATATAAACATACTTTAAGGATTTCCGATATCCGATTACATGATTTCCCATAAGGTGATTTCCGATATCCGATTACATGATTTCCAATTTCCGATTGGAGGTATGATTTCCGATTGAAATGGTGATTTGTGATTACTTGATATTGTTGGCAATAGATTGCACCATCAACTCATATTGAATCAATCTCGTAAAATAACCCACCAAAAATAGGGTAACTTCCCCAAATCAAACATCTTAAATCCAATCGGAAATCGGAAATCATGTAATCGGATATCGTAAATCCCATATACGGATATCGTAAATCAAAACCGCCTCCAAATACCCTTAACCACAACAAGCACCACCAAAGGTATAGCCGCCACCGGCAACGCCTGCGGAATCCAAGCCCAAAATATCAGCATCAAAGCCGCCAATATAGCCGCACCCGTGAAGTAATTTTCTACAAATTCGGACTTACTCCTCCGCCAGAAAAACAAAAGGTGGGTAGGCAAGGCCCAAAACATATTCAAATTGGTCTTGGTCGCCGAATGCTCGGTCGCAAACCACAACAAGGCGATCACCAAACCCGCCAAACCCAGTACAAACCAAAATATCGTATCAAAAATTCGTTCGGTGCGTGGATTGGCCATGCTCAACAAGCCAAGCAAGGCGATGAAACACATGACCCAAAAAGGATGGTCTAAAAATCCAGGGGTGAAGGTGGGTTGTTCTATTTTATTCTCTGGAATGTTGTGTTCAGCGCGTACCAGGGGCGTTTTGCCGTCTACCGTACTCGCGCCGAATAAATCGTGCAAATGATCGGGTAAAAACATATAATCTTCCGTCCGCGCTTTGCGGTCTGCTGCTAAACCCAATATTAAATCGATGCCGAAATCGGTCCAGGGGTAGTTTTTCAGGTAGGGCTTGAGCAGTTGGCGCATGGTGACGCCGGGCTTCAAGCCGCTGCTGTCAAAAGTGATTTGGTGAAAGCAGGTTTCCTTCACCAAATCACGGATGCGGGTGGCACAGTTGTCGTAAAAAAAGTCGTATTTGTAGTCTTTGTTTTCCGGCAAGGCATTGGTTTGCAGCAGACTAAAGATGCGCTGCCGTTGTTCGCCGTTCAAATTCAGCACCTGCTCTTTCATCCAGCGGTGGTCGTGATAATTGCCATATTCAAAGTTGCGGTACGATTCCACATCGAGCGAGTACAGCAGTTTACCCCGGCAAAAGTTGAGGTAAAAGTTGGGCTGATCGAAATCGAAGGTGCCGTAATTGTACACGCGGTTGATGCGGGTAATCGGATCGTACACCCGCACGGCACTGTGGCCAAAAACACTGTACAACTCGGATCCGGGCGAAACGGTCATTAAACTCACGCGGGCGCTGTCGGAAAGCACGGGCACAACCTGTGCAGGAAGTAACCTGCACAGGAAGACAAAAACTACAAACGGTAAATATTTCATAAATACTAGGCGCCGCCTGAAAGGCAGCATTTATTGTCATGCTGAGCGCTGATTGTCAATGATTTAGGCCGAAGGCTATGCACAAAACGATACAGCGCGAAGTATCAAATTGGTCCGGTTGGACTTATTGCACTTTAAGTTGTTGCCCGATTTTGATGCCATCATCGCCCAAACGGTTCATCTGCTTGAGTTTGGCTACGGTGGTGTTGTATTTTCTGGACAAACTGTACAAGGTGTCGCCTTTTGCCACGGTATGGTACCCCGGTTTTGCATTGTTGTTGGTCGTTGTGCTGGGTTTGTATGGACTCGGATCCGTCTTTTGGGTATCTTGTTTCGGGTAGCCAGTTCCAGTGGTAGAGGGCTTACCGGGCGTAGTGGTGCCTGGTTTTACGGGTGGCTTGGCGTCGGGTTTGGTTTTGTCGGTATCCGGTTTGGTAGAACCTTCGCCTTCAATGTCAAAATCGAGTTCTTCGCTGGGCGTCATTTTTGTGGGTGGCACGCCGGTACCGGGCTGGTTGGGCGTGCCGGTGGAGCCCCCTTGGCGATCATCCAGTACGGGTTCTTTGATTTTTACATAATCGCCTCTTTTGCGGCTGCCGCGGAGGATGATTTTTTCGCCGATAGCGGGTTCTTGTCCGGCTTGCAAACCATTCATTTCGCGCAACTTATCCATTTTTACCCCGTATTGTTGCGAAATTTCGAACATTGTTTGGCCTTCGCGTACATAATGCTCGGTAGCGCGGCCGCCAAATTTGTCTTTTTTAGGTTGCATGTAGATGCGGGTGCCCGGGCGCAGGCGTACGCGCGGCGGATAACCACGGTCGTTAAAATCAACCACCTTATCGGAGTTCATGCGGTAGGCGCGTGCTACGTCTTCGAGGGTTTCGCCGTCTTTGGTCAACACCACTTTTACATCATTTACCCGTCCAATGCGGGAGCCCAGCGGTGCGGGTTCGGTAGCGCCGGAAGTATTGGTAATAACCGGTGTTTCGGTCGTGGGCGGCGCGCCAGGTTGCACGACCTTGCCGGGTTGGTCGTATTCGTACAATTTATAGCGTTCAATTAACTCAATGAGTTGATTGGCATACGTCGGGGAAGTGGCATAACCGGCAGATTGCAATCCGCGCGCCCAACCTTTATAGTCGGTGCGATCCAGGTTAAACAAAAAGCCATAGCGGTTGTGCTTTTTAGGATCGCGCAAAAATTGGCCGTGATCGAGAAAACTTTCTTGCACCGATTCGTATTTGCGGAAGCATGATTCTTTGAGTTTGCCATCGGCATCGTAATCGTCATCTTGTTTGTAAAAGGACTTGCCTCTCCAGTCATTGCCGCATTTTACCCCAAAATGGTTGTTGGCCATTTTAGCGACCTCGCTTTGTCCGGCATTACTTTCCAGAATTCCTTGGGCTAAAATGATGCTGGCGGGAACACCACCGCGGCCCATTTCGAGTTGTGCGGCGCCGCGATATTGGGCAACATAATCCAATTGGGCATTGCCCGTTGGTTTAAATTCTGCTTTGGAGTCTGTCAAATCTCCTTTTGCAGATGGTTTTTTAAACGTGCTGCACGCAGACAGCAAGCTTAAACTAAGGATAAAAACAGGGAGTACGTATTTCATATTGCTGTTTATTTGGTGTAAAAATTCTAGGAAGCGGTAAAGTTAATCCGATGACAATAGATTTGTTACTGTTTTTGTCGTTTTACTCCCCACCGCAACAAGTCTAATAAACGCCCATCTTTAAAATCTATTTTTATCATAGGGCTGTGGATTAAAGATTCAGCCAAAAAACGGCTTTTAATACGAGGGCTTTATTCTTTGGGGCTAAAAAACGAACGGGCGAATTGGGGGCCGTTGCTGCATACGAATTGTCGGTGTACACCAAAAACAAGTCGGAAACCGGGGCAAAACGCCATTGTAAACGCGTGTTTATATTAAAATTATTTGCCTGCGTATTGTATTGAAAAAAAGCGCTAAAAAACAGTTTTTTGGTAAATGAAAGTTCCGCACGTGGCCCAATCAGCCAAAAATCGCTGGAGGCATAAGGTTTGGGCAAACGAATGCGGTTGTAATTGTAATTCAGGGCAAATACGCCATAGGGCTGCCAGCGGTACGACAAATTGCCATCGACATTGAGCAGACTGCCATTAAAAAACGAACCGGCGCTAAAGTCGAGGGATCCTTGCAGGTTATAACTGCTGCTGCTGTAATAACTGCCGCGTACGCCATTGTACGTGTAGCCTTTTAAGCCGGGCAATGGTTGACTATCGGTTTCATCCTGGTTGGTAGGATCAAAATCTTCAAAAAGGTAGGTGTAGGAGTTATAAACGCCCAAATTCAATCCCGATTGGTTTTTAAACTCCACATTGCTAAATAAAAACACATCTCGGTCGGTTTCTTGAAAATCCAGGCTGTAAGTAAGGTTTCCGTCGATGCCGAAACCCCAGGTATTTACGGAGGTATTGCCAGGATAAAAGCGGATGCTCATGCCGGGGTATAAATTTTGGACGCCCTTCCGTTGAATAAAGCCTGCATCGGAGGTGAAGTTACTGTCGACCAATAAATAGGCAAAATTGGCACTAAAATACCGGTCGTTGTAGGATAAAAAATTCGCCAGGGTGCCGCCACGCTTTTTCGGATCGGGTGAAAAAGACCGGTGGTAATACCATTCGCCTTCCCAGCGGTTGTCTTCGGAGTACAAATTATACTCAATGCCGGCGATGCGGTTCCAGGGTTGAAAGCCTGCTTTTTGTTCGGTACGCAATCCATTGATTAAATTTTCTTTATCCATTATGATCGCGCCAATATAACTGCGGCTGCCCACTTTTCTTTGCACGGTTGCGACTGCAAAATTGGCTGCGGGCAACACCTGGCTGGAATCCCAGTTTACCCGCTTGGTTTGCATATTGAGGACACCAATGCGCCAGTTGTCGTTTATTTTTCCGCTCAGGCGCGCACCCGCGAGGATGGGAACGGCCGTATTATTACCCGTCACCGGATTGCGCGCCAACCCTATACGACGGGAAAAGAAAGGCCGTGTATTCGGAAAGCCAAATGTGGCAAATAGGTCGCGGTTTTCGAGGAAAAACTGCCTTCTTTCGGGAAAAAACAACTCAAAACGGCTCAGGTTTGGCACCTGTCGATCTACCTCCACCTGCGAAAAATCGGGATTGATGGTCAAATCCAGGTTGAGCGAAGGAGTTATAGCAATCTTTGCATCGCCGCCAATGCCCAGTTCTTTATTTGTGGGTCGGTTGGTGATAACACCTTCTGCATTCCGTTGATAATCAACCCCGTATTGGCTGGTAAAATAGGGGATCAGGGCAATATTACTGCCTGAACTGGGTGGGGGCGTGTCCCAAATAAGGTTGCCGGTGAAAGCTAAATTATTGGTAGCAAATTGTTGTGGAATGGGCCGCCAGGTGCTTACCTCCCAGGTCTTAAGAAAGGTTCTGATAAAGTTCACATGCCAGATATTCTGCCCAGAAGCAACTTTGTACCGCAAGGTTTTGAACGGAATCGCCATTTCGACGGACCAATATTCATCTTCATTTTGAACCGCCGAATACCATTTATTATCCCATTCATACGAGAGGTTGGCACCGTTATCTACCAGCGCCTCGCGTTGTACATTCAGCGGATTTAAACTAAAAAGAAAGCCATTCAGGCCATCTTTGAACGGATCGACGATAAAATTCAACACATCACTGGTGCCGTTGGGGAAGTCGCGTTTGAGTGATTGTACCGTATAAGTGTTGCGTTTTTGGGTGCATTTGGCAGCGATATACAAGAATTTATCGTCAAAACACATGCGTATTTCGGTAGGGTATTGGGTATAACTGCTGTCGACCGGAAACGTCATTTTAAAGTGCTGGGCTACCTCGGCGGTTTGCCAGGCAGGCTCATCGGTCAGGCCATCCACTTTTATGGGTTGGTTTGTTTTTTGAATATGTAATTCAAAGGCGGGCGCATTGTTTTGCGCGCAAAGCAGAATAGGTATGAACAGGACAAGCAACGACAGGGACTTCATATTATCTCAATTTGGCGGCAAAGTTAGCCAAGCCAGTTTGTCGGCTTGTGCTGTACTCCAAGGTTTCGACAGATTTAATATAAAGTATGGCAAACAGCGGGTATTGTCGAATTGTCGGCCGTGTTGCCAACTCTATTTCGTCCCGTAAATGCTCCAAAAATCCGCTTAACTTTGCCAAAAATTTCGCTTTATGATCCTAGTTACTGGCGCCAATGGACAATTGGGGCAGTGTTTTCGGCAGCTGGCCGAACAAAATCCCACCGTTTATTTTTATTTCGTCGGATCCTCAGAACTGGACATCACCAATAAGCGGATGGTGCGCAAGTTCTTCGATCAGCATCCAGTGAGTTGGTGCATCAACTGTGCGGCGTATACGGCGGTCGATCAGGCGCAAAAAGAGCCTGCCGCTGCCCGGAAAATCAACATCACCGGGGTGAAAAACCTTGCCGAAGCCTGTGCACCCAAGGGAATTCCGTTGATTCATTTCTCTACGGATTATGTGTACCATACCAAACAGAACACCCCGTTTAAGGAAGAAGATCCTGTAAGTCCGAAAGGCATTTATGCGCGCACTAAACGCTCGGGCGAACGTGCGGCTATGTTGGCCAATCCCAATACGATGGTCATTCGCACCTCCTGGGTGTACAGCGAATTTGCTCACAATTTTGTAAAAACCATGTTGCGCCTCGGGCGGGAACGCAGCAACCTTAACGTGGTGTACGATCAAATTGGCACTCCGACGTATGCGCCCGATTTGGCGGCGGCCGTGCTCAGTATTATCCGAAAAACAGAAACAGAAGCCGTTCCACCGTATTTATTGGCGGGAATATGGCATTATTCGAATGAAGGTGTGACCAGTTGGTACGATTTTGCAAAGGCTATTTTTGAAATTAAAAATATACGCTGTGCGGTACAGCCCATCGAATCGAAGGCGTATCCAACACCTGCCATGCGGCCCCACTTCAGTTTGATGGATAAAAGCAAGATCCGGACCGCATTTGGACTGGAAATACCCCATTGGCGCGAAAGTTTGTTGCGTTGTTTGGAAAAATTAGATTGATTTTTGCAAAATTGCGCGGTCAATCACCCAAACCATGGAACTGAAAACAAACATTGACCGCACCCGCGCGCTCCTGTTGGAAGGAAAAACCCAGGACGCCTACCAACTTATATTGCCAGTGTTGCAGCAAGATGCGCGGTATGTTGCCCAGGCGCGCACCCTCTCAGTCGTATTGTCGGGGATTAACCAAACCCGTCAGGAAGAACAAAAGGGCATTTTGTCTTTTCAGGATGCCCAACGTGTGTACAGCAAGGCCAATGATACTTTGTTGGAGGTATTGGATCAGTTGGAAGGCAAGACCATCGATAGCACTCCGGCGCGACCAGTAAAAAAATGGATGTTGTGGGCCGGACTGTTTAGTGCGGTGTTGGTATTGCTGCTTTTTTTGGAACAACAATTCCTTTTTTCAACAAAATCACACCATAAAGCCATCATTTGTCCCAGTTTCGTGGATCCGGGCAAGCGTATTTTGCTGTTGCCGTTTCAAAAAATAAGCGGGTCCGATGCCCGTCCGGAATTGTTGTTGCGATCGCGTATCGAGGCATTGGCAGCAAAAAGCAAATTTCCATTAAACGTTGAAATTCTGAACCAATACGATGCAGCGGCCAACAACCCCGATAAAGAGGATGCAACGGCCATTGGTACGCATTGCAATGCTGAAATGGTGGTATGGGGCACTTATACACAAAGCGAGGCAGGGGAATTGCAGTTGGATGCGCGTTATGTGCTTCCGGGCTTGAAAAAGGAAGGGGGGACTGGTTTTCAAAAGGTAGGCGAGATCATTGCGATCCAGACCGACCAAGGCTTTCGTACATTAGATGATGCTGTTTTTTCGCTTTGTGCCCTGTTGGCCATTGAAGCAGAAAACGATACACTTGCTAAAAAGTGGTTGGACCAAATACAGGTAAAGAACCAACAAGATACCAAGTCGCTTGAGCTCTTGGCAAAATAGGCGCTAAGCTTTTGCGTTCAGATGCGCTACTTGGAGATTGTCTAAAAACTGCATGGTATCGGCCAAACCATTGAGTACCATCGCATTGGCGGGTAGTTTGACATAATTGATAAACAATTGCGCACCCGTGAGGATCAATCGTCCTTTTTTCAGAGTTTGTGCAGCATTGTCAACATATTGCTGAATAGAATAGCGTGCGAGCGGTTCTTGTAAAACGGTAAACACAAAATCTGCTCCGAGTGGCTCGCAGGCGTCGCGCAGGTCGCTCAGGGAGGTGCCTCCGCCCAGGTACACTACCCGTTGTTTTCGGGCGCGCAATAAATATTGGATAAATAGCAACGTGAGTTCTTGAGATTCACTTTCGGGGGTGTACAGCACAAAGGTACTGGCATCGCGTGCTGGTATAACCGGTTCTTTATCAATGGCCGACATTAATTTTCGGCGGATCAGGTTGCTTATAAATTTTTCGTGCGCGGGACTGATGCTGTTAGTGAGCCAGAGCACATTCAATTTGTCCAAAAAAGGATAAACTAATTCGAGCATGGTACGTTCGAAACCGTGTTCCCATACGTAAGAGGCGAAAATACGTTCAAAGTTGGCTTCATCCAGATCGATCATCGAAAGGGTCAGTGCGTCAATTTGAGCGTTTTGGCTGCCATTGTTTTCGGCAATTTCGGCAACAATAGAAGCGACATCTTCCTGGCGCATTTTGGCCAGTTTGCTTATTTTAAAACCATTCCGATTCAACAACGCAATGTTGAACAAGTGGCGCAGGTTGTCATCCGTATAGAACCGTATATTCGTTTCAGTACGTGCAGGTTCGATGAGCTGATAGCGCTGTTCCCATATTCGAATCGTGTGCGCTTTGATACCCGTGAGTTTCTCTAAGTCGCGGATAGAGTAAATCGCCATCGGTTTAAAATAGAAAGAAGGTGAGGTTAAACAAAATTGTGTCGAAAGGAGAAGGACCTGTTTTTGCCGATGATTGTAGCGTTTTGTTGAAGCAAAACAGCAATTAAGGCATAAAATTATACTAACAGGTTAAACAGAAAAAAGTTTACATAAAGTTTTAGTCGGCAACGTTAAATATTAAAAACTAAACCGCTTCCCCAACTAGCCAGCGTTTGAATGCGGCTGTACGCTCTGTGCTAACAATGATTTCTTGGTCGGCAGCAGGGTTTGTATCCACTTTTATCCGACTTTTTGAGTATGGTTGCATTTCTTTTATTGCATTGATTCTTAGAATGAACTGCCGATTTATTCTGAAAAAATCTTTTGGGTCGAGCATGGTTTCTAGTTTATCGAGCGGGTAATCCACCGGAAACCGTTTGCCGGAGCTGTGGGCAATGAGGAACGTAATTTTATCTTTGGTATAAAAAAACGCGGCATCAGACATGTCAATTAGTTTGATACTGTTTCCCAGACGAATGAGCATTCGGCGGAGGTAATTGGGGGCCTCCTGTTTGCGGATATGCTCGATTAGTGCAGTAAAATCGGGCGTGTTTTGTTGGAACAATAGTTTGTATTTGTCCAGGGCTGCTGCCAGTTCTACACTTTTTATGGGTTTAAGGAGATAATCTATGGCATTTACCTTAAATGCCTGCAAGGCGTATTCATCGAAAGCGGTGGTGAAAATCACTGGACAGGTAACTTTCAGGTGTTCAAATATTTCAAAACTGGAGCCATCGGCAAGGTGGATATCGAGGAGCATTAAATCGGGTGCCGGGTGTTGTTGCAACCAGCTGAGGCAGGCTTCTACACTCTCCAGGTGGCCCAGTATTTCGGTTTCCGGGGCAATTTCCAGCAATAATTTTTCGAGTCGGCGGGCAGCCGCTTGTTCATCTTCTACGATCAATATCTTCATAATGAGGTTCTATTGTTGGTTAAAAAATTTTGATGGTGCATTTTCTTTTGATGCTTTGACAATGGGTACTTGCACCGTGAAAAAAAGGCCATCATTGTGCACTTGAACAGGCCTTTCCCTTAGCAAAGTATAGCGTTCTATCAAACTCCGCAGACCAAAATGCGTGCCTGGTTCCGGTTTTATTTTAGGTTGGATATTGTTACGTACTGCAATATAGCCGTCTGCTGTTTCTGAAATTTCAATGCGTAAGGGGTATGCCGCAGAGATAATGTTGTGTTTTACGGCATTTTCTACCAAAATTTGGAGGGTAAGTGGCATGATTTGCCCTTGCCCAGACATGGTTTGAACTTCCATGAAGAAATTATCTTCATAGCGCTTTTTGAGCAGGTACCCAAAGTTGCTTACCAATACAAGTTCCTCCTGCAGGGGGATCAGGTCGCGTTCCCGGTACACCATTATGGTGCGGTAAAAATCCGACAAGTGTTCTACATAGGAAACCGCCATGGCGGGATTTTCTTCAATAATGGTAATCAGTGTATTGAAGCTGTTGAACAGAAAATGCGGGTTAATTTGGCTTTTTAGGGCAGAAAACTGCGATTCTACAATGGCTTTTTTCAGACTTTCTGCTTTTTTGAGCCTTGTTTCTCGTAAATAGATTAGGCTATACAAACTGCCCAACAATAAAAGTGCAGCCAAGGAAATAAACCACCAACTCAGCCAAAACGGGCGGCGTATTTGAAAATGCCAAGACGCTTCGGGCACGCCTTCAAAATTGCCATGTTCGCTGGTCTGAATGCGAAAGGTGTAGGTGCCCGGTGGTAATTTGGGGTAGGAAGCCAGGTGATCTTTCGATATTTTCCAGTCCAAATCAAAGCCTTCCAGTCGGTATCGGTAACGCACAGATTCTGGATTGGTGTACCACAGCCCGGTAAATTGAAAGGTGAAGTAGTTTTCGTTATACGCAAATACGTTTTTTTTGAAAAAATCAAAAGGGGTATCAAAAACGGCAACCGTAGTAATGGAAGGAATTGGATCTTCCATGAAATTTTCTTGAAATGTCGCGAGCCGCAACATTCCACGGTCACTTCCGATCCAGACATGCCCACGTGGTTCGGTACAAAGGGCATTCAGCGAAGTTGCGTTGAGGGATGCGCCTAATTGCGCGTCATAAAACCGGATATGTGCTTTTCGGTCGAGTTGTAACAAATCAAGGCCATCTTCATAAGCAATCGCCAGTTCGTCCTCCCCTGCCACAGCCAAACCTGCAATCACTTGGCTGTGTAAGGCGCTGCCGATGCCAAATTGTTCAAATTTTTTGCCATCATAACAGAACAAGCCGTCCTTATCGGTGCTAAACCAAATGCGCCCTTTAGAGTCTTCTACAATCGAATAAATGGTTTTGAGTGGCACGGTACCTGTGGTTGGGAAATGCTTGAATTGGCCATCTTTGAAGTAGACCAAGCCTTTTCCGTCGGTGCAAAACCAAAATCCCCCCGAATGATCGGCATACACCTTATATACATAGCTGGAGCCCAATTCGTTTTGCTGACTGATCTGTTGCACGTTTCCGTGTTCGTTGAGCAGGAGGGAACTTACGCCGCCCAAAGTTGCGAGCCAAACCAAGTGTGCATTGCCCGAAATAGACAGAATACTCCCATTCAGCAGTCCGTTTTTTTCCGTGAGGTGCTGTTTTACCTTTCCTTGTGCATCGAGTTGGAAGATGCCGTTGCCAAAAGTACCAGCCCAAACATGGCCGTTGGGGGCCTCCCAAAGCGAGAGGATGTTTTCTTGTGGGGATAATAAGGTCTGAAACTGATCATTTTGATATAGAAACAGCCCTCGTTTGGTACCAATCCACATTCTATTCAGGTGATCCATGCATATAGCCTGAATATCGGAATAGGGGGTTGGGACCAATCCGAACCGCATATTCGCCGACAGCAACTGTCCTTTATCGTTAATTACCCAAAGTAGGCCTTCTCGGTCTTTGCAAAGGGCGCGAATTTTTTGCTTTGCTCCAGCATTCGTAGCAGGTTGTGTTTGGATAGCACCAGTATAGGTATCTATTTTCAAAAGTCCAGAACCAGCAGTGCCTACCCAAATTTCGTCGGTTCCGAAAGCAACCATGCTTGCAATGGGGCCATACTTCCAATTGGGGGTGCAATAGTTGAATTGATGGGTAGTTAGGAGATATCGGCACACCCCGCGGTCGTAAGTGCCGATGAGTACATTCCCGTCTATATCAGTGCTGAGTGCCGTGATGATTTCATCAGGCAGGCTGCTGTTGCTGCTGTTGAGCGTTGTTACCGATTTTTGGCCCTGCGTAGCCATCGTGCAAATACTGATTCCTGCATCCGTGCCTACCCAGATACGGCCATTTCCATCGCGGGTAATGCTATAAATTTCATCGTTTGCCAGCTTGTCATCTTGTTGATTAAACTGATAAATATGTGGCCCTTTTACACAATACAATCCTTCTCCATAGGTCGAAAACCAAAATCCGCCGCTGCCATCTTCTGCAAAACCGGTAATTTTTTTGGTGGGTAGTCCTTCTTCGGGTTGCCAAAGTTCCATACCTGCCTGGAAACTGGGTAGTCGGGCATTTTTTGATTTGGTAACGGGCAAAAAAAGGGCCTTGGCGGGTAAGCATCCAATAGAACCGTGGTCAAAGCCAACCCATATTTTTCCACGCGCTTGAAAAAGGGCAGTTACCGTTTGGTTCAGAAATGTATCGGGCAACAGGACTGATTGCAACTGGAAGCCATCGTAGCGCAACAGTGTTCCATGTGCGCCCAGCCAAATCCAGCCGCTGCTGTCTTGAAAAACGCAACTTAGTTGGATGCTCCCCAAATCTTTCAATGGCTGCAAGCGAAAATTCGGATTTTGGGCGCTCAATCTACCAAGAAAAAGAAGGTGTATGAGCAGCAAGGCGATCCCTGCAATTTTATTCATGACCCGGCTTTTAAAACAGCATCCACAGTGACCTGCACATCCGTTGCAATTTTTTGGTGCACCACCCTTGGAATCGCAATATTGTGTTCTTCCAGGGCAATGGTAAAATCGGAATGCAGGATGATATTTGATTTTTTTACGTCCAGCCGCACTTTAACGATGCGTTCCTGCCGAACGCCATGTATTTCCAGGATACCTTTAGCGCGTATATTGTAGGTTCCATCGGTATCAAAGTTTATATTTTCGATAATTTTTCCGGTAAAACTTGCCGTGGGGTACAGCGTTGTTTCCATATAGTTTTCGTTAAAATGCTCTTGTTGCAATGGACTATTGAAGCCTTTGAGTGTTTTGATTTCAATGCTCCAGGCAAAATTGCGCTGTTTGGCATCAATAATGCCTTTAAGTTGATTACTACTAGCCTGAATCGTTTCAAGTGGTGCTTCCGAACGAATGGTAATTTTTCCTTTGTCACAACGGAACATCCTGTCTTGCAAATCGTTTTTCGTATTGGGTATTGGTTGGCATAATTTTGGGTATTGGAAAACGAATGGCACAAGGGAGAGCAGGACAAAAAAATGAAATGGGCGCTGGAGCATGGCTTGGTTAAATTGAAGGGATGAAATTAGTACAAAGTGGTGGAACCAAGAAAAAATCATGACTGGATAAGGGAAAGCCGATACCAAATTGGTATTTTTGCCGTGCGAAGAAACGAACACGCTAAAATATTTTAATTGTCGGGAAACCGTTTTCTTTAAAAATCTGTCCGTTCCCTTGCTCATTACGAAAATTATAGTACCTTTGACCAACATTATCCGATAATCAACAGACATCATAATCAATGAGTTTCCCATTTATTAAAAAGAAACAGGATCCTTCGAATGATCTGGATGATCAAAAGCAAGGTTCCTTACTCGACAAATTTGAGGAAGATCTTCATGTTTTGGCGAAAGATGAAATGACACGGGTAGAAGGTGGTAAATCTTCTAACAAGTCTCTGTCTGATTATTCAGATTTGCGCAATAGTCTCGGCGGCACCATTCCGTTGTAGTTTTGATATTACCTTCGGGGTATTCCACACCGCAAGCCATCCTGTTTCAGGGTGGCTTGCGGTGTTTATAGTGGAGTTGTATAGCGTTGTTTTTTAATGTGAAATAAAACCGGATGAATTATTTAGAGCTTTTTGCAGCTGTTTTAGGGGTTATCAGCGTTTGGCTGGTGGTAAAACGCAATATTTGGGCCTTTCCCATTGGGATCGTAATGGTCATATTATATGCCTGGATTTTTTTTGAAGCCAAGTTTTATTCAGACATGCTCTTACAGTTGCTTTATGTGGTGATGCAAGCCCAGGGATGGTATGTTTGGTCCCACAGTGACCGTGCACAGGATGACAAAATCAGGGTGTTGCAGTTGAACGGGCGCCAGTGGATTTGGGGTTTGATCTTTCTGATCCTTGTTACCCTCAGTTTAGGCTACACCATGCAACATTACACGGATGCCGCCCTTCCATGGGTAGATGCCTTTACGACCGCTATGTCCCTTTTGGCGCAATGGTGGATGAATAAAAAATACCTTGAAAACTGGCATATATGGATTACCGTGGATGCCGTGTACTTATATCAATACAGCGCCAAAGGACTTTTCCTCACTACCGGACTTTATGTTGTCTTTTTAGGCCTGGCAGCTTATGGTCTGTATGAATGGAAATCGAAATTGAAGCAACAATCGCTAATTTGTTGAAAATAATTTTTTAATTTATTACTAGTTGTATGTACATTCAGATGTAGTTTCCTCTAAAAAAACGAACAATTTAATGTAAAAGTCATGTAGTAATGCCTGAAAACCTTCTACATAAATTTTGGATTTACATTGCTTGCTGTACATTTGCGCTCGAATGTGTAATTTCCTCCCTTTAGCATTCAATTTTTATTTAATGCTTAATTTGCTCTAATCCACGTAGACTTTAGTATTGCTCCCTAATCCAGTTTTCTTCCCCCCTCCCATTAAGTTGGGTTTTAATTTAATTGTCTTGAGCTCCTGACATGCAGTCGGGGTAATTCCCTCTTTGTCTTAGCTCATTTTTTCCCCTACCCATCATGTTGGGTTTTAATACTATTTGTTTGTTTGGTTTCAGCGTTTTGTTGAGACACTAATAAGCATTTGCTTTCATGTTTTGCTTGCATTTAATCAATGCTCTGTTCTTCCAGGGCCTGGCATTCGTATGCCTATCCGACGACTCATTTATTTAATTTCATGAAAACTTGTTTCCACATGCGTTTTCTTTCCTCAATTGCCTGGCAGCGATGCCTAGGCTTATTGTCATTTAGCCCATTCGGTATGCTGGGTAAAAAAGCAAGTAGCATTTTGCTGCCTGTTTTTTTTGCCTTTTGGAGCATTGCTGTGTTATCGGCCCACCCGGCTGAAACATCAGCGCCGCATCCTACTTCAAGTCCAACTTTAGATTGGACGAGTCTGGCAGAAATGGCGCCTGGCGACTTCAATGCCAGTATTTCTGCCAATCCGATCACCATTACGGCTGGAAACCCTGTACTATACACCATTAATTATTCTACGGGCGCAGTGGCCTCGAATATTGATGGTGCCATGATTCGGGTGTTTATTCCGGTTCCGGTATTAAATGGCGGCCAGATATCCTTCAATGGAACCCTGGATGTAGCCTCCACCTCGCTCAATGCAACTGCAGGTGGTTACAATTTCGACATCATCTTCATCAACCCATTGCCGGCAGGTAGCCAGGGGATGTTGGAGTTGACAGTGACTTATCCGGTGGGTACGATTTGTAATGGAACGGTCGTTTCGACCACGGTAACGGCCGCTACAACAGGTGGTTCGAGCGATAATAACCCGAATGATAATACGGCAAATGTGACGGTAAATGATACCGCTAACCCATGGACGATAAACGTTATAACAGACAATATACGCACCCTTGGTCAGATCTCGAATTATCGGGTTCGGCTGATCCGTTCGGCCTCGTCTAATTTTAACTTGAATAATACCATTGTAAAAGTTGCGATTCCAAATGATGCAACGGTGAGTTCTTGCGACGCTTGCACCCAGATTCCGGGTTCGGGTGGTAACCCGGATACCCTTCAATGGGGACCAGCCAATTACAGTGCGAATCAGACTTTTAATGTAAATTTGATTTACAACACACCGACTTTTGCAGTTGGTCAGTCTGTTTCGTTGAAAGGTGTGTTTTTTGGTACGAATCCTACGTGTAGTACAGCTTTGACTGGCATGGACACTGAAACAGGAAATATTCCTGCTCCGCCACCGCCAGCGCCGAATGTGGCCTGTGTTCAACCGACGCTTCCAACAACCGTTATTGGCGCAAGTGGCACCACGAATGTGAGTTATTCCAACAGTGGTAACGTTGCGCTTTCGCCTTTCACGGTGACGGTCGATTTTCCAAATGAAGTACAGATTACTCAAATCCCAGCGGGTATTTATAATACTGCAGGTTTAAATGTAGATGTGTCCTACTTCACTTCTGCGGGCGGACCGTTCAATTACAGTTTTGTTACCAGCAATATGGCTGGTACAGGTGGTCAAGCCCTGGCTGCTGGTACGTATTTGACCAAAATAACCTATTCTTTCGTAAGCGCGGTACCGGCTGGCTTTATGCCGAGTTCGCCTTTGGTGTTTAATTACACCGTTGTTCCCAATGCCATTGATGGTAGTGGGGTAGTGGATGGCGCCAATCCGCGTATTCAGGATGGTGCTTGTACGGTTTGTAATGATGATAACCCAAATGGCAGTGGTTATGCGTGTTTGCAGGTTAATTTGCAAGTAAATGGTACCTTCAATGCTTCCAATCCTTCGCAAACTTGCTCGATCAGCGAGGTAGCGCGCGATCCGAACCTTGGACCACAAAACATTGATAAAACAGCAAATGTGAGCCAGGTGTATCCTCGGGATACCGTTACGTTTACCTTAAAGTTTGATCATTGTGGACTGAACCCATTTGTAGCGGGAAATCTGTCAGATGTACTTCCTTCCCAGTTTACTTATATCACCGGCAGTTCAAAATGGCAAAATGTTGCCTTTGCGGATCCGACCAATGTAGCGAATACCCTTACTTGGACACTTCCGAACAACCTTCCGGGGGATCAGGTGGCCAATGCCGATAATTTTGAGTGTACAACTTATACACTCACATTCCGGGCTCGGGTGAATGATATGACGTTGGCAACGACGCTCAACAACTGCTTTACCGTGAACGGAACGGTTCCTGCCAATCCGGACGCCATGGAGTTTTGTGTTGCAACCGAATTTCAAGATTGCCAAACGGTGCAGGTATTGCCTGTTGGCCCCAACAATCCGAACAAGATTTTCTGCCAGGACTTGACGGCACCAACGAACAAGATTTTCCCGGAAGACTTGATTCAGTACAAGTTACAATGGCGCCACAACGGTAACTTCAATGTGACCGATGTATTGGTGATTGATACCTTGCCTGCAAAATATACTTTTGTACCAGGTACGGTTATTTATAGCGCCAATGTACAAGCCTTGATAACAGCTTATCAGGTAGGTAATCCAGGTTTTCAGCCATTTACATCTACGGCTATTTCTGGTGGCCGTACCTTGTTGAAATGGGACTTTTCGCCGTTGTTGTTTCCTGGAAACGGCGCACAATTCGACATTACGTATCGTGTAACGGTAAAAACAGGAACCCCTCCAGGTTCCGTTTCAAACTGCTTCTCCGTAGAAGGATTCTCTGTAGTTGGTCAAGGCAACAACGTACGCATTGATCCGGTGACCGATTGTGACAACCTTTCGGTCGAACCCGTTGGACCGGTGAATGCGAGAAAGGTGATTTCCGTTACAGATGGTACTGTATTGCCTACGGAGGAATTTTTCTATACGCTTCAATTCAATAATTCAGGTTCGTTTGATGTTACCAACTTGACTATAGCGGATATTTTGCCTACTTACCTGGAGTTAATCCAGTCAGAAGCAATTGTTTATACCAATTTACCTACCCCTACCTCCTACACATATGACCCTGTAACTAGGGCTTTGAGATGGGTATGGGCAAGCCTTCCTGGAGCAGATCCAGGCAATGCACTTTCCAATTTGAAGGAAATCCGTTATAAAGTACGGTTAAAGGCGGGTACGCCTGCTGGAACGACCTTTAATAATTGTTTCCGGATTGATGGACAGGGGCCGAACATCGACCCACGTCGTATTACTACGGTAGCAAGCAGCGGCGAAAATGAAAGTTTGTCACCTTATTTACAGCAGGCATGTAGCAATAACCTTTCTGTATTGACCTTGGCAGTAGTACGCTCTAGAAAAGGGGTAAAAGGTGTTTGCGACAATGATTTTGTGTATTTCAACCCGGATGGCGCTTTGCCGCCAAATCTGACAAACCTGAATGGTATTGGTCGGACTTTCGCCGGCGGCGGTGCTACTTACCGCCTGCAAATTTTCAATCCAGGTAACATTACTATTGAAAAGGTAGTGGTGATTGATATCCTGCCTTTCGTAGGAGATAGAGGGGTATTGCGTGTGGATGAAGCGCGTTTTACCGAATGGCGCCCTACACTTGCGGCTCCGATTGTTGCACCTGCGGGAATTCAGGTGTACTACTCTTATGAGCAGAATCCCTGCCGCACCGAATTCAACCCGGATATTGCACCGGCAGGATGTACGGGTCCGAACTGGACTTTAACCCCTGCCGATATCTCTTTAGTACAATCGGTGAAACTTGATTTCTCCAATGTTGATATTTTACCAGCCGATACTTTTTCTATTGACTGGCACATGTTTTCACCCTACAATACACCACCGAATCAGATTGCTTGGAACAGTTTTGCGTTCCAGGGCCGTCGCAAAGACAATCAGAACGAATTCCTGACTGCGGAACCGAATAAAGTAGGTATTGCGGTGAAACAGGATCCGGGTTCTGAAATTGGTAATTACGTTTGGGTGGATCAGAACCAAAATGGTTTGCAGGACGAACCGCTTTCAGAAGGTGTCAATAACATTAGAGTAACTTTGTTTAAATCTACGGATTTGATCAAAGGCAATGGCGATGATACCAACTTGGGTTCTATTTTTACCGGCTTTGATATTGATGGGAACCCTGGTTTCTATTTGTTTACCAACCTTGCTGCGGGCAACTATTATGTTGTGTTTGACTTGGCAACCTTGCCTCCAACCACGTTCGTTACGGTGCAAAATGCAAATGGTAATAACAGCGATGCTTTGGATAGCGATGTTGACCCGGTAATGGGTATGTCGCAATTGGTAACCTTGGGTATTCCTGAGGTGAACCTTACGTTGGATATGGGTATTACGCCT
Organism: Saprospiraceae bacterium; assembly: GCA_040397785.1. Lineage (GTDB taxonomy): Bacteria > Bacteroidota > Bacteroidia > Chitinophagales > Saprospiraceae > M3007. The sequence continues at coordinate 5,521 of JBBAVI010000009.1, read as the reverse complement.
CCAGATTGTATCCTTTCTGGTACACGTATTATTCCTTCCTGTGATAACAACGGTACCCCCAATAACTTGAACGATGATAAAATCACCCTCCAGTCGATCACAGCATTCAAAACAGGTACCGCTGGTGGCAATACCTACACCTTAATTATAGAGTATTGTCGTCCGAACCTGCCAACTGTGCAGCTGGCGGTAGTAACGGGCTTAAATTATGGTCAGGCGTATGGCCCTTTTGGTCCTTACAATGTAGCGCCGGGTGAAATGGTAAAAGTTACGGTAGTGGACGAGACGAACCGTCTTTGCCGCTTGGTAGACCGTATTTTGGGTTGTTACGATTATGGTGACTTGCCGAATACCTATGGAACGGCTGGTACAAACGCGCCCAACCATTTAATCAATATTGATCTCAAATTAGGGGCGAGTGTCGATTCAGAAGTGGATGGCGCGCCTGAGGCAATGGCCGGTTTGATGACGGGCGGTGACGATAACACAACTGGACTTGCAACCCTGGGAACTTCTACGCCAGCAGGCGATGATGAAAACGGCGTGACCTTTATTACGCCAATGATTCCGGGCGCACAAGCATGTATTCAGGTAAATGCCATGAATGCAACTGGTAGTACTGCGGTACTTCAAATGTGGGTAGATTTCAATGGCAATGGTACGTTCCAGGCCAATGAAGCAATTACCTCTGGCAGCTTTAATGGCGCTGGCGGTGGTGCAGTAGTGCCGAATGGCGGCTTGACCAACGCACAACTTTGCTTCAATGTGCCTTCGAATGCAACATTTGCGCCAGGTGGTGCAGCATACATCCGTTTCCGTTTAAGTCCTGCAGGTAATCTTGCAGCCGACGCACAAACAGGACTTGTTCCAGACGGTGAGATCGAAGATTACAAATTGCAATTGGGCAAATTGGGTAATTTCGTTTTTGAAGATTATAATTTCAATGGAACGCAGGATGCTGGCGAACCAGGTATCAACAATGCAGTCGTTACCCTCACCTGGTTGGGTGCGGATGGCGCAATTGGTGGTACTGGTGCAAATGCAGATGTGGTTTATCCGACTGCAACAACAGGTACGGGTAACTTCCAAACGGGTGAGTACTACTTCTGTGGCTTGACCGATGGTCCGGGTGCAAATGATAACCAGTACAAAATCACCTTTACTACACCGAATAATATGACGCCAACGCGTTCGAACCAAGGCACCCAAACGAATGGCGGCGTGGCAGACAGCGATGGTACAATTACAGGCATGGATTTGTCGATGACCATGGAAACCGTTACGTTCACCTTCCCAACACCAACCGGTGAAAATGGAACAGGGGACAGCGGCGCTTCTCCAGTGGGTAATTTCAATGACAACCAGGATGATGAAACCCACGACCAGGGTTTTGCATTTTTGGATTATGGTGACTTGCCAGAATCTGGCAACGGTGATCAGTTTAACTCCACCATGGCAGAAGGCGGTGCCGTGCACGTAATCATCCCGGGCCTGAAATTGGGCGCAGGAGTAGATGGCGAGCGCGATGCAACCACCAATGCAACAGCAAGTGGCGATGATAACACCAACACAGGTGTGACTGATGACGAAGACGGTATTGTATTCGCGACGCCTTTGATTCCAGGCAACAACGCAACCATCACGGTTTCAGCGATGAACATGACCGGCGCAAATGCGGTGTTACAAGGTTGGATCGACTGGAACAACAATGGTTTGTTGGATGCCAATGAGGCTTTAGTATTTACGAATAATGGTATTGTTCCAAATAACGGTGTAAGCAATGCGCCTTACACATTCGCCGTACCAAATACTGCGGTATTCAACGATGGTATGGTGTTCGCTCGTTTCCGCTTGTCGCCCAACGGGGGCTTGAATGCGGATGGCCCGGATAAATACGGCCAGACTGCCGTTCCACAAGGTGAAGTGGAAGATTATAAATTGAATGTAGGTAAAGTAGGAAACCTGGTATGGGAAGACCGCAATTTCAACGGTATCCAGGATGCTGGCGAACCAGGTATTAATGGAGTTACCATGACCTTGATTTGGGCTGGCCCGAACGGAACCATCGACAACGGTGGTGATGACGTGACGTATGGTTCTATTTTGACTTCTTCAACTACCGGTCAGGGTGAATACTACTACTGTGGTTTGATCAATGGTACTTATAAAGTCGTTGCTACCACACCAAATAATATGACCCCAACGCGTTGGGACATTGGTGCCAACAATGCACAGGATTCTGACGGCCCAGTTGTCGGTATGAATTTGGCGATGACGATGGAAACGTTTACCCTTTTAGATGTGACGGCGCTTCCAATCAATGAAAATGGATTGGGTGATGCGTCTCCGGCAGCAGTAGGTACCTTCCCGAACAACCAGACGGACGAAACCCACGACTTTGGCTTTGCATTCTTAGATTATGGTGATTTACCACAAACCGGTAATGGTACGACCTTCAGTACAACCATGGCTGGCGGCGGCGCAGTACACGTAATTATTCCAGGTTTGAGCCTGGGTAACAGTGTTGACGGTGAGCAAGACGGTTTGCCGAATGCAACAGCCGACGGCGACGATAACAACAATACTGGTTCAGCAGATGATGAATCAGGGATTGTGTTTGCAACACCTTTGATTCCAGGTTTCGAAGCCTGCATTAATGTAACAGCGGTGAATACAACCGGTGCTGGTGCTGTATTGCAAGGCTGGATCGACTGGAACGGCAACGGATTGCTGGATGCTGCAGAAGCATTGGTATTCTCCAACAACGGCGTTGTTGCGAATGGCGGTGTAAACAATGCACCATACTGCTTTACGGTACCTTCTACGGCTACCTTCAATGCAGGGATGGTATTCTCGCGCTTCCGTTTATCACCAACGGGTGGCTTGACGGCGAATGGTCCGGATAAATTCGGAACCAGCCCAGTACCACAGGGTGAGGTAGAAGATTACAAGAAAAACGTAGTGAAAGTAGGTAACATCGTTTGGGAAGACTACAACTTCGACGGTCAGCAGCAAACCACCGAGCCAGGAATTGGCGGGGTGAACATGCAGTTGGTTTGGGGTGGTCCAGACGGCAATGTTGCAACCACAGGTGATAACCGCACTTATACTACCACTACTTTGTCTGCCGCAAGCGGTGTAAACATCGTGGGTGAGTACAACTACTGCGGTTTGATCGAGGGTACTTATAAAATTGTTTCCCTTACACCAAGCGATATGACGCCAACTTTGGCCAATACAGCGGGTAATGACGTAAGAGACTCCGATGGTGAGCAAACCGGCAATGATTTGACGATGGTGATGAACCAGCCGTTTAGCATTACCCTGGCGAGCATCACCACGCAGCCAACGGGTGAAAACGGCAATGGCGATAATGCGCCAGGTGTACTGGGTACTTTCCCGGACAACCAGACCAACGAAACCTTCGACTTCGGTTTTGTGAGCATCGATTTTGGCGATTTGCCAGATACTTATGTAACGGATGATACGCCTGATAACAGCGGTGCACAACACATTCAGCAGCCATCAAAATACCTCGGTACTTGTGTAGATGCTGAACGCAACGCAACCATCGACCCGAGCGGCACGGCCGGTACCTGGGCGAGCGGTGATGACTTTACGGGCAGCACACGTACGCAAGGTGCTTGCGCAGGCGGTAGCGATGATGAAAACGGTGTGTCGTTTATTACACCGTTGGTTCCAGGTTACCAGGCTTGTGTGCGGATTACGTATACTGCTTTTGATGTGCCAGGTTTGGTGCGCACCAACAATACGTTCTTAAGTGCATGGTTGGATTACAACGGCAACAACCAGTTTGATGCGGGCGAACAAGCGGTTACCGATTTGGCTTTGGCTACCGGTACCAATGTGGTTCGCGATGTATGTTTCAATGTACCCGTTACAGCAACCTTCAACGGTGGTGCGGTGCGGGCGCGTTTCCGTATCCACTGTCAGCCAGGCTTGGGTTCTGCTGGTTTGGCGATTGGTGGTGAAGTTGAAGATTACTACATTCCGGTTTCTAAAGCAGGTAACTATGCTTGGTTTGATAATGACTTGCGCGGTGATCAGGTGACCACCGATGTTCCGAAAGACTTCTTGACCGAAACCGGTATTAATAATGTTGACCTGGTGTTGGTTTGGGGTGGTGCTGACGGAAATTTAGCAACGCCAATTGACAACCGCGTTTACCGCAAATTGACAGCAACCGGTACACAAGGTGAAAACCAACAAGGTATTTACTACTTCTGTGGTTTGATTCAAGGTCAGTATCGGGTTGTTCCGCGTAAATACGCTGCAGTAATTACTGGAAACGGCATTGATTCGTTAATTTTGTTAAACCCTGAGTTGGCCGTTCCTGCGCGTAAAATCCTTACAATTGCCAACAATACGGCAGCAAATGACAATCCGGACTCAGATGGTACACCTTCTACTACGTTTGCAGTGCCAAACTTGTTGGCATCTCCAACGGCTACTTTGGGTGTATTGAATGAAAATAGCCTGGGCGATCTTCCGACAGTTTACAACTATCCAGATCGTTTGACCAACTTGAGTTTAGATTTTGGTTATGTACAAGAACCCAATATTGAATTGAACCAAAAAATCGCAGGTGTCGAAAAAGGCAGCCAGTGTGGTCAGTTCAAGGTAATTGTTGATTTGTGCATCACCAACACAGGTGGTTTTGAAAACGGCTACGTAATGGCGGTGCCATTGGCTAATATTCAGGCACAAGTTGCCCTTCAACAGCAATTGGGTGCGGCCTTTATTATGACGATGGGTGCGCCAACGGTGATTAATTCCACTTGGGAATGTGGCACAGCGGGTAATCCACAACAGTTGCCCGTTGCGAACCCGAACTTTAACGGTACATCAGATATTAAACTCTTCAACGGTACCAGCGGATTGCTGTGGCCGGGTGAAAAAGTGGTGGTTCGGTATGTATTTGAGGTAAAACCTTCGAATATTCCAGAACCAGCCTCTTTGTACTTGCAGTTCCAGGCTTCTGGCACGGGTAACGCTGTAAACTACCAGGGTCAACCAATTCCAAACTTCTTCAATGGCGGTCAGCAGTTTGTTGCCAGTGATTTGTCGAACGATGGTTTGGACCTTAATGGCACGTACAATGACCCAGATTTGGCGAATAACATCGGTAATTGCTGGAAAACTACACAAAATATGGCGGCTAATAACCTCGTGTATGTGTCTGTGGATGCCGATTGTGAAGTATTGATCAACGATGTAGATATTCTGGAAGGGGAAGACGAAAACTGCACAGACCAGGCATTCTGCTTGGGCGGCTATTACAAGGTGAAACTGCGCACACAACAAGGTCTGCCTGTGCCGAACCCGGTCCCATTCTCATATGTAGGCCAAACTTTGATTGCAGAAATCGAAAACATCGTTTCTTGTAACAAAACCTGGGGTACCTTCAAATTAGAAGATAAGTTAGAACCGGTCATCGAATGCGCAGACATTACCCTGTTCTGCCCGATCACCAACTACCAACCGAACTACATCAAAAACG
>JBBAVI010000008.1:491-95672 GCA_040397785.1 Saprospiraceae bacterium | reverse complement strand
AGCAGGTGGCATTCATATCGACAATCTAGACCAAGTAAAAGCCTACAAAAACTGTATTGGAGTAGACATAGCTTCAGGTATTGAGACCAATACACAACCCGATGCCAACAAAATTGATGCAATTTCAGCCCGTTTGATGGACCTTTCGAGGATGGAGGTAGAATAATGACAAAATTAACACGCTGCTTAACCCTATGATTTACAATTTTTTAGCATTCCTTAAATCACTTTTTTCGCGTAAAAACGCCACAAATTCAGGCTCCTTTTTGTGATTCATACACGAACTGCAAAAATGGCTGTATTTTTGCAGTTCATTCGGGTATGTAGGTCTTGATTTTTTATTTGCAGATTACAAATGCTAAAAAAACGCATCCAACACATCCCTTCATTAAATACAGCAACTTTATGGTCGGCAATCTTACCGAAAACGGCGCTAAACTCAAGCGCATTTTTATTGAACCCAAACTTCCGCAAGGTCTTGATCCGCTTACCGAACTTGCGCATAACCTATGGTGGTCCTGGAATCATGATGCAATCGACCTGTTCAAAAGCATCGATCAAGCACAATTTGAAGCGCTGAACTTCAATCCGATTGCACTGCTCGACGAATTAAGCATTGAGAAAGCGCAAGAATTGCTGAATAACAAGGATTTCACTTCCCGACTCAAGCATGTACACAAAGCTTTTCGGGATTATATGGAGGAAAAACCCGACCTGGACGATCCTAAAATCGCTTATTTCTGTATGGAATACGGCTTACACCAGAGCTTGCGCCTATATTCGGGCGGTTTGGGTGTTTTGGCGGGTGACTATCTGAAGGAAATGAGCGACCGCAATGTTAACTTTATTGCAGTCGGCCTATTATACCGCTATGGTTATTTTCAGCAAGGGATTACCCTGAATGGCGAACAAATTCACCATGCCGATCCATCTAAATTTACCCAACTCCCCCTCAAACCAGTGCGCGATGTACGCGGCGAGTGGATTAAAGTGGAAGTAAATATGTGTGGTCGCACCGTGTGGGCTAAAGTTTGGGAATTACCGGTTGGCCGCATTCCACTTTACCTGCTGGATACCGATATTGAAGATAACCGCTGGGAAGATCGGTCGATTACGCACCAATTATATGGAGGCGACAACGAGCACCGCCTGCGCCAGGAACTGATGTTGGGCATCGGTGGCTGCCGTGCAGTGAAAGCCATCGGACACAATCCTGATATTTACCACCTCAATGAGGGCCATGCAGCGTTCCTTGGCCTGGAACGCATTCGCAATTATATGACGGAAAAAGGACTGGGATTTGCACAAGCCGTTGAAATTGTGCGGGCTACCCAACTTTTCACCACACATACACCCGTACCGGCTGGACACGATACCTTCTCGGAAGGCTTGCTGCGCGAATACATCAGCGAGTTCAACCTGGCGTTTGATATCAGCTGGGAGGCACTCATGGCCATCGGACGCGTACACAACGACCCGAAAGAGTTGTTCAATGTAAGTAACCTGGCCATCCGTACTTCACAGGAGGTCAATGGCGTGAGTAAATTACACGGGGAGGTGAGCCAAAAGATGTTCAACGACCTGTATCCAGATTATAATTACGCCGAAAGCCATATCGGTCATGTAACCAACAGTGTGCATTTTAACACCTGGGTGGCGCGCGAATGGCTCGAACTTTATGAAAACATTTTCGGCAAAGGTTTCTGGGCGGATCAAACCAACCGCAAATTTTGGTCAAAAATCCATACCGTTCCAGGCACTAAAATCATGGAAATCCGCCGGCAGTTGAAAAAACGCCTGTTGGATTGGGTAAAAAATAACCTCCGCGAAGACCTTACCCGCCGTGGAGAAAATCCGCGTGCTATTTTTGAAATTATCAATGCCTTGCGCGAAGACGCACTGGTGATTGGTTTTGCCCGCCGGTTTGCAACCTACAAACGCGCAACCCTGCTATTTAGCAACGAAGCACGGCTTGCCGAAATCGTCAATGATCCGGAACGTCCGGTGATTTTCTTGTTTGCCGGTAAAGCCCATCCAGCCGACAAAGGCGGACAGGAATTTATCCGCATGATTTACAACACCACCAAAAACCCGAATTTTACAGGAAAAGTCATTTTCCTCGAGAATTACAGCATGGAAATGGCCAAATTGTTGGTGCAAGGGGTGGATATCTGGCTGAACAACCCAACCCGCCCGAAAGAAGCAAGCGGTACTTCGGGAATGAAAGCGGTGATGAACGGCGTCATGAACTTCTCGGTATTGGACGGCTGGTGGTGCGAAGGCTACAAACCCGGTGCTGGTTGGGCCTTACCCGAACACGATACCTACAGCGATCCGAGTTTGCAAAACGAACTGGATGCCGAAACCATTTACAATATCCTGGAAAACGATATTGTCCCTTCTTTTTACGATCAGGACAAAAATGGCGTTTCAGAACGCTGGGTAAGCCATATCAAAAACACCATTGCGGATATTGCCCCTGATTTTGTCATGAAACGGATGTTGGATGATTACCAGGATCGTTTTTATTATAAATTGTGGAAACGCAGCCAAGTGTTGAAACAGGATCAATTCCGGCCGCTGTACGACCTGGTAGAATGGAAAGCGCGGGTACGCCGCAGCTGGGATGGCATCGAATTGCTGCACCTGGAAGCGCCCGATACTTATAACCGTTCTTTGCCTCTGGGCGAGCAATTCGCAGCGGCGATCACCCTCAACCTGAATGAACTTTCTGCAGCGGACATTGGTTTGGAAGTGGTGTTTTACAAACGCATTTCAGAAAAATCGCTCGAATTGATCGCATCCTACAAAATGGAAATCGCCGACCAGTCGGGCGCGCAAGCAACCTACTCCTGCAATTTCCAACCGCCAAACGCGGGTGTGTTTGAATATGGATTCCGGATGTTCCCATCCAATCCACTCCTTTCACATCGCATGGATTTCCCATTGGTGCGCTGGTTTTAATCATTATTCAAACAATGTCTCAAATTCGACCTGTTGCTTTATGTCTGCTCGTACATGAAGACCGCATTTTATTGCAGGAAGTGTACCATTCAGGTATCCGCTACTTGCGTCCGCCAGGCGGTGGTATTGACTTTGGTGAACCCGCCATAACAGCCGTCCGCCGGGAAGTCCGAGAAGAAGTGGGTAGCGAAATTACCGAGCCACATTTGGTCGCAATTTGGGAAAACCGTGAAAAATTCATCGTGCACAACGACCAACGTCATGAGATTGTGTTCTTGTTTCGCGCGCATTTAACCGTAGAAGCACTACACGAATTAGACGTTGTTCCGATTGATGATAATGGCATACAAGGGGTGGCACATTGGTACACCATCCATGAATTGGTGACGCATCCGACGGGTGTGTTGGAGCCAGCCATGCTCAGCGATTTACTAGGTCAAGGCAACTGGCAACAATCTTAGGGTTGTTGCCAGCTTGCCTGAACGCCGCATAAAGGCAGCATTTATAGTCATTTTTAATGCTGATTGTCAACGATTAAGGCCAAAAGTCATGCGCCAAACGATACAGCGCGCAGTGTGCTAACGTTTCAAGGTTTTATCTAACAATTGAATACAAGATTCAGCCTGTTGCCAAAGCGCGGCCATGGCAGTTGCGTCCGGCTGTCCCGAAAACAACGCTTGTTCACAAGCTTGCCAAACCTGAAGTACCTGTTGAACTTGGGTAAGCGGTATTTGGCGGTCCATTAAGTTGGCCTGTACCGTTTTACGGGTCAATTGGGCGGTAGTCAGGTTCAATTTGGCACTTAAATAGCCTGTCAACCCTTTAAATAAAGCATCATAAAAAGCCCTTGGATCGCCATGCAATAAATGGCTGGCTTCGGAAAGGTGAATTTTTGCCCCTTTCAATTGCGCCTGGCGGTCTACCATGGGTGCTTCTTCCACCACAGGCTTTGCCGTTACAACTGGCGGTTTACGCCGACGCCACAGGACAAAAAAGAAAGTTCCAAGCAGCACAAGTACACCAAAACCTAAAAGCCAAGGCCAATACCCTGCTTTTTTCCAAAAACCCGGTTGCGCATCCAGTACCGGTGCCTGTCGCTCCAGGGAGTCAGATATCATTTGCTGGGCGGCGTAGTTTTTCCCAGGCAACACCACGATGGTTAAGGGTGTTTCGGCGGTATTGGTTTGGAACTGTTTGGTATCCGGGTTAAAATACGCCAGTACGGGCGAAAACTGATATACCCCTGGCGTTTTGGGCATAATGACATATTCAATGTCTTTCCGATGTACGAACAAGGCACCGTTTTCGTACGTTTCCTCGGCTACGGTTTTTGGTTCAAAAGCCTCCAAGCCGGCGGGCATTTCCAGTTTGGGCGCCGCAAAACGCTGTGCATCGCCGTCCCCGCGCACACTGGCGCGCAACGTGAGTACTTCATCGGTGGTCAGCGTATCCTTATCCATTTGTATTTCCCAGGCGTAATCGCCTACCCCACCGCAAAAGTTTGCCGGAATAGGCTCGGGTAACGCCACAACCTCTACTTCAAGGGTTTGGGTTTGCAACAGCACGGGTCGGGGGCCCATAAACACCCCTAAAGCGCCCATTTGCTCCACCCCGGCTCGGATACGCGCAGGCGCAATTGATAAAGTGCCTTTTTTCTGTGGAAACAAGGCCGTTTCATACAGCGTTTTTACCGCATACTTTTTGCCACGCAGCGTTACATACTGGATTTCTGTATTGAAATGACGTTTTTCTTTTGTAAAAAAGCCTTCAAAATCGGGCAAACCAATCAAATCAGCCCCTTCGATAGAGATCAGGGTGTATAATTTGATCTGAAAAGTCAATTGCTGGCCAGGATAAGCCGTCGTTTGATCAATATGGGCCGTGATGAACAAATCTTCCTTTGCACCCGGCGGAATATTCACGTTTTGCTTTCCTCCACTGGATTGGGGAGGGGACACGCGGATGGTGAGTGGCTTAGATTGCAATACCTTGCCGCCTACCAGCACACTGGCCGATCCGAGGGTAAAAGAGCCCGTTTGAGTAGCCTCCAGCACGTAGGTCCAAAGCAATTGGGTAGATACTTTCCCATTGATAAATGTGGTACCAGAAAGGGCATTTGGACCAGAAACTACGCGAAATGGCGCAAAACTAGGGGGACGGAAGCGACTTCCTTCTGCATCTTTGAGTTCAAAACTAAGTTCAAACTGCGCACCCTGCACCAATTCCGGGGTGCTTAATTTTGCCTCAAAACGAATCTGTGCTTGTGCAAGCGCGGGTGTACCCCAAACACCAACAGCCCATGCGATGGCAAGGGCAGAAAATTGAAGCGTTGAACGTAAGGAGTGTTTCATGGCATGCGCATCAGATGCAGGGCAAAAATCAGAAACAAAACATCAAATCCGCGTAGTTTTCAGCGTTTTTTTCAATTTTTCTTGTCGCTCCGACGGTTCCTGTGTTTTGGGGCCCGTGTGTGGCCGTTCGGGCTCCAGCCTACCGTTGGGATTTTCTCCTACTTGAATCGTGATGGGCTCCGTATGGTATTCCGTTTTGCCCAGTTTCATGGTAGCCGATGGAATGGTGTGCGTACCACTTTGAAGCGCAACCAGGGTGTATTGATACCGGATAACGGCGTTGGTTACCCCATTTTGGATGGTCATACTGGAAGATTGACTGGTTGCAACCACCGAAAACCCGGCGGCTTGCCAATCAGGTGCTATAAATTGCCCGCCTTGACCATTTTCATAGTGAATGGTCAGTTCAAACGGCGCACCTGCCAGTGTTTCCTGCACCACCGCTTTTGCATAAAAATTTGGGCTATTTTGTGCATTCAAGGCACAAAGGCACAGCATGAGGCAACTAAAAATGAACGATCGCGTAAGACTGAATGGTTACAATGTTATGGTGAACAACGATATTTAGGTGCGTTTGGGTTTGTATTTCGACTGTTCTAAAAACTTCTGAGCGTCTTTAAAGTTCAAAATATCTTGAATGCTGGCATTGGGGTTGCGTTTTTTGTAAGCTTTGATGATTTGCCAGCCTACCCAGTTGCCAATTTCGCCGGGAGCCTCCTGAAAAACAGCGGGCGCATTTGGGCTAGGCTCGATGAGTTTTCTGATTTTGGTATAATCGGCCGAATAGAGCAGGTTTTGATCAAGTATACGCGCCCACACTTCTTTTTCGTTGGCAAAACAACCTTCCATCTGCACTTGGGTGTACCCCATTTTCATACTATCGGGTGTTTCTGGCAACAAAAGATCAATAATATACAATAATTTGCCATTATGAAGCATCAAATCCAGCAAACGGCGTTCGGCTGGCGGCGGCGGCAATAAATTCTGCGCCAAGGCCTTTGCCAATCGCACCGGGATATATTCGGGCTTAAACTGCCTGCGAATAAAAGCCGGAAAAATTTCGGGGTTATAACCAGGGTAATATTCACCTAGAAACATATCCAGGCCAATACCACACAGGCTATCACCCGCCGTAAATACATCCGTGGCGTATTCCGAAATGAACGTAACTACTTCAGGCGTTGGTTTTGCAGGAAAATTATGCTGATAATTGCTGAATAAATATCCTAAATCCTTTTCAAGCCAGCCTAAATCAGGAAATGCCTTTTGTACTGAATCGTTGAGCGCCCTGATTTGCGGCGCACGCAGGAAACTATTTAAGGCCTGCAAGGGCATTTCGGCGGGGTTGGTTTGGTCGTGAATCAGGTTGTTTGTAAAAAGCGGAAGCATAATTGGGTATTGCTTGGCCAAAGAATCTGCGCCAATTTGGACATTATTGGTATCCAATGCAAATAGGGCGCGTTCAAACCGCTTGATTGGTATAATTTTGCCCTCGCTGAAATCGCATTCGGATAAAAACAGTACGGTCATTGTTAATATTATGACAATACGGAACGTGTTTATTAAGTTTTGTTGCATAGTCCTGAAAAAAACCGCGATTTTAGCCGTTCAAATTTAATTAAGCTGAAAAAACTGCGCGTTATGAAAAAAATTGTCTTTGCATGTACCTTTTTCCTTTTCCTGATTGCTGGAAAAGTAGCGGCTCAAAAATCTTTTCGCTTCGGATTTCAAACCAGCCCAACATTTAGCTGGATGCGTACCGACGACAAAAAGATAGAAGGTGTAAGTGCCAACCTGGGTTTACGACTTGGTGCGGTGGGTGAATATTACTTTGCTGAAAACTACGCCATCACCGTTGGGTTGGGCTTTGGGTTCAATCAGGGCGGAACGATCCAAAACGGGTATCTCAGTGGTAAATTTTGGCCCAATTCGGAGTTAATTACCCCTTTGCAAACCTTGCCAAACCAAGCGAAACTGCATTACCGCATCAATTATGTGGAGATTCCGATCGGACTCAAAATGCGTTCGGGTTCGGACGGCGACAAATTTCGGTATTATGCAGAAATTCCAACCATCAATTTGTCCTTTTTGTCGAAAGCATCGGGTGATATCAAAGGCGATAACGATCTGCCAGGTGCCAACCAGGACGATGCCAACGACATCAACATTAAGAAAGAGGTCAAAAAAATCTCCCTGGCATGGGGATTGGGTGGTGGAGTAGAGTATAACCTAACGGGAGGCACCTCGCTGATTATAGGACTGGCCTATCAACAGGTGTTTACAGATGTCACAGACAATCGCGGCCAAGTGTACACCACCGAAACGGACATCAAGAAAGAAGACTCAAAAGGCACCATTCGGATGCTGGCGCTGCGTTTGGGTATTGCGTTTTAGCGTTTTGGAGTGATTCGGCAGGTTGATGCAAAAATATGGTAAAAAATGCATCAACCTGCCCAATAAAGCCTTAAAAAACCAGGTAGTTATTGATCCACAAACGCCGCAATGATCACCGCTGTTTTGCCAGCGGCTTCAACTTTGGCGTAGTTGACAGAATAAAACACGAATTTCTGCTCACGCCGGGTAAAAACAAGGCCCGTTTGACGCAAAATGCGCAGGTGCTGCGAAGCAATAGATTGTTCAATGCCCATCGCTTCAAAAATATCATTTACACACGATGAACCCTTTTCATCGATGTAATGCAGCATTCTCAGACGCAGTGGATGTGCTAGTGCACGCATAATGTCGGAAGCAGCCTGGAGCGCTTCTACGTTTTCAGTTGGGAGTGCGAGGTGTTTGCTCATTTAGTTTTCTCTTTGGATACAATGTAGGGATTGCTCATTTGTGAAGGCAAATATGCGATTTCTATTGACAACAAACAATATACACAAAAAAAATGCTGCACACAATTGCAAAAGCAATTGAAATGCAGCATTCTTGGGAAGAAATAGCAGGTAAAATTTTACGCCGCGAGGTCTTCTACTAATTGGGAGATTTGGGTGAGGCGGGATTTATCCAACCCGTAAAAAATAAATTTGCCCTGCCGTTCGGTAATCACGACACCCGCTTTGCGCAAAATCGCAAGATGCTGGCTCGCGACACTCTGCTCCAACCGCAATTTTACATAGATGTCTGTTACGGTCATACGCTGATGCTCTTCCAGAAGGTCGATCATACGTTGACGCAGTTTGTGATTCACTGCACGCAATACTAGTACAGCCTTGCGCAATTCGTTGTAATCCAGCAAAATGTCTTGTTGTCCCTTCTTCAAGACAATTGCGTCGCTTTTCGCTTTTCTCATATAAAATGTTTTGAAAGTAATTTGTACTTTAATTCAACTGTTTTTACATTCCCAAAATTGTGCCAAATGATGAATTGACATGAGAAAAAAAATGCATTAAAATCAAACAACCACACAACTATTTGATAACCAAGGCGGTACAAAGATCAGATAACTTGAATAAATTTTGACAATAAATTAAACTATTACAACACCTTATTGGGAATTGTAATGTTTGGAGGCTTCATATAAAACGGTTCATAATATGCCACATCCTGAAATTCATCTATTTTTAGATATTCAAAAGCAAGATGTGACAAGTACCCGACAGAACTTTTCTCAACCCCGCCATCTGCCGTTTCTTCAGCCAACAGGTAACTACCTGCCTTCAGGCTTCCGTTCCCTGACAAAATAATAGAAAACCCGGCTTGTTCCCAAATTTTGGCAGGCAGTATTTCGTGAAATAAATTGTCTTCCAGTACAAATGGCTGTGCTGGCAAGACTTCCCGCAACTGTGCATCGTACAAAGCCATCCAGATTTCTTGTCGGCGGGCATCTATCATGGGTGCAAAAAAGGTCGCTTGCGTCAAATGCGGCCAACTGGCGCGACTTGCCCAAGCGAGTGCCTGTAACGTGTCCACTGCAATCAGGGGCTTATCCAGCGCATAACAAATGCCTTTGGCGACCGAACTTCCCACGCGCAAAGCCGTATAGGACCCTGGCCCCCTACTGACACAAACGGCATCCAAGGCCTGCAACGGAATGCCGGAATCCTGTACGCATTGCTGAATTTGAAGGGTTAACAGCGTTGCATGGCTTTGCGTATCCAGTTCCTCCTGGAGCGCAACAATCTGGCCATCCACAGCAATAGCCGCACCACACACCTCGGTGGCTGTTTCGATCAGTAAAATGTTGGCCATGGCGCAGTTTATTCGAAGTAACTGCCTTGAATGATGCCACCGCCTACGACATCGTCGCCTTCGTAAAAAACAGCGCTTTGTCCAGGGGCCACGCCTTTCACATTGGCATGAAATTGCACCTCTATATCTTTGCCCACCGGACGCAGGGTACTCAAGGTGCCGCCATCGCGGTAACGCACTTTGGTCACGGTTTCAATACCGCTTTCCGGGATGGCATCGTATTTCATCAAGTTGAGCTTGCCCACCATCATACCATTGCGAATCAGGGCATCCTCCCGACCCAGCACGACGGTATTGGTGTCAGGCCGGATTTCGGTGACAAACATGGGTTCGCCCAACGCGATGCCCAAGCCCTTGCGTTGGCCCACCGTATAAAAAGGGTAGCCCTCGTGGGTACCCAGGACCTTGCCTTGCACATCCACAAATTGTCCACCGGCCACCTGTTCGTCTAAGCCATCAATGCGGCGGCGCAGAAAACCCCGGTAATCGTTATCGGGCACAAAACAGATTTCGTAACTCTCCGCTTTCTTGCTCAGTTCATCCCAGCCACGTTCGGCCGCCATTTGCCGCACTTCCGGCTTGGTGAATACCCCGAGGGGCATGCGGGTGCGGTTGAGGCAGTCCTGGCTCAATCCCCACAGCACATAGGATTGGTCTTTTTGTCGATCCACTGCGCGGGTAATGTATTTGCGGCCTTCCAGTTCATTGATAATGCCGTAATGGCCGGTCGCGATAAATTCGCAATCGAGCATATCGGCCCGGCGCAGGAGGCTGTTCCATTTGATATGGGTGTTGCAGAGCACGCAGGGGTTGGGGGTGCGGCCTGCCATGTATTCGTCCACAAAATTATCTATGACATAATCGCCAAATTCGTCGCGAATATCCACGATGAAATGGTGAAAACCCAGTTTTACGGCCACCTGGCGCGCGTCGTTGATGCTATCGAGCGAGCAACAGCCCGTTTCTTTTTTGGAACCGCCGGAAGTGGCATAGTCCCAGGTTTTCATGGTTACACCTACGACTTCCCAGCCTTCCTCGTGCAGCAACACAGCAGTGACGGTACTGTCGATTCCGCCCGACATGGCGACTAATGCTTTACCTAAACGCGACATATTCGTGTTTTCCGGCCCGGAATCCGATCATTTGGATCGAATCGAGGCTTAGTTTGTTGAAAAAGAGTGCAAAATTACGGGAAAATATTGATTTTAAACAATGGGGATGGGGAAGAAGTTCTGGAATTTTGGTGGTATATCGATTTGGGGCAGTATAAATGTTATTGATGTTGATCTAACTTCAGGTTAATACTGTATTTTATCGTAGATCAATCAAGGTAGGTCAAAGTAAGATTTTTAACTTAAATAACCAATATGCGACCTCTAGCGAGGTCGGACGCTGCGGCTTGGCATTTCGTTTCTACCAATATGCGACCTCTAGCGAGGTCGATTGATTACGTTGGACAAATCAATATTTTCTACCAATGCATAAGTTCTTCCAAGACCAATAGATGCGGTTGGAGTAACTATGATTATATTGCAATAGAAGTTGAATATTGGTAGCCAGCATTGCAATTCAAAGGCTCCCGACCTCGCTAGAGGTCGCACATTTGTAGAAACCCCGTCAAACATCCACGCTCAACCGACCTCGCTAGAGGTCGCATATTTGTAGAAACCCCGTTCAACATCCACACCCAACCGACCTCGCGAGAGGTCGCATATTTGTAATCAACATTAACAATACAACCCCTCCCTATGTCGTGAGCGGTTGTATATTTGTAAATCTTTACCCGTTACATAAAATTAGGTAAATGAACACCCCAAACACATACAAATCCATTAACCAATACGACGAAAATCTCTAAAATTCAAAACGCCAATAAGCCATGCTTCGATTTATTCTAATAATCACAACCATACTGCTCTTGGGCCATGCTTGCCAAAAAGAGCAAACACCAATTACACCAGTTACAAAAAATCCTGTAGACACGCTAACAAGCACTACGGATACCTTGAACGATATCATTGAATTGGGTAAATGCACTTGTTTTAAAAATGGCGTTTTGTTGTCTTTTAATGCACAAACGGTTTATTATACTGAAGACAAACAAGTATTCGTTATTTCTGCGAACTACAGAGACCCTTATTTAAGGGGATATGGATTTAGAGTATATGATATACCTGCGAAGATAGGAAAGTATAGTTTAGAGGCTTATTACGATTGGGATGAGGTCGATAAGATCCCACAGATGGCTTTATTTGTAGACCAGGATTACGATCAATTGATTGGAACTTATAAAATTGATAGCACCCGCAATGATCATTTTATCGAAGTGGTTTCTATTGATTCTATAGCTGGCACAGTGCAAGGGCGCTTTCAGTTTTTCACCAAAGAAAAAAATGGAAATGGTCCTAACTCTTGGGGGTTGGAACCAAAGATTAATTTAACGGAAGGGAAGTTTCACTTGAAATTGCAGTAGGGTTGTATTGCAATTGTGCGATAAGCGATAAATTAAAGCCTTCTCAACTGCTTCGCTTTTGGGAAGGCTTTTTTTATTAACATATTTGATTTTAATATTTTAATATATATAATTAACCGTATTTATAAAATAAACGGCAGATATAGGACCTCGCGCGAGGTCGAATATTTGTACCCATTTTATCAAGATCCAAACCCAGTAAAACCCCGCCGGGCCGCCCGCACATCAAATAACCCAAACAACAACAACCCCACCAATCCCGCCAACAAGGCCAAACCAAATTGCAAGGGCCAGGCAAACGCCGTTTTTTCAAAAACCAGCCAATCAAAGCCCAAAACAAAGGCGGTAAAGCCTAAAACCTGCAACAAACCCCTGCGAGTGGCTTTAAAACCAAAGGTCCGACTCGCCAACGAGGCCACTGCACCTGCCACAAACAGGTGCGTACTAAGGGTAGCAATCGCCGATCCATACGCTTGATACGTAGGCACCAAAAGGGCATTTAAGGTCAAATCGATGCCAATACCGATGATAAAATACCGGTTCATGGGCCCTAATTTTTCATGCGCTGTCAGTAAGGTGCTGAAAATATACAACACACAAACCGGCACAAATACCCAAATCAGGATGCCCAAAATATCGGAGCGGTAAATACTCGCGCGCGCGGGCATCATCAACTGCACCAAATCGGCCCGGGCAAAAAAGACGGCTGCACTGAGGGTGATGCTGCCCGCCCAAATCAACTTAAAACTTAGGGAAACCAGGGAACGCACTTCCGTGATGCTGTTGTGCCGCAACAAGCGCGCAAACATGGGCAACAAGAGGGTGGCAAACAAATACCCAAACATATTGCTCGCATCCAGCAAGCGGTACGCACCCGCATACACATCAGCGTGTACCTTGCCATCGGGCAAAATGCGCTCTAAAATGACCGCATCCAAACGAGAATAGGCAAACATGAGCAGGATAACCAACGCGTAAGGCACACTTTTGCGCAATAAAAACAACACTGCGGGTTTGCCCGCCTTCCAATTACCGGCCCAACTCGGGCGCAGGGAAAAACTTACTTTCCGGCGCAACAAGCCATACACAATGAGCAAGGTAAGGGTGAGTGCGATCGTTTGCGCCAGGGCGAAATATTCGATGGTGAAGGCGCTTTTGAACGGCTCCACCCATAATAAAATACTGCAAGTGCCCAGCATCAGCAATTTATCGAGGGCCGATAAAAAACTGTCGAGCTGGTAATAGCCTAAACCGGAAACATTGGAGCGCAAAAAGAAAATGAGCTGCACCAGCACCTGGTTGACCAATAAAATCGTCAGTAAGGGCAACTCCGCCCTGCCATAGCCCAAGATGAAAAAAGCGGCTAAAAGCGTGAGAAAAACGTATGCGGTGCTCAGTAATAATTTGAGTGCCAAAAAGTTGGGAAAATACTTTGGCAATAAATGCGGGTGCTGACTGATGTTGCGGTTGTTGAAATTCTGGATGCCAAAGTCGTTCAGAATTTGAAAAACGTAGGCCAGGTTCAACAAGGCAAAATACAATCCATAATCGGATCCGACTTCGTTTTGCACATGCAAGTCGATTCCGAATATAAAAACCGGCTTTATCAGCAGGTTGATAAAGAGCAGCAAGAAAATATTGAGCAAAAAGGCGCGATTCACGGTGCGAAGGTACTATGCAGCCGGGGTAAGTGACGCTATTTTGCCACCCTTGATTTTTAAAATGCGCTGGGTGCGTCCGGCCAGCTCCATATCGTGTGTAACCAAAACCAGGGTTGTGCTCGCGCTTCGGTTGAGTTCGAAGATCAAATCGACGATTCCTGCGGCGTTTTCGGCATCTAAATTACCCGTGGGTTCATCGGCAAAGAGGATTTTTGGACTGTTAGAAAATGCCCGTGCAATACACACCCGTTGTTGTTCGCCCCCCGATAATTGGGCTGGATAGTGGCTTAAACGATCAGAAAGTCCCACTTTTGCCAACCATGCAAGGGCCACGCTTTCTGCTTTGGAGTCGCCGCGCAACTCTAGGGGCACCATTACATTTTCCAGGGCCGTGAGGGTGGGGATCAATTGAAAATTTTGGAAAATAAATCCCACATATTGGTTGCGGATAGCGGCGCGTTGGTCTTCCGAAAGCGTATCCAACACAATATTGTTCAGCACCACACTGCCGCTACTGGCGCGGTCCAACCCGGCACACAGGCCCAACAAGGTCGTTTTGCCACTGCCGGAAGGTCCAACAATGGCAAACGTATCGCCTGCCTCCAGGGAAAATGTGACATCGTCTAACACAGTGAGCATTTCGCCGTTGGCGGTGCGGTATTGTTTCGTGAGGTGCTGGATGCTGAGCATGGTTCAGTTTTATGCTTTATGACAATATGGATTGCGGATGAAACAGCAAAAGCCGCGTTTTGATGTAAAAAAACAAGAAAAACCAGACGAATACTGCGTAATTATGGATGAGCGCGGCATCTGTCAATTGAAATAGAACTGGGTTTGGTAGATTTCATTTATTTATAGAGATTTGGCCTCCTTTTTAATTCAATCAGATTTACGCATTTATGGCCAAATTTAACCGCCGCGCTTTTATCCAGTCGGCTGCCCTTACGACCGCCGCGCTGGCAACTCCATCCATTTTACAGGCTGCAGCCGAATCGGAGTCCATGCAGGCGCCTGTTTTAAAAGATAAACTGCGCCTGGGATTCATTGGCGTGGGTTTGCGCGGACAAGATCATGTGATGGAAGCGTTGTTGCGCCCGGATTGTGAAGTGGTGGCCATTGCGGATCCGAATGCACAAATGATCGGCGATTGCCTCAAAACCATCGAAAGTAAAGGCAAAAGCAAGCCAAAAGTATATGGGAACGGCAATTTTGATTATTTGAAACTGCTGGAAGATAAAAACATAGACGCGGTGGTGATTGCCTCGCCCTGGGAATGGCATACCCAACAAGCGGTGGCAGCCATGAAAGCCGGAAAATACGTGGCGCTGGAGGTTTCGGGTGGTTTTTCGCTCGATGAATGCTGGCAATTGGTAAACGTTCAAGAGGAAACTGGCACCCATTTGATGTTTTTAGAGAATGTGTGTTATCGCCGCGATGTGATGGCCATTTTACAGATGGTGCGCGAAGGCTTGATGGGGGAGATGATCCATTTGGAAGGCGGATATGAGCATGATTTGCGGGGTGTAAAATTCAACGATGGCGTTACACCCTACGATTCGGGGGTAGAATTTGGCGAAAAAGGATTTTCTGAGGCCAAATGGCGCACCAAACACTCGGTTGCGCGCAACGGCGAACTATATCCGACGCATGGCATTGGTCCGGTGGCCATGTATGCCAACATCAACCGGGGCAATCGTTTTACGCATTTGACTTCTATGTCGTCCAAAAGTCGGGGCTTGCACGATTATATTCTGGAGCACCCGAAAGGTGGCCCTAACCATCCGAATGCCAAGGTGCAGTTCAACCTGGGGGATGTGGTAACCACGCAAATTAAATGTGCCAATGGTGAAACGGTGCTGCTCACCCATGATACCAGTTTGCCCCGCCCCTACTCCCTCGGGTTTCGGGTACAGGGCTCCAAAGGCATCTGGATGGACGTGAACCGCAGCATTCATATAGAGGGAAAAACCAAGCGACATGCCTGGGAACCGGCGCAGACCTGGCTCGACCAATACGACCATCCGCTGTGGAAGCGGTATGGCAAGGAAGCCGAGGGCGCTGGACATGGCGGGATGGATTATTTTGTTTTTCAGCATTTTGTGGAGAGCGCCAAACGCAACCAGGCGCCCGAAATTGATGTTTATGATGCGGCCACCTGGCTGGCAATTACCCCGCTGTCGGAAGCATCGATTGCCACGGGAAGCACCCCGCAAAGTTTTCCAGACTTCACACGCGGGCGCTGGACAGAACGAAAACCTAATTTTGCCTTGAATAACGAATTTTGATCATGGAAAAAAAGTATACCAACAAAGACATCACGGTCGTTTGGAAGCCCAACGCCTGCATTCACTCGGCCCTTTGCTGGCATGGATTGCTGGAAGTATTTGATCCGCGCAAAAAACCCTGGATCAATTTGGAAGCCGCTGATACAGAACGTATTATCGCTCAAATTGAGAAATGCCCATCCGGCGCTTTGTCCTGGATGCAAAATGAAGCGGGTAAACCTTCAGTGGAGCAAGTAGACGTAGAAACCATTGTGGAAACCATCCCGAATGGTCCGCTGATGGTATACGGCAACATTGCGGTAAAAGACGCGGCGGGCAATGAAACGCACAAAAACAAGGTGACGGCATTTTGTCGTTGTGGTGCTTCAGGGAACAAGCCTTATTGCGATGGTACGCATCAGAAGATTGGGTTTGAGGGGTAGGTTTGGGACCTAAAAACGATACTTTTTTTCCAAAAAAAGTTGTACATTTGTTTATCTAACATAAATTAATCCTTTTCCATTAAACAAATATGAGTAACGTTTTGACGGTCAAAGAATTGCTAAGCAATGCCCAGCGTCTTGATAATCAGGACTTTGAGGAGTTTGTTGAAAAAATTCAGTCTATCCGGGTCCAAAGGATGTCAGGTGCATTAACGGACGAAGAACATCGCTTGCTTGAAAAAATCAGCGCCGGTTTACCACGGCATAAGCAGATGCGTTTTGACTACCTCATTGCCCGACGCGATGCACATACCCTTAGTTCGGATGAGTATCAGGCGTTGTTGAAATTGACGGAGGAAATTGAAAAATATGAGTTGCAGCGGCTAAAGCGTATTGCCAAACTTGCTGATTTAAGAAAGATTACCTTGCCAGAGGTGATGCAACTATTTAATTTGCAACCCTTGCCGCATGGTTTTACTCCGCTGCAATAGGTTTTATACAATTCGTTTTGATTATCCAAAAAATAATGCACAAAACCTATTGCTATGGCCTATAAACAACAAATACGCCTTTTCGTAACCGAGCGGGCAAAGGGTTGTTGTGAATATTGTATGAGCCAGGAAAAATATGCTTCTCAGGCTTTTTCTATTGAACATATTCATCCTGAAGCACTTGGTGGTTCGCATGATTTAGAGAACCTTGCTTTGGCATGCCAAGGTTGTAACAACTATAAATATACTAAAGTAAAAGCATTAGACCCGGAAAGTGGTCGAATTGTGGACTTGTTTAATCCACGTCAAGATCTTTGGGTGCAACATTTTAGTTGGAATGAAAATTTTACGGTCATAATAGGAATTACATCAACAGGTCGAGCGACGGTCTCAGCCTTACGCATGAACCGCGATTTTTTAATCAATCAGAGGATTCTATTCAGGCAACACAACATTCATCCACCTGAACATTCTTTATTGTAATTTTCCAAAAACTATCGAGGAGACCTTCGAATTCAAGTCAACACGTTAAAACCCGCATTTAAACACAGTAAATGTACAGGACGCAGGGAATTGGTCCCGAGTCAGGAAGGCCAGTGCCTTGAGAAACAATTTCCTCGAAGACTTTTTGAGGAATAACAACTCGGTTAAACACGGCTGGCAATAAGGGCAAGCGTCCAATCATTGCCAGGTTTATGATCGGGGAAGTATCAATTACAACAATCTTCATTTAGAAAAGAAATTATCTAAGGTTTTCAGATCGTGTTGCAGATCATCTGTTGTAAATAAGATATCGACTCCTTGTTCTAATAGCATAGATTGGAACTCCAGGCGCGTGATGCTGCACCATCGGGCTGCCTGCGCAAGGGACATTTTTTTCTTTTTATAAAGCAAAACAGCCAAATCGATCTTCAATTCTCCAATGGAATAACCCGATTGTGATTGAAGCATTGATTCCGGTATTTCAACAGTGATCATGGTAAAATTTTTTACAAAAATACGATGATTTGGGGTTAAATGCAATTAAAAACCGCTAGATTAGCAACATCGCAGTAAATTTGCGCAAATGAATGCATCTGACTTATTAAATCTTGTAACGGGTGGCGAAAATAGCCAGTAAACAAAAAGTAACCAGTAAAGAAAGACTTTCCCGGCTTTTGCAAAGCAGCGGTAACCTATACGCCGAACAAATGCTGTTGCAATCATCCACTATAAATGATCTAGAATGGGGCGCATTCGGCGAGTTTTACGAGAAAAAATATAAAGAGGAATTCGACCGTGAAACATTTTACTCCAAAGTGGAAAACCTTTCGCTTGGGAAGGATGGCAAAATAAACGTAGCGGGCAACCTGCTTTTTGGGAAAAAACCGCAACGCCTTTGCCCCGATTTTTACATCACAACGATATGGTTTCAGGGAAATGAATTGTCGGGCGCAAGATACAATTCCAGTGAAAACATCGGCGGCAACTTGGCCCGGATGTTCAGGGACGCGCAACGGTTTGTAATCGGCTGTTTGCGCAAATTGCAAAACGGGAAAGATTTTAACAGCCTCGGCGATCTTGAAGTGCCCGAAATTGTGATTAATGAACTGTTAATCAATGCGTTGATACACCGCGACTATTTCATACAAGACTCTATTAAATTGTTTGTCTTTGATAACCGGATTGAAATAAAAAGTCCGGGACGCCTGCCCAATAGCCTGACTACGCAACAAATTAAAACCGGGGTAAGTCACAGAAGAAACCATATTCTGGCATCCTACGCCTTGGATGTATTGCCTTATCGCGGCGCCGGCAGTGGGGTATTGCGTGCCTTACAAGCCTGGCCGCAGATAGATTTTCAAAATCTTCCGGAAGTTGAACAGTTTAATGTGGTGATTTGGCGGCCGCGGCATGATGTGTAGTAGGTTGAGAGCAGACTAAGCGTCGGTTTAAAGGCAACATACATTATCTTACTGATCAATGATTATCAACAACTTATACCAAATTTTATCTTCATAATCAAGCAGCGCGAAGTACATAAGGCGTTTAATTTGCATAAAAAACCCATTTTTCAAAAATAAATTTCGACCGCCAGAGGCGGTATAATAAAAAACGCTCGTGGCAGGAGAAAATGCGTGGCGGGCTCGTCCCTCCCCCCGCCTCACATTTTCTCCGCCACTTGCTATTGCTCATAAGTAAAGCCGGAAGGAACTGCAGACTGACTACGGGACGAAGACAAGGCGGAAGCCTAAAGAATTGTTGCGGTTGACGGGATGGCGGAAGTTTCGATCCGCTATCCGGCAGTTCCCCGCGACGCTGAACCAACTCCCGCCGCGTATAACTCGGCCGGAAGTGCTGCTTTTTGCTCCGGCGGGAGATGAAACCACACCTTGCTTTTGGCATTCATTATAGTACCCGGCATCGTACCAGTCCCAACACCATTCGAATACATTACCGCTCATGTCATAAATGCCGATGCCGTTATCCTTTTTCGCTTTAACTGGGTGCGTTCTGCCGTTATTGTCATAAATCCGGTTCAGGTCCCAATCGCCGGAGAGCGGTTTATCGCCAGAGTTTTCCCAAAACCAGCCTACCGAATCTAAGGTATCGCTTCCAGCAAACAGGGTTCTCAAGGCACCTACCCCGGCCCGGGCAGCTATTTCCCACTCCGCTTCAGTAGGCAACCTGAATCCTTTAGCAGCCGAATCCAATGATACTTTCCATTTTAGAAAGTCATTTTGGACTTGGTTATTGGGGTCGCTATTTGTGACTTTCTGTATATCATAAGCAGGTGTTGCGCCTTGCAGCCCGTTTAGCCAATTGGCATATTCCAGGGTCTCGTACCAATTGAGGTTCACTGCGGGGTGGTCGCCGAAGCGCCCCCAATAGGGCGCTCGGCTGGCCAGGCCTCTTTCCATAGCCTCACAAAACAGGGCAAACTGGTAAAAGGTGATGAGGGTGGCGGAAATCTTGAACGCAGAGAGTTTTACCCGGTGCAATTGCTCATCCGATTGGCGGCCCAATTCGTCAGACGCACTGCCCATTTCGAAAATACCATCTGCTCCGAAGGGGGCAGCGACAAGTTCCGGGTAATAGCGCGCCTGGATTTTTTGGAAAGAGGGGAGTTTGCGGAGCAAAGGCTCGAATTGACTTCGCGTGCTCCAGCCTTCTTGTACGCATTGCCGTAAGGCTGGTTCCAGTCCGGCCTCAGGACTCAGTTGGAGCAATAACTCAGCCGCCATTCTAGCTAAGGCTGGTCTTCTTCCTCCTTCGGCAAAAAAGAATAACAATTCTGAAACGGGTTCAATCAATTCTCGCTTTTTCACACCATGATCCACATCAATCTCTACTGCCACTTGCATTTTTTCGAGGGCTTTATCATGGTCCAAAGTATAAATCATCGAAATACCCAGTCCAGCAAATGACTCGAATATTGATTTATTTTTTTCGCGAAGTTCTTCGAGTGTTCGGGTTGCCTTGTCCGCCAATGCTTTCTCTTTTTCCGCCTGTTGCATAGCCACCTCTAGTTGCTCATCCTTATCCCGCTGTATACGCACTTCCTCCGCATGTAAATAATCCTCGCTTTCCTTTATCCGCCGCTCCAACTCTGGCGGGTATGCCTTGTACTGCTGGTAGGGACGGATGTAGTCCAGGTCTTCGCGAGAGAAGAAACCCTTCCGCTCTTCGTACACCTGATATATATCTGCGGCTTTTGCCCGCAGATGCATTTCTTTGGTCAGGTTTTGCCCCACCACCAAGGCCAACACGTCGTGGCTGATTTCATACTGCGTCTGCTCACCCGACTTGATGGTGCGCAGGATGCGGCGCTGCTCCAAATCGCGCAGCAGCTTGGAGAGCGGGCTTTTCAGAACGACATCTTTGGCGTCTAAATCTTTTTGCAGCGCTTCTGCGCTCATTTGAAGTTTGGTGTGCCGCTCCGAAATCATGGCGGCTAAAGCTTCTAAGGGTGCCTTTTCGCCATAGATTGGGTCTAGTTCATCAAGCTGTTTGTTGAGGAAACTATCTAATACCCCGGCGAGGTCGTCCTGGTCCTTGATCAGGCCCTCCCGGAGCAGGGGAAGTTCATTATCTTTTTTTTCATCGGAGGCCCTGTCCCACAGTTCGCTCAAAAACACCTGTACGTGGGCCAATTCGATTTCGCGGCTCATGTCGGGCAATTTGCCGAGGATGCTTTCGGCCAGCTGCGCACTGTCTTCTACGCGGAAATACGAGCGGTAGTGCGGCGCGTCCAGCGTTTCGCGGATCACTTCCTTCACGTTTTCCTTCCGCATTTTTTCAAGGCGGAAGCGGTGCTGGAATATACTGGGACACAGCGGTTCGAATTCCGACAGGTGGCCAATAAATTCTTCCCGCATAATAAGCATCACCCGGCAGGGCACTTTGTAGCGGATGAGTTGGTTGAGCCGGGTGAAAAAGTCTCGTTTTTCGGCATCGCTGCCGGAAATGAGCAGTTCCTCAAACTGGTCGAACAGGAGGTACACCGGTTGGTAGCGCTCCGAAAACAGCTGCTCGATGGCTTGCCCAAAATCGGTTTCCGGGTCGAGTGGTCGTTCGGTTTCCGGGTCGAGGTCCATTTTTTCTCGTAAAGCCTTGTTGATTTCGCTGAATACGGAAACTGCGATGTCAGCGCCCCGCCGGATGGTCAGGGCAAACCAGTCCGCATCGGAGAACTGGTTGCGCAATCCGCACTCCACGAGGCTGGTTTTTCCGGCGCCCGAGGGCCCGTACACCAGCAGGTGCTTCACGCCGCTGAGGGCCTGGTACAAGTCGTTGGTTTCCTTTTCCCGGCCGAAGAAAATATCGTTGTCTTCCTGCTTATAAGAATCCAGGAACTTAAATGGAGCAGTAAACTGGCTCATCGGGTCGCGGATTTAAAGGGTTTAAATACCTGTTCCAGTTGCTCGAATAGTTCATCGAGCCGAGGCTGCTGAATATTCTGGTTTTTTACCGGGAGTCGCTTGTTGGAGGGGATGGGGCGGCCTTCGTATTCCAGCTCGTTTTTGTATTGTGCGAAAAGGTATTGCCGCCCGCCTTTTTCCTGTCCGATATAATAAAAAATCTCCGGCGTTTGGGTGGATTTTTCTGCAAATACGCTTTGATCTACAATCAGGGGCGAGAGTGAAATATAAACGCCCGGGTCCTGGATGTTTTCAAGGCAGTCCGACATGTTATTGCCCCGGAAAAGCAGCACACTCTGATTGTAGGTGAACATACCTTCTATGGAGTGGGCGCTATAATCTTCGCCTTCAGTCAGGGCTTCTGCGTACATGCCGTGCAATTCGCCGTAGAGGTGTATAAAATTTTTGGCTGTACCGAGGCGGTAATTCAAACTGATGTCTTTGATAGAAACAAGGCGGTATTTGGCCAAAAAGGCCAGTTTGCGCAGCCAATACACCAGGCCGGTCAGGTATTCATCGAGCAGTTGCTCCAGGGCTTCTCCTTCTGGTTGTTTGTTTTCTAACAATAAGTTGCGGTGTTTTTCCAGAAAAAGGGCGGTACCGTACAAATCGCTGCCGGTATCAGTCAGTTCTGCCACAAATTCATTGATTTCTGGCATAAAAGCGGATGCTTTCGGTAGCAAGTCGGACGAAAGCAGCAGCAGGTTGAGGTAATCATAGCGGGGCTGGCTGGTAGCATCTATTTGAATAAACCCGGCAATGGCTTCATTTTGCGCATATTCCTGCCGTTGAAATACCTGGGCCACCTGGATATAGCACAAATAACGCAGGGTACTTTGATAAGCCTCGGCCATAAAAGCCAGGCGGCGGAGGCTGCGTTCCCGCCCGGCCTGGGTACCCATTTTTTGCAAAAAAGCCTCGATAAGCCAGCCATAGTGCTGGAAGATAGCCCAGGGCTTGGCACCCACCGGTACGCCTTGTTTCAGCAGCTCCTGCCGCAGACTTTGCACCCAGCGGTTTTCGTCGGTGACCAGGTTTTGGGCCAAATCCTCTGGAAGCGCATTGCTATGTTTCGACTGTCCGACGATAAACTCGAAATTGGCGTTGGTGATGGCACCGATGTTGTAAATCTTGTCGGCAGTTTGGATGCTTTTGGCCTGCTGTTTTTCCAACAGGGCTTGCAGGGCATCCAATTTTCGGAGGATTTCCTGTGTTTCACCATTGACGGTTACCGTGATGGTGCTGTCGGTGACATCTTGTATGACAATTTTATCGCCAATATGCACATCGCCACCGGCGGTAATATTGCCGGTAACCACATTTTTACTATTTACGATGGAAATGGCGTGCTCCAATTCCGTCCGAAGGGCCGCTGCTGCCGGGTTTGGGGAGGTTTCGGAGGTATTGTCCTCGATTTCCCGCAGCAGCTCCAGCAATCCATTTCGGATCTTATTCTGCTCCATATCCGCCTCGGTTTTGCTGACCGTTCCAAGTCGAATTTGCTTTCTAATATCTTGAAAACGACCAGATTGCAACAAAACTTCATCGAGTTTTGGGCTGTTCTCAAGCAGGGTCCGAAACTTTTCGAGTACAGCAGGTAATTCGTTTTGGGCGATCAGGTTGCGTATTAGAACGAAGAAGGGTTTATCTGATTCCATATTGTATTGTTTTTATACGGGATAAAAGTAAAAATATTAATAAAAACAGAGATAACAATATGTCTTCACTACGCTATAAAACTACAAAACCATCATTTCCCCAACTTCTTAAACTGCAACGCTGCGCTATTAATACAATACCGCTTGCCAGTAGGTTCCGGGCCATCATTAAACACGTGACCTAAATGCGCATCACAACGGCTACAGGTCACTTCATCGCGGGTAGTGCCGTGGCTGTTATCGGTACCTACCGTAATGTTACTGGCCTTGTAAGGTTTATAAAAACTTGGCCAGCCAGTACCCGAGTCGAATTTGGTGGCAGAAGAAAACAGTTCCAGTTTGCAGCAGATGCAACGATAGATCCCTTTGGCGTGGTTGTCCCAATATTCGTTTTCGAAGGGCGTTTCCGTACCTTTTTCGCGGGTTACCTGGTATTGCTCAGGGGTAAGTTGTTTTTTCCAGGCAGCCTCGGTTTTCACCACTTTGGTTATTTTGGCATTCGACTGTGCGGGCAAGGAAATGGCCATAAACAGGCAGCAAAGCAATAGTATGTTTTTCATTTTCAGTCAGGTTAACCAGGATTTAAGTGGATTTGAAGGATGGATGGATAAAAAATTGATTTTCAATGGATTAGAACCGAGTCGCTTTCGTAAACATGTAGCGTTGGCTATTTGCGGATTTAAAAAAGGAGGAGCATATAGCTCCTCCGGGTATCCATTTGGGTGGGTTTAATGGGGGTAAACACGGTTTCCTTTACATTTTTGGCAATAAAACCGCATCAATCGAGTGAATTACACCATTGGACTGATACACATCGTACGTAGTGATGTTGGCCGTGTTACCATTTTCGTCTTTCACCACGATGTTGCGTGCGCCATTCATCATGAAGGTCAGGGTACCACCGCTTACGGTTTTCAAGGTTTTAACACCTTTTTTCAACATCGCAGCAATCGCTTTGAAGTCGTATTTACCGGATACCACGTGGTAGGTCAATACTTTTGTGAGCGTTGCTTTGCTTTCTGGTTTCAGCAGGGTTTCAACCGTGCCCGCTGGAAGATTTTCAAAAGCATCATTTACCGGTGCAAAAACCGTAAATGGGCCTTTTCCTTGTAGCGTTTCTACCAATCCAGCCGCTTTTACGGCAGCCACGAGGGTAGTATGTGCTTTAGAATTTACCGCATTTTCAATAATGTTTTTCTTTGGGAACATTGCTTCGCCACCTACCAATACGGTACTGCCAGACGTTTGTGCTTGTGCAGTGATTGCAGTAAATACGATCGCCAGAACCAAACCAGCGTTTTTCAGAAACATTTTCATTGTGTGTAAATTGTTTGTGTTGAATAATCATTGTTAGAACACAAACATATACGGGTAAAACACCGGGTTTGGATTTTTTACAAAGCAAAGTTTTTCAATTCTTCTTTTAGGAAAGTGCTTAAGCCACTTACCCGAACGCCCTGGCTCCGGTCCCAGGCCTCACCTTCGGGCAAAATAATATATTGAAAATTAGGCTTTAAATCTTCTACGGCGGAATAAAATCCTTTAGAGGGGACGGGGTTTACGCTGTATTTAATTTCAATCAAGGCCAATTTTCCTTGCGGGGTCTTGATCACCAAATCTACTTCTGCGCCTGTTTGCGTACGAAAAAAGGTAAATTCATGCGATTTACCCAAAGCTCGGATAATTTCCTCGATAACATAACCTTCCCAAGATGTGCCTAACCACACACTGCCCTGCAATTGATCCAAAGTAGATACGCCTAATAAACGATGCAATAATCCGCTGTCACGCAAGCAAATTTTGGGTGAACGAACGAGTCTTTTACTCAAATTGGCATG
Source organism: Saprospiraceae bacterium (assembly GCA_040397785.1). Classification (GTDB taxonomy): domain Bacteria; phylum Bacteroidota; class Bacteroidia; order Chitinophagales; family Saprospiraceae; genus M3007. Next base: position 70,431 of record JBBAVI010000008.1, on the reverse strand, counting down.
AAAAGGCTGCAAACGCCGCAACAAGAAACTGCCTTCCAAAATATCCAGGTACTTTTTTACGGTGTTGGTGCTGATGCCGAGCGACCTCGATAATGACTCTATATTTAATAGGGTTCCATGCATAGAGGCAAGGATTTTCAACAATCGATCCATGGCAGGGATGGTGATGTCGAACCCCATTCGACGTAAATCGCGCTGCAGAAATGTTTCGATAAAATTTCCCAGCCATAATTCTGTCATGCGATCATTGGGCGCAAACAAGGCATCCGGGAAACCGCCCCTGAACCAATGTTCAGGTTGCGATTTTACGCTGATTATTTCTGGCAAGGAAAAAGGAGTAAGTTCAAAATATGCAATTCTGCCCGCCAATGTTTCGGTGCTGCCGCGTATGATATCTGGTGAAGCAGAGCCCGTCAATATAAACCGAGCAGGTTTTCGATCCTGATCTACCAGCCAGCGCAGTAAAGGCAAAAGTTTGGGCAGGTTTTGCACTTCATCTATAATGACGCATTTATCTAAGTGCTGCTGAAGATACAACTCGGGTTCTGCGAGCTTTTGCAAATCTGTATCTCTTTCCAAATCAAGAAACAGGGTAGGCTTCGCAATTTGTTGCTGGATAAGCTTGGCAAGCGTTGTTTTCCCCACCTGCCTTGGACCGATGATGCCTACCACCGGAAAAAAAGTGAGCGCTTCTTCTATCTGTGGGGTAATAATCCGTGCTATCATCTCACAAAAATAGTGTTTAACCTTGAAAATCCATCAACGCGTTGACGGATTTTCAAGGTTAAATTAAATCTAAGCCATTTTTTCTTTTAAATATTGTCCTGTAAAACTCTCCTGCACCAGTGTCAAACCTTCCGGCGTACCTTCATATACTAAGTTTCCACCGCGCTTTCCGGCTTCCGGGCCGAGGTCAATGACCCAGTCGGCCGATTTGATCACCTCTAAGTTGTGTTCTACAATAAGCACTGAATGGCCTTTTTCAACCAATGCGTTGATGGCTTTGAGCAATTTGGCAATATCATGGAAATGCAAACCCGTGGTAGGCTCATCGAAAATGAAGAAAATATGGCCATGGGAATTTTCCCGAATCAGGAAAGAGGCCAATTTCACCCGTTGCGCCTCGCCACCCGATAAAGTGCTGCTCGACTGGCCCAATTGCACATAGCCCAATCCGACTTCATACAAAGGTTGGATCCGCTGGATGATTTCTTTGTTGCCGGCAAAAAAAGTGAGCGCTTCTTCAATGCTGAGTTGCAGTACATCGAAAATACTTTTGCCCTTGTATTCCACTTCCAGCACTTCACTTTTAAAACGGCGGCCCTTGCATTCCTCACATTCGAGGTGTACATCGGCCAAAAACTGCATTTCAATGATTTGTTCGCCTTCGCCCTTGCAGGTTTCACAACGCCCGCCTTCTACGTTAAAACTGAAGTGTTTGGGCTGAAATCCGCGTATTTTGGACAATTGTTGGGAAGCAAACAGGTCGCGGATATAATCGTAGGCCTTCACGTATGTTACCGGATTGGAGCGGCTGCTTTTGCCTATCGGGCTTTGATTGATAAATTCGACCTGGGTAATTTGTTGCACCGGTCCTTCTATGCCATCAAATCCGCCCGTCACTTTATTGGTATTATCCGGCAAATGCTGCAGGAGGGCCGGATAAATGATGTTGCGCACCAGGGTAGTTTTGCCAGAACCAGACACCCCGCTCACCACACTCAGACAATGCAGCGGAATGCGAACATCGATATTTTTCAAATTATGCTCCCGGGCACCTTTTACCGTCAAAAACACCGGGGTATTGCGGCGTTGAACGGGCGTTTCAATCGTCATTTTCCCGGTCATATACTGCGCGGTCAAACTTTCCGGTGCCGCTGAAGCGATGTCCTTATAATCGCCCGCAAAGACCACATATCCGCCATTAATACCGGCTTCCGGGCCCATATCTACCAGATAATCAGCGTTTTCGATCACCGATTCTTCGTGTTCTACCACCACGACCGTATTGCCCAGGTCGCGCAGGGTTTTTAATACATCCACCAAGCGGCCGGTATCGCGCGGGTGCAGGCCCACGGAAGGTTCGTCGAGCAGGTACATAGACGCTGTTAAATTGGAGCCGAGCGTCCGGGTTAGGTGAATGCGTTGGGTTTCGCCCCCGGAAAGTGTGTTGGAAATACGATCAAGGCTAAGATAACCAAGGCCCAAATCGGTCATAAACCGCAAGCGATTGTTGATTTCGAGTAAAAGGCGTTTCCCTACCTGTTGTTCGTGCGGGGTCAGCTCCAATTGCTGGAAATAAACCTGCACTTCATCAATGGGAATGCCGGTGAGCTCGGACATATTTTTGCCCCCGATTTTCACACAAAGGGCTTCCGGGCGTAAACGACCACCCTCGCAAGTGGGACAAACCGTGCGCCCCCGGTACCGTGCTAGCGTTACCCGATTTTGGATTTTATAGGTTTTGCTTTCTAATTCTTTAAAAAAGGCATCAATTCCGTAAAAATATTCATTGCCTTTCCATAAAAGTTGCTGTTCGGCTTTGCTCAGCGACTCGTACGGCTTATGTACCGGGAAATTGAATTTATGGGCATTTTGCACCAGCGGTTCCAGCCATTCGCCCCATTTTTCGCCCTTCCACACCGCCACGGCACCATCATACACCGATTTTGATTTATCCGGAACCACTTTATCGCGGTCGATGCCCAAAATACGGCCGTACCCTTCGCACTGCGGACATGCACCGTACGGATTGTTGTAATTGAACAATTGCGGTGTCGGTTCCGGAAATTCAATGCCATCCAGTTCGAAGCGATTGTTAAAATCGGTACGACGCTCCCCCGGCAATTGCACCGAACATTCGCCTTCGCTTTCGGCCACCGCCGTATACACCGAATCCGCCAGCCGCATCCAGGCGCTGTCATCGTCGTCGTGCTTTACCACAAAACGGTCGATCAGCACAAAAAGCCCTTTTTCTCTAAACGTATAAGCGGGTGCTTTGATATCGAGCGCAGTACCCTCCAGCACCTCTTCCATGCGCAGGGTTTCTTCGCCCAATTGCAGGCGGGAATAGCCTTTTTGCAACAAAAGGTTTATTTCTTGTTCGAGCGAGCGCTCCTTGTAGCGTTTGGGGAAAGGCGTAAGAATCAGACCGCGTTTACCAGCGGGCAACCCTTTGATATAATCGATCACATCCGTCACCTCGTGTTTTTTTACCACATTTCCGCTGATAGGCGAGTAGAATTTGCCAACGCGGGCAAACAACAGGCGCAGAAACTCATAAATTTCGGTCATGCTCCCCACCGTGGAGCGGGTATTGCCGGTGGTAACGCGTTGTTCAATGGCAATTGCCGGACAAATACCCCGAATATAGTCCACATCCGGTTTTTTCATACGGCCCAGAAATTGCCGGGCGTAACTGGAAAGGCTTTCTACATACCGGCGTTGACCTTCTGCATAGAGCGTATCCATCGTAATGGACGACTTTCCGGAGCCGGAAACGCCGGTAACCACGATCAATTTGTTCTTGGGAATCGTTAAATCGACATTCCGCAGGTTATTAGTGCGCGCACCTTTGATCGTAATAGAGTTGCGATCGAATAGCTCGTCTTGTTCGGCAGGAAGCGTCTGCGTATCGTTTTTTACTGGTGTCATGGACGAAAAAGGATGTGCCGCAAAATTGCGGAATTTCGGCGTTTAAAAAAAATTGTTTTAAAAGAATGTAAAATTAGCCGTTGCAGCCAACTTCCAACAATCCCCAGAAAACAGCCAGCCAAAGCAAACCTTTGATCAAAAAAAACATAAATCCGGCTACTCCAAATCGGCGAAACCACGTTTTCCAATCTTTTTTTTCCATGTTCAGATGCGGTTTTGACGGGTTCAGCGGTGTAACAGTACTATTTTATGTTTCAAAGGTTAATTTTGCAAATCAAAGACGCCTCGCATTATTTTTCAACTTAAACGCGTGGCTGCCTTTACATTTATCGGTAGGAAAGGAAAAACGGATTAATCCTGGTGCTTAAACAATTTATATTCCAATCGGTTGAATACAAAACGATTTTTGTCTTGCAATCCATTTTACATCAAAATTGACTGCCGGGCATCATTCCGTTCATATTACAACTTTTTACACCAACATTTTACATTCATATCACATGAAAAAAATCGCATTTGTACTGCTTGTTTTAGCAATTTTTGCCGCTTTTTTTACCTTGGATGCCTGCTACTACGACAATGAAGAAGTATTGTATGGGGCTACAACTACCTGCGACACGGTCGGTGTTAAATACAACACCTACGTTTCCAAATTGGTATCGGATAATTGCCTGAGCTGCCACATTGCTGGCGGAAGTCAGGAAAACAGCCCTTTTGATGGTTACACCAATTTAACGGTGTATGTATCAAGTGGTAAATTTTTGGAACGCATCAACGATACAGGCAGTCCAATGCCGCCCTCCGGACTGCTTCCAACTTGCGACCGCCAAAAAATTGAGGCCTGGATCAAAGCGGGTGCTGCCAATAACTAATTCACTGATTTACAAGAAAATACCATGAAAAAAGTACTTATTGGCTTAGCAATCCTCTTGGTGGCAGGTGCTGCTGTCGGCTTTTACCTTTGGAACAAACCCCACGAAAACATGGAGCGCGCGAAAGCAGATGTGACCCTGCAGGCCGCCCAACTTTTTGCTGAATATAATACCGATCAAGCTACTGCCGATGCCAAATATTTGGATAAAACAGTGGCCGTGCAAGGCATTGTCAAAGAAGTCAACAAGGACGAGGGTAGTGTGAAAATCCTGCTCGAAACGGGCAGCGACTTCAATGTGCTGTGTACCCTCGATGAATTGAGCCAACACGCACGGACCGATTTCCCGATTGGCGAAAAAGTTACCTTTAAAGGCAAATGCACCGGCTTCAACCTGGATGTACAGTTGGAGCGCTGCGTTGAAGTAAAATAAACAAAAATATCACACGAATCACAGTGTAAATCAATTAGCTATGAAGTTTTTGTACCTTTTTCTTGCACTTTTGGCGCTGCCATACACACAACTGAGCGCGCAAAATGAACCCGATCTGCTTTCCCTGCTCGGCAAAGATGAAACCACTGACTATGCAACAGCCAGTTTCAAAACAACCCGCGTGATCAACGGGCATTCTATTGAAAACACGGCGCGCGGCGTATTGGATATCAAAATTTCGCACCGTTTTAGTCCGGTACGCAATGGCATTTATGACATGTTTGGCTTGGATGGGGCCACCATTCGTATCGGGGCCGACTATGGTATCACCGACCGCTTAATGATTGGATTTGGCCGTAACAGCTTGGAAAAAATGCTGGATGGTTTTATCAAATACAAAATTTTGCGCCAGTGTACAGGCCAAAAAAACATTCCAGTTACGCTGATTTATTTAGTTGATGCACAATTGCGTACTCAGAAATTTGCGGATGATACCCGCGAAAACTATTTCAGTTCGCGCCTTTATTACACCCACCAGGCGTTGATTGGCCGCAAATTCAGCGAGGGCTTTTCGCTGCAATTAATGCCAACCCTTATCCACCGAAATATCGTTGAGACGAAAGCAGATAAAAATGATATATTTGCGATCGGTGCTGCGGGTCGACTAAAATTGACCAAACGCCTGGCTTTGACCGCCGAATATTACTACGTACCTTCCGGCCAAATCGTATCACAACCTTATGCCAATTCTTTGAGCCTGGGTTTTGATATCGAAACAGGTGGGCACGTCTTCCAGTTCCATTTCAGCAATTCACGCGATATGACTTACAAGGGTTTTATCACTGAAACCAGCGAAGATTGGTTCTTTAAAAATTCAACGACTGGCAAATTGATGGGTGGCATGCGTTTTGGATTCAATATTTCCCGCGTATTTACCATTCGCAAGCCGCGTATTCCTGCTGAATAATCCCGTATTTTATAATCCTGCCTTCATGGTATCTTGGTATACCGTCAAACTACGTTCCACCTCCTCGAGCGCTGGTTCCAGTACATGGAGCCTACATGGTTCAGCATCCGGTAAAGCGATCCTTACTTTGCCGGATGTATTTTTTTTATCCTGTTGCATCAACGCCCATAATGCAGGAAATGCCTCGGCTGGAATAGCGCGAAAGGGGAAAAAACGGCGCAATAATTTGGCCAATGCCGCGCGTGGCAGGCGGGTAGAAGCCGGGGCTAATTCCGCTTCACAAAACATGCCGACTGCAATGGCTTCTCCATGCGTCAACGGTGTTTCCGTTCCTAAAAAATAACTTTCAATGGCATGCCCAATGGTATGCCCAAAATTGAGTACTGCCCGCAGGTCCTTTTCAAACGGGTCTAATTCCACCACTTTTACTTTTACCGCAATCGATGCTTTGAGCAAACTCGGCCAATGCACCGCACGCAAATCGGTCAACTGCTGCAATTGATCCCATAATTCCGCGTCGCCAATGATGGCATGTTTGATCACCTCCGCAAACCCACTGCGTAACTCCCGCTCCGACAAGGTGTTAAAAAATATTGGATCGGCAAAAACCGCAACCGGGTCGCCAAACAACCCGATTGCGTTTTTGATACCGTTAAAATCAATGCCCAACTTTCCACCAACCGATGCATCGGTCATAGACAATAACGTGGTGGGTATTTGCACAAAATCGACTCCACGCTTGTACGTGGCCGCGCAAAATCCGCCCATATCGCCCACTACCCCGCCGCCCAGGTTGATCACCAGCGCTTTCCGATCCAGGCCCGCCGCCAACATGTCCTGCCAAATATGCGCGCAGGTATGCATGTTTTTAAAATGTTCGCCTGCCGGAATGGTCGTACCCGGTACATCTGGAGACAACCCAGTTTCTTGCAAAAAAACAGGCAGACAATGCTTGCGGGTCTCCGCGTCGGCTATCAAAAACACCTGGGTATATCCTGCCGACTCAAACCAGGCTGGAAATGTTTGCGCCAATGGCCCCACCCAGATGGGATAATTCGGTAGTTGAAAAGTTGGTTTCATGCTGCAATTATGGTTTGCCTTTTTTGTCAAAATAACCTGCTTTTACAGCAATAATTTTGCTGTAATCGAGGTATTTTTTCATGGCATCATTAACCTGGGTGGTGCTGAGGTTCTGTACGTTGTCTTCAATTTTCTTATCAAAAGAAAAGTCTCGGCCATAAAACAGGTAACTACTTAAGGTACTTGCCAAGGTTGCATCGGAAGTGCGGTTCACTTTGCGCGATTTTAACCAACCTGATTTGGCAGCGTCTAATTCTTCTGCGGTAAAGCCTTCTTTGCTTACCCGCTCAATTTCCTCTTTAAATGCGGTTTCCAATTTTGCCAGGTTATCCGGGTTGTAAATCATGTAGGCCGAAAAATCAGCATCTTTATCCAACGGACTGGCGCTAAAACTGCCCCGAACAGTATAACTCAACCCTTCTTTCTGACGAATGCGTACGGCTAAACGGCTGTTCAAAAAGCCACCACCCAACATGTACCCACCAATGGTCACCGCCGGGTATGCTGGATCGTCGTTGCGCATCGCAAAACCGTAGCCTGCCACATACACGGCATTGGATTTGTCGGGCGTGTTGATCATTTCTGTTTTAGGCGTTACGGGGGTATAATCTTCTATCAGGCGCTCATATTTTGCGGGACTTTTCCAGCCGCCAAACGCATCTGCAAGGGATTTTTCAATAACTTTTTGGTCAAAATCGCCTACTACCGCGCCTGTTGCCGCCGTGTTGCCGCCATAAAATTTCTTGTGAAAATCTTTCACGTCTTCCAAAGTCAGCGCTTTTACCATTGCAATTTGCTCTTCAATGGTTGGAATATAACGGATATCGTCTTTGGTGTATTCCGGATTGCTGAGGCGATCGTATTGGTTGCGCGCCAACGATTCCGGATCTGATTTTTGTTCATCCAAACTGGCAAGTTCCTCTGTTTTCAATTTTTCAAACTCTGCGGCTGGGAACGTTGGTTTGCGCAACATATCGCCCACCAATTTGATCACTTCTGGCAAATGCTGGCGTTCTGTCTCCACCGTCGCGAATAAATTTTGCTCCACACCATATATAAATACGCGTGCTTTCAATTTGTCCAGCGCCTCTTTAATTTGCTGACGGTCTTTGCCTTCGATGCCTTTATCCAGCATTTGGGCGACATAAGTAGAAGCCATGGATTTTCCTTTGAGCGCATCGGGGGTGCCCATGCGGAAAGTAAAGGTTGCATTGACTGCATCGCCCCGGTTTTCTTTCGATAAAAGGGCGTATTGCATGCCATTGGCCAATTTGCCGCGTGTCGTCCGTTTTTCAATTACTTCTGGCGTCGGGTCAAAATCTTCTCCTTGCGCAATGGGTGCGCGGCCCTTGTAATCTTTCAAAATTTCGAATGCGTCGGGCGCCATTGGAATTTCGGCACGATCCGCATTTTTATCCGGGATAAAATAACCCAAGGTACGGTTGGATGGTTTGAAATACTTGTTGGCCACCGTCAATACGTCTTCCGGCGTCACTTTTTCAATGCGGTCGCGGTAGAGGAATACCAAACGCCAATCGCCTACACCTATATAGTTACTTAAAGACAAACCAACCCGGTCGCTTTGTTTGAAGAACATTTCCTGATTTTTCAGGATCCGTGCTTTTGCTTTTTCTACTTCATCGGCGGTTGGCGGTGTTTTTTTCAATCCGTCCAGTACATCCAGCAGGATCATGCGCGCACTATCGAGCGAACCACCTTCATTTACCTGGGCTAAAAAATAGGTCCAACCTGCTTCGGCATTGCCATTGGCAGCTCCGCCCACCGAAACGGCTTTTTTAGTTTCTACCAAGGCTTTGTACAAACGGCCAGAAGGCTCATCAGTCAGCATATTGGCTAACACCGACAAGGCAGGGTAATCGGGATGCGCACCCGGTGCCCCGCGGAAAAAAGTAGCAAATACCTGCACATCACCAGCGCGGCGCAAGGTCACGGTGCGCTCACCATCCTGAATGGGTTCTTCAGTGTAAGTAGGCACCAATTTGCGCTCCGGACGCGGAATTTTGCTAAAATATTCAGATACCAGGTCTAGCGTTTTTTGCGGGTCTAATTTTCCGGCTACCAACAATACGGCATTATCGGGTTGATAATATTTATGGTAAAAAGCCTGCAAACGCTCGATCGGCGCTTTTTCAATATCCGATTTTTCACCAATGGTCGTGTGGCCATAATTGTGAAAATTGTACACCGAAGCCAAAATGCGCTTGAATAACACGCCACCCGGATTGTTTTCACCCGATTCGTATTCGCTGCGCACTACCGAAAACTCACTTTCAAGGTCTTTCCGTGCAATATAAGAATTGATCATGCGGTCACTTTCCAGATCTAACGCCCAACGCAGGTTATCTTCGGTCGCATCAAACGTCTCGAAGTAGTTGGTGCGATCAAAAGAAGTGGTACCGTTCGGGCGGGCACCATGCGAAGAAAGTTCCGATGGAATGTTTGGATGCTTGGGCGTACCTTTAAAAACCAAGTGCTCCAGCAAGTGTGCCATGCCCGTTTCGCCATAATCTTCGTGGCGCGAGCCTACTTTGTACGTGATATTTACGGTAATAATCGGTTTCGACTGATCAGGAAACAGCAATAAATGCAGGCCATTATCGAAACTGTATTCCGTGATGCCTTCCACTTCAGTGATTTTTTGCACCCCGGCAGGCAAACGCAGGGCCGCATTTTGCGCCGAAACCGGAGCAAGCCAGGCGATTTGGGCAAAAACCAGTAACAGCAACGTTAAGCATGGATTTTTCATAATATTTAGGTTTGGTTTACAAATTCTTGTTCGTCCGGCGATGTTAGCGCTTTTCAGGAAAAATTTAATTTAAAATATACGATTCATCCTGTTTTGGACAAAAAGAGCAAAACTTGAGAGATTTAAATGGTTCCGCGGAGAAGCTCAGAGGGACGGAGTTGCACAGAGTTTTTTCTCCGTGTAACTCCGTCCCTCCAAGCTTCTCCGCGGAACCCCTTTTTTTAAGAAATCTCAATTCTAAATCCGAACTTTGCGCCCAAATCAAATTCAACACACCACAACAACGCATGTCCCTGATCAAATACAATAAAAAAGGCTTCAAAAAAGAAACCCTCCTGCACCTGTATGAGCAATTGGTAAAACCCCGGCTCATTGAAGAAAAAATGCTCAACCTACTGCGCCAGGGCAAAATATCCAAGTGGTTTAGCGGCATCGGGCAGGAAGCAATCGCTGTGGGTGCAGCCACCGCCTTGTTGCCGGATGAAGTCATTTTTACCATGCACCGCAATTTGGGCGTATTTACCGCCCGCGACATGCCGCTCAACCGACTGTTTTGTCAGTGGCAAGGCAAACGCCTAGGCTACACCAAAGCCCGCGACCGTTCTTTTCACTTTGGCGCGATGGAACACCACATCGTTGGCATGATTTCGCACCTCGGTCCACAACTTTCCCTGGCTGCCGGTGTGGCCATGGCCCATAAACTCAAACAGGAAGGCCGCGTTTCACTCGCATTTACCGGCGAAGGCGCCACCAGCCAAGGGGAATTCCACGAAGCGCTCAATGTAGCTGCTGTGTGGAAACTACCCGTCATTTTTGTTATTGAAAATAACGGTTATGGCCTCTCAACGCTGCCTAGCGAACAATACGCCTGCAAAGATTTAGTAGATCGCGCACTAGGGTACGGCATGCGCGGCGCCAAAATAGATGGCAACAACATCCTGGAAGTATATTCCACCCTGCAAAAAGTGGCCGCCGAACTCCGCGAAAACCCCGAACCTTTCCTGCTCGAATGCGTCACTTTCCGCATGCGCGGACATGAAGAAGCCAGTGGCACCAAATACGTCCCCCAGGAAATGATGGACGCGTGGGCCCAAAAAGACCCACTCGATAACTTTGAAAAATGGCTGCTCAAAGAAGGCATCTTGACTGAAGCCTACGCCGAAAACCTGCGTAAAACATACAAACAAACAGTACAAGACGCCGTGGATGTGATGTTCAATGAACCCGAACCCGTTGCTGATACCGACGAAGAATTGGCCGATGTGTATGCGCCTTTTCACAATACCGCCATGGAACCAACGGGCGCGGTGCGTGATTTGCGGTTTATAGATGGTATTTCGGAAGGTTTGCGCGAGGCCATGCAGCGTCATCCATCGCTGGTGCTGATGGGACAGGATATTGCCCATTATGGTGGCGTTTTCAAAATAACCCAGGGATTTGTTGATTTATTTGGCAAGGACCGCGTACGCAACACGCCTTTATGCGAGAGTGCCATTGTGGGTATCAGCCTCGGATTGAGCCTGAAAGGCATGAAAAGTATGGTGGAAATGCAATTCGCCGATTTTGTCACCTGTGGATTCAATCAAATCGTGAATAATTTAGCCAAATTGCACTGGCGTTGGGGGCAAGCGGCCGATGTGGTCGTACGCATGCCCACGGGCGGGGGCACCGGCGCGGGGCCCTTTCACTCCCAAAGCAACGAAGCCTGGTTTACCCATGTTCCGGGTTTGAAAGTGGTGTACCCAAGCACACCTTACGACGCCAAAGGCCTGTTGTTGGCGGCATTTGAAGATCCGAATCCGGTGATGTTTTTTGAGCATAAGGGAATGTATCGCTCCGAAAGCGGCCCGATTCCCGATGGTTTTTATACGGTTGAAATCGGCAAAGCCCGCAAAGTACGAGACGGCCAACAACTGAGCATCCTGACCTACGGCCTCGGTTGTCGCTGGGCAGAAAAAATAGCCGATGAAATGCAATTAGATGCCGATATTGTTGATCTGCGTTCCTTGGTACCGCTTGATTATGAAGCCATTACCACTTCGGTAAAAAAGACCAACCGCGTGCTGATTTTACATGAAGACACCCTTTTTGGCGGTATTGGTGGCGAAATTGCAGCCTGGATCACCGAAAACTTGTTTGAACATCTGGATGCGCCGGTGATGCGGGCTGCCAGTTTGGACACGCCGGTTCCATTTGCGATTCCATTGGAGCAGAATTTTTTTCCCGTGGAGCGGATGAAAAAGACGATTGAAAAACTGCTGGCATACTAATTGACCAATCTCAACCAGTGATATATGTAAGGCTTTAAGAAAAGGATGTAAGTAAGCGCGCAAACATTGCTCCTATCTTTGTGTTTTAAACGCACAACGATCACTAGGTATGAAACCGCTCCTCATGATAACGTCACTGGTAATCCTCCTTTTTTTGTTCTTTCAATCCTACACCGTTATCTCCTCCAAGAAAACGGAAACGCAGGCATATAAAGTGATCCGCACGGAAAAGGATTTTGAAATCCGATATTACCCAGCCGTTACCATGGCAACCATTCTTTCTGCCGAAAAATCTTACAAATCATTGGGAAACCAAGGATTTAGAAAACTCGCCGCTTATATTTTTGGTGGAAATGAGGAGAAACAGAAAATAGCCATGACTACACCGGTGCACATGGCGGTAAATGATTCCAGCGCTACCATGAGTTTTGTAATGCCTGCTACTTTAAACACCAGCAATTTACCCAAGCCGCAAAACGAAGAGGTACTCCTTCAGACAAAACCCGAAGAGTATGTTGCGGCAATTCGTTTTGGCGGATTTTCCTCCGAAAAAGACATTAAAAAATACTCGGAAAAACTACAAAATGCGCTCAAGTCCGCTTCTATTCCATCGGTTGGCCAATTTCGTGTATTAGGCTACAATCCACCTTACCAACTTTTTGGTCGACGCAATGAAATTATTGTTGCGGTCAATTTGGACAACCCTAATTTATAACAAACACCCGATTTAACCCTACTAATACGCAAAAAATGCTCAAAAAAACAAATATACCAACGCCTTTGCCCCCCGAAAAAGATATTTCAGAAAAGGACGCACTTCCTGGATACCCCGTTTACCCGCCTAGCGAAGACATTTACAATACGGATAAGGAAGATAAAGACATCGACCCGGAAGATATTTCCAGGCACGTTGAATCAACCGAATTTGACCGCGAAAGCATCCGAAATGAAAAAGATTCTAAGGAAGATCCTTATGGTGATGACTTGGATATCCCCGGCAGCGAGTTGGATGACGAAGCCGAAATTATTGGAAATGAAGACGAGGAAAACAATTACTACAGCCTCGGAGGTGATAGCCACAATGACCTGGAAGAAGACCAGGGAGAATAGAATTGTTGCAAAGAGAAGTAAAACAACTATTTCATTTCACAAAAGCAAATATTAATTGAATGCAATCGTCCAATTTATTCAGTGAATACCGTTTGGGGCATTTAACGTTAAAAAATCGGGTAGTAATGTGCCCTTTAACCCGTAGCAGGGCAATTGGGAATGTCCCAAATGACCTGATGGCGACCTACTACGAACAACGTGCATCCGCCGGTTTAATCATTACAGAAGGTACAGCACCATCTCCAAATGGACTGGGTTATGCCCGTATTCCTGGTAATTTCAGCCCCGAACAAGTAGATGGCTGGAAAAAAACCACAACTGCCGTGCACAAAAAAGGCGGTAAAATTTTCTTGCAACTGATGCATACCGGTCGGATAAGTCATGAACTTAATTTACCAGCCGATGCTAAAGTCTTTGCGCCTTCTGCTGTAAAACCAGCAGGACAAATGTGGACGGATGCAAAACAACTCCAGGATTATCCGATTCCATTGGCCATGACTGCCGAAGAAATTGCAAGCACCCGGGCAGAATACGTGCAGGCGGCTAAAAATGCCATTGCTGCCGGTTTTGATGGTGTAGAACTGCATGGCGCAAATGGATACTTGCTCGAGCAGTTTCTCTCTCCAATTAGCAACATCAGAACGGATAGATATGGCGGAAGTATCGAAAATCGGGCGCGTTTTATGCTCGAAGTAGCTACCGAAATAGTATCGGCCATCGGAAAAGAAAAGACGGGCATTCGGGTTTCTCCTTATGGCGTGGCAAGTGATATGCCCCATTACCCTGAAATTGATGCCACTTACGATTACTTGTCTACCTCCCTGAATAAACTAGGCCTCGTCTATATGCATTTGGTGGATCATTCCGCAATGGGCGCTCCAGCCGTGCCCTTGAGTATCAAGCAAACAATACGCAATAATTTCAAAAATACCATCATACTCGCGGGCGGTTTCAACCAAGAAAGTGCCGAAGCAGCCATCGAAAGCGGATTGGCAGATCTAATTGCGTTTGGAAGGCCCTTTATCAATAACCCTGATCTGGTGGAAAGAATGCAAAACAGCTGGCCACTAAATCAGGACCTAAAAATGGACCTTTTTTATACCGCCGAAGCCGCTGGCTACACGGATTACCCTGTTCATACTAAGTAAATGCGTAACCTGACTTATTTCCCGTCATACCATTTGCGCAAAGTAGCCGCCCCCAATTTTCCTTGCGGCGTATAATCCCGTTCGGGGTAACCCTCATGCCCGCGCATATTTGGAAACCATTTCCACAAAAAGCCACCTGCCCACCAGGATTCTGGTTGAAATGTAGCAAATAAAGCCTCATAACAATTGACTTGAGCCTGCTCGTTAATCGCACGGTCATTGATGTCGCGTTCCAGTTCCCAATTCCGCCAGCCGCAACTATCCACACTCAGATACCCAAACTCCGTAAATAAAACCTGCCGATGTTGATCTGCCGAAAACTGTGCAATACGCGCCTTAATCGGTTTCCAAGCGGTCTTCAATGCTTCTACCGTAGGAGTTTTAGCTTCTACCAAAGGAAAATAGCCGCCCAGTCCAATATAGTCTAAATCAGCCCAAAATGGCACCCGATCCCAATCGTCCCAATTGGCCGAGTAGGTTAGTTTGCCCTGGTATTTTTCTTTGATTTTTTGAATCAAGGCCTGCCAATATGCAGGCCTTTTAGATATGGCGCGGTTAAATTCGGTCCCGATACAAAACAAATCGGCTTGCTCCGCCTGGGCCAATTCAGCAAAATATAGGATGTAATTGTTATAGGTTGCTTCCCACGCCTCCCAATCGGCATCACTGCTAAAATCCAGTGCACCCGTCCAGCCTCCCGGCACATACACTTGCGGTTTGAGCATCACTTTAATGCCTGCTTGATGGGCTTTCCGAATCGTTTCTCTTACACCTTCCGGCCTTTCGCCCCACCAATGGGAACCAGACTCGTTAAATCGCACATTTGGAACCCCGATGCGGGTAAACGCATACGGCACAACCGCAATCCAGCTTGCTCCAACTTCTTTAACCGCAGGCATAGGATCGCTTGGAAAAGGTTCGGGCGGCGCAACAAAGGTGAGTCCGTTCATTTTTTCCTCCTGAAAAACAGGCGGCGCTACAGCCGTGCCGATACGGGTGGTATGCCCGGAATGATCCTTGCAACCAATGCAATAAGCACTACAAAAAAGACAAAACAGGGTAAGTAAACGCATCATAAAACCCCGTTCGGCTTTGATTCCGAACGGGGTTTCAAAAATAAGGCAAATTTTACAGAAATAAAAATTACGTCAAATCTACCTGGGCCGCTATCCGATTGGCCAAAGCCGCCAGATCAGCGGGCGCAAGATCCAATTTGTGCTGAAAATTCATATCAGCCATTGAATTCATCGGAATTACATGCACATGTGCGTGCGGAACCTCCAAGCCAATGACGGCCACCCCGCAACGCAAACAAGGCACTTCTTTCTTAACAGCAACCGCAACACGTTTGGCAAACAACATCAAACCCGACAACAAAGCATCGTCCAAATCAAAGAAATAATCAATTTCCTGCTTGGGAACACAAAGGGTATGCCCCATTGTAACAGGACGTACATCCAAAAACGCCAAATAATCGGGAGTTTCAGCGATTTTATGGCAAGGAATCTCGCCGTTGATAATTCGGGTAAAAATGCTGGCCATGGTTGTTTTTTGTGATTGATTATCCAATCGTGATGTTCACAACCTCAAATTCCATGATGCCTGCTGGTGTTTGAACTTTTGCGACATCCCCTAAAACTTTACCCAGCAGCCCTTGGCCAATGGGAGACGTAACCGATATTTTCATCAACTTGGCATCCGCCTCGGTTTCCGATACCAGTTTATAGGTCATTTCCTTTCCCGTTTTCAGATTCTTAATCGTCACATTTGAAAGAATCGCCACTTTGGAATCATCCAGCAGGCTTTCATCAATCACCCGTGCATTCGACATTACGGTTTCCAGTTCATTGATTTTCATTTCCAGCAAGCCTTGTGCATCCTTTGCCGCATCATACTCGGCATTTTCCGATAAATCGCCTTGTGCGCGTGCTTCCGCGATGGCCATGGCAGCCTCTTTACGACCTGTGGATTTCAACTCATCTAGTTCAGCCCTGAGTTTGTCGTATCCACCCTGCGTCAAATACGTGTAATTAGCCATTGGTAAAAAATTAAAATGGGTTCAAAATTTGGTTCGAGCTTCCCCTCCCTATTTAGCGCAACGGAGGTTTACCAAACCCGCATGGTCTGATAAACCTCCGCCCGCATTCGGGTAGCAAAAACAGAAACGTCTCCATCGGGTGATAGAAACGTTTCTGTTGATCAATTCGAACTGCAAATATACGATAGAATTATAAATGCAGCAAATATTTGTATGCTTTTTCGAATTAGCCCCTACAGGTCAATCCGCAACCCAATATTGTGGATGCCGTTATAAATGTCGGTCGTACGGTAAGCATAATCGATTGACAAGCGCGACTTAGAATCCTTTTTCAACGGAACGGAAACGGAAAATCCGCCTGCAAATCCATTGTCAAGGGTTGCTTCTATATCCCCTTCCGACTTGTCTAATTCCGCTTTGTAGCCAGCGCGCAAAGCAAAATTCTGACCCAAAGAGAATTCCAAACCACCACCAATCTGGTCGCGCGAGAAAGAATTAGACGTAAAGTTCGCAACAAAACCCAAACGGCTGGTACGGGCCAATACCCAATCATACGACATACCAATGTTCAATTGAGATGGTAACTCATAAGCGGTAGCACGCTCATAATAAGTATTGTTATAGGTAAAAGGACCCGGATTTGGCAATGGCTTTGACAAACCTTCCCCGGAGAACCGCATTTTAGAACCTACATTGCGTAAGGAAATACCAAACTTGAAATTGTCCTGTGGCCCACTTACATACTGAACACCCGCATCAATTGCAAAAGCGCTAGCCCGTGCATTTGAAATGGTTTCACTAACAAATTTCGTCGTTATCCCTACCGATACTTTATTGTCAAACAAGTGTGCATAAGAAACACCCATGTTGAAAAAAGATGGGCTAAAAACAGCGCCCGTTCCTTCCGGATTATCTTCAGTAGTGTAATCAAAATCACCCAAATCAAAAGCAACCAGGCTGATGCCAAAAGTGCCGCCTTTACCAACACGCTGCGCAAAGCCCAATGCATTGATGTTAATATCAGCACCAGACAAATAACGGGTATGGCTCAACTGGATTTGTGTTTTGTTGATGCGCGACAAACCTGCCACATTTAAAAACATCGCTTCAGATCCAGTAGTCGATGCAGTATTCATGGTGTGCAAACCCGCACTGCGTACCCAAGGATTGATCAGCAATTGGTTTGCGCCCGCCTCACCTTGACGGTCAGGGTTACCCGCAAACATCGAATTTGCCAACAGCACCATAACACTGAACAGCAAACATGCGTATATTTTCTTCATAATTTTGTTTAATTGAATGCTTGATTGGTTGCAATAGATGCTTAAAACAGTGCTGGTAAAAAAGCACATCCGTTCACAATTGCGAACCAAGGTACTTTTTTACCGCGCTGCCTAAAGCCCACTCCTTATAGGCCGGATGGGTCAAACTGTCGCCCAATACCAAACCATTTTACCGTTCGTTCACCCAGGCCTTCTGCGTTCACATGGATCAGATAAACGCCACTCGCTACTGGAATGCCTTTGCTGTTTTTCATATCCCATTCAATCGCTGGCAAATACTGATTGTAAGCGGTATATTGCTCTGCACGATTGTACTGCCGGATAAACTTGCCATCCAGGGAGTAAATTGTTACCACGCATTTTGCCGGCAAATTCGTGATCTTCACAATATTTGTAAACTGTGAGGTTTCATATTGCGAGAATCCATAGTACGGATTCGGAACTGCCCTGATAGAGTCAAGTGCATTTTCCACCTGCACCTGATCCAGTGCAATGGGTTGCTGGTTGCGCACACGGATCAAATATTTTGGATGCCCGTTTTTCTTCGTATGGTCACCATCTTGACGCCACCACGTTTTGTACGCGTTTTGTACACGCAATTTGATTTTCGTATCCGTTGGAATCAAACCATCTTTATACGATTTCAATTGAGCACCTACACCCAATTGTACCATACCAGCCCAAGCTATATTGCGGATTTGCGCTGTTTTGTTGTTGTACACAGCACTTCCAGAGAAGCGCTCTGGCGTAAAGGCGCGACGCAAAGAGTCACAACCATCGTATTTTGAATAAGTCACATACACCCAATGCTGACCACCCAATACAAAATTCGGGAAATCGACTTGACTTCCGTTTTGTATATCATCGCTCACCAATTGGCTAGTCGGATTCCACATCATATCTCGGCCAGTATAATCTGGATCCAGCGCTTTTGAGTAACAAGAATTCTCACCAAAGAAGATATTCAAACGCTGGCCAGTCTCTACGTCAACAGCATAACCCGGGAACCAACCCATACCACGCAATGGCATACCCGCAGCTGGAGTACCATCGGCAGGGTTTACTTCCCCGTCCGGATCAGGCAATCCATCACCGTTGGCATCGTCTTTACCAACCGACAAACCGTAACGTACGTCAAATGACTGGCGTTTTCTGTTTGCTGGACCTTCAGGAACCTGGGCTACATCCTGCGATGCACCATAAGTATTGGTGTCTGTCCAGTAACCAGATGCAGATTCAATGATCACCGAACGGCTCCATTTGCTCTTGTCGCTGGTCAATACAATATCAACGTTTGGCAACAGGCGCAAACGGCTGCGGCGTATGTTTTCTTGTGACTCTGAAGCAAATACCGCCTGACTATTAAACTGTCCTTGTGGAATATTGCCAAATTTATCTGTCCATGCTGGTGTAATCATGCGGTCGTTCGGAACATCGGCCTGATCGCGCAAGCGCCAGTTGGCCAATACATAAGGAACAAACCAGCCCAACTCACCATCTGTTGCATTACCCAATTTACTCAAACCACCATTTGGATCCAATGGAATACCATCACCGTTTTGGTCGTAATCAGCATCCGGTACGGGCTCTGTTGTGCGTACATAGTTGAAAGGTGCCGTTAATTGGTCGCCATATCCTGTCAACCAAGCAGCGTTCGGATCTTTGTACTCGATTTCCATGCCAATACCACCGTTCTTTTCATCCGCCAAATCACCTGGCTCGGCAGATTGGGCAATCGACACAGCGAAACCGTATTGCAGGATCAATTGCTCATTCAACTTTTCAATCGACTTTTCAGATGCAATGGTGGTGCCATCAGAAACGCGGCGCAATTGCCAACGTGCATTCACATCCAACTGGCTGTCATTATTGTCTGAATCAACAAAACTCAATTCAAAATCGCCGTCTTTTACTTCCAATGGATTGAAAATCGTCACCGTAATTGGAGCACGTCCTTGTTTGTACGTCAAGGTACTATCAAAATCACTGTTCAAAATGCGGTCATAGGTCTCATCCGTCAAATCCAGGAAATTACCACCAGCACCCACACCTTCCAAGCGCGTAACCTCCAAACCATCTCCATAAGAAGACTGTAATGCCTGGTCTACAATCGGACGCGGAATTACCGTATATATTTGAATCGCAGAGCCATCTCCCGATTTACGGCTTGGCAAGTACGGACGAGATTGTCCGGTAGCCGAAGGTTGAGCAAGTGGGTTAAAATTTTCAAAGTTGTTGTAACCATATGCAATTACGGCATAGTAATACTTCTTATGGTTAATAAGCGCTTTGCTGTTGCCCAACGCAAACTTATCTTCCTTGATGCTAAAAGTGTGGCGAACACCACCATCCGAGCCAGCAATCTGCTCTTCTGGGAAGTAAATCCGCTTTTTCGTAAATGGATCACGACCTTCAATCCAGTTGTACAGTTTTGTTACGTTGTTTTTAACGTCTACATTGAACACCAACCGGCTCTTCTCCGGGTTGTCAAACTCCGACGTTGATACATTCGGATCAGACAATTGGTACACCAAATAGCCTTCAAATTTGTAGTAAGTAGATTCAACGATCAAAGAGTCTGGACTGTTTTTCAAACTTTCAGGTGCCAGGAAGTCTTGTACTCTATAGTCTTCGTTTTCTTTTACAAAGTTATTCGACGGTGGTGCATTTGACAACACCGCAATTACTTCCTTATTCGACTCAATCCAACCTACTGTTGGCGCATCCGGGCCTTCCAATAACTCAAAACAGTTATCAAACAAACCTTGTGCAAGGTTATCGGCACGGAACAAGTTATCGAGGTTCGGACATGGGTAATCCTGCTCAGGCACCCAAGGCAAACCAATAATCAACTCGTTTACGGCACCTGGCTTCAAAGTAAATGGACCAGAAGCCTGCAGGGTACGACGGTCACCTACTGGCAAGTTAGCCGTACACATCGACCATCCATTCGGATTGTCGGGTGTTTCTGTCAATGCATAGCTGGTCGGAATACCTGTATTGTTATTATAGCCATTGCCACCTTGGGTAAGCGGCGTTCCATCCCGCCAGCTACCAGTGATATAACGGTAGTATTCACCCGGTTGAGTCGGGTCATAGGTTCCTGCAAAGGGGCCTCCTGTACCGGTCCGGTTGTAATACATGAAGGAAGACATGCCTATTTCATTCGCAAACGTATCCAATGGACCGCGGAAATAGTCGCAACCCAAAATCGGAACAGTCGTTCCGTAAGTAGCAACACCATCATCACAGTTAGCGCCCGGCTGACCATCGGTCGCATCCTGGTTGTAGATGTACATCAGGTTTTTTGAACTGTCGCAACCAATATAATCATCAATGGAACAACCCAAATCTGGATCAAGCCACATTGCAAAAAACATCGAGTCGATGCGTTCTACAGCACGGTTGATCAATTTGTAACGGTGGAACGTCATATCGTTCAATTCATCGTTGGTCAGATAGCCAAATGCCTGTACCTGTACCTCCATCTGAATTGGTTTGCCATTGGTACGTGCGTGCGGAGCACCAGCACCCTGGTCATTGTATATCCAAAAAATCATTTCATCCGGGTAACGGTTTTGCGCGCACCCGCGAATTTCGATCGACGGATAGTCTCCTTTTAAAGGGTTATACAAACCGTCCTCATCTTTATCAAAAAAACCAGCCAACGCCTGTTGGGTGTTTGGTAGGCTAAAACCCCAAACAAAGGGGAAAAATTGATTGCCTTGCGCAGGCCAACCTTTTACCCCAATCGGAATAGCAGATACATCCAAAACACTATCTGCCAGGTTTTTCAAATGCCGACGAATTTCCTCTCCCGTCACACGAAAGTGACGGTCCCAGTTGGTACAAGTAAATTCGTCTGTAATACCTTGCTCGGTCAAAGGACCAGGCCAAAAGTCGTTCCTACCGTCATTTCGGTAATCCTGACAAGCCAACTTCAGGCTACCACCAGGGTCAATACCACCCAACCAAACAGAACCTGCAAAGATGGAGGATACCTCTCGCTGACCAGAAGCCACGTCTACTTTTGGTACAATATATCGGCCAAAAGAAAAGTCCCACCAACAGTCACCACCGCCAAGCAATCGAGCGCGCACATTGTTAATCTCCTGGTCAATTTGAGACTTAGAGTTGGCGCAAACATCGCGGTATTGAACCTTGTTTGGGCGGGTTACCTTGCGTACATAGTCGGGAACGTGCGCCATGGCACTTCCGCAAACTACTATTGCAAGCAGGGTTGCTATCCAAAGTTTGTAATTACGCATGTGTTTAATTTTTAAATGTCTTGAAATGAAATTGAACAGTCCAAGCAGATTTGAAGGATATTGTTTTATGGAGCGATTACACGTTGAAATAAATCTTATTCAGCATGCAGGCTCTGAAAATGCACCAAATTAGAATCCTAAAGCAGCGCCGATAAACAGTCTGCGCGGTTGCGCATAGTTATTCGGGTTATTCAAAATCCATGAATACGAGCTCTGGTAAGCAGCAATTTGTGCACCAGTAATACCCGAAAGTTCGGATGTGCCTTGGTCGCTCGCAAGGTAACCGTCATTTTTCGGGTCGCCTGTTGCACTATAAACACCTATCACATTCAAACGGTTCAACAAGTTGGAAACACGGAAATACACATTGATTGTCAACGGCTTCTTATCTTTCGCGGTCAAACTCCAGGTTTTATCCAAACGCAAGTCAATGTTCAAACGCCATGGCAAACGGCTGCCGTTGATCGCTCCAGAAGTACCCTCGCCACCAAAACGGGTAGCGCGGATAGTTGAAGTGTAAGGACGGCCAGAAACTGCCGCAATTTGCATGTTCGCGCCAAAATCAGCCAAAATGTCGTTGCCAAAAAGCCGGGGGCCGTTGTATGCTTTACCATTATCAAAACGATAATCAATGATCGCCTGAATATTGTGACGCTCGTCAAAATTTAAGGGAAACAACGAACGAATATTACCACGTGATGTCAAACCACGCTGTGAATTAGCATCCGAACCAGTACCATCCGCAAATTGCAAAGTGTACGCCAAACGCAACTCCGTGTTTTGAATACGACGCAGGTCATATTGCAACGTGAAACCTTTAACTGTGCCATAGTCAATGTTTCCATATGTGTCATAACGACCAATTACGGGAACATACAAAATGGTACGACGCTGAATCATATCGCGCAACTCGCGGTAGTATGCTGAAAATTTAAGCGCAGAGTTTTGATTCAAACGCTGCTGGAAACCAACCTCATAGTCAACTACACGCTCTGGACGCAAATTTGCGTTGTTCGTTGGCGTGCGACCAGGTGTATAGAAATACAAGTAATCCAATGGTGTAACCTCCCAGTTGCTGGGTGGGCGCTGTACCAATACGTCATAGTGCGCAAAGAAGTTTGCATCCTTCGAAATCGGGAATGAAAACGCCAAACGTGGCAACCAGTTTACTTGTGGCGTGTAATCCTCAAACGATGTGTTTGGATTGTAACGGTTGTCCACAATATCATCACCCGAAATAGAGTCTAATAATAAAGGTGTAACAACCCCACCACCAAAGATTACGTTGCCATCATTCGCCTGACGACCATCAGCAAAATACCAGGTGTTGCCATTCCGGAACGCTTTAGGCTTACCCAATTCTTGTGGACTGGTAACATATACTTTGAAATCGTCGCCAATAGTACCCGGACGATTCGGAACACCCGGAACCGTTGCGAAATAATCTTTCGCAGACATGATCTGGTACAAAGAATACTGATCGCGCAATACTTTGGTATTCAAGTCAAACCGCTCTACCCGCAAACCAAGACTCACAATCATCTTGTTAAAGGTGAATTTGTCCTTGATAAATGCTGCCTGATACAAAGGCTGCAAAGGCGCAACCGGATAATTCCGCACACCATCTACATCTGTACTGGTGAAAAAGTCATTAAAGGTTACACCATTGGCCGTTTTATTGCCCAAGTAGTCATAACCGTAAAAACTTACGTAACCTTGCTCTGTCAATTCGCGGGGCGCAAACATGTCCAAACTCAACTGTTCAGGTGTCAGAGCATTGCTGTTCACCCATTGATCCAATGGTACACCCAGTTTTTCGCGTACTTTCTTGTAAAACTTATTGGCCGGGAAATCTACATAAGCGTTCGCATATTGGTCAATGGAATCACCTGTAAATTCAACAAATATCTTTCCAATTACTTTGGTCGTATCCAAACCATTGAAATGACTGTTGATCGACTGCTCTGCCAGGTTCCACAAACCAAAAGGCGCCAATGTATAACTACGCAAAGTGCGCTGCTCATTCATCAAACCAAACTGGATGTTGTGCGTGCCGGTTTTGCCTAATTTCAAATCAAAACTACTGTTGGCAGTAATGGTGACAATATCATTTTCAGATTTTCTTGAGCGGTTGTAAATGGTGTTGATGTTGGCATACATACCACCCCAAACATCATCATACGTAGAACTAAACAAACCATTTCGTACCACATAAGAAGGATAAAAATTCTGGTCAGCAAACTGGTTGTACGCAACCAAACCACCTTGCGCACTGGTTTCTCCATTCCCGTTGCGGCTACCATTTGGAATGACCAACTTGCCATTAGAATTAATGTAACCTGCCTGAAATCCAGTAAACTGCTCGCTGTTGTCGATATGGGCAAAATCTCCATTATCATTTGGGCCTGTTACAGGCTCATAGTCAAAACTGAATCGACCGATGTAACCATAATCAAAATAGCGGTCTTCGTGCCGTGGATCATAGTTTTTGCTCAAACCACGCTCAAAACCAAACTGCAATTGGTAACTCGCATTTGAAATTGAAATCTTATTGCTGGCTTTGCTTTCAACTTCTTCTGCACTACCTAAACGGTGGCGGAAACGAGCAATACCCCGATAGCGCTGACTATAATCGGTCGGGTTGTATTTTGAATTCAAAATCGCCCAGGTAGGATAATCGTCGGTAGGATTAAAACGATTTTTTACATCGGCAAACGTACCGGTGATGCTAAAATCAATTTTATCCGTCAATTTGAAATCCAACTTACCCGTCAAATCCAAGTCCGAACGATTCTGATCCGTCCGATAGTTTAATACTTCTACAGAATCACTGTTGATAAATTCCGCTGAGTTGGATATAGAAGCGCCATTCCGACGCAAAGGATTGCGGTCGAGGTTTGCCAAAACACTTTCCTTCGCTTTAAAAACGTTGGTTGCCGGTGGATCGTCATCCTTCTGGTATCTATACTGACCAGACATACGGAAACCAATCACCGTACGGGTTTCTCCAGTGGGTTCTTTTTTCTTCAAAATTGGGCCACTCACGTTGGCTGTTGCCAAAAACCATCCATAAGGATCCAATCCATTGGAGTTTTCAATTTCAACACCTCCGTGGTACTCACTGGCAGGCCCTTTGGTGATCACCGAAATTACACCACCCGTCACGTCACCATACTCGGCACCCAAACCGCCCGTAATAACCGACAATTGCTCAATGTCCTGAACAGGCGGTGGTGAACCTTGTACACGAATACCATCAATGTAATAGTTCGTGCCATTTGAACGCGAGCCTTTGATGTTTACCTCACCCCCATCAATGGAACTTGTGCCCGCTGTTGTGGCTACAATCGCATTAACGCTACGTGTAGGGAGGTTTTTGATTTGTTCGGAAGTAAGGGTCTGACCGCCTTGCGTTTTGTCCTGCTCAATCAGTGGAGCACGATAAGACACAGTGACCTCACCCAACACAGTATTGGATGACATGCCGATATCCAATTGGTTGATTCTGCCAGAAAGTACCTGAACTCCTGTTTGGCGAGATGTTGAAAAACCAGTATAAGAAATTTCCAGGTCATATTTTCCCGGATCAATCTGAATACGATAATCGCCATTGAAGTCGGTAATAGTCCCCTTCACAAAATCAGTGCCTTTCAGCACCTTGACGGTTGCTCCAATCAGCGCTTCGCCCTTATCGTCCGATACCTTGCCCGACAAGATAGTCGACTGGGCAAGTAGGGCTCCGGCGCTCAAGAGCATTGCGAATGTTAATAGTAAAGAACGTACCATAGAACAGTGGTTAAAAAAGATGAATATAATCCAAAAAGGGCGCAATGATAGTAAATATGTACTAAAACACCCCTTTTATTTTCTGCAAAAGCGTTTCTGCAAGCAATCGTTTCGACTCTAGCGTCCATCCAGCGATATGCGGCGTCAAAACTACATTTTCAAAGCCGAACAATTGCTCATATACCGCCAATTCTGAAGCCGTATAGGTGGATGGTTTTTCATTTTCAAAAACATCCAAACAAGCACCTCCTATCTGTCCACTCGCCAATCCTTCCACAACCGCTGCCGTATCTACGCATGCCCCACGGGCTGTATTGATCAAAATAAAACCCGGTTTACACCGCTGTATAAAGGCTGCATCTACCAAGTGCCTGGTCTCCATGGTCAAAGGCAAATGTAAACTGATAATATCTGCCTGATTTACAATGCCCTCCAAACTTTCTACTTCTTTTACCCAATGCATCCCTTCCGAATAATCGTTCAAATATCTGTCATAACTCAATACTTTCATTTCCATCCCTGCTAGTTTTTTTGCAAACTGACGACCAGTATGCCCAAAACCAATAATTCCTAGTGTTTTACCCCGCAATTCCCATCCGCGATTTGCCTCCCGTCGCCATATTTTCTGCCGCACTTCCTGATCTGCACGCGATAAATGATTCGACAAACTCAGTAACATCCCCAATGCTTGCTCCGCTACCGCATTGCGATTACCCTCCGGACTGCTGAAAACAGATACCCCCAGTTCTGCAGCATAGGGCCGATCTACAATTTCCATCCCAGAACCCAACCTGCCTACAAACTTCAACAACACTGCACGATCTAAAAAATCGCGGTTAACCTGGATTTTGCTATTGATAATCAAACCTGTATAGGCAGATATTTGATTCAACGTTGCTTCCGGTGTAATATCCGGTACAAAATCAGATTGGTACCCTAAGGATGCTAAACCTTCCATCAACAATGGATGGCAATCATCCGTAATTAATACTCGTTTCATGCGATTCGTAGGTCGAAAATAACCATTGTTTTATTAACCGAAAAGGCCGATTGTGTGAAATACCCGCTGCCAACTGTGAATGCACAATTTCGCTTCGTGAAAGAAGTTGAAAATTCGCTGCACATCGCAGACCTTTGCCTTTCAACTTTTCTACCAACACCCAACGCATGCCGATCAGCGGCAAAGATATTTAGACATTGCTATGAAACACATCTTTTTTTCAGTTCTGACCACTTTGGCATTTTCTTATTGCGCCAATCCGACAATTGACCAAACTGCTACCCTCCAATGCTATGTCCGACTGGACGAACAAGAAGGGGTCATTAAGGTAGAATCGACCATGAAGCATGGTACCGATGCTCATCCAGTTGAAATCCCCGGCGGAATTCAGTTCCAGGGAAAAGCCATGGATTTAATGCCTATCCAAGGTTTGCAGTACCGAACTTCTTACAATGCAGCCTTTGTACCCGAACTCAAATTCACCTGGAACTCCCCGGAAACTAAATTGCACACCTTATTATTAATGCCAAATCCAATCTCAGAATTCAAGTTCGCCTCCGATACCCTGCCTGCCAAGCAACCCGCTACATTGCGCTGGAAAGGCCCCGCACTCGAAAAAGGCGAAACCATGGTCCTGATCTGGGAACAACGCGCCTCCGGTCAAACAGTACCAATGGAAATTATTTCCCAAGGACCCGAATCAAAAATTGAATTCCCCGCCGCTAAATTGAGCGAAATAAGCCCTGGAAAATGGGAACTGTACCTGGTGCGCAAAAAACTCATCAAAAAAGACGTCGACGGTGTACAAACATCATCCATTGTCGAACTTTACACGAAATCTCGAACTATCACCGTACGCTAATCCAGGTTGTTAAGCCTTGCTATCCTGATTTCTATCTAAAAACACCCTTCGAAAACCGGGTTTCCATCCAATTTAAGGGCTTATTAACTTTTGATCATGGCGGGCAAGGCGGCGAATACCCTAATTTTGTGCTTCTTCACAATTCACCAATGCTTAAAACAACTATGAAATATCTATTTCTGCTGCTCTTTTTACCAGCTTCACTTTTCGCATTTCAAAAAAGTAATGCCAAACCAGCCCCAAAAGATCCGCGCGAAAACGCAACCATCACCCTCGCTTGCCGATTGTATGGCATGTCTTCAAATATGGACAGTATTACCTTGTTTGAACCCATGGGGTTGGCTACACGCCCCATCGCACGCGGTGGCAAACGCGCAAGCGATAGTTTGTTTATTTTTACGATCCCCGCTTCCAGCCAACGCTTTTATGCCATCGGCTTGAACGAAATTAATACTGCATCGGTCATCTTGGGTGAAGAAAGCAATGTCAACTTTTTTGCCAATGCCCAAATCATTCAAAAAGGACGCACCTCCGGATCTGCGATCAATAAGGCCTATGAAAATGTCCTTAAACGCATCGAACTTTTCCGCGCCCAAGCCGACAAAGCCCGACAAACCAGAATCGCTGCAAAAGGAGCCGAACAACAGGATGCAGTCAAACAACTGACTGCACTCAATGTTGCAAAAACGAAATACCTCGACTCGCTTAAATTGAACAACCAACTCCTCTGGCGCGTTGCTACCTTGTTCCTCCATCCTGAGTTTACCGGCCAAAAAGGCTTTGCTGATGAAAAAGACTTTCTAAGCAAGCAGTTTTTCGCAAACGCAAACCTCGCGACCGATCGGAATTACGATAACATCCCAGACGTAACAACTGCTTTTGAAGCCCTGCATACCGCGTTGGTTGCAGTTGCTGCCACCCCAGAGGAAATTAAACCAATCATGGAAACAGCGCTTGCTAAAATCTTGGCAGGTACCAAAACCCACCGGATGGCATTAAGTGGAATGGTGAACGCGGCCAAAAACTCCAATTCTGGAAACTACCCAAGCTGGGCACGCATGTACATCGAGCAATACAAAAGCCAAAGCTATGGCGAAATCAACCGCCTCGATTTTGAACTTAAAAAAGCATCCACCTTTACGCCTGGATTTGAAGCACCCGATATTGCTGGCATGACGCCCGATAGCACCACCTTTGCGCTCAGTAAGTTGCGCGGAAAAGTAGTTCTGATTGACTTTTGGGCGAGCTGGTGCGGACCATGCCGCAAGGAAAATCCAAATGTCAAAGTGAATTACAACAAATACAAGGACAAAGGTTTTGAAATCCTGGGCGTGAGCCTCGACCGCGACAGAACTGCATGGAAAAATGCAATCGAACAAGACGGACTAACCTGGTACCATGTAAGTGACCTCAAAGGTTGGCAAAGCGAACATGCAGCCATGTATTCCGTAACTTCCATCCCCCAAACGGTCCTGATCGACAAAAAAGGTAATATCCTTGCTCGAAATATCCGGGGCGAACAATTAGGGATAAAACTTAAAGAGATTTTTGGAGAGTAGCTTAGCGTAAACAAAAAAGCGGCTAAACCAATGATTCGGTTTAGCCGCTTTTTTTAGCAATATACATTTTTACAATGCAGCAATAACACCTGCCTGCAACGAAATCGTATTAATTTTTGAAGGTCCCGGACCAATACCACGTTTTGTCAGTGTGGTTTGTACCATCGGCGCCAAATACACAGCAAACGATTTACCCAATGGCCGCTCAAACCGGATGCCCGCATCAACACTTGCGTAAAAGTTTTCATTTACCGAACCTTTTTCAAAAATGCCATCCCCAGTAGCTTGAACTACGGGCGGCTTATTCGCATTCGGATCCGGATTTTGTGACAATCCAGGGTAAAAAACGGTTTGATACTTAAACGCTTTTTGAACGGCAAAATGTGCAGTAGAACCCGCAACCGCTTGCAAACTAACCCGACCGACACGCCCCAAACAGTGGGTTACATGCACCGGAACTGCAACTACATCTGCGGTTACTTGATCAACATAAGTGCCGTAATAACCACCACTTGCACTGCCAGCATAAATTTCAATTTTCCGTTTAGGCTGAAAAACTTTCTTGGTATAGGCAATACCCGTTTCAACACCCCATTTCCCTTTGCGATAGCCGATTCCAATCCCCCCTTTGACGCCATTTGCTTTCCTCAAATCATTTCCTTGCTGAATTTGATTCTGATCGCCGCCCAAAAATGCCAAAGCGTAGAGATTATGTTGCTTAGCTACTTTTTGATGCACACCCTGCGGCAACCCTACAAAAGCAAAGGTTGCTGAAAGCGCATTGCCTTGTTGTAAAACAGGAATCGGATCCAACACTGAAATTGCTGAAGCATCGGTATTTAAAGCCAAAACCGGTTGAGATGTTACTTCAAAACTTGGGTTAACTCCAAACAAGGCCGAATTTTCTTCCATATAGCCCGATACAGCATTCCCACTTTCAAAAATATCCTTAGCATGGGTAGACGAGTTATTGTCTGACCAAAATCCGGTGGCGGAGGATGTCAGGTCGGATTCCGAAGAAGTTATTCCAGCAGTTTTTCCCGAACGATTGGTTGGATGTGACATACCTGCGGCTGCAAATGGCGTGCTGGAACTTGTTCCTGCTGTATTCGAATCCGTCGCTGCAGCGTTTATTCCGCCCAACAACCCATCCAAATTCGCAACAAGCAGTAAGAAAATCGCCGCTTCTGCAAATTTAGTGATCCAAATTCGCCGACGCATCCGCTGCTCCCGAACGATCCGATCAGCCATCAAATCCCAATGACCCGAATGATAAGGAACTTCCATTTCCTGCAATACTTGCCGGAAATGTTGGTCCATCCCAGGTACATGCCCATCCGATCTGGGCATTTGGGCAATACGTTGCTCCAATTGGTCCCAACTAGCGGGATCATAAGGAACCTGCAATCCTTCAAGTGCAGATTTTAAGGTAGCATCAAATTTTCCTTCTTCAATCATGACCTTTAGTTGGGTCGAAGTAATTTCATATAGGTTTGCAAAAATCAATCCAATTGGGCTTCAACTTTCCCGATCTCAAAATCCATGCGACGGGAAGCAAAAAACTCTTGTAGTTTAATACGGGCTTTTACCAGATTACTCCGAGAAGTGCTCTCTGTAATTTGAAGCGCCTCGCCAATTTCTTTGTGCGAATAGCCCTCTACCACATATAAATTGAACACAGCCCGATAAGCCGGTGATAATTCTTGTACTGCCGCCAATATTTCTTGCTCAGTCAACTGACTCAGTGCATCCGGATCATCATTATAGGTGTAAGTAGCCTCATGAATATCTTCGGTTCGACGGCGAACCATCTTTCGATAATAGTCAATACAGGTATTTACTACAATGGTCCGAATCCACGAAGGCAAAGAAGTTCCCGGGCGGTAGCGGTCAATGCGTTGAAACACTTTAATAAATCCCTCATGCAATAAATCCAAAGCCTCATCCTTCGACCCTGCATAACGAAGGCAAACCCCCATCATAGCGCCGTAATACTGCTCATAAAGCAGCTTTTGAGCCCATCTTTCTTGTCGCAAAAGGGCATTGATTAAATCATGTTCAGCAGATTCCAAATTAAGTGCGAAATCCATAGGTTGATTTCCGTTGGAAAGTTAAGGACTAGAAATCGTTTGGCAAAATCTGTTCGTACTTCGTTAGACTTACACGTTAAAACGAAGCGCCAAACTCAAACGCTGCCTCTCTGACGTATCTAACATGAAAAAGGATGCCTGAACTACAGCAAATACGAACTTAGCCAAAATCTGACCAAACTGAATAAATATTTTGTTTCAACTATTGATTTATAAAAACTAATTGTTTTATATTTGCAGTCTCATTGGTCATCAATCTAAATTACCGCCTTCAATATGGGACGCACAAAGTTATATTCCGAGCAAGAAAACAACCAAAACAAAAAAAACCAACGCATTTCATCCGCTTTGAACCGCGTTAACCGCGCTTCTATGAGCCCGGGAAGGTTAATGCAGGAAACGCCGGATGCAATTCCAATGTCGGATCTTTTCCGTTTAATGCTCGTCCGTATTCGACGCAATTGGATTGCCATCCGTTTTCAACTCAACCGCTACACTTTTGGGCTTTTTCACAAACAAGGTGTCTTAAAACTCGTATTTGTTGGGAGTACAGCTTACCTGCTATTGATTTATAACCCGGAAAGTCTTCCGGTATCTGAAGATATTCCAGGACTGGCTGTTGAAACGGCTTTAGAAATTGGTGCGTCTGCCAAAATTGAAAAACCAACCAAAAAGAAGCCAAAAAACGAAGCCGCGCCTGTTAGTGCGCAAGAATTAGGGGGAGAATCGGGCGATTATGTTGCACGTTATTCCAAAATTGCCATCGAAGAAATGCGCAAATACGGAGTACCTGCCAGTATAAGCCTGGCGCAAGGGTTGATTGAAAGCCGGGCCGGGGCAAGTAAACTAGCAAAAAGCAACAATAACCATTTCGGAATGAAATGCTTCTCTCGAAAATGTAGAAAAGGACATTGTTCTAATTTCACAGACGATACCCACAAGGACTTTTTTCGAATTTTTCCAAATCCGTGGGAAAGTTGGCGTGCACACAGCCAAATGATTTCAACCGGCCGTTATGCCAAATTGAAAAAATACGGCCGCGATTACCGAAAGTGGGCAAATGGATTACAGTCTGTTGGTTACGCAACAGACCGTAATTATGCCGAGAAATTAATAGGAGTTATCGAAAAATATGACCTCAACCGATTCGATCATTAGTTGAGTTTATCCATATCGCGAATCAAAATGGTATTGCGATTAAAATGGATAAGATTCGACTTCTTGAGCTCATTCAAAATGGCCGTTACTGTCTGACGGCTTGCACCAACTAAATTGGCAATATCTTGCTGTGTTAAACCATGTTTTACCAACGTTTCGTAACCCACTTGCCGTCCGCGTTCTCCCGCACTTTCTTTCAAAAACTCAACAATCCTGGTGCGAACATCTTTCAAAATCAACGATTCCCATTGGCGTTCCGCTTTGCGCAGGCGCTCACCCAGGTAAAGCATTACGGCTTGCGCCAATTCAAAATTTTGCTGAAGCAATACTTTGAAGTCGTCTACTTTGACCATGTAGTATTCTACCTCTCGATTCATAGTAGCGGCAAATTCAGTACGCCGATGCTCCCCGGTCAGACCAAGTTCACCAAACATGGACTGCGGATGTTGAATACTCTTGATGATCTCACGACCATCCGGCGAGAATATTCCAATTTTAACCGCTCCGTTGACCAATAAGCAAATGTAATTGCTTGGTTCATCCGCCAAATAAACAAACGAATGCTTGGGAACAATGCGATACTCAGCCATTTTGCCCAACAAAGACAAATCAGGTTGCTGTAATGCAGAAAAAAGCGGAAATTTGCTAAATGTATCAGTCAAATCATGTGCGTTCATATGGAGTTGTTCAAATTCAGAAGTAGGAAAATAGATCTCAAACGCTCTGTTACCAAAACTGTGCCAATGCAAAAAAAAACAGATATTGCGTAGTTATTCTATTACCTTTCCCCCTGATGAACTATCTTACACCATGGAAAAAGTTATCGCGCACTCCTTACTTACAGAATTTGACATCGCGCTCTTTCAAGCCGGCAAACATTTTCAACTTTATCGTAAACTTGGAAGCCATTTGATTGATTTAAATGGAAAGCATGGTGCTTACTTTGCTGTTTGGGCCCCAAATGCAAAATTGGTATCTGTGACGGGCAATTTTAACAACTGGCAAGCAGGGGTACACCAACTGCTGCCTCGGTGGGATAAAAGTGGCATCTGGGAAGGTTTCATTCCGGGCGTTGTAAAAGGTGATACCTATAAATACCATATTCATACCGCTACTGGGATCGAACTGGACAAAGGCGATCCCTATGCATTGCGCTGGGAAACGCCCCCACGCACTGGGTCAATGGTTTGGTCATTTGACCACCAATGGGATGATGCCGCTTGGATGGAACACCGCAAAGCCGTTGCAAAAGAACCAAAACCTTGGTCGGTTTATGAAGTACACATTGGTTCCTGGAAAAAATTGGTGGATGATGGCAATCGCTCCCTCAACTATAAAGAATTGGCCACCGAGTTGGTACAGTATGTAAAGGAAATGGGATTTACCCACGTAGAGATTATGCCTTTAATGGAGCATCCCTACTTTCCATCTTGGGGCTATCAAGTAACCGGCTATTTCGCACCAACCAGTCGATTTGGAGATCCCGACGACTTGAAGGAGTTGGTTGATGCTTTCCATAAAGCAGAAATTGGTGTAATCCTGGACTGGGTACCATCCCATTTTCCAAGCGATATCCATGGTCTTTATCTGTTTGATGGCTCCCACTTGTATGAATATGCCGATATGCGCCGCGGGTTTCAACCAGACTGGAACTCGTATATTTTTGATTACGGCCGTAATGAAGTACGCTCCTTTTTAATTTCCAACGCACTATTTTGGCTCGACCAGTACCATATCGATGGTTTGCGCGTCGATGCGGTGGCATCCATGCTTTATCACGACTATTCCCGCAAAGAAGGAGAATGGATTCCTAATATATATGGCGGCCGAGAAAACCTGGAAGCAATTTCGTTTTTAAAAGATTTCAATGAGGCCGTTTATCACCACTACCCTGGCGTTGAAACAATTGCAGAGGAAAGTACGGCATTTCCTAAAGTTAGCCATCCTACCTCCGAAGGCGGCCTCGGGTTTGGACAAAAATGGATGATGGGTTGGATGCACGATTCCTTAAGCTACTTCAAACGCCCTACCATTTTCAGGAAATGGCACCAAAATGAAATCACGTTTTCTTTGGCATATGCCTTTTCTGAATGCTTTATGTTGCCCTTGAGCCACGATGAAGTAGTGCACTTAAAATCATCCTTGATCTATAAAATGCCAGGTGATGAATGGCAAAAGTTTGCCAATTTACGTGCATTGTTTGGGTTACAATGGGCGCACCCAGGACATCAACTTTTGTTTATGGGAGGCGAGATTGCGCAAACAACAGAATGGGGCCACGATCGAGGCGTAACTTGGGAATTGCTTGAATATCAATCCCACAGAGGAATTCAAAATTGGGTGAAACAACTCAATAAACTTTATAAGGCCACGCCTGCATTTTGGAAGCACGCATTTACGCCAACAGGATTTGAATGGATTTCCGGCGACGACGTTCAAAATTCCGTGGTTGCCTTCCTGCGCAAAGGCGATCCTGAAGACCAAACACTGCTCATCATATGTCACTTTAATCCAAATCCAATGGAATCTTACACGGTCGGTGTGCCCCTTGGCGGAACATGGACTGAAGTCCTAAACAGCGATGCTATAGAATTTGGCGGAAGCGGCACAATAAATGATCCCAAAACAGCACAACATACACCTTCGCACGGGCACGAACAGTCCATTTCATTCAAACTAGCTCCTTTGGCCGTCCAAATTTTTCAGAGTGAAATGCCACCGAAGTCCAAAAAATCACCAAAAGTAAAAGCAGAATCAGTTGAAGGAACGCCTGCAACCCCAGATAAAATAGCCAAAGTTGGCTCTGCCAAAAAATCTAAACCTTAAAGTTTAACAAAAACTTCTTGACCTCTGCCTGAAAGTCAGCTTCATCCTGCTCAAAAAAGGCCACCTCAATTGGAAGTACATATAATGGCAAATCATTGTCCCAAAAGAAATTTTTGTGCATTTCCATGCGCATCGCATCTTTCTCAGTAGTTACGATGATTTTTTGATGCCCTATCATGCGTTCGAAGCGCTTTTTTACTTCCAACAAATCGGATGGTTCAAAAAAATGATGATCTTCAAATTCAATGGTTTCAACAGAATGGGCCTCACCGCCCAGATATTGGAGCAAATAATCCGAATTCGCAATGGCACTCACCAACAGGATATCCGTTTCCAAATCCAAAGGACGCTTCACATCCGGGCGTAACAAGTCATACGGAATTCCATACTTATACCTAGAAAAAAAAACACGCTGACGGGGATATAAGTCTAATTCGTCTGTAAGGTTACTGCGCTGTTTGGCCGTAAGATCCGCTGGGCACTTCGTCACAACCAACAAATCCGCCCGCTTATACCCATGCCGCCATTCTCTCAAACGACCAGCAGGCAACAACCAATCTCGGGTAAAAGGCCGACTATATTCGGTCAATAAGATATTCAAACCGGGTGTAACAGCCAAATGCTGGAATGCATCATCCAACAAAACACAGTTTGTACCCGGGTTCCGTTTAATCAATTCAGGAATACCCAAAGCCCTGCTTTCACTCACTACAACAGGCAATTCAGGAAACTTCCGTTTAAATTGAAGCGGCTCATCTCCAACCATTTCGGCAGTATCTTGCACAGATACCGCACGAAACCCTTCTGTTTTGCGGCCATACCCCCTGCTCAATACCCCAACTTCTATGTATTGATCCAGCCAACGCAACAGATATTCAATGTGTGGCGACTTCCCAGTTCCACCAACAGTCATATTTCCAACCGAAATGATAGGTAAATCAAACCGAACACTGCGCAAAGCACCAACTCGGTATAACAAATTTCGAATGCCCACGCCAATCCCGTACAGCAAGGCAAATGGCAATAATAAAACCCGAATTACAATATCCTCCGACATAACCGTATATTTGGAATGTTTAGGTAATTCTTAAACATTTCTACAACAAATTAACGAAATAAAAGGTTATAAAATAAAAAAACCCGATGGAACTAACCATCGGGAATCTCTTGTGGTACCTCCCGGAATCGAACCGGGGACACATGGATTTTCAGTCCATTGCTCTACCAGCTGAGCTAAGGCACCTGCCTGCTGTCAAAAGCGGGGCAAAGATAATACCTATTCTACCAGAATAAAAAGCAATTTCGAATATTTTTTTAAAACAAGGTACCTTTACCGCACTGCCGCACCCTTCTATCCATGTAATGACGATTTGTTTCAACACCTATGGCTGCCAATAGAATCGCTTTTTTTTTCCTTTTACCCGCTATATTGCTACTTTATATGGCTTGGGACGTTCATCCTGGCTATGCACCCGCCATGGTACCTTTTATTTTAGGCGCCGTATTAGTTTACATACTAGCCCCTCAAATTAATTGGTGGTGGTACAACCGTTGGCCACCCGAACTAAGTAAAGACCTTACCCGTTTACTCGAGCAGTTTTTCCCTAACTATAATATGCATAGCCCGCTTGAACAAAAACGCTTCCGATCCCGGGTCGCTATGTTCACGATGGGCGTTGAATGGATGCCTAAAGGCTTTCAAGAAGATGAAGTCCCACTCGACATTAAAACTATGTTAGCCGCTCAAGCGATTATGTTAACGTTCGAAAAACACGAGTATCTGTTCAAGCAATTTGAAAAAGTCATTGTTTACCCACTTCCATTTCCAAGCCCCGAATATCCTTTTGCGCATGCATCTGAAATGTATGAGGCCGATGGATGCCTTTTATTTTCGGCCCAACAAGTCACCCAAGCGTTTATCCAACCCGATTTATACTTTAACGTGGCCTTGTATGAATACGCAAAGGTGTACATCTTGACCTACCCCAATGAAAATTACCCAACATGCACTGGAATAGACATTTGGGACCAACTCGAACAAGTAAGCAACATGAATAGGGCCTATGTAGAGGCAACGATTGGTTTGGCAGGCATAACCCCGCTTCCCGTACTCATTCACCATTATTTTAATTTTCCAAAAACGTTTCAAGCAACGATGCCCGAAGCATGCAGGCAACTTGACCAAATTTTCAGCACCAAATCATTTCTGAGCGACACACGCTATATCAATGCTCATTAAAACAAGAGGTATTGTACTGCGCGCCATCAAATATGGCGAAACAAGCATCATCGCAGATATTTTAACAGAAGAAAAAGGACTTCATTCCTTCATTGCCTCTGGCGTTCGTTCAAACAAATCTGCCATGCCCTACAGCCTGTTTCAACCCATGATGGCAGTGGAAGGCATTGCTTATTTTAAAGAAGATCCAAGTGCACTGCACCGTTTAAAAGAATTGAGGGCTTGCTTAATCCTCACATCCATCCCTTTTGAAATAAAACGCGGTGCCGTGGCATTATTTATGGCCGAAATATGCCGTAAAAGCATCACAGAAGTTGAATATGACCCAGACCTGTTTGAATTTGTATTTCAAAACATTCAATGGCTGGATGAAAGCCCCCATCCGATCGCAAATATTCACCTGCACTTCCTCTTACACCTAACTGGATACCTGGGCTTTCAGCCTGTATTGGAATTTGCATTGGAACAATCAACTTTTTTTGACTTAAAAGAAGGGGTATTTTTATCCGAACGACCCGATCACCGTTTTTACATGGAAAAAGTTGCTACCAACCAGATGCTTTTGTTGTTACAAACCACCTTGCAGGAAAGTCATTTGGTACAAATTACCCGACCTGAACGCAAAATACTGCTATACAACTTAATACAATTTTACCAATTTCACATACAAGGGTTTAATGAAGTCAATACCCCAGAAATCCTCGAACTTATTATGGAATAGCACACAGAGAATAAGGGGAATAGTTCCAGCCTGAGGATTTATTTTTTATTTTTTTTTCAAAACGTTTGGATAATAGATTCGGTTGTTGCTACCTTTGCGCTCGCTTTTGGAGAACGGGGTTCAAAATTTAGTTTTGATTGCCGCTTAACAAAGCAAACACCATTAATTTTCAATACTTTCAGGTAATGAATCAAAAAATTCGCATCAAACTTCGGTCCTACGACTACAACTTAGTGGATAAGTCCACTGAGAAGATCGTAAAGACAGTTCGTGCGAGTGGAGCCGTTGTGACTGGCCCGATTCCGCTGCCCACTGAGAAAGAAATCTTCACCGTGCTTCGTTCCCCGCACGTGAATAAGAAAGCTCGAGAGCAGTTCCAGTTACGCACCCACAAGCGCTTGATTGAAATATACACACCGACTCAAAAAACGGTGGACGCTCTTTCCAAATTGGAACTTCCGAGCGGCGTTGACATTCAAGTCAAGCTAACTTAATTCGCACTAAGCAAGAAATTCTGTTGTTTCCGGTTGTAGTCAAAGTGTCACGCTCTGCGGATAACTGTTGCAATCGAAAGCGGTTCCGTCCGACGGATCATCGCTTTCCCCTTTTCTGAAGGGTTCGAATACAGACGGAAATAACAAGCAATCGTTCAAACATTAAATTCAGCTCAAGTGAACGGTCTGATTGGAAAAAAGATCGGGATGACCAGCATCTACGACAAC
This sequence comes from Saprospiraceae bacterium, assembly GCA_040397785.1. Classification (GTDB taxonomy): domain Bacteria; phylum Bacteroidota; class Bacteroidia; order Chitinophagales; family Saprospiraceae; genus M3007. The sequence goes on along the minus strand of JBBAVI010000008.1, from coordinate 31,579 downwards.
AACGGTAAAAATATCGCTGTGACGATTATCGAGGCTGGCCCCTGTATCGTAACCCAAGTACTCAATGAAGATGCCGATGGCTACGCTGCTTTGCAGTTGGCCTACGGTGATCGAAAGCCTAAAAACACACCAGCCGCATTGGTAGGTCACTTTGAAAAGGCAGGTACCACCCCAAAACATAAAGTTTTGGAATTCCGCAACATGAATCTTCCTAAGACTTTGGGAGATGTAATCACAGTAAGCGAAGTTTTTGCTGAAGGTGATAAAGTGGTGGTTACTGGTACTACCAAAGGTAAAGGTTTCCAAGGTGTTGTTAAACGCCACGGCTTCGGCGGTGTCATGCAGCAAACGCATGGTCAACACAACCGACTTCGCGCTCCAGGTTCGCTTGGTAACTCTTCTTTCGCTGCGAAAGTAATGAAAGGAATGCGCATGGGTGGCCATATGGGCACCGACCAGGTTAAAGTGCGTCGCCTGCAGGTAGTTAAAGTGTTTCCAGATCAAAATCTGATTTTGATTAAAGGAGCAGTGCCTGGCCATAAAGGTGCATACGTTGTCATAGAAAAATAACTTTCGACCCTAAATTTCTTCGGAAATGAACATAGCGGTACATAACATCAAAGGCGAGGCTACAGGCCGGACAATTGATCTGCCAGAAGAGGTGTTCGGAATCGAACCCCACGAGCACAGTGTTTGGCTCGATGTAAAACGTTACCTGAACGCACAGCGCCAGGGCACGCACAAGTCGAAAGAACGCAGTGAAATGAGCGGCTCAACCCGTAAATTGCACAAGCAAAAGGGCACAGGTGGATCCCGTAAAGGTGACATCAATAACCCTCTCTATCGCGGTGGTGGTCGTGTTTTCGGCCCACGCCCACGCAATTACGACATCCATGTGAATGCAAAAGTGCGTCGCTTAGCGCGTCGCAGCGCCTTATCGGCAAAAGCAAAAGCAGGAAAAATTATCGTTGTAGAGGACTTTACCTTCACAGCACCTAAAACGAAGGATTTTACAGAATTCCTACGTGCACTGAATGTGGCAGATCAAAAACCACTGACAGTTTTGGGAGCCTACGACAAAATGCTCTATCTATCTTGCCGCAATATCGAAAAAGCAGCAATCCAGCCAGCAACTGATATCAGTACTTATCAGATCATGCATGCCGGTACGCTGGTGATACTCGAAAGCGCGATCGAGAAGATTAAAGAAACTTGTGCTTAAAAATCAGTTCAAGGTTTCGATTCACTCGAAAAATTGAATGCAGAACAAATAAGTCATGGCTAAGCAAATTTTGATCAAGCCGATCATTACGGAAAAGGCTACGATACTTGCCGACAAACGCAATACTTATGCATTTGTGGTAAATAGAGACGCAAACAAAATTGAAATCCGTAAAGCAGTTGAAAAAATGTTCAATGTCGCCGTCGAACGCGTGAACACAGCTGTGATTCCGGGAAAACCCAAATCGCGCAGTACGAAAACTGCGATTGTTAAAGGGCACAAATCTGCTTATAAAAAGGCATTTGTAACCCTGCCTCCGGGCGAAACAATCGATATTTTCGGTCCAGGCGAAGAAGTTTAAACGATAAGCGATGGGTGAGGGATGTTTCATCATCCGTAACTCATAACTCATAACTCATCACTACCATATAACATGGCAGTTAAAAAATTCAATCCAATTACACCTGGTCAGCGTTTCCGCATCGCGGTTTCGCGCGAAGAACTGACCAAAGGCGCAAAGCCGGAGAAATCCCTTTTGGGTTTCAAAAGTAGTACGGGCGGTCGCAACAGCGATGGTCGTCGTACAATGCGCTACCGTGGAGGTGGCCACAAACGCCGCTACCGTGTTGTCGATTTCAAACGCGACAAACAAGGTGCAGCAACGATTCAGTCCATTCAATATGACCCAAACCGCAGCGCTTATATCGCGCTGATTCAATACGAAGACGGCGAAAAAGGTTATATCCTGGCTGCTAAGGGAATGGAAATTGGCCAAACAGTCACTTCCGGTAAAGGAGCCCTACCTGAAACAGGTAATTGCCTCTTTCTCGCTGAGGTTCCGCTAGGTACTTTCGTTCACAATATCGAGTTGTATCCTGGACAAGGAGGGGTTTTGGTTCGTAGTGCAGGTATGAGTGCTCAAATGATGGGTAAAGAAGACCGTTATGCGGTATTAAAATTACCTTCAGGTGAAGTACGCCGGATCCTGATGACATGCCGCGCAACCATGGGTATAGTCGGTAATTCCGACCATAGCCTGGAAATCATGGGTAAGGCAGGTCGTATGCGCTGGAAAGGCTGGCGTCCACGTAACCGTCCAGTAGCCATGAACCCTGTCGATCACCCGATGGGTGGTGGTGAAGGTCGCGCTTCAGGTGGTCATCCACGTACACGCAAAGGCTTTAAAGCGAAAGGCGCAAAAACGCGTTCTAGAACTAAAGCCTCTAATTCGCTCATCATCAGCCGCAAAAACGGTGGTGTAATTAAAAACAAATAATATCCTAATATCACAATATCACAATTCGGGATATGCCGCGTTCACTAAAAAAAGGCCCTTACATCCATCATAAATTGTTGGAAAAGATCGCCAAAGCAAAACAGAGTAACAAAAAACAGGTCATCAAAACCTGGAGCCGTGCTTCAATGATTTTCCCCGATATGGTGGGCGAAACCATTGCTGTACACAACGGTAAAACGTTTGTTCCAGTCTTTGTAACTGAAAATATGGTAGGCCACAAGCTCGGGGAGTTTTCGCCAACGCGTAACTTCCGCGGTCACGGTGGTAATAAAAAATAATGTGACAATTAAATTGATGTGACAAAGTGACCTAACGTCCTAAGGTTACATTGAAAACATTGACCACATTCAACACATTGATTAAAAAATGGAAGCAGTAGCAAAATTGCGTAACTGTCCGATGTCGCCCCGCAAAATGCGATTGGTGGTGGACAATATCCGCGGAAAGCGGGTAATAGATGCCTTGGGCATTTTAAAGTACACCAACAAAGAGGCAGCGGTGTGGCTGGAGAAACTTTTACTCTCTGCAATCAACAACTGGGAACAAAAATCCGATCAGGTTGGTGCCGCAGATGATTATGATCTTTACATCAAAACTGCTTTTGTGGATCCAGGTAGCATTATTTATCGCTTCCTGCCAGCACCACAAGGTCGTGCTTACCGCGTGCGCAAACGTCGCAACCACGTAACACTCGTGGTAGCAAATCGAAACGCACTCGAAACAGAACAATAAAACGTCAAAGGGAATTTATCCATACTGTTGCATCCGCACCAGCGCAGGTCTTGATCCCCTTTATCAAATATTCACATTATTACATCCATCATACAATGGGTCAAAAAGCAAATCCGATTGGTAACCGTTTAGGCATAATCCGCGGTTGGGACTCTAACTGGTATGCCGACAAAGACTATGGTCTTAAGGTTGTGGAGGACGAAAAAATTCGCAATTACCTGCGTGCACGCCGCCCGAAAACGGCAGTGGCAGATCCACGCGACCGTAACAAACCGGTACAAAATGGTATTGCGCGTATTGCAATCGAACGTACGCTCAAGCGTGTAACGGTTACTATACATACTAGCCGTCCTGGTATTATTATTGGTAAAGGTGGTAAAGAAGTTGACCTGATCAAAGAAGAATTGAAAGTCCTGACTGGTAAAGACGTTCAAATCAACATCTTCGAGATCCGTAAGCCTGAGTTGGATGCCAATATTGTTGGCGAACAAATCGCTAAACAAATCGAAGCCCGTATCAATTACCGTCGTGCAATCAAGGGTTCTATTCAAAGCACTATGCGCGCAGGTGGTGAAGGAATCAAGATCCGCATCAGCGGTCGTGTAGGTGGTGCAGAAATTGCACGTTCAGAAGAATACAAAGAGGGCCGTACGCCTTTACATACATTCCGTGCCGATATCGACTACGCTTTAGTAGAAGCACAAACGGTTTACGGAAAAATCGGGATCAAAGTTTGGCTCTTTAAGGGAGAGGTTCTGACCAAACGCGAGTTGACTCCATTCACAGCAGCAGAAGGTACCGGTAGCACCGGAACAAACGAACGCGGTGGTGGAAATGATCGCAGAGGTGGAAATGATCGCGGCGGAAATGATCGTCGTGAAGGCGGTCGCGGTGGAAACGATCGTCGCGAAGGCGGCGGTGGTGGTGATCGCAGAGGCGGCGGCGGCGGCGGTGATCGCAGAGGCGGCGGTGGAAACACTGGCGGTGGCGGAAATCGCGGCGGCGGTGGCGGCAACAGCGGTGGCGGTGGAAACCGTGGCGGCGGTGGCGGCGGACGACGCTAATAGCAAAACAATACCAGGTACAAAATTAAGCCTTTGTTAAATCGGTTAAATGTAGTACCTTTGCAGCCCCTTTCTGGTAAAGGACGTTGTAATATCTTAAACAATTGATCGACAGGCTTTTAAATCTAGCACACAATGCTTCAGCCAAGACGTACGAAATATCGCAAACAGCATAAGGGACGTAATCGTGGCCTTGCTTACAAAGGTAGTTCCATCTCCTTCGGCTCTTTTGCCTTGAAAGCAATGGAATTCAGCCGCATCACAAGCCGGCAAATTGAGTCGGCACGTATTGCGCTGACGCGTAACATGAAGAGGGAAGGTAAAGTGTGGATTCGCATTTTCCCTGACAAGCCCCTTACTTCCAAACCGGCTGAGGTACGGATGGGTAAAGGTAAAGGTGCTGTCGACCACTATGTAGCCGAAGTACAACCAGGACGAATTTTGTTCGAAATCGAAGGTGTTAGCGAAGAACTCGCTTACGAATCCCTCCGATTAGCAGCACAAAAACTTCCAATTCTTTGTAAAGCCGTAACACGTTACGATTTCGAAGGATAAACAGAAATTCAGGAATTTTAATGGTTGGTTTTATCCAAACGATTGAAATTCAACCATTAAATTGACAAATTATCACAATAAGGTAAAATGGCAAAGGAAAAATTAAACGTTGCTGAAATGACAGATGCGGATCTGGTGTCCAACATCAACAGCCTGGAACTGGAACTTCAGCAAATGAAATTCGACCATGCGGTGAGAGGCCTCGGTAATCCGATGGAAATCCGTGACTTGCGCCGCAATATTGCCCGGGTTAATACAGAAATGCGCGCACGCGAAGTTTCTGGCTTTTCTCCGGCACAATTAGAATTGCGGTCCAAATTGCGTGCACGCCGTAGCCGCCAAAAATAATTGACCCACATTCGGTACGATGCCGCAATTGCATTTAAACCGTTTGCAATCAATTGTGAATCAATTCAATTCGACACATTATCACATCTAATAGAGTAGATGGAAACTTTAGTAAGGAATCTTCGTAAAACAAAAACCGGTGTGGTGGTATCCAATAAAATGGACAAAACCATCTCGGTACAGGTCGAGCGCCGTTTGATGCACCCAATTTACGGTAAATTCGTAAAGCGTTCGAACAAATTCTTCGCACATGATGAAGAAAATACCTGTAACCCAGGTGATTTGGTTCGTATTATGGAAACACGCCCACTCAGCAAAATGAAACGCTGGCGCTTGGTGGAGATCCTTGAACGAGCGAAGTAATCAATAAAAACTATCGGTACGACGGCCTTGGGTCGACATGGAAAGTCCGTGCGTCTGTCAACCGTTCACTGAAAAATAAAAAAGAGTCATGATTCAGCAAGAGTCTCGTTTGAATGTGGCCGACAACTCCGGCGCAAAAGAAGTACTCTGTATCAGAGTACTGGGTAGCACTCGTCAGCGTTATGCTGGCATCGGTGACAAAATTGTCGTAACCGTTAAAGACGCTTCTCCAGGCGGTATCAAAAAAGGTACTGTTAGCAAAGCCGTAATTGTTCGCACACGCAAAGAAATTCGTCGGAAAGACGGTTCATACATTCGTTTCGACGACAATGCAGTAGTACTGCTGAACGCCTCGGACGAACCACGTGGATCTCGTATCTTCGGACCGGTTGCACGCGAATTGCGCGATAAAGACTACATGCGTATTGTTTCTCTTGCGCCTGAAGTACTCTAAACCTGAGCATCTATTAATTTCGGTCAAACAATGCAAATAACTCAATCCGAGTGCATTGCAAAGCACGATCAGATTATCAATATTAACAATGGCAACGAATAATAAGTCCAAACGCTTCACGCAAAAACTGCATATCCGTAAAGGAGATAAAGTAATGGTTATTGCCGGCGACGACAAAGGCAAAACCGGTGAAGTTCTTCAGGTGTTTCCAGACAAATTGCGTGCAATCGTAGATGGCCTCAATATTGTTAAGAAACACGTGAAAGCCTCTCAGACGGAAGAAGGTGGTATTAAGGATATGCCTGCACCACTACATATCTCTAATCTGTTAGTGGTTGATCCGCAAACGGGTGAAGCAACGCGAGTTGGCCGTAAAATTGAGAACGGCGTAAGTGTTCGCTATTCTAAAAAAACTGGAAACATCATATAAGTGATGAAATACACAGCACGTCTTAAAACAAAATATCAACAGGATGTAGTCCCTGCGCTTATGTCGCAATTCAGCTACACTTCTGTTATGCAGGTGCCACGCTTGATGAAAATTTGCATCAATCAAGGTATCGGCGATGCTTCTGGCGACAAGAAATTGATCGACGTAGCAGCAAATGACCTTACAACAATCGTGGGTCAAAAAGCGGTACCTACCCGTGCTAAAACGTCGGTTTCTAACTTCAAACTCCGCGAAGGTATGCCAATCGGTGTACGGGTAACACTACGCGGAGAACGTATGTGGGAATTTTTAGATCGTTTGATCTCTATATCTCTGCCTCGTGTACGTGACTTCCGCGGTGTGAATGACAAGTCGTTTGATGGTCGTGGCAATTATACCATGGGTATTACCGAACAAATCATCTTCCCGGAGATTGATATTGAAAAAGTAAATAAAATCATGGGTATGGACATCACAATGGTGACTACGGCCCAGACGGATGCTGAAGCCTTCGCTTTACTGAAAGAAATCGGAATTCCGTTCAAAAAATAATTGACGCTCATTTTCAATAAAATATAGCGCAAGATGGCAAAGAAATCAGTCATTGCCCGTGGACTAAAACGGGAGCGTGTTGTAGCAAAGTATGCTGAACTTCGCAAAAAGTTAAAGGAAGCCGGTGATTATGATGCACTGGACAAACTTCCACGTAACGCAAACCCAATTCGCCTGCATAACCGCTGCCTGCTTACGGGCCGACCAAAAGGTTATATGCGCAAGTTTGGAATCTGCCGCGTAAAATTCCGCCAAATGGCACTCGATGGAAAAATTCCAGGTGTTACAAAGGCTTCATGGTAATTCTTTCGTTGCGCGCTAGTCCCGTAAAAGGGATGTGCATCGAACAACCGACAACAATCAATATTCAATAAAATGCAAGTCACTGACCCGATAGCAGATTATTTGACCCGCATCCGCAATGCACAGATGGCGGGACATCGCATCGTCGAGATTCCGGCTTCCAACATAAAGAAGTCCATCACTGAAATCTTGTATGATCAGGGTTACATTCTGAAATATACATTCGAAGAAAAATCGGATGAACACAAGCAAGGTTTGATTAAAATCGCTTTGAAATACGACCCAACAACCAAAAAACCGATTATTCGGGAATTGGTGCGCGTGAGTCGTCCAGGACTGCGAAAGTTTTCAGGATCTGGCGATATTCCCCGCATTATCAACGGGCTTGGTACTATGATCGTTTCTACTTCTAAAGGAGTATTAACCGACAAACAAGCACGCGAAAAAAATGTAGGCGGAGAATTGCTTTGCTACATTTGCTAATTTAAACTCATCACTCTTAACTGAGTAAGGAATATGTCACGTATTGGTAAATTGCCGATTACACTTCCGGCCAAGGTTGAACTTTCGGTAGCCCCTGATAATACGGTTACTGTAAAAGGACCAAAAGGCTCACTTTCTCAAAAGGTGGACGCCGATATCTCTATCGCTATTGATAATGGCGTAGTACAGGTAAACCGTCCTACTGATCAAAAACGCCATAGAGCAATGCACGGTCTGTACCGCGCACTGTTAAATAACATGGTGGTTGGCGTAAGCGAGGGCTATAAACGCGAAATGGAAATCATAGGTGTAGGTTATCGTGTTGAAAATCAAGGTAATGTGGTAACATTTACCCTTGGTTATTCGCACCCAGTAATCTTTTCTATCCCCAGCGAGTTGAAGGTAACTACTGCAATGGAGAAAGGTTCACCACCACTTATTCGCTTGGAAGGCATTGATAAAGAATTACTTGGCCAAGTATGTGCCAAAATTCGAGCCTTCCGTAAGCCAGAGCCTTACAAAGGAAAAGGTATCAAATTCAAAGGCGAAGTTATTCGTCGTAAAGCAGGTAAAACTGCTGGTGGTAAAAAATAATCCGCCACATATCAGGTGTTCAACACGTTTTCTATCTTTTCAGGATTGCTTGTTGAACACCTTTTTAATACAATCATTCGGATTCCGGTCGGAAATCGGAGTCATTAAAATAGCGTAACAATGAAACGTACAAAACAACAAAGCCGTCGGCGCATTCACTTGCGCGTCCGCAAAAAAGTAAGCGGTACGCCTGAACGGCCTCGTCTGTGTGTTTACCGTTCAAACAAATCAATCTATTGTCAAATTATTGATGATTTGAAAGGGCATACATTGGTTGCAGCAAGTTCGCACGAAACTACAATCGAAGGTACAAAAATTGAACAGGCTGTTGCTGTAGGCAAATTGGTTGCTGAAAAAGCAAAAGATGCTGGAATTGTTGACGTTAAATTTGACCGCGGTGGCTATTTGTACCACGGTCGCGTCAAGGCAGTTGCAGATGGAGCACGCGAAGGCGGTCTTCAATTCTAACAAAATCTAAAGTGATGGCAAAGATCTGTAATTTCAATTACTCACTCAGCCAAGCATTCATAATTTCATTCAAATTAGCTAAATGTAATGGCTAAGCAAGAAAGAGACAGAGATAATTCCCGCACTTCAGAAGATTCGGGTCTCAAAGAAAAACTGGTGTCGCTCAACCGTGTAGCGAAAGTTACAAAAGGTGGCCGTACTTTTAGCTTCGCTGCAGTTGTAGTGGTGGGCGACGGTAAGGGCACAATCGGTCAAGGACTTGGTAAAGCGCGGGAGGTTTCCGAGGCAATACAAAAGGCGGTTAAAGACGCGGAAAAAAACCTGATTAAAGTACCTATTTTGAACGGGACAATTCCACACGAAGCCCATGGTAAATTTGACGCGGGTCGTGTTTTGATCAAACCAGCTGCCAACGGTACGGGTGTAATTGCAGGTGGTGCAATGCGCGCAGTATTGGAAATGGCTGGAGTGCACGACGTTTTGGCCAAATCACAAGGATCTTCCAATCCGCACAACGTTGTGAAAGCAACGATTGCCGCCTTGGCAAGTCTCCGAAGCCCAGTTGAGATTGCACGCCAGCGTGGAATTTCGCTTGAGAAACTGTTCAACGGATAATTCAACTTTAGCCTAGTTTTTCACAACCATTGTTTTGAAAAACTATAAAGCACTCCATAACAATGGGTAAGGTAAAAATTACGCTTATTAAAAGCCCGATCGACAAAAGCAAACGCCAAAAGGATACCTTGAAGGCTTTGGGATTTCGTAAAATCAATCAAATGGTAGAACACGAAGCTACACCACAACTAAGTGGTATGTTGCGAGTTGTTGACCATCTTGTTCAGGTTGAAACTATTTAATCTGAAAAGAACGACGCCGAAGATTTTGTCAAAACCTGTGGGGTTCGCCCTTTACAGGTTTTCATAACGAAATAAGCAGGCGTAAATCCGGTAAATCCGGCAATCAAAAATTTACTAACGCAATATCGAACAAATACAGCAATGGAGCTCAATAATCTACGTCCGGCACAGGGTTCTGTAAAAACGCGTAAACGCATTGGCCGTGGTACAGGTTCTGGCCACGGTGGAACTTCTACACGTGGTCACAAAGGTGATAAAGCGCGCAGCGGTTCGAAAGAAAAACGTCACTTTGAAGGTGGTCAAACACCTATGCAGCGTCGTTTGCCAAAACGCGGTTTCCAAAACGTCAATCGGGTGGAATTCATTCCCCTCAACTTGTCTGCCCTGGAAGCACTCGTACAGAAAACAGGTTTAACCACATTCGATGTACCGGCTTTAGTTGCTGCTGGTGTTGCAAAAGCCTCCGAGCAAATCAAAGTGCTGGGTAATGGTAATTTGGTAACCAAAGTGGATATTACCGTACATGCAATTTCTGCTTCTGCCAAAACAGCGATTGAAGCGCTTGGTGGAACTGTTCAAACCGTCTAAACATACGTTGCAGGCATGAAGCTGCTTTCAGTTATCAGAAATATTTGGAGTATCAAAGAACTCCGTCAACGCATTCTGTTTACCCTTGCGTTGTTGCTCATTTACCGCGTAGGTACGTTTGTTGTACTTCCAGGCGTAAATCCTATTGCACTCGATCGCTATAGCCAAAGCCGTAGCGCGAACGACTTGTTGGGTCTTATCAATGTATTTACTGGTGGCGCATTCGACAATGCCGCCATTTTTGCTTTGGGCGTAATGCCTTATATCACTGCTTCCATCATTGTTCAATTGCTTGGTTTCGCAGTACCCTATTTTCAACGTCTTCAGTCTAAGGAAGGTGAGAGTGGTCGTAAACGCCTCAACCAGGTAACCCGTTTGCTCACCGTTGCAATTGCATTGGTACAAGGCGGTGGTTATCTCCAATTGATTCGTAGTATTCCTGGTGCAGTTTCACCGAACATTCCAGACGGTTTGTTTTGGTTCTCCAACATCATTATTCTTACTGCGGGTACCATCTTTTGTATGTGGTTGGGCGAGCGTATCACGGATAAAGGTATTGGTAACGGTACTTCTTTGATTATCCAAGCGGGTATCATAGCACGTTTACCACAAGCATTTATTTTCGAATTCCAGAAGTTGTTTGGAGACAACAAACTTTTGTTATTCTTCGTAGAATTGGCCCTGTTCTTTGTAATTGTTCTGGCTACGATTCTGGTGATTCAAGGGGTGCGACGTATTCCGATTCAGTTTGCAAAGCGAATGGTCGGCCGTTCCGCAAGTACCATGCCCACCGCAAGCGCTCGTGACTATATTCCGCTCAAAGTGAATTCCGCTGGTGTAATGCCGATCATTTTTGCCCAAGCGTTGATGTTCCTTCCTGCTACTGCAATTCAATACTTTTCTGGAAATAAAGGTCAAATGTCAGGCCGTTTACATGCCTTCAACGACATTTATTCTTTGGGGTACAACGTTGTGTTTTTCTTGCTTGTCGTAATTTTCACCTATGTGTATACGGCTTTGATGATCAGCCCAACCAACTATTCAGAATATTTGAAGCGAAGCAATGCATTCATTCCAGGTGTAAAACCAGGTGAAGCGACCGCAGATTATATTGATAATATCATGACGCGGATCACGCTTCCTGGAGCGATATTCCTTGGATTGATTGGTATTTTGCCTTCAATTGCAGCAACCATGGGGATTAATCAGCAGTTTGCGCTGTTCTTTGGTGGCACTACCCTACTCATCATGGTGGGTGTTGCGTTAGATACCTTGCAAGTAGTTGAGAGTTATTTGCTGACACAGAAATACGATGGATTGATCAAATCAGGTCGTATTCAGGGTCGCTCTACACAGGGCATCCAATTGGGTCAGCCTCAATAATAAAACATTTTCAAACAACCGATTGAGGTTGTTTGACTTTGATAAAAACAAAAAATGGGTTTTTTCACCAGTGCACAAAACAGCAAGCTTATTTTCTACAAGACGAACGACGAAGTAGAATTGATGCGTGCGTCTAATTTGCTGGTTTCAAAGACCCTTGCGTTAGTAGGTAGCATGTTAAAACCGGGCATAACTGGCCTTGAGATTGACAAGGCGGCCGAAACGTTTATACGAGATCACAAAGGAAAACCGGCGTTTAAAGGTTATCATGGATTTCCAGCAACGCTTTGTGTTTCTTACAATGATATTGTGGTGCATGGTATACCCGGGAAGCGGGAGTTTTTGCCCACCGATGTGGTTTCTGTGGATTGTGGTGTAGAGCTGGAGGGTTTTTTTGGGGATGCTGCTTTTACGTTTGCTTTTTCGGAGGTTGGCGAACCAGAAATGGAACTTTTAAGCGTGACCTACCGGTCTTTATATCTGGGAATAGAACAAGCAATTGTTGGAAAACGGATAGGAGATATTTCGTTTGCGGTGCAGGATTATTGTGAACGCAAACATAAATATGGTGTAGTGCGCGATTTGGTTGGGCACGGAGTAGGAAGATCTTTACATGAAGAGCCGGAAGTGCCCAATTATGGTAAGAGAGGACATGGGATGGTACTTCGGGAAGGGTTGGCTTTGGCGATAGAGCCGATGGTGAACTTGGGGGTACGGGAAGTTTTTCAAGCATCTGATGGTTGGACCATCCATTCAAAAGACCGAAAAGCGAGTGCACATTTTGAGCATTCGATCATTATACGGAAAAATCAGGCTGATATTCTCTCCGATCACAGTTATTTGTTGGAGGAGATAAAAAATAACCCTGAATTAAAGGAAGTTTCACCAAAAAATTAGACCTTTGCAGCCCGAAATTCAGAAGGGCAAAATATGTCTAAAGAAGATTTGATTAAACAGGACGGCGAAGTAGCCGAGGCGCTTTCTAACGCAAACTTTAAGGTTCGCCTAGAGAACGGTCACGTCATACTTGCCACAATTTCTGGTAAAATGCGGATGAATTATATTCGTATTCTGCCGGGAGATAAGGTGTCGGTTGAAATGTCGCCATACGACTTATCCCGCGGGCGCATTATCTATCGCTACAAATAATCAATTTGTGATTGTTCCTACTGGGGCAAAAGCAGTTTGTAAATTTTAAACGGACAACAACATCCATCATGAGAGTCAGACCGTCGATTAAAAAGCGTTCTGCTGATTGCAAAATAGTGCGCCGCAAAGGCAAGCTTTATGTTATCAACAAGAAAAACCCAAAATTCAAACAACGTCAGGGATAATTTGATGTTGGGTTTGTTTTAGTATAATTTAGGCCAAGGGCTTGATTGTACAAAAACGAGCCGAAAGATCAACATTTAAAAATACACAACAATGGCACGTATTTCAGGTGTAGACTTACCCCGCAACAAGAGAGGGGTTATCGCGTTGACCTATATTTATGGTATCGGCTCCTCTACCGCAAAGGTGGTGCTTGAGAAAGCAGGGGTAGACGAAAGTACCAAAGTTGAAAAATGGACGGATGACAACATCAAGACCATATCTCGTATCATAGCGGATGAATTTAAGACAGAAGGTCAACTTCGGTCTGAGATTCAAATGAATATCAAACGTTTGATGGACATTGGTTGTTACCGTGGTTTGCGTCATCGTAAAGGATTGCCTTTGCGTGGCCAGCGTACCCGGACGAATGCGCGTACCCGGAAGGGCAAGCGTAAGACGGTTGCAAACAAGAAGAAAGTAACTAAGTAATACTCATTGCGGGTTAGGTGCTATGTACAGGTGTCAGTAAACTGAAATCATCTGGGTACTGCATCATCACATCATCGAATCATCACATCGACTATACACAATGGCTAAAGGAGCTGCTAAAAAAGTTGTAAAGCGGAAGGTAAAAGTTACCCCGGAAGGAATCGTCTTCATTCAGGCGAGCTTCAACAACATCATTATCTCTATCACCAACAAGCAGGGTGAAGTGGTTTCCTGGGCATCAGCCGGTAAGGCTGGTTTCCGTGGTTCTAAAAAGAATACACCATACGCTGCACAAATTGCTGCCAACGACTGCGCAAAAGTTGCGTTTGATGCGGGCATTCGTTCGGCTGAAGTTTTCGTTAAAGGCCCTGGATCTGGTCGGGAGGCAGCGATTCGCGCGATCGACCAATCAGGCATTAAAGTGTTGGTTATCAACGACGTTACGCCGATGCCACACAACGGATGTCGCCCGCCTAAACGTCGTCGCGTTTAAGCATACCACACGACTGTTTACCACAACAGCGTTATTATACACATTGACCACAATCAATACATTCACATAGAATGGCTCGTTATACAGGACCTACCACAAAAAAGTCGCGTGCATTTGGCGAATCTCTCTTCGGATTAGATAAATCCTTTGAACGTCGCAAATACCCGCCAGGACAACACGGACAAGCGCGCAAGAAGAAGGCTGCATCGAATTACTCGGTCCAGTTGACTGAAAAGCAAAAAGCAAAGTACACTTATGGTATTTTGGAGCGCCAATTCCGCCGTACTTTCCATGAGGCGACCCGCCGCCATGGTGTTACTGGTGAAGTTTTGCTTCAATTGTTGGAAGCACGGCTTGACAATACGGTTTTCCGTCTTGGCATTTCCCCAACCCGTCGCGGTGCGCGTCAGTTGGTAGGCCACCGTCACGTAACAGTAAATGGAAATGTTGTAAACATTCCATCCTACTCCCTGAAACCAGGCGATGTAGTTGCTGTACGCGGCAAATCAAAAGCACTTGATATTGTTACGACCCATGTTGGTGCAAAGACCAACAATGTACGTCAGTTTAGTTGGCTGGAATGGAATCCTGATAAAATGCAGGGTGTGTTTCTCGCCTATCCGCAGCGTGACCAGATCCCAGAAAAGATCAATGAACAGTTGATCGTAGAATTGTACTCGAAATAAGAGCAAAATAACGAAAGGTTGGCAATCGGTTACGGTTGCCAACCATTTTCGCGTTTACACGTTGTTAATCGTTATTACTGCATTCGGCCCCAAACACACATTTCTTTTTCCCACCCTTTTATAATTCGGAGCGTTCCACATATGAGTATTCTCAATTTCCAGAAGCCTGACAAAATTTTGATGCAAAAAGCAACAGATTTTGAAGGCACCTTTGAATTTAAGCCATTGGAACCGGGATTTGGCCAAACTGTTGGCAATTCTCTTCGTCGAGTTCTGCTTTCTTCCTTAGAAGGTTTTGCGATTAGCGCAGTTCGGATTGGAGGTGTTGACCACGAATTTGCCACCATTCGGGGCGTTGTGGAAGACGTAGTAGATATTGTACTGAACCTCAAACAAGTACGGATTAAGCAAGTTATTCAAGACGAAAAAAATCCGCAGGAAAAAATTTATCTGACCATCAGTGGTCGTGAAGAATTCCGAGCAGGTCAGATTGAAGAATTTACCAATGTTTTCCGGATCATGAACCATGATCTGTTAATTTGCCGTATGGAACCTGCGGTAACTTTGGAGTTGGAATTGACCATCACCAAAGGACGTGGTTACCAGCCTGCAGAAGATGGCGCACCAAAAGACGCTGCGATTGGTGTTATTCCAATTGATGCGATCTATACGCCGATCAAAAATGTTTCCTACCGTGTTGAAAACACCCGCGTTGGTCAACGTACGGACTATGAGAAATTGACCATCGATGTAAAAACAGATGGTACGATTCATCCAGAGGAGGCAATTCGCGAAGCAAGCCGCATCCTGATTCAGCACTTGATGCTGATCACGGACGATAATATTACTTTTGATACGCCCGCAAGCCGCGAGGAGAATGTTGTTGATGAACATATCTTGCACATGCGCAAGTTGCTCAAAACCTCCCTCGAAGACCTGGATTTGAGTGTGCGTGCTTACAACTGCCTCAAAGCAGCTAAAATCAATACTTTGGCTGAATTGGTACGTTACGACACCCACGAATTACTCAAGTTCCGCAATTTCGGTAAAAAATCGTTGGTTGAGATCGAAGAGTTGTTGCAAGACAAAGGCCTAACATTTGGCATGGACCTTGCGAAGTACAAGTTAGAAGAGGATTAATTCACCATTTTTTCACAAAGCGTGGTAACCGTTTGAGCGTGTAAAACTGCCCCGGTGCCGCCACCTAAAAATAGGTTTATACCGTTATGAGACACGGAGATAAAATTAACAACCTTGGTCGGACAGCGTCGCACCGTCGTGCTATGTTGGCCAACATGACCAATTCGCTGATTGAACACAAGCGCATTACAACTACCCTCGCAAAAGCAAAAGCCTTGCGTCGTTATGTAGAGCCGCTCATCACCAAATCAAAAGACAATACTACGCACTCTCGTCGTGTTGTGTTCAGTTACCTGCAAAATAAAGAAGCAGTTACTGAACTGTTTAGCACAATTGCCACCAAAATTGGCGATCGTCCAGGCGGTTACCTCCGCGTAATCAAATTGGGCTTCCGTCGTGGTGACGGTGCTGAAACTGCGATGATTGAGTTTGTAGACTTTAATGATATCTACAATCCGAACGCAAGCAAAACGAAAACGGCGAAACGTACGCGTCGTGGTGGCAAAAAAGGTGCAAGCGGTGTTGCTGAAACAGAAGAAACCAGTGTAGTGGATGAAGTTGCTGTAGCGGCTGAAGAAACTATTGAGGTTGCAGAAGTGGTAGAAGCAACTCCAGTTGTAGAAAATGTTACTGAAATTGTTGCAGATGAGGTAGCACCAACTGTTGAAACAGAAGAAAAGAAAGAAGACGAAGCGGCTTAATTAGGCCTTTACACGATACTTAAGCAGGCGATGCACGACTATTGGAGCATCGCCTGCTTTATTATACTTCACGCTGAATAGTTTTGCGCAAGGCCTTCCGGCCTAAGTTATTGAATCAGCGCTCAGCATGACAATGAATGCTGCTTTCAGGCATCGCTTTTTATATTTGGCAGGATGCGTCAATTGCGTATTGCCCGCCCGCGGTTATCCCCAGCATCAAAGAAAAAGGAATACCCTCTGAAGATAGGTCCAAATACCCGGTGTTGGGTAAGCAAAAACAGGGCTCCATCGTTGAGGTCTGTAAAATAACGTACAATAAATGTTTGCCCAGTAACTGGATCTTGATCAACTTCAACAGGCCAGAACCGCGCTTTTGTTTCAATCCCTTCCTTGTTTTTAACTGTGATGATCACAAAGGGGACCAAGGCCCGAACGGAATCACGCACTTGGTTTTTATTTTCAAACCCTTCTGAAATCAGGCTTTCGAATTGTAGCAAGTAGGCTTCTGGTACGCCTTTTCGCTGCGGGCCTTTTAAGATTGGAGTTGTAGAATAATAGGGCGAAACTTCGTAAGTGCTTTGCGTGGTCTTCAAAATTTTAAAAGACTGGCTCTTCTGTTGTGGGTATTCGACCGCAACCGATTCTATTTCTTCTGGTTTTTCAGAAAAAACTGCTCGATCTCGCCAATTATCATCGCCCAGCATATATCGAACACGCAACTGACCAATAAAACCGGGAACCTGGACGACGTATGGATTTTCGGATTTATCCATAATCATGTACGTACCCCGTTCATCGGTTGTAACATCGCCTACATAATAGCATTTGATTTGTTTCCCATCTTCATCATAAAGTTCTACTTTAATACCTTCAGATGCGATAGATTTAATAAGATTGGGTTTGGCTGCCTCAGTAGGAGCATATTGGACCCGGACTTGAGCGATGGTTTCCAACAGGGTTTGTACCGCAGTAGGCCGAGCACGAAACTGGCCATTACAGATCCACTGGTTTTTTTCCTTGACCAAGGTGGCTGTTTGTCCTTTACGGTCGGCAATGAAGATTTTATGAATTTTGGCGGTTTCAGGAACACCGAAATCCATATCCCAGGAAACATTTACGCTGGTTTTCTGATTTTTTTGGGTAAGCACATACCAGGCGGCGATGCCGAGTAAGGTAAATAGGGCCGCTAAGAGCAGGGTTCTTTTCATAAAAGTTTGAAATTGAAAGGTTCAACGCGCAAAATAAAATTACAGTAAGGGCGCATTGGTTGGGTAGGTATGGATTATGCGGTACAAATGAACGCAAGATTTGGCAAAATGTACAAAAGCATTGCCCAAATTTAAAAATTCTGCCCAGCATTGCGCTGGACAGACACATCAAAACAAAACGAAAAACCAACTTTATCTTAGGGTTTTACCCTTTATATTTTAATTATCCGTGCGTTTTTTAAGCCGAACGGATGCTTCTTTTTCTTGGCCATTTCGGTTGTAAACCACCGTAATTGTTTCTCCTACTTTAGAACGACCGATGTACTCGCGTAGTTCGGGGGTACCTGTCACGATTTTGCCATTTATTTTGGTTATGATATCCTTTTCGCGCAAACCAGCCACTGCGGCTGAGCCTTGCGGGTCGAGTTTTACTAATGCCACCCCTGGGGTAAAGTCGATTTGCAGGGCATCAGCGACTTCAGTATCCATGGTAGCGATATCAGCGCCGAGGTATGGGCGCTTATATTCGCCGTAATTGATCAGGTCGTCGCAGATGCGTTTAACGAGATTTACCGGGATTGCAAACGAGTATCCAGCAAATGTTCCGGTTGGTGTAGCGATTGCCGAATTGATACCAATCAATTTGCCGTTTACATCGACGAGGGCACCGCCAGAATTGCCTGGATTAACGGCAGCATCGGTTTGGATAAATGATTCGATTGCGCGGCCTCCTTTGATAATCTTGATATCACGGCCTTTAGCACTGATAATTCCTGCAGTAACGGTAGAAGTGAGGTCGAACGGATTGCCAACAGCGAGTGCCCACTCTCCGACTTTTACGTCGTCAGAATTACCAATTTCGATGGCTGGCAAGTTATTTGCATCAATTTTGATGACAGCCATATCCGTGTTCGGATCGGTACCAATAATCCTTGCTTTAAATTCGCGGTTGTCGTGGAGGGTAACGGTGAATTTGTCTGCAAAATCAACCACGTGGTTATTGGTAACGATATAACCATCGGAGGTGTAAATTACACCTGATCCAGTACCGGATCGCGGTTGGGCATAGTCTTCGTAAGCGTCCCCGAAAAAGTAGCGGAAAGGATTGTACTCCTGGCGTTGTCGTTGTGCTGCCGTTTCCTTACTTTCAAAGGCTTTAATATGAACTACAGCAGACATTGAACGGTCGGCGGCCTTCGTAAAATCGAAAGGAGCAGGAGTGTCTCCAAAATTAACTTGCTTGGAGGAAGGCGCTGGAACAAACGCTGATACCTTCGATGAATTGTCCAGCAGTTTAGAGGCGCCGACGGTAACCAGACCTCCTACGGCACCAGCAATAAGCATTGACCAGAATTTATTCATTGTTTGACAATTAGTTTGGCTTAAAATAATCTTAACTTTGTTTGTGAAAGCAGATTTAAAACGATGTTCGCTTATGTTTGCTGCCGGAAAAGGGTACTTTAACGAAGTATTAACCAATAAGTTAAGGTTACCTCGTTCTGTTTTTTTTAATTCAAAACATTCTTCATAACGTACAAATTGCTGGCGTATGTTTGCCCCGACCAATGCTCACCGACCAACAACCATAATCGACCGACGAACGCTGCCCATGAAGCGCATGCTCGACGAGCCTAACATGCTGGAGGCCTTTTTGCAACCTGAAACTGCATTAGAATCTCACTGGTTTACCTTGCCGGAGTATCGGCATGGATTACTGTGGGGCGAGCCGCGCTTTGGCCATCCGGAGGGTCAGGTTGCCTTGCATGTTCGGGAAGTATTGGACAATATTGACCGGATACCTGGTTTATCGAGGGCGATTCGGACGCAATTACGTCAAATTGCGTTGGTACACGATACTTTTAAATATGCAGAGGATCGATCTCGGCCGCGCGATTGGTCGAAGCACCATGGCTTAATAGCCCGCCGTTTTTTAGAACAATATACGGATGATCGTGCAGTTTTGGATGTAACAGAAACGCATGATGATGCATTTTATGCCTGGCTGGTCGCACGGCAGGACAATGTGTTGCCAGGAAAGCTTGAGCGTACACTGGAACATTTATACGAAAAGGTGGGTTATTGCATGCAGTTGTATTACACCTTTTTCAAGTGTGATACCCTTACAGGAGATAAGACCCTGGCTCCGATGAAATGGTTTGAAAAAAATGTTCCACACATTACTGTTTTTCAGTTTGAAGATTAAAAGCATTCCAGTTACATGAAAAAACGTTATTTGGTTACCGCCGCCTTGCCCTATGCCAATGGTCCATTGCATATTGGGCATTTGGCAGGAGCCTATTTACCCGCAGATATTTATGTGCGGTATTTGCGCTTGATGGGGAAGGATGTAGTGTTTGTGTGCGGTTCGGATGAGCATGGAGCGGCTATTACCGTTAAGGCACGCAAAGATGGGGTTACGCCCCAAGAAATTGTAGACAAATACCATGTAATGTTGCGCGATACTTTTGTGAACATTGGCATTCACTTTGACTTGTACCATCGTACATCCAGTCCGCTACACCACAAGACTTCTCAGGATTTCTTTTTAAAATTATTGGAAAACGGTCAGTTTGACGAAAAAGAGAGCGATCAATATTATGATCCGGTGGCAGAACAGTTTTTGGCTGACCGCTACATTATTGGTACCTGCCCGAATTGTACTAATCCGGATGCTTATGGTGATCAATGTGAGCGTTGTGGCACGACTTTGAGTCCGACGGAATTGATCAATCCGCGTTCGACTTTAAGTGGTGCTACGCCAGAAATGCGCCCGACTAAGCACTGGTATTTGAAATTGGATGAACATGAGGCTTGGTTGCGGACCTGGATTAATACCGGTATTTTAGATGGCCATGAATTGCACCAGCCTGGCAGTTGGAAAAACCATGTCGTGGGTCAGTGCAATTCTTGGTTAGACAGCGGATTACAGCCTCGTGCGATGACCCGAGATTTGGATTGGGGCGTAGATGTACCCCAGCAGATTCCGGGATCGGCAGGCAAAAAGTTGTATGTTTGGTTGGATGCGCCGATTGGATATATTTCCGCAACCAAACAATGGGCGGAAGACCACGGCAAAGATTGGGCTCCTTATTGGCAAAGTGCGGATACTGGTTTGGTTCATTTTATTGGAAAAGATAATATTGTATTCCACTGTTTGATATTTCCGGCGATTTTGAAGGCGCATGGCGGGTTTATTTTACCGGTGAACGTACCTGCGAATCAGTTTTTGAACCTGGAGGGCCGAAAATTGTCGACCTCAAAAAACTGGGCCGTTTGGGTCCATGAATATTGTGCCGATTTCAAGGGGCAAGAAGATGCTTTGCGGTACAATATGATCAAAAACATGCCTGAGCAGCGCGATGCTGAATTTACGTGGAAAGGTTTTCAGGAAAGCACCAATAGTGAATTAGTAAACAACCTTGCTAATTTTGTACACCGGGTATTGGTACTGACCCACAAATATTATGATGGGCTGGTACCGGAGATCGATACCAATCTTGCCATTCGGAGTGGATGGAACATAGAACAGGTGGGCTATTTTGATGAAGAGTTGTTGTTGTTGCACCACAAGGTAGAGGAGATGGGAAAGGAGATCATGCAATTTAATTTTAGGGAGGCTTTGCGGATATTGATGGAAATATCGAGTGCGGGAAATGCCTTATTGCAATTCAACGAGCCTTGGAGGGCCGTGAAAGACAGTCCAGATACCGTGCGGGTAGTATTGAACCTGGGTTTGCAATTTGTGGCTGCGTTATCCGTGGCATGCCAGCCGTTCATGCCGTTTACTTCCGACAAGATGCGTAAGATGATCAATTTGCAGTCTTTATCGGGGGGAGGAGCGTTGTTATTCATTTTGAATGATTTGGCGGAGGGCAACCCTATTTTGCCGGTCAATCATGCGATTAATGCTGCGGAGCATTTGTTTACCCGCATTCCGGACGAAGTGATTCAGGCTCAGATCGCACAATTGGAAGCGACTGATCGGACGAACCAGGAGGAAAGTGCAGGAGCCAAGGAACCAGTGTCTGTTGAAGAAGTGGCAGTTCCAGCATCTATTTCGTATGCCGAGATGAAGGAATTGGTTCAATATGATGATTTTGCGAAAATGGATATTCGGACCGGCACGATCGTGGCTGCGGAGGAAGTTGAGAAGTCGAAGAAATTATTGAAGTTACAGGTAGATCTTGGTTTTGAGACGCGGACCATTTTATCGGGCATTGCGATGCATTTTCGGCCGGAATCGGTGGTTGGGCAACAGGTGGTTGTATTAGCGAATCTTGCGCCGCGCGTCATGATGGGTACTGCTTCGGCGGGTATGATTTTGATGGCGGAAGATGCGGAGGGGAAGTTGAGTTTTGTAACGCCTCAGCAGGGATGGCCCAATGGCTTTGGTGTGAAATAGTGCTTGATTTTTATTTTTTTTCCTTTTTCATTCCTAAGAATTACCTTTACGGTTGCTTTTTCGGAAGCATTGAACAAAAAATACTTAAAATTCTGATTTTCAAATAATTACGGCAAAATGGCTTTAATCGGAACGATTCGAAAAAATGGGTGGATCCTCATTGTGATGATGACACTCGCGTTAGGTGGGTTCATTCTCATGGAAATTATTTCGAATGCGCAGCGCAACAGTGCAGGAGATGCAAACACACTTGGAAAGGTAAATGGTGAAGAAATCAGGCGTGCTGATTTTGAAAAGTACCAGGCATTGATCTATTCCAGTGCAGATGGTAACAGCAGTTATCAGGTACGTGGGCAGGCTTGGGAATATTTCGTTGAGCGCGCATTGATGACCCAACTATCTGACAAACTCGGCTTTGGCGTCTGCAGAGATGAATTGCGCGACCTTGAGTTTGGCACAAACATTAGTCCACTGATCAAAGAGCGATATAAATCGCCGGATGGTTCACTCAATATGAACTATTTGAACAGTGTTAAAAATGCGATTGATGCAGGTCAATTGGTGGATCAGCAGCAATTTCCATTCCGTACTGCCTGGATTGAGCAGGAGTACGAGATTGTAAAAGAGCGCTTGATTGAAAAAGTTTCTACGCTTTTATCCAAGGGTATGTACACGCCAACATGGCAGGCCGAAATGGCTTACCGTGAAAACAACGAACGCCTGGAATTCCGCTACGTACGTTTGCCTTACGACAAGGTAAAGGACGAGGAAGCACCCTTGACGGACGCGGATTTCGCTTCTTTTTTGAAAGAAAATCCGCATTTGTACGATGTACGGGAAGAAAGTCGGGTATTGTCTTATGCCGTTTTCAATGTGTTACCAACCGCTGCGGATACTCTGGCTGCCCGGGAAAGCATTTTGAAGTTGAAAACGGACTGGACGCCCTCTAAAAATGACTCCACGTTCGTAACGACCAATAATGGCGTATACGATGCGACATATAAAGTGAAAAGCGCGTTGCCGGTTGCAGTTGCCGACACTTTGATGCGTTTGGCACCAGGTGCTTTATTTGGTCCATACCTGGATGGTGGGGCTTGGAACATTGGTAAATTACTGGATCGCAAAACCCTTCCGGACTCTGTTCGTGCACGTCACATCCTGTTGAAAGGTAACAATCCGGCCTTTGCCAATACCTTGGACAGTTTGAAAGGCTTGATTACCAGCGGCAAAGCACGTTTTGATTCGCTTGCGCTTAAGGTGAGCCAGGATGGTTCTGCTCCGAAAGGAGGCGATTTGGGTTGGTTTGCAAATGGTATGATGGTTCCGGAGTTTAACAATGTGTGCTTTTATCAAGCGGAACAAGGCAAGTTATACATTGTAAAAACCCAATTTGGTTATCACTTATTGGAAGTAACTGGCAAAAAGTTTATAAAAAATGATGCCGGTGTGCGGGCTGTTTTCTTGAAACAGCGCATTGAACCCGGCAAAACCACCCAGCAAATCGCTAAGGACAAAGCAATTGCTTTGGTGCAAGGTGTGAAAAACCTGGGTGATTTGACGACACAAGCTACCCAGCAGAACATTGATTTGGTGAGCAGCAAAAGTTTGAATGCGAATGATTATGCGTTGGAAGGCTTGGGCACAGGTTCGGATGCACGTGAAGTAGTGCGTTGGGCATTTGGCGAAGATGTGAAAGCCGGAAGCGTAAGTAAAGATGTTTTCTCCTTCCGGGATGAAACGGGTGGTTATTTTGACAGTAAGTACCTGGTAGCGGGCTTGAAGAGCATCGCACCGAAAGGAAATGCAACCATTGCGGTCTTGAAGTCGCTTCCAGAAGCCGAGCTGCAAGTGAAGCAAGTTAAAAAAGGCGAAGTCCTAAAGGCTAAAATTGGCTCAAATACGGATATGAGCGCCATTGCAGCCCAGTTTGAATCCAAAGTAGATACAGTGAAAGCAGTATCGATGATGTCTTCAGGCGGCGAACCCCGGGTTTTGGGTACGGTATTTCATTTGGCGAAAGGTGAAACGAGTGCTCCAATTTTGGGTGCAAGCGGTGTTTACATCATCCAAACATTGTCGGACAAACCACAAACACAAATTCCTGCAGACCTAACGATGTTCCGCAAGCAATATACTTCCAGTGCTGCTTCTTCAATTCGGACCAACATCATGGCCACGCTTAAGAAGGAAGCCAGCATTAAAGATAACCGCAGCCGATTCTATTAGTCGAGCGAAGTTTTATACAACATAAAGCGGCTGTCCGAGTTTTCAGGTTTAAATCCTGCACTCGTGACAGCCGCTTTTTTTATTAGAACCAGCGTGCGACGCCTTTGAGCAAAAATTGGGCTAACTTACTGCCATAGGGGGGCATAAAAAGAAGGGTGTGTGGGAAAATACGGTTTTGAAAGGTAATACTGCGTTGATTGATGAATTCCAAAAAACCAAATTCGCCGTGTCCTTTACCTATGCCGCTGTTGTTGCTGCCACCAAACGGCAGGTCGTTGTGGTAGAACTGGATGGCACATTCGTTGGCCGCTACCCCACCGCTGCGGGTTTCGGCAAAAATTTGTTCAATAAATCGCTTGCGGGCGCTGAAAACATACAAAGCAAGCGGCCGTTCGTCTTTGTTTACATATTCAATTACCTCCTCCGTATGTTTGAAGGTTCGGATGGGCAATACCGGGCCGAATACTTCTTCCTTCCAAATTTTTGCATGCTCGGGAACATGATCGAGCAGGGTTGGTTCGATGTAGCGTTCGGCGGCGTTTGTATTTCCGCCAAAAACTAATTGGGCGCCTTGCGCAAGGGCATCATCGAGCAAGGCTTTTACCCGGCTAAAATGGCGATCGGTGCTTAAACGTGCATAGTCGGGTGTCGTTGCTCGTGCTTCCGGGGTATTGCCGTAAAACTTTTCGTTTTTCTCTTTTAATTTTAGGAGCAGCGCATCCTTCACGTTTTCGTGCACGAGCACATAATCGGGCGCGATGCAAATTTGTCCGGCGTTCATGGCATTGATCCACGAAATTTGGGCGGCGGCGAGGTTTAAATTGGCCGTTTCATCGACGATTACGGGGCTTTTTCCGCCTAATTCGAGGGTAACCGAAGCGAGGTGTTCGGCGGCGGCGCGCATCACAATTTTTCCTACTTGCGGACTTCCGGTAAAAAAGATATGGTTGAATGGTAAAGCCAGAAGTTGGGTGGCTACTTCGGCAGCACCTTCCACCACCGCTACTTCGTTGGCTGGGAAAACCGCTTCTATTATTTTCTTCATGACTGCCGAACTGTGCGGCGCCATTTCGGAGGGTTTCAGGACCACCACGTTGCCGGCAGCGACGGCGAGTGCGATGGGTGCCAAGCTCAAGCAGAAGGGAAAATTCCAGGGCGCGATGATGAGACAAACGCCTTTGGGCTCGTATCGTATTTCGGAACGTGTACCGATCATCATAAGCGGCATTCCGACCCGCTTGGGCGTTAACCATGTACCGAGGTTTCGAATGGCATGACGGATCTCCGTGTTGACGACGCCGATTTCAGAAATGGCAACTTCGGTGGGACTTTTTCGGAAATCGGCCCACATGGCCTGATTGATCTCTTCCTGGAAGCGCAACATGGTGGCGTGAAAGCGTTTTAGTTTTGCAATACGTGCGCGCACGGTAGTTCGGCCCACGTTGAATTGATTGGCTTTTAGGTTTTCGAAAATCGCTTGAATATCTTGCGATTGCGAAATTTTATCGGGTGCAATAGCCAGTTCTGACATAGATAAATTTTTTAATACTGTGGATTGTGAATCAAAGTTCGGGAAAGTTTTTTAGAGTTGTGTGAAAAATAAATTTGGAAATTAGTGCGGCAGGTCCTAAAATTGGGGGACCAAAGCACCAAAATGTTAAAATTACACCAAGATTTAAGTGGGTTTGAAGGATAGATAGATAAAAAAATTGATTTTCAATGGAAAAGAATCCAGCCGTTTTAATGACCACTTTGCGTTGGCTATATAAACGAAGATACAGCAACAATAGATTTCCAAAGCCACTATAATCACTTCTAACGTTCATTTTAAAATTTGTGCGATTATGATGAAAATTCAAGTAAAATCCGTTCATTTTCATGCTGATTCCAAGTTGTTAGCATTTATTGAAGAAAAAATCAGCAGGCTCAATCGTTATTTTGAGCACACACTAGAAGCGGAAGTTCATTTAAAATTGCAGGATACGGGCGCACGTGTGCGGGAAAAAATTGCAGAGATTCGATTAAAAGTACCCGGCAGTGTGCTGGTTTATAAAAAAAGTGGAAAAACCTTTGAGGTAGCGGTGCACGCGGCTGCGGACAATTTGAAAAGACAGCTGGTGCAGTTTAAAGAGCGCCGTATACGTTCTTAAGATTACAGTTTATGTTCATAAAAGCGCTTGTCTGGGATTTGTCCCAGGCAAGCGCTTTTATGTTTTTTGTCTAAATATTAAATATTAGTCGAGCAGAACGTTTACATTTGTATTGTTCATACCATTTTATGTTGAAGCAAAGATCATTTTATCGGAAATGCACGGCTTACCTGCTTGCGCTGTTGTTTACAGCGGGTTGGATGTTGCGTGCTACGCATGAGATGTTGCTTCACGCGGATCACACGCATGCAATATGCGAGGCTGCCTACCAGCAGGATTCGAACAAGCATTTACATGGTTCGGAGTATGCGCCGAAGGAGGATTGTCCGATCTGTGCCGTTTGGTTTTCAGCAGTAACCTTGGTAAGTCCAGGCACGGATTTGTTTTCAATTGCCTTTTTACCTGAAAAACTGGATTTTTTAAAGCATAATGCACCAGATTCACGGCGGTTTTATGCTATTGTCCAGTTGCGGGGCCCACCTGCTTTTTAGTCTCCATTTACATCTTTCTCTATTGTTGCCGCAGTATTCTAATGACGGCCTATCCACTCTTTAAGAAAAATCCATGCTGAACAACAAGGCCCGATTATTCGGTACGCTGGTTGTAAGTTATTGTGTATGTGCAGGTTTGCATGCACAAGACTGCCATCAGGCATTGCGCGGGTATATTCTAGATGCTGAAAGCAAAGCGCCTTTAGCATACGCCTCCATTTTTGTGAAATCGCTTGGACGCGGCGCCATTTCGGATGAGTACGGGTATTACAGCATTACAGATTTGTGTGATACCTCCGAATACGTGCTTGAATTGCAGCACATTGAATGTGCGCATGAGACACGACGCGTGCGTTTAAAAGAAAACCAGGAGCTCAATTTTGAATTGCGGCACAATGCGGTGTTGCATGAGGTGCTTATTTCGGAAAAGACCGTTGCGCCGCTACCTACCCAGGCTGAAAGCACGGTACAACAGGTTGACTTAGCGGCGGCTAAAGGATTGGGATTGGGCGAAACCCTTCGAAAGTTGCCAGGCGTAAGTTTGCTTAATTCCGGCGCAAACGTGTCGAAGCCCGTTATTCAGGGGTTGCATTCCAACCGCATTGCCATTGTATCGGACGGGGTGACGTTGCAAAGTCAGCAATGGGGCAATGATCATGCGCCGGAAATCGATCCATTTACTGCCGATAAAATAACAGTTGTAAAAGGTGCTGCGGGGGTTCGATATGGTGTGGGTGCGATGGGCGGCGCGGTAATTTTGGAGCCAGCATCCCTGCGGGCACAAGCTGGATTAAATGGCTGGTTGTCGGTGGGCGGGTACAGCAATGGGCTGGGCGGGGTTGTTTCCGGGGCCATGGATTGGCGGCCTGCACATGGCAATTTGGCCTTTCGGCTACAAGGAACGGCCAAGCGCAGTGGTAATTTACGCGCACCAGATTACTGGTTGGGAAATACGGCTGCACTGGAACTCGATTTTTCGGCCATCGCGGGTTGGAAAAGTACACATTGGGATCATTCCTTAAGTGTGAGTCAGTTTAACCAGGATTACGGGATTTTGCGTTCAGCTCATACGGGCAGTCTGGAAGATTTACGCGCTGCCATTGCTGCGGATACGCCGCGTAACAACGTGAATCAATTTAGTTATTTGATTGATCGGCCGAAGCAGCGTGTTCGGCATAGCGTACTCAAGTATCGAACCGCTTATAGGATCAATGATGTATGGAAACTAAGCGGGCAATACAGTTTTCAGTATAACCAGCGCAAAGAGTATGATCGGGGGCGCAATGGCCTGGTATCGAATGGGAATGCGCAGATTAGTTTTCAGTTGTGGAGCAATACCCTGGATTTGGCACTGGAGCATTTGCCCATTGGGCATTGGCAAGGCGGTATTGGGGTGCAGTCCATGCAGCAATTAAATTATGTCAGTCGGGGCGGTTTCATTCCAGATTACCTGGGATGGGCGGGATCGGTATGGATGCTGGAGCGTTGGCGGCGTTATCCGACACCTTTTGAGTTTGATGTAGGCTTGCGTTATGATTATCGTTGGAACCATGTGACTACCACGGGCAATGGCAACAATAATTTGGATAAACGGCTTTGGTTTGGCAATGTTTCGGGGGTTGCGGGGGTATTATACCATATTGCGCCCCAAGTACGAGTTAAGTTAAATACGGGTTATGCCTGGCGGCCCCCTGCAGTGAACGAGTTGTACGCACGGGGTGTGCATCAGGGCGCAGGCACATATGAGCAAGGAAATGCTGCTTTACAATCGGAAAAAGCCTGGAATACGAATCTTAGTCTTGATTGGGCCCACCGCTGGCTGACTACAAACCTTACCCTCTATCGCAATCAGATTCAAGGGTTTATTTACTTAAATCAGCCCAAAGACAGCATCGTGACGACAGTACGCGGCCCCTACCCTGCCTATTTTTACCAACAGGACCAGGTTGTTATAAGGGGAATTGACGGCAATTTTTCGGTGAAGTTGGGTCGTCATTTATCTTTAGAAACACAGTTGTCCTTGTTACGCGGGCATCGATTGGCTAAAACGAGCACCCAGGAAAGCGCCGAGCAGGATTGGCTGCCCTTGATGCCTGCCGATCGATATCAATATGGGATAAAATGGACCTTTAAGGAGAGAGAACAGGCAGCACAAACACCCAGTTTTGTGCGTATTTCGGGTACCAGTGTTTTGCGTCAGATTAGGATTCCGGATGCGGGTTTGACCAAGCCAGCGCCAGCCCAATATACGGTATTGACTTTGGACGCGGCACATACGTTCAAGGTAGGCAAACACCCGCTGGAGCTGGGGTTGAATATTCAAAATTTGTTAAATACCCGGTATCGGGATTACCTTAATTTTTTTCGATTTTATGCGGATGAGTTAGGGGTAAATGTAGGTGTACGGGCCAAGTGGCTATTTAATCGCACCCTTTAAACTTGATTTTTCATTTTTCAAAATTCAAACAATGGCTTATTCAAAAATTCAATTTTCAAAATTTCTAATGCTTTTGATTGCGGCATCTGCTACATTGGTTGTTGGTTGCAAAAAGGATGACGCCACCGTGGAAGAAAAAATCACCAAAATAGAAGTACACCTCACGGGTATAAATGGCAGTACATTCAACGAAGAATTTTCGGCCGAGGATCCTGATGCCGATGGCGTTTTCAATACCATCGCGTCGATCGATATCCCGGTGAATACTGTTTTTAATGTCCATGTCCATGTGTACGATGGCACCACGGAATTAGACAGCGAAATAGCGGCAGAAAGCAATGATCATTTATTCGTGTACCAGGTTACTGGCGGCAACTTGGTGGTAGGCGATTTGAATTTGGATGCAGCCGGAAAACCGTTTGGACAGGATTCTAAATGGACCAGCGCTGCCGCCTCAACAGGTAGCGTACGCATTAAGATGATTCATGAGCCGACCGATAAGAACAATATCACTGACCCGGGCGGATCGGTTGATTTCGATGTGACGTTCCCTGTTAAAGTACAGTAATTCAATTCCTTTGTAAGATAACAAGACCGAGTTGACGAGAAGGTACTTGTCTGCTCGGTTTTATTTTTCAGATTATTGATGATCATCAAATCTCTGCCGTGTTTGCATATATCATTATTTAACTTTGCCACACATGCGTGAAAAGTTCGTATTTATACATGTAAACCCAGATTTAAATGGATTTGAAGGATGGGATAAGGGAAATTGATTTTCAATGGATTATAAGCGAGCCGTTTTCATAACCATTTAGAGATGGCTATAACAACGGACGAAGGCGTAATAGCCGTTTGGCAAAACGTTGTGGGATAGCGTATCGAACGACACGACAGACAGACGCAAGCAAAACTACGAGACAGTTCGTCAAATCTTGACTATGCCGACTGCAAAGATCGAAAAAAGTGGAGTCCAGTGACCACACAAAAAAACGGGGCGACACCGAAAAGCCAAATGAGTAGGACCTAAAAAAATGAATATGAAAAAGTCTCTTATTAGTTTTCTTTTGGGGATTAGCGTAACAATCCTTCTCGCTTTAAAAGTTGCGAACTTTGAACCTAACGCATCAACAGCCGAAGTGAATAAAATTGAAGGCTTCTATATTTTTACGGATAGCAAGCCTGTAATGGCTTATGACAGTATTGGGGCTCTTGAAATTGGATTTATAACTGATACACAATATGAATCAATCAGGGGGAACTTGATTAAAAAAGCCAGAAACAAATTCCCGAATGCAGATGGCTTAATCATGAAGTTTGACAAGAAAGGTGTTGATAAGTGTATCGTAATTAAAATACACTAAATCCCTGATTTTCATCTTGGGCGGCAATGTTGGGTTGAAGGTGGTGTTTCATTTGTAGGGTTTTGGTTGGCGTGTCGCCTCGAATGCCTCTTGCAACCATTGTGTTGGATGGGTTTGCGGGGTGTTTGGTGTTGGAACCCCGGGTGGAACCCGGGGGATAGGCGCACTGGGTGGAACCCAGCGCGAGCGCATGTGGAACCCAGCGCGAGCGCATGTGGAACCCAGCGCGAGCGCACGTTGAACCCAGCGCGAGCGCACGTTGAACCCAGCGCGAGCGCACGTTGAACCCAGCGC
>JBBAVI010000008.1:0-391 GCA_040397785.1 Saprospiraceae bacterium | reverse complement strand
GAGCACAACCATTGTTCAGAATAGGACTTTTAAATATTGGGTGATTTGTATTTTATATTGTTGGTAAATCCAATGCATTGGAATACCTCCTAAAAATAATTCATTCTCAATTGAATAAAATTTAAAATTAATAGATCTTGGAAAATGGGCGCTCATAATTTAACTTTGCTACGCGTGCATGAAAAGTTCGTATGTGCCAAGATTAAAGTGGATTTGAAGGATAGATGAATAAAAAAATTGACCATGACAATTAAGACATCTTTATTTTTAGGGGCTATGTTTATCACATCCTGCCTTTTCGGACAGACACAGAATTTTAAATTTACAATTGTGGGGCAGGGTGTGACCCCGCTGTGATGTAAGATTAATTTGTACTAGAATAACCGAATCG
>JBBAVI010000007.1:90388-96776 GCA_040397785.1 Saprospiraceae bacterium | reverse complement strand
TAGATTTGACGGTTTCAGGTGGTGTTGCGCCTTACACTTATAACTGGGGTGCTGGTCAGCCAACTACCCAAGATCGCAGTGGATTGATGGCAGGTACCTACACCGTAACTGTAACAGATGCAAATAATTGCACGAAAACCATTAGTGCAACTGTAAATAATACTGGTGGACCAAATTTGACTACAACACAGGTAAATGTGTTGTGCAATGGTGCATCAACGGGTTCGATTGATTTGACGGTAACAGGTGGCACAACACCTTACACCTATAATTGGGGTGCTGGTCAGCCAACAACGCAAGATCGCAGTGGTTTGGCAGCAGGCACTTACACGGTGACAGTGACGGATGCGAACACTTGTTCTGCGATTACTTCAGTAACGATTACACAGCCAGCAGCAATTGTACTTAGCACCGTAAATACCAATGTAACTTGTTACCTGGGTGCAAATGGTGCTATTGATCTTGCTGTAACAGGCGGTGTTGCACCATACACGTATGATTGGCAAGATTTGAGTGGCACAAACAATGTACAGGATCGCACAGGATTGACTGCAGGTACTTATACGGTAACTGTTTCAGATGCAAATGCTTGTACAAAAGTGACGACCGTTACTCTGACCCAACCAACTGAAATAAGCCTTGCCTTCTCCGTGGTGAACCTACCTTGCTTTGGCGGTTCAAATGGAGCCATTGACCTAAGCGTATTTGGCGGCACACCAGGCTACACTTACTTATGGTCGACTGGTGCAACCACCCAAGATATTGCGAACCTGGTTTCTACTGTTTACACCGTAACTGTAACAGACGCAAATGCTTGTACCAAAGCGGTAAGTATTTTGTTGACCCAACCACCACAAATTGCGCTTTCAACCACGGTAACCAACGTAAGCTGTTTCAACGGCAACAACGGTGCAGTAACCTTGAGCGCAAGTGGCGGAACCGGTATTTTGTCCTACTTATGGTCAAACGGCGCAACAAGCCAAAATTTGACGAATGTAATAGCCGGTACCTATACCGTAACCGTAACCGATGCCAACAGTTGTACAAAAACAACTTCAGCAACCGTTACGCAACCAACTGCGCTTGTTGAGAATACTACTGCAACCAACGTAAGTTGTAACGGTGGTAACAACGGCACCGTGACCCTTACCGTGAGTGGTGGCACGCCAGGTTATACCTATTTATGGTCAAATGGCGCGACTACACAAAACATTAATACCCTGACGGCTGGAACTTATACGGTGACCGTAACAGATGCAAATAATTGCACCAAAACAAGTGTTTCAACGGTAACAGAGCCGACTGCGCTTGCTATCATTAAAACACAAGTGAACGTGCTTTGCTTTGCTGGAAACAATGGTTCAATCGATATTACCGTAACAGGTGGTGTTGCTCCTTACACGTATGTTTGGTCTACCACCGCAACAACGCAGGATGTAAGCAACCTGACCGCAGGAACGTACACTGTAACTGTAACAGATGCAAACAATTGCACCAAAACAACCGCTGCAACGATCACCGAACCAACCTTGTTGGTATTATCGGCTGTTCCGACGCCAACCCTGTGTAATGGTGCCAACAATGGTACAATTGACCTCAGTGTGAGCGGTGGTACGCCAGCATATACATACCTTTGGACAACCTGGGCAACGACCCAAGATATAACTGGTTTGGCAGCGGGTACCTATACCGTCACTGTGACCGATGCAAACAATTGTACTAAAACAATCAGTGCAACGGTAATTCAGCCAACTACGGTGGTACTTTCGGCATCAACTACGCCTGTGAGCTGCTTTGGTGGTTCAAATGGAACGGTTGACCTGAATGTATCGGGCGGAACGACACCTTATACCTATATTTGGTCGAACGGTGCTACGATACAGGATTTGAACAACCTGGTTGCAAATACTTATACCGTGACGGTTACCGATGCAAACGGTTGTGTAAAAACAACCACTGCAACCGTTACACAACCAACCGATATCAGCCTTTCCACCGTTGTAACCAATGTTTCTTGTTTCGGTGGTTCAAATGGCGCGATTGATTTGAATGTAAGCGGTGGAACACCAGGCTATACCTATGTTTGGTCAACCGGTGCAACCACCCAGGATGCTACCAATTTGGTAGCAGGTAGCTATACTGTTACCGTGAAAGACGCAAACAATTGTACTAAAACCATTTCAGCAACCATTACGCAACCAAATGCACTGACAAGTTCGACGGTTGTGACCAATGTGCTTTGCTTTGGTGGTAACAATGGCGCGATTGATTTGACGGTAAATGGTGGCACAACGCCATACACTTACCTTTGGTCAAACACCGCAACCACGCAGGATATAAGTGTACTGACCGCGGGAACCTACACGGTTACCATCACTGATGCACAAAACTGTACTAAAACAGCAGTAGCAACCATCAATCAGCCTACTTTGGTTGTATTGAGCGTTACCACAACCCCTGCTGCTTGTAACAATGCAAGCAACGGAGCGGTTGATTTGAGCGTAGTTGGTGGCACACCTGGATACACTTACCTGTGGTCGAATGGAGCCACTACCCAGGATTTGAGCAATGTATTGGCGGGTACCTACACCGTTACCGTGACGGATGCAAACAATTGCACAAAAACAATCGTTGCTACTGTTGCACAACCGACAACTGTGGTACTTTCGACTACGACCGTTCCTGTGCTTTGCTTTGGTGGAAACAATGGTTCGATTGACCTGACCGTAAGCGGCGGCACACCTGGATATACTTATCTGTGGTCGAACAACGCAACTACACAAGATATCAGCAACTTAGTGGCCGGAACTTACACCGTAACGGTTACCGATGCAAACGGTTGTAGTAAAACAACTGTTGCAACGGTAGATCAACCAACCAACTTAGTGTTGGCAACGACCGTAACCAATGTTACTTGTTACGAAGGAACCAATGGCTCAATTGATTTAGTTGTAACTGGAGGATCCCCTGCATACACTTATTTGTGGTCAAATGGCGCAACAACGCAAGATTTGAGCAACCGCGCAGCCGGTACTTACACGGTAACCGTAACAGACAGTCATGGTTGTACCAAGACAACCTCGGCTACCATTACACAACCAACCGAGATCACCTTTATATTTACCGTAAATAATTTGTCTTGCTTTGGCGGTTCAAACGGTACGATCGACTTGACGGTAAATGGTGGCGTTGGAACTTATACCTACGACTGGAGCAACGACGGTCCTGAAAATCCAGACAACGATACCCAAGATCTGTCTGGCTTGATTGCAGGTGTTTACACCGTTACCGTTACGGATGGCAACAGTTGTACAAAAGCAACCGGTATTGCCTTGACACAACCCAACCCGGTAACCCCCGTGATAGATAACACCGTGAATGTGACCTGCTTTGGTGGTAACGACGGTGCAATCAATATTTCAGTAACCGGCGGAACAGGATCTTACTCCTACGACTGGAGCAACGATGGACCTGAAAATCCGGACAATGATGGACAAGATATTTCAGGTTTGGCTGCGGGTACGTACACGGTAACCGTGACCGATGCAAACGGTTGTACCGGTACAATCAGCGCAACCATTACCCAACCGCCAGCGGTAACCCTGGTGGCTACGGCAAGTCCTGCAACATGTACCGGACTTTCTGATGGCCAAATCAGTGTGGATGTAACCGCTGGTGTAGCAAATTATAGTTATAACTGGACACGCGGTGCAGCAAGTGGCAGCGGTTCCGGTATTGCTACTGAGCCATTTATCATTCCAAACTTGTTGGCAGGAACATACCAAATCACCGTTACAGATGCACGTGGTTGTACTGCAACTACTTCGGCAACGGTATTGCAGCCAACTATTACGGTGGTGAGTGCGATCCCAAGCGTTTGTGATCCATTAACCAATACTTATTCCGTAAATGTTTCGGTAAGTTGGACAAATGCACCAAGCACCAGCATAACTGTGACGACCACACAAGGTGGATCAAAAACGATCAATATTGCACAAGGTTCGAGCGGATCACAAGTGGTTACCATTACCGGTTTGCCGTCGAATGGCGCGCAAGGTGTTGATGTAACGGCAGCCTTCAATGCGACTTGCTTGAATACTTTTGTAGATGCATACAACGCACCATTAAACTGTACGCCTGCTTCTATTGGTAATTTCGTATGGAACGACTTGGATGCGGATGGCGTTCAGGATGCAGGCGAACCAGGCATTCCGAATGTATTGGTAACCCTGACCGGTACCGATCAATTAGGTGTACCCGTTACCCTAACCACCAATACTGGTGCAAATGGTGATTACCTGTTTAGCAACTTGGTGCCAGGTACGTACAAATTGACCTTTGCAACACCGGCAGGATATACGCCAACTGCCCAAGATTTGGGCGGTGACGATACCAAAGACAGCGATGCCAATATTTCAAATGGTATGACCATCAATGAAGTTTTGATCGCTGGAGAAAATAACCTCACTTATGATGCTGGTTTCTATCAAGTTGCATCAATCGGTGATTATGTCTGGAACGATGTAGATCAGGACGGAATTCAGGATGGCAATGAAACAGGTATTGTGAACGTACAGGTTACCTTAAATGGTATCACAGGAACGGGCGCATCGGTTACCTTGACTACAACGACCAATGCTGCAGGTTTCTACATTTTTGCAAACCTTCAGCCGGGTACTTATAATGTTACCTTCGGAACTCCAGTGGGTGGCTACTTATTGTCTCCACAGGATCAGGGTGGTGATGATACATTAGACAGCGATGCACCGGCAGGTACCCAGCAAACCGTGAATACCGCATTAATTTCAGGTGAGAACGACTTGACTTGGGATGCTGGTTTCTACCAGGCACAGCCTTCGGTTGATTTGGAGAAATTTGTAAACGGACAAGATGCCGATACCCAGCCAGGTGTTATTATTCTTGTTCCACCAGGTGCGCCTCCAACGGTAACCTTCACGTTCACGGTGACCAACACCGGTAACATGAACCTGAGCAATGTGGTGGTGACGGATAATATTTACGGTGCAGTTTGTACCATTCCGTTCCTGGCACAGGGTGCGAGCCAAACTTGCACAGTTACAGCGCCAGCACTATTGGGTATGCATACCAACATTGGAACAGTGAGTGCGCAGCCAGTATTGCCGAATAACACGCCATTTGGTCCGCCATTGACTGATACAGACCCTGGTAATTATACCGGTGTATTTATCAACATGGATAAAATGGCCAATAAAACGGAAATCTGTGCTGGTGAAGAAGTGGAATACACGTTGATCACCCGTATGTTGGGTGGTGCGCCAGGCATTGAAATTCGAAATATTTCAGCGGTAGATAATAATATGCCAGGTTCTTTTGTCTGCAACGGTTTGTATTGGGTAACCTGTGCACAGAACAACAACCAACTGTGTGATTTGAATGGCAACTGTGTGTTGAACTTCATTGATAACGACAACAACGGTCAGACTGATGAAGAATTCAAGTGGAAATATAGTTTGGTACTGAACCAAACAACCGTAAATACGGCAACTGATATGGGTGAGGTGTGGTATGTTGACCCAACAACAGGCGTGGAAACATTCATTGGTAATGTTGGTAACGGCGACCAGGTAACCGTAACCGTTAATTCGACCCTTTGCTCTGAACTGGGTAATTATGTTTGGGAAGATCTTGATGCGGATGGCGTGCAGGATGGAAACGAACCTGGTATTGCAGGTGTTCCTGTTACTTTAACCGGAACAACGGTAGATGGTAATCCTGTAACCCTCAATACAACTACAAATGGCACTGGCTTCTATCTGTTCTCGCTCTTGGTTCCTGGAACCTATCAGGTAACATTTGGAACACCTGTTGGTGGTTATGTACTTACAGGCCAAGACCAAGGTGGCGACGATGCAACTGATAGTGATGCAGCACCAGGCACCCAACAAACAATTCCTACGGTACTTGCTGTGGGTGAAAGTGATTTGAGTTGGGATGCTGGTTTCTACAAGGCAGCTTCAATTGGTAACTTCGTTTGGAACGATCTGGATGGCGATGGCACACAAGATGCTGGTGAACCGGGTATTCCTGGTGTAACCGTTACCCTGACCGGCACTACCGGCGGCGGCACTCCTGTGACACTTACAACTACTACGAATCCAGCGGGCGAATACTTGTTTGCCGGTTTGGAACCAGGTACTTATAAATTGACGTTCACCACGCCTGGCGGCTACACAGTAACAGCCCAGGATTTAGGTGGCGATGATACGAAAGACAGTGATGTGAATCCTGCAACGGGTATGACCATCAACGAAGTATTGACATCAGGCGAGCAAAACCTGACGTACGATGCGGGTTACTACCAACCAGCATCCATTGGTAACTTCGTTTGGAATGACCTGGATGGCGA
>JBBAVI010000007.1:42957-90288 GCA_040397785.1 Saprospiraceae bacterium | reverse complement strand
GTAGCCGTAACCTTGACCGGCACAACGGGTGATGGCCAATCGGTTACTTTGACCACTACAACAAATGGTTTAGGTGAATACTTGTTCTCGAACTTAGAGCCAGGTACGTATAAACTGACCTTCACAACCCCAGGTGGTTACACGGTAACTGCACAGGATTTGGGTGGCGATGATACAAAAGACAGTGATGTAAACCCTGCAACGGGCATGACCATCAACGAAACTCTGGTTTCTGGTGAAAATAACCTGACGTATGATGCGGGTTACTACCAACCAGCATCCATTGGTAACTTCGTATGGAATGACCTGGATGCAGATGGTATTCAAGATGGCGGCGAACCAGGTATCCCAGGTGTATCCGTAACCTTGACGGGTACTACAGGCGCAGGTGCATCGGTAACTTTGACGACTACAACCAATGGCATCGGCGAATACTTGTTCCCGAACCTCATACCGGGCACTTATAAACTGACCTTTACAACACCAGGCGGCTATACCAATACGCCACAGGACCAAGGTGCAGATGATTTGATTGATAGCGATGTGAATCCTGCTACCGGCATGACCATCAATGAAGTATTGATTTCTGGCGAAAATAACCTGACATATGACGCTGGTTACTACCAACCAGCATCCATCGGTAACTTCGTATGGAATGATTTGGATGGTGATGGCACACAAGATGCAGGTGAACCTGGTATTGTAGGTGTAACAGTAACCTTAACCGGCACAACCGGCAACGGTACCCCTGTTACCTTAACAACAACAACCAATGGCATCGGTGAATACTTGTTTAGCAACCTTGCACCAGGTACGTACAAACTGACCTTCACCACTCCTGCAGGATATACTCCGACAGAACAGGATTTGGGTGGCGATGATACGAAAGACAGTGATGCAAACACTGCCAACGGCATGACAGCCAACGAGGTGCTTGTTTCTGGTGAAAATAACTTGACCTACGATGCGGGTTACTACCAACCAGCATCCATTGGTAACTTCGTATGGAATGATTTGGATGGCGACGGCACACAAGATGCAGGTGAACCAGGTATTTCAGGTGTAGCCGTAACCTTGACCGGCACTACCGGTGATGGCACTTCCGTTACCTTGATTACAACCACCAATGGTAGCGGCTCGTACTTGTTCTCGAATTTGGAACCAGGCACTTACAAATTGACCTTTACAACGCCTGCAACTTACACTCCAACACCGCAAGACCAAGGTGGCGACGATACCAAAGACAGTGATGCAAACATCGCAAATGGTATGACTATCAATGAAGTATTGACTTCTGGTGAAAATAACCTGACTTATGATGCAGGTTACTACGTTCCAGCGGCAATCGGTAATTTCGTTTGGTTTGATTTGGATAAAGATGGCTTGCAAGATGCAGGAGAGCCTGGCGTTCCGGCGTTGTTGGTAACATTGACAGGCACAACAGGAAACGGAACAGCCGTAACCTTAACAACCTCGACCGGTTCAGATGGCGCTTACCTCTTCTCCAACCTGCAACCAGGTACATATAAAATTACGTTCGCTTCACCGGGTGGCCAATACACTGCAACTACGCAGGATGTTGGGTCAGATGACGCAATTGACAGCGATGCAAATGTTGGTTCTTTGATGACAGGAAATGAAACCCTGACATCCGGCGAAACCAACCTGACGTATGATGCAGGCTTTGTCACCAGCATCAACCTGACTACGGTTGTGGTAAATGTAAATTGCTACAATGCACAAAACGGTTCGATTGACTTGAGTGTAACGGGCGGAACTGCTCCATATACCTACTTATGGTCGAACAGTGCAACTACACAGGACTTAAGTGGTTTAGCACCAGGTACTTATACTGTAACTGTAACCGATGCACTCGGCTTTACGGCTTCAACAAGTGCAACGGTAATTGAGCCGCCAATATTGGTTGCTTCGGCAACTACAGGCAATGTTTCTTGCTTTGGTGGTTCAAATGGCAATATTGACCTGTCCGTAAGTGGCGGTACACCAGGCTACACTTACTTGTGGTCGAATGGTGCTACTACCCAGGATTTGACAGGTTTGACTGAAGGCACTTACACAGTTACCATCACCGATACGAACGGATGTACGAAAGTGTTCTCAGCGACCATTACGCAACCTGTGCTATTGGTACTGAATGTGAATGTTACGAATGTCCTTTGCTTCGGTGGCAACAATGGTGCAATTGACTTGACCGTAACAGGTGGTACTACACCTTATACCTACTTGTGGTCAAATGGTTTCACTACCCAGGACATCTCAACTTTGGTTGCAGGAACGTACACCGTAACTGTTACAGATGCAAACGGTTGCACAAAATCAATCACAGGTACCGTAGAACAACCAACCATTTTGGCTGCCACTACCACAGTAACCAACGTAAGTTGTTATAACGGAACCAATGGTGCAGTTGACTTGACTGTAACGGGCGGTACCGCGCCATACACCTACTTGTGGTCGAATACTGCAACAACCCAGGATCTGGCAAACCTCGCTGCGGGTATTTACACCGTAACGATCACCGATGCACATGGTTGTACCAAAACAACGGTGGCAACCGTGACGCAACCAACCGAAATTATACTTACGAATACAGTAACCAATGTTTCCTGCTTCGGCGGTTCAAATGGTACTGTTAATCTGAGTGTAACAGGTGGTACTGGAGCCTACACCTACTTATGGTCGAATGCAGCAACTACGCAGGATTTAAGTAATCTTACTGCGGGTACTTATTCGGTGACCGTAACAGATGCAAACGGTTGTACAAAAACAACTATAGCAACGATTACACAACCAGACTTGCTGACGCTAAATACACAAGTAACCAATCCTTCTTGCTTTGGTGGCAATACAGGTTCAGTTGATCTGACGGTAACAGGTGGTACCGCTGCATTTACCTACTTATGGTCGAATGGAGCAACTACGCAGGATCTTGCAAACATCGGTGGCGGTACTTATACTGTAACGGTAACCGACGCGCAAGGATGTACTGCAACGACCAGTGCTACGGTAACTGAAATCCAGGCAATTGCCTTAAGCACCAATATAACCAATGTATTGTGCAATGGAAATAGCACCGGCGCTGTCAATTTGACCGTCACCGGTGGAACACCAGCCTTTACCTACTTGTGGTCGAATCTGGCAATTACCGAAGACTTAACTAACATTCCGGCAGGTACTTATACCGTAACGGTAACAGATGCAAACCAATGTGTAGCGTCGACTACGACTGTAGTGACACAGCCTACTGCTTTGGTTACCAGCTTTACCGTAGAAAATGTATTGTGTAATGGTGGCAGCAACGGCGCGATCAACCTAACGGTGAGCGGCGGTACACCAAACTACACATACGTTTGGTCAAATGGTCTGACTACACAGGATCAAGACAACTTGCCTGCTGGCACTTATGTCGTAACGGTTACGGATGCAAACGGATGCAGCAAAATAGTAACTGCGACCATTACCGAACCAACGCAAATCCTCCTCACAGCTACACCGACAAACGTTTCTTGTCCAGGTGGCAGCAATGGTTCGGTGGATCTCGTGGTAACGGGTGGTACACCTGCTTACACCTATTCTTGGACGAATGGCAGCACATCGCAGGATATCAACAACCTGCCTGCCGGTAATTACGGGGTGGTGGTAACAGATGCAAACGGATGTCAGGCTTCCACTTCAACCGAAGTTACACAGCCTAATCCGATTGTTCTGTCTACACAAATCACCAATGTGGCTTGTAACGGCGGTAATTCGGGCGCAATTGTCCTAACTGTAACCGGTGGAACACCTGCTTATACCTACTTGTGGTCGACTGGCGCTTCAACGCAAAACATCTCAAACCTGGTAGCCGGCATTTACACGGTGACAGTAACCGATGCAAACGGTTGTACCCAGGTGAAAGAATCGATTGTAGAAGAAGCAACAACACTGGCCTTAACAGGTGATGTAACCAATGTTTCCTGCTTCGGCGGTAACAATGGCGCGATTAACATCACCGTTACAGGCGGCACACCAAACTATACGTACGACTGGAGCTATAACGGTGCGCAAACACCGGGTACAGACCCAGAAGACATTACCAACCGCACAGCTGGAGTGTACACGGTAACTGTTACAGATGCAAATGGCTGCGTGAAAATCGCGAACTTCACCATCGGTCAACCAACCGTGTTGAATCCGGTACTCACTGTAACCAATGTATCTTGCTTCCAGGGTACAAATGGCGCGATCAACCTCAATGTGAGCGGTGGTACACCAGGCTATACCTACTTGTGGTCGAATAACGCGACAACACAAAATATCAACGATCTGATTGCGGGTGTCTACACGGTAACCGTAACAGACGAAAACGGATGTACGAAAACGGCTTCTGCAACCGTCACGCAACCAAACTTGTTGACCGCAAATGGTGCCATTACCAATGTTTCTTGCTTCGGTGGCAACAATGGCGCGATCACACTGACGGTAAATGGCGGTACTACCCCATACACTTACTTGTGGTCAAATGGTGCTAATACGCAGAATATCAACAATTTGATTGCCAATACCTATACGGTAACGGTAACTGATTCGAAAGGCTGTACTGCGGTGTTTACTGGAACGGTAACCCAACCAACGGTGATCGAACTGAGTGCAACCAGCACCCCAGTAGTATCTTGTACCGGTGGTAGCAATGGCACAATTGACTTGACTGTAATCGGTGGCACACCTGCTTACACCTACGTTTGGTCAAATGGCGCAACAACCCAGGATTTGAGCGGCTTAACTGCTGGTACTTACACGGTAACCGTGAAAGACGCGAACAATTGTACCAAGGTATTGCCAGTGGTAGTATCACAATTGTCTGATCTCACTGTACAAGTAAGCACGACCAACGTAATTTGTAATGGCGGAAACAACGGCGCAATTGACATCACCGTAACAGGTGGCGCATTGCCTTACAACTTCGACTGGTTGGATCTGCCGGGTACAAACAACCCAGAAGATCGCACGAATTTGCCGGCAGGCAGTTATTCTGTAATTATTACAGATGGAAATGGCTGTACTGCGGTTGCGAATGCCGTAATCACACAACCAACGATTGTGTTGACCACCACAACAACCCCTGTTTCTTGCTTTGGTGGTAACAATGGCGCAATTAAT
The DNA here is from genome assembly GCA_040397785.1 of Saprospiraceae bacterium. GTDB lineage: Bacteria > Bacteroidota > Bacteroidia > Chitinophagales > Saprospiraceae > M3007. The sequence goes on along the minus strand of JBBAVI010000007.1, from coordinate 85,128 downwards.
TTGACCGCTGATGGTGGCACTGCGCCTTATACCTTCCTGTGGTCAAATGGTCAAAGTGTAGAAGATCCGATCAATTTGGTGGCTGGTATTTATACCGTAACGGTAACCGATGCAAACGGCTGTACCAAAACAACGTCTGCAACCATCACGCAACCAACGGCGCTCGGATTGACTATCGTGACCTCCAGTGTTTCCTGCTTCGGCGGTAGCAACGGTTCAGTAAATCTGACCGTAAATGGTGGTACACCAGCTTACACGTACTTGTGGTCGAACGGTGCAACTACCGAAGACTTAAATAATGTAACTGCAGGTACATACACTGTAACGGTAACCGATGCAAATGGCTGTACGAAGTCTGTCACTGCAACCATCACGCAACCACTACTCCTAGTAGCAACTGCGGTGATGACCAACGACGCCTGCTTCGGTCAGTCTAACGGTTCGGTAGACCTCACGGTAACGGGTGGCACACCAGCCTACACCTACTTGTGGTCGAATGGCGCTACAACGCAAGACTTGAATAATGTTCCGGCAAACACATACTGTGTAACCGTAACGGATACAAAAGGATGTACCGCAACCACTTGTGTGACGGTTATCCAGAATCCAGAGATTATCGCGACAACCCAGGTTACCAATGTACTGTGTAATGGTGGCAACAACGGCGCAATCAACCTCACGGTGAGCGGTGGAACGGCACCTTATACATTCCTTTGGAACAACGGCGCCACTACGGAAGACTTGAATAATCTGATTGCCGGTACCTATACGGTGACCATAACCGATGCAAGTGGTTGTACAAAAACAACTTCTGCAACCGTTACGCAACCAACGCTTTTGGTACTGACCTCAACGAAAGTGAATGTTTCCTGCTTCGGTGGCAACAACGGTTCGATCAACTTGAGCGTAAGCGGTGGTACACCAGCCTACAACTACCAGTGGTCGAACGGACAAACCACCCAGGATATCAACGACCTTTCTGCAGGTACTTACACCGTAACAGTAACGGATGCAAATGGCTGTACCAAATCACTCACGGCAACGATCACACAACCAGCACCGCTCACTTTAGGCGCAGTAGTGTCTGTGGATCCGCCATGTGGTGGTAGCAATACCGGTAATGCCAACTTGACGGTTACCGGCGGAACGGCACCATTCTCTTACCAATGGTCAAATGGTTCTACTTTCCAGGACTTGTACCAGGTAGATTGTGGCGCTTACACAGTGACGGTTACCGACGCAAATGGTTGTACCGCAGAACTTTCCGCAAATATTCCTTGCGTTCCTGCTTTGAGTGCAACCGCAGCGGTAACTCCCGTAAACTGTTACGGTACCAACACAGGCAGCATCAACCAAACGGTTTCTGGCGGTTACGGTGGATATACTTACCAATGGAACTACCAGTTTGCTTCAACAGAAGACCTGGTGAACATTCCTTCCGGTATATACAACGTGACCATCACAGATATCAAAGGTTGTACATTGGTTAAAACCTACATCGTAGGTGGTCCATCACAACCAATTACCATCAACGGTGTGGCTGGTAATGCTTCTTGCGGACAGTCTAACGGAACCATTGACATCACGGTAACAGGCGGTTCTCCACAATACACTTACTTGTGGTCCAACAACGCCGTTACACAAGATTTGGCAAACCTGTCGGCCGGCACTTACACCGTAACGGTTACAGATGCCAACGGTTGTACCAAAACGAAAGCATTCGAAGTGATCGGAAGCGGCGGTTTGACCGTATCTGCAACAGCAACATCCGCAACCTGCGGCGGTGCAAATGGCACGGTGACTACTTCCGTAACTGGATCTACCGGAACATTCACTTACTTGTGGAATACGGGCGCTACCACGGCGAACCTAACCGGCCTTGTAGCAGGTACATATTGTGTGACCGTAACAGCGGCCAACGGATGTACCGGTACTGCTTGCGCTACCGTTCAGTCGATCGGCGGACCAACCCTCACGGTAGCAACCACTAATGTGACTTGCTTCGGCGGCACCAATGGATCGGTGAACCTGAGCGTAGCAAATGGCACTGCACCATATACTTATCTATGGACAAATGGCGCAACTACGCAAGATCTGAATAACCTCGCCGCAGGTACTTATTGTGTAACTGTAACAGATGCAGGCGGTTGTATTGCAACCATTTGCGCTACGGTAACACAACCAACGGTGATTGATCTTACGGCCACAACAACATCTGCAACTTGTGGAAATCAGAATGGCACGGTGACCCTGGTGGTTACTGGTGGAACGCCAAACTATACCTACCAATGGTCGAATGGCGCAACAACACAACAACTTACTGGATTGGTTGGCGGCGTTTACTGTGTGACTGTTACGGATGCAAATGGTTGTACCAAAACAACTTGCGCAACTGTAATTCAAACCGGTGGACCAAACCTGACAACTTCTATTGTAAATACGACTTGTGGAAACAACAACGGTTCGATTAACCTGACGGCAGCAGGCGGTGCAACTCCTTACACCTTCTTGTGGTCGAATGGCGCAACAACCGAGGACTTGAATAACCTTGCGGCAGGCACTTACTGCGTAACGGTTACGGAAGCAAATGGCTGTACTGCAACTACTTGCGCAACCATCGCACCGTCCGTTGCACTAACGGCAACCGCAACCGGCACTGCTGCTGGATGTGGCGTGGCCAACGGAACGATTACGGTGGTAATTACAGGTGGTCAATCAGCACCATATAGTTATAACTGGAACAGCGGGGGTAATTCGGGTACAGGTGTTGCACAAACAGCACCATTTACCATCAACAACCTGAGCGCGGGTACCTACTCCATCACAATCACGGGTGCAAATGCTTGTACAACGGTGGTGAATGTAGTAGTACCACAAATTTCAGGTATTTCTGCAACCGCAAGTACGACGCCTGTAAGTTGCTTCGGTGGAAACAACGGTGTCATTACCGTCGATGTAACCAACGGATCGCCTAACTACGCATACAACTGGAACAATGGTGTGACAACCGGCCAGGGCAATAGCATCGCCAATGAGCCATTTAACATCAATAATGTAACGGCGGGTACCTACTCGATCACCGTTACAGATGGAAATGGTTGCTCGGTGATCATCAGTGCAATTGTTGGTACACCAACGCAATTGACACTCGCAACGACAACAACAGCAGCCACTTGTGGAAACACCAATGGTACAGTGACGCTGACGGTTTCAGGTGGTACGCCTGCCTACACATTCTTGTGGTCGAATGGCGCAACTACGCAAAACTTGACAGGCTTGTCTACCGGAACATACTGTGTAACGGTTACAGACTCGAAAGGCTGTACCAAAACGGTGTGTGCAACGGTTGAACAAACAGGTGGACCTGTACTTGCAGTAGCAACTACTTCGGTAAATTGCTTCGGCGGCAACACAGGCGCAATCATCCTGACTGCAACCGGCGGTACAACACCTTACACCTACCTGTGGAGCAACGGCGCGACAACACAGAACTTGAATAACCTGGCTGCAAATACCTACTGTGTAACCGTAACGGCTGCAAACGGATGTACTTCAACCATCTGTGCAACGGTAACGCAACCAACGCAAATCAACCCGATTACAACGGTTACAGCAGCCACTTGCAATGTAAACAACGGCGCAATTGACTTGACCGTAACGGGTGGTACGCCGGCTTACACTTACTTGTGGTCGAATGGCGCAACAACGCAAGATCTGTCAGGTGTTGGAACCGGTACATACTGTGTTACCATCACGGATTCGAAAGGTTGTACCAAAACGACCTGCGCAACAGTTACTTGTAACAATGGCGGCTGTATCCTCACGGCAATTGGAACGCAACTTTGCGCACCAGGATGCGGTCAGGCAAACGGTAAAATCCTGGTGGATGTAACCGGCGGAACTGCTCCATACACATTCGAGTGGTTGAACACCACCAATGGCACAGTAGGAGATGGCGGACCAACCAGCGACGATCCAATTCTAGTAATGGGTCTGGCTTCTGGCAACTACAGCATCACCATTACCGATGCAGCAGGTTGTACCGCAGTCACCAACGTGACCGTAGATCAACCAACCGGTATGATGTTGACGGCCCTGCCTGTTTGCGCTACACTTTGCGGCGGAAGTGACGGAAAAATCATCATTGACGTATTAAACGGTGTGCCAGGCTTCACCTACTATTGGACCAATACCAACGGCCAATCCGGTACAGGTCAGGCTGCAACAGAACCGTTTGAGATCAACAACCTCGAAGCAGGTACTTATACCATCATTGTAACGGGCGCAGATGGCTGCTCTGGTACGGTGACCACGATTATTACGCACTTGAGTCTGTTAAATGCAACAGCCACCAGCACAGGCATCTCTTGTAACGGAACCAACGGTACGATCACGATTGCGGTCGACAACGGCGCAGGTCCTTACACGTACAACTGGGCTAATAATGTTACCACTGGAACGGGAACTGCTGCAACGCAACCGTTTACCATCCAGAATGTAGCAGCAGGTACGTATGCCATCACTATTACCGATGCAAATGGCTGTGTAGCCATCACTTCGGTGACTGTTGGCGGCAATCTGGGCGGTATTGCCTTTAATGACTTCAATACAAACGGTGCATTCGGAATTGACGAAACAGGCTTGCCAAATATCAAAGTGTTCTTGTACGAATGCGGCAATCCTGAACCAGTAGATTCTATGCTGACTGCTGCCGATGGATACTTCTTGTTCAACGGTTTGAACAACTATCCATATCGGATCGAATTTGTACCAACACAAAGTTTCTTGGTGCCTTCTTTCCATGGACCAGCCAACGGAACTTCGGTACAATTTATCGACCAGGCAAATTGCGGCATCAGTGTCGGATTCTACAACCCGGATGATTACTGTCAGGACAAACCAAATGTGGCCTTCACCACCTTTACCCAAGGTTTGGCTGATTTGGTGAGCAACACTTCGGTAGGACTCTTCCCGTACGATGCGGTGAACCCTGAAAATATCTTCGGTGAAGTACCAGCGAATGATAAACTTGGATCTATCTACGGCCTCGCATGGGATCGTACCAACAAATTCCTGTACGCTTCAGCCTTCCTCAAACGCCACGTCGGCTTGGGTGAACTCGGCTTGGGCGGTATTTACCGAATCGAATATGTAAATGAAATACCAGTCGTAACACCGCTGTATGAAGTGCCAAATGTTGGTTCCGTAGATCGTCCAGATCTTTCAACCAAATCAACGCCAAGCAAAGATTCAGATGTGTTTGCGAAAATTGGTAAAGCAGGTTTGGGTGATATTGACCTCTCCAGCGATTACAACACGCTGTGGACCGTCAACTTGAACACCCGCAACCTCGTGAAAATCAGCAATATCCAGGGTACGCCTTCTTCCATTGAAATTCCAATTGAATCGGCGCCAAACTGTAACAACGGGGTGTTCCGTCCGCTGGGTCTGAAAGTTTACAAAGGTAAAGTGTACGTCGGCGGTGTTTGTACCGGCGAAAACAACGGTACCGGCGATGACCTTTCTACTTCGATCCACGAATATAACATCGCAAGCGGTCAGTGGAAAAAAGTACTCGACTTCGAACTCACCGGTAGCCAATATAACCACGGCGACATTATTGGTAATGTAAACGCCAACATGGCGCAGTGTAAAGAATGGGAAACCTGGGTAGACACATATAGCGAACGCAACTGGGTAGGTAATACCGGTGCAGGTGAACCATCGACCATTGTAACGGCAGGTAACTTTGAAGTAGTAGGGGGCGGATTAACCGGCGCCGAATTCCGCTGCCGTGGCCAGGCTATGGTTTCTGACATCGAAATGACCCGCGAAGGTTTGATGATTATCGGTTTGATGGACCGCACAGGCCATCAGTTAGGCTACCGTCAGTTCCGTCCAACGACTACTACAGGCAATCCAATCTCTGCCGCAACGGGTGGTGATATCTTGGTGGCATTCGACGAAAACGGCATCTGGCGTCTCGAATCCAATGGTAAAATCCCTGGTATCAACCGCACCAGCTTGTATGGTGTTGGCAACAACGAAGGTCCATTCGGAGGTGAGTTCTTCTTCGATAATACACGTTCGGTACATCAGGATGCTGATGCAGGTGGTTTGGTTTATGTGCCAGGTAAAACAGAAGTCTTGGGTGTAATTGTAAGCCCAAATACTTCTGAATACACCATCGGCGGCGGCGTTGCTTACTACGATCTGATCAATGGTAGCAATACCCGCATCGATTTGACGATTGTCGATCCAGTATTCAACCAGGTAGGCATCGGTAAAGCAAACAGCATGGGTGATCTCGAAGCCTTGTGCGATGATGCACCGCTACAATTGGGTAACCGGGTTTGGGCAGATAAAAACTGCGACGGTGTACAGGATGCTTGCGAAGCGCCAATTCCAGGTGTTTGGGTAAGCCTCTACGATGCCAACAGCGGTATTTTGCTGGCCAATACGAAAACAGATTCCTTGGGTGAATACTACTTCACCGGTTTAGGTACTCCGGGTGAAAACTGGACGGTAACCGCCGACTTTGATAGTGTGAAACCGAACTACAACTACAAAATCGTATTCGGTACAGATGGTACGACCACGCAATTCGACCTTGCAGAAGGTAAATTGAAAATGCCGAATAAAGATTATACGCTCACCGTTGCCAACCAGGGCGCAGGACACTATCCAGACCTCAATGACTCGGATGCAGCAATTGCAAATGCGTCAGGAAAGGCTTGGGATAAACTGCCAACCATTATGTACACAACGGGCTTGGCTGGATACACGGATCATTCGCTGGATGCCGGCTTCTGCCCAGAAGGTATTGTGCTGACGGAATGTGAAAACATACCAAACGCGGGTACGGCCTTGTTTAATTTGAACAATGCCAATATCCTGGTAGATCCTGCTGGTACACACGTGGTTACTTACCATGCAACACAAGCAGGCGCACAAGCCGGTTCTGTAGCCTTGACGAATCCGCATTTAGGTGCCGACAATGACATCATCTACGCACGGGTATTGAATACCAACGGCACGATCCTGGCAATTGAAAGCATTAAACTGAAAGTTGCTGCAGCACCAATCGCTTATGTTGCACAACTCCAGGTTTGTCCAAATGTATTCGACGGCACCACTGCAACCTTCAACCTGCACAATGCAGATGCACAGGTGGCAAACGGTGTTCAAGGATTAACCGTCACTTACTACGATTCGTACACACTGGCAGAACAAGGACTCAACCCATTACCGTTTACGTACACTTCGGTGACGAAAAACATTTGGGCACGCCTTGAAAATGCCGCTGGATGCTTCGATATTGATGTAGTACAATTGGTGGTGTTGCCAAGTCCAGGAGTTATATTGCTACCGGATGATGCAACCTGCTCTGGTGCTGCAAATGGCAAAATCAACGCAATTGTGATCGACGGTCCTGCGCAATACACCTTCAACTGGTCGAACGGCGTAACACAAGGCCCAACTTCGAATCCGTTTACGACCCTGAGCGGTCTGGTTGCAGGTACTTACACCGTGACCTTGACAGATGGCAGCGGCTGTACCGTGGCTTCAACAACAACGGTTGACGATGGTATTCCATTCGCAATCCTGCCGATCAGCGACCTTGGTCCAATTTGCCCAGGTAGCACCGTTGCACCGCTTACTTTGGTAAGCAGCATTTACGGCGCTAACTACAGTTGGACCGGTGGTGCAGCAGTAGGCCTGGTAAATGGTACCGCAAGCAGTGCGTTCCCTGTGATCCCGGGCTTCACCGCGAAATCAGGCGTAGCAACGATCACCGTAACGGCAACATTCGGTCAATGCTCTGATACAGAACAGTATACCATCAACGCAATCGACGAAGTTGCGCCAACCTTCCTCAACTGCCCAACGCAGATGATTATGGTGGCTTGCGACGGAACGGGTGGCCCTGGCTGCTCTGCGAAAGTAAACTGGGCGGATCCGGCAGCAATCGACAACTGCGGTGTTCCAACGGTGGTACAAACTTCTGGTCCAGTGTCTGGTTCACAAATACCAGCAGGCGACCCGATCACGATCGTGTACACGGCAACGGATGCCAGCGGCAATACAGCAATCTGTTCCTTCCAGGTAATGGTTGTGGATGTTGCACCGCCACAATTCGCAATCAGCATGCCTGAAAATGCAACGGTTAATTGCGATGCGGTGCCTGCAATGCTCCAATTGATGGCCAATCAGGTAATCGAAAACTGCGCAGGCAACGTCAAGATTGTTCAAACAGAAGTAAGTACGCAACACGCGGACGAAGCAGATAGCAAACACTACAATTACACGATTACCCGGAAATGGGTGGTGACCGATGCCAACAACAACGCAGCTTCACACCTGCAATTGCTCACGGTGAAAGACGTAACCGCACCAACAGCAGTTTGTAAAAATGTGACCCTCGAATTGGGACAAACAGGAACCGCAAACATCACAATCGCCACGATCAACAATGGTACCAGCGACAACTGCGCACCAACGGCAAATCTGGCGATGTCGATCGGAACCTTCCAGTTCAACCTGAGCAACTTAGGGGCAAACAATGTTCCAATGCAGGTAACGGACCCAAGTGGAAATGCAGGCAACTGTACGGCTGTAATAACGATCACCAGCAGCCAGATACCACCGGTAGCAGCCTTCAATGCGCAACCAACCCCAACTTGTGAGGGACCATTTACCGTACAATTCAGCGATGAATCGGTAGGTAACCCAACCGCATGGTTGTGGAACTTCCCTGGTGGCACGCCGGCTACTTCTACGGAATCAAATCCAAGTGTGACGTACCAAACCGCGGGCGAATACATGGCGACCCTGAAAGTTACCAACCCACAAGGTGTCAACACGGTAGCAAAACAGACCCATGTGGAAGCAATGACCAATCCAACTGCGGTGTACAACTTCAGTAAAAATGGCGGAACCGTATCGTTTGTCAACAACTCGGTACAAGCAGAACAGTACATGTGGAACTTCGGCGACGGTACCACCAGCACAGAAGCCAACCCAACCCATACGTACGCACAAAACGGCACTTACTTCGTGTTGCTTTCTGCCATGAATGGTTGCGGTAGCAGCGTGTTGCAGAAAACCGTATCGATCACGAATACCACGGGAATCGAAGATGCCAACTGGCTGGAACAATTCAACTTGTATCCGAACCCGAACACGGGCGCTTATACAGTAGAAATCACCGCCAAACCGGCACAGGAAATTACGTTCACGCTGTACAATGCCATCGGACAAGTAGTGCGCTACGAATCCGCCGACTTCAAGTCAGGTACCTTACAGCAATTGTTCAACTACAGTGATCTGCCAGGTGGCATGTACACCTTCGGGGTACAATCAGGCGATCAGGTGAAATATGTGAAAGTGGTGATACAGCACTAATAAGCGGTATTGCAAAATGAATTGGCCCCGGCTGCGCGTGAAGTGCAGTTGGGGCTTTTTTTAAAAACTAAAGGATAATGCAGCCGTCGCCAATCTTTTCAATATATCCACTGAAATGGTGGAGAAAGCGCGCAAAATGCTTCCAAAAAAGTAAATTTGTTGCAGCAGACCATCCTACTGGATATTTTTCACGCAGATGTTACACAGAAAAAAAGCGCAGATCTTACGCAGATTTTTCCGCGTAACATCTGCGAAAACGAATCTGCGTAACATCTGCGCGAAACTATACAGTGTGCAGTATACAATTAATACCCAAAAATCTCCTCCAAACTCAACTCCGACACTTTCCCAATTGATTTCAAATAGTTGAAATCAATCCGCGCTCGGTCGCCCAACACCAGCCAGGTATAATGCCTTCCTTGCACAAATGTTTGTTGGTAACGGACCAAATCTTCCGCCGAAGCATGTTCCAGGGTGTTGTAAACCGATTCCCGCAAGTCTTTATTCAAAAATCCTCGGTCGCGGTTGGTCCGCCAAGTCCAATAAATATCCGCCTTGGTAATGCGGCCCGCTGCAATTTGTTTCAAAACACTCTGCCGCGCATTTTCTATTTGGGACGATGAAACAGGCATGTTTTCTAAAATCTCCTGAAATGCGCCGACCGCCTCGTGTAACTTATCGGGCTGTGTACCCACATATGCCTGAAGGTAATGCGCGCGCTTTTTCTGATTGGGATTGGCCGCAAATACATAAGCCGAATACGCCAGCGCCTTGGATTCCCGAATTTCCTGAAATACAATCGACGATAACCCATATCCAAAATACTGGTTATACCATTCAGAGTAAATATGCTCTTCCAGGTTAAAATGGGGCGTTCCTTTCGAAATCAACAACAACTCAACCTGTACCATCGGAAAATGCACAAACAACACTTTGTCCTTGGATACACCAATTTCCCGATATTTCTTCGGCATTAAGGTTTTTTGTAACTGGGCCGGAACAATATGGTGCTTTTTCAACATGCCTGCCACGGCACGGGCACTGCGGGCACCAAAATAAAAGGCTTCATGCTCAAAACTGCGTAAATTCCGCAATAAACCTGTCAATTCCTGGGGAGTAATCGCTAACAGTTCTTCTTTCGAAAATTTATCAGAAAACGGTGAAACCTTGCCGTATTTGGCATAATTGCTCATCGCTTTCGATAAAATCACTTTTTTATCCATCTTGTCATTCTCCCGCCTTTTCAAAACATCCTCAATCAAATTAGACAATGCCTCCGCGTTAGGCTGCGCATCTGCCAGCACTTCTTCCATCAGCACAATGCCTTCTTCCAGCGATTCTTCCAGGCCACTCAAGGTCAAATACAAATGCTCGTCCTGGCAAGTCGCCGAAAAATGAACACCCAAGCGGTAAAATGCCTGCTGTAAGGCACTCGGACTCAAGCGACTGGTTCCCAAAAATGGCAAATAAGTAGCCATCATCGACAAGCGCCGATCACTGGTTCGACCCATATCGAAAATATAATCCAACCGAAACAGTTGACTGCTCCGCTCCTGAATGGATTTTAGTTTCAGTTTGGGCGTAATCGACGATTTTTTGATCAAATTTTTAAAATCCAGGAACTGTGGCGTAATATCAGGCACCGCTTTACCTAAAAAGGCTTGGGCATATTCCGAAATATCTTGGCGATTCACTTCAATGGGTGTGATGGGCGGCTTATCCACCTTCATGACACCCTTATCTTCACCCGTATGCTTGTACACGACCGCATAATTGTTGTTGCGCAAGTGTTCTTGGGCAAAAGCCATGACATCCGCCTTGGTAATGGCAGCCAGTTTTTTCCAGCGATGCACCATATCCGACCATTCCAGTCCCAACACAAATGCATTCGTGATCGCGCCTGCACGACCCTGGTTTTTTTCGTATTCTTTGATTTCCGACAATTTCATGTCTTTCAAAACAGCCCCCGGCAACCAATCCTCAAATTCACCTTTGGCCAATAATTCAATTTGGTGCCACATCAATTGTTCTACTTCATCCAGCGACTGTCCCTCCCGCGGTTTTCCATGCAAAAACAGCGTTCCAAAGTCCTCATGTACACGCGGATACGCGTAAGCCTCTAACAGTTTTTGCTGCTGAATCAGGTTCAAATCAAACAAACCAGCCTGATAATTATGTAAAATACCCGCAATAACCGGCAACATCATCGATTCACGCGATTGTGCATGATCGAAGCGCCAGGCCATTTCTACCCAGCCTGCTTCCGTGCCATAAACATCCATTTTTACCCGACTTTCCAAGGCTGGTTGCGGATCAAATCGGAATTCCGGGATTTTTTTGCTGGCAAATTGCCCAAAATAAGTTTCCGCCAATTGAACGGCTTCCTCCGGATCAAAATCACCGCAAAGCACAATGGCCATATTATTGGGCACATAATATTGATCAAAAAACCGGTAAATATTGGTCTGTGATGGGTTTTTCAAGTCTTCCCCACGGCCCAAGGTAGTTTGGGTGCCGTACGGGTGGGTAGGCGTGAGTTTTTCCTGAATGGCCTTGCTCACTTTCCGAAAATCACGGTCCTGGCTGATATTATACTCTTCAAAAACGGTTTCCAGTTCGGTATGAAACAAACGCAATATCGGCCGCCGAAAACGTTCGCTTTCCAATTCAAACCAGCGCTCCAATTCATTCGAAGGAATATCATTCAAGTAAACGGTTTGCTCCACCCAGGTATAGGCATTGGTGCCTTTTGCTCCAATGGCGCTCACCAATTTGTCGTATTCATTGGCCGCCGCAAGTTTTGCAGCATCCGACGACAGTCGATCAATTTCGGCATACAGGAATTTCTTCTTTTCAGGGTCCTGTTCTTGTCGATGTTGCTCGAAAAGGGCCTCAATTTCATCCAACAAGGCTTTTTCTTTAGGCCAATTGAGGGTACCCATACGATCGGTACCTTTAAACATCATGTGCTCAAAATAATGGGCCAAACCCGTGGTATCCGCCGGATCATGCTTGCTGCCCGCACGCACCGCGATCTCTGTATAAACCCGGGGCTCGTTTTTATGAATCGAAAGGAACAATTGAAGGCCATTCGACAATGTATATTGTAGCACTTTAATAGGATCGCCAGGGACCGTTTTAAAGGTTGTCGGCGTAGTTACCATGCTTGTCATTGATTAAAATGTTTTGAAGTGAGGTTATTATACACGCTGGTTTTAAAATGATTAAAACGCAAAGTGTTGATTATGATTATTTTATGTTTTTTATGCACCAGTAGATCGGGAAAGAGAATAAAACAAGTACAGCCCATAAAAGTTGGTTCTTTCAATCGACTTTACCAAAAAAGTACACTTTGCCTGCCGATTTTTGCCGTCCAAGCCCCGACGCATATATTCGTTTTTATAGACGCTAAGCGCAGGCGTCCAAAATTCGGCCGCAAAAATTGCTTATTTTATACGCTAAATCAAATAATATAACAAAAATAGTATAAAAACACAAAGTAAAAAATGTAAAAACATCCTATTTTTTTTAATAAATAGGATGTTTTTATACTAAATTAGTGCGGCAAGTTTTTCCTAAAACGCACATCATAAGCCCATTAGATATTAAAACAACCCGCATTTCAAAATATAACTGTACGTACAAAGAAATAGTCCTTAAAATGGATTGATTAATGTGCAAAAACTGTTTATTTTCAAATAATTGACAATAAAATCTGTGAAAATCCGCGTAATCGTTGGTTTGCCCTGCACCCCTACAACGCAATCTCCACCTGATTCCGCACCAAATCCTCAATTGTTTCCCGCTTGCGAATTAAATGTGCTTTACCTTCATAAATCAGCACTTCCGCCGGACGCGGCCGTGAATTATAATTCGATGACATCATCCAGCCATAAGCGCCTGCATTGTAAAAGGCCAAAACATCACCTTCTACCACTTCCGCAATGCGCCGGTCGCTGCCAAAAGTGTCGGTTTCACAGATATTGCCCACTACGGTATATATCCGCGGCTTGAAACTCGGTTCCGTTACATTCACAATTTTGTGGTAACTGCCATAAAACATCGGACGAATCAAATGATTCATACCCGTATCTAAACCTACAAAAGTGGTAGAGGTGGTTTGTTTTACCAAAGTACAGCGCGCAAAAAGGTAACCCGATTCGCTCACCAAAAACTTGCCTGGTTCAAACATCAAGGTCAGTTCCCGCCCATACTCTTTGCAGAATTCGGCAAAACGCTGGCTCAGTTTTTCACCCAGTTCCTCCACATCGGTCTCAATATCATCGGTTTTGTAAGGCACTTTAAAACCGCTGCCCAAATCGATAAACTCCAGCGCCGGAAACTTGCGCGCCGATTCAAACAAAATTTCGGCCCCAAGCAAAAACACATCCACATCCAAAATATCCGAACCCGTATGCATGTGCAAACCCTCGATCACCAAGCCCTGGCTCTCCACCACGCGCAATACGTGCGGCAATTGGTGAATGCTGATGCCAAATTTGGAGTCAATATGGCCCACACTGATTTTTTCATTGCCTCCCGCCATCAAATGCGGATTGATGCGCAAACATACAGGCACGTTTTTATGGTTCAATCCCCAGTTTTCCAACATCGGAATCGCGTCAATATTAATTTTTACCCCCAGCGCAACGGCCTCGTCAAATTCATCAATCCCCGCAAAATTGGGGGTGTACAAAATGTTCTCTGGCGCATAACCGGCTAAAATACCCAAACGGACCTCCTGGATGGATACACAATCCAGTCCAGCGCCCCATTTGCGAAACAACTTCATCACCGTCAAATTGGTCAGCGCCTTGCATGCATAATGAATGTGTACCTTGGGGTAGGTAAATGCCGCTGTAATACGCCGATATTGACGTTCCATGATAGATGCATCATATACGTAAAGGGGTGATCCATATTCTTTACAAAGTTCCAGCGGATCAATGCCGCCTTCAAACTGATATTTGCCGTTTACAAGTTCCACGCTTCGAAATGGGTTGTTGAATGCACCGGTTGCGCCCTGCTCAAAAGCTTTTTGCAACCAATCTGTGAAAAAAAAGAAATACTTTAGGGCCGCAAAATTAATAGATTCTGCTTGTCCGCGCACCAAAAGTATCAAGGCCTGCATCATTGTTGATAGTTTGTACGAAAATAGCATGATCCCGAATGTCTGAACAATCCCTTATAGAACGCCTGCAAGCGCAGGATCGCCAGGCGCAAAAGGCCCTGTACGACCGGTATGCCGCCCTGATGTTTTCGGTGTGCCGGCGCTACTTGAAGTCCCGCGAGGATGCCGAAGATGCCCTGGTGAGCGGTATGTATAAGGTGTTTACGCAAATTGAATCGTACGCGGGCTCAGGCAGTTTCGAGGGTTGGATCCGCCGCGTGATGGTCAATGAGGCCCTCATGAAACTCCGCAAAGTGCAACCCCTGGTCTTTCCCGGCGAGGACGCCATGGTAAACGATCATCCCGACAGTTTTTCCATCGAAGCCGAATTGTCCGCCCGCGAAATCCTTAATCTGCTCGACCAATTGCCCAATGGATACCGCACCGTGTTCAATTTATACGTGCTTGAAGGTTTCAAACACCAGGAAATAGCCGATATGTTGGGCATTTCTATCAATACCAGCAAATCCCAATTGATCCTGGCCAAGGAAAAACTTCGGCAACTCCTTAAAACCAAAGGGTATTAATGCTTATAAATGTCAAAACAAATGCCCAAAACAAATGTCCAAAACAAATGTCCAAAACAAATGCACAAAACAAATGCACGATCCACAAATATGCGACCCCGCTGGGGTCGTGATGGTTTGGGACGCCAATTTTTTTCTACAAAGATGCGACCCCGCTGGGGTCGTAATGATTCGAGTTACAAAGATGCGACCCCGCTGGGGTCGTAATGATTTGGTTTCAGGATTGCCATCCCCGGTGGGGTTGGAATGATTTGGTTTCAGGATTGCCATCCCCGGTGGGGTCGTAATGATTTGGTTTCAGGATTGCCATCCCCGGTGGGGTTGGAATGATTTGGTTTCAGGATTGCCATCCCCGGTGGGGTTGGAATGATTTGGTTTCAGGAATGCCATCTTCGTTAGGGTTGGAATGATTTGGTTTCAGGAATGCCATCTATGCTGGGGTTGGAATGATTTGGTTGCAGACCCTGCTGGGGTCGAAAAGATTTGATTTCATTCAATATTAATTGATATTTTAAGTAGATTTTCATCATTCATCATTCATCATTCATCATTCATCATTCATGCCCGATCTTTTTGATTTTTTCAAAGAAAACGAGTCCAAACTGCACGAACTCCCTTCGGAGCAGGTTTGGGAGCGGTTGGAACAAAAACTGGAACGCCGCAAATTGCGCCCACGCCGGAGAATTCGCTTTTTGCAATTGGGGCAAGTTGCCCTGGTGCTCGTATTTCTATTAATTACGGCCGTACTGTTGTATTATTTTGTGCGACACACTTAAATGCTGCAATAGGATATTTAAAATTATAAATTATTGAAAATCAAGTAATTAAACTCTTCGTGCGCGTACCCACGCGACATTTTGACGGATAAAAAATGCCCGACTACACGGGAAGGATCACTTTTTCGCTACCTTTCGCCGGTTTTATTCATTCGGCTTGTGCTCAACCCTTTTTCCAATATGTTCAAAGTTTTTTTTGGGGATAGGAAGTTGAACCACTGGCTGTTATCGCTTGTTTCAAAAAATGGCAAAATCCGGCAAACCCGTACCAAAATCATCTGCGCAAGAGAAAAAAGCGCCTATTGCAAAACCTGTTGCTCCTGTGCGTGACTGGCTCCCCGCCATCGAACGCCCGTTGGAAACAAAAACGCAACGGTATGCATTTTGGGGACTGGCAGGTTTCGGCCTGCTCGTATTGATTTTCCTGTCTTTAGGCAGCGGGATCAATGCGGATGACAAGTTTCAATGCGATTATTCCAAAAAACTAGTCAATTATTACGGAACGTTTGGCAAAGACACCTCGGCGCTCAATATTCCCGATGGAAATATGCACTTGTATGGTGGCTTTTTTGAAATTGTCACCGGTTTTGCCAACAAGGCGCTCGGGCTTGAGCAAAATACCTTGGGTTACCACCAGGTCCGCCATGCTTCCAGCGCGATCTTAGCCTGGGTCGCTATTTTGTGTACCGCTTTGTTGGCCCGATTGATTGCGGGTTGGCAAGCGGGTTTGTTTACGATGATCCTTATGCTCGTTTCGCCGCGCTTTATCGGCGATGGTTTGATGAACCCAAAAGATATTCCTTTTGCCGCCGGGTACATGATGGCCATGTATAATATGGTGGCGGTTTTGGACAAAATGCCCAATCCGCGTCGCTGGAACCTCCTTGGTTTAGCAGCTGGGTTGGCCATTGCGCTGGCCATTCGCGCCGGTGGTTTGTTGTCGTTTGGTATCCTGTTTTTGTTTGCCGGACTGCACTTTTTACTCAAAAACGGCGGTTTATCGGCCTTTTCCAATACAAAAGCACTGACACGTTATGCGGTGATCGTGCTTGGAACGGCTTTCGTAGGCTATGTTTTTGCGATGTTGTTTTGGCCTTATGCGCTGCAAAGTCCTTTGCAAAACCCGTTCATTGCACTTTCCAAATTTTCCGACCTGGAGGTAAAAATCCGTGTGTTGTTTGAAGGCGAAAACATGATGTCTGATAAAACGCCCTGGAACTATCCACTTAAATGGATTTTGTACACGATTCCGCTGGGAGTAGTATTGGGCTTTTTGGGCAGCCTCGTACTAGCACCACGTTTATTCAAACAATACAACCGTTTGTGGGTGGCTTTGGTGTTTTTTGGCGGTATTTTCCCGATTTTTTATGTGATTTATAAAAACTCGGTGATCCACGACGGCTGGCGTCACTTAACATTTGCTTACCCCTGTATGGCCTTGGTAGCGGGCCTTTTTTGGAACGAACTTACCGTATTCTTTACGGGCAAAAAAGCACTCCAATATGCCGTAATGGGCGTAATGGGCCTGACCATTGTCGATTCTGCCGCCTTTATTGCCATGAATCCGCAAATTCCGTATGTGTATTTCAACCCGATCAAGGGTGGGGTAGGGGGCGCTTATGGCGAATTTGAAACCGATTATTGGGGCGTTAGTACCCGCCAGGGGATCGAATGGCTGGAACAACAAGGCATTTTGCGGCCCGATATGCCTGAATTGGTGGTAATTGCCACCAATATGTACTATTCTACCCGCCAACTCACTGCCAAATATGGCGATAAAGTAAAAGTCAAGTACCTGAAATGGGAAAAACGCTGCGATGATGCCTGGGATTACGCCTTGTATCCGACGCGCTTTCTCGATGGCGCGACCCTGCAAAAAGGAAAATGGCCGCCTGCCAATGCTGTACATATTGTAAAAGCCGGTGGTGCACCTTTGTTGGCCGTTTTAAAAGATAATGGTAAAAACTGTTCGCTCGCAATGGCTTCCATGAAACTCAATAATTGGCCGGGTGCGATCGAATATTTCAAAAAAGAACTCGAAAATGTGCCGAATAATGACTTGGCATGGGTAAATTTGGGACAAGCATACCTCAACAACAACCAGTTGGAAGAGGCCAAAGCGGCCGCCGAAAAGAACCTCGAAATTAGCCCCGATGACGCGCAAGCTAACAACCTGATTGGCATGTATTACCTGTACAAAGAAGATGCCGGACGGGCCAAAGCCCAATTCGAACTATCCATCAAACGGGAAGCATCCAATCCGAGCGCCTGGTATTATCTGGCCTTGATTGCAAAGCAACAAAACGACACCCAAACAGCACTCAATGATTTGATGAAAGCCATTCAGATCGCACCCAACTTCCGGCCGGCTTACGAACTTTCAGCCCAAATATATGAGGCAACCGGCAATACTGGTGCTGCACAACAGTTCCGTGCAGCAATAGGGCAAATGAAGTAATAAGCAGGTTTAAATACTTGATTTTCAAAACATTGTAAACGCCTGATTGCTATTGTAATTTAGGCAAATTTCAATACTCCTGTGAATTTTAAACTATTGTTTCCTACTTTTCGCAACCGCTATTTGTTTGTAAAAAACAAACTAAAAGAAGTTGCGCAATCAACCCCTTTTGAAAAAGGCCTCAACCTCGGAACCGGGGAGGGCGATTACGATCGGATGGTGGCCGCCTACTGCGCCGAATTAATTGGTGTTGATGTAAATGAGGAAGACTTGGCGCATGCACGCGAACTCAATCGGGGCGTGATGAACCTGCATTATGAAGTAAATGATGCGCTTGCCCTGTCCTATCCGGATGCCAGTTTCGACCTGCTCCTTTCCTGTGAAGTGATAGAACATGTGGGGCAACCCGCCAAAATGGTGCAGGAAATCGGTCGGGTACTAAAACCGGGTGCATATGCTATTATGACGTTCCCTAGCCGCGAATTTCCGATTACTTACGACCCGATCAATCGTTTTTGGCATTGGTTCGGCAATGGACCCAAGGAATATCGTATTTCCCAGGGCGCTTATGCCTTTGGCCATGAATATTTAATCGGTTCGGCCGATTTTAAACAATGGGTTGCCGATGCTGGACTTGAACTAATCGAATTTCGAGGTCTAAGCCACTATTTGGTTGGACTATTGGAGGTTTATTGGACGGGTATTGCCCAAAGTATTTTCAAGAAAAACTCGAAGAATGTAACCGAGGATTCCAAAACCAGCCTCACGGTCCGTCCCGCTTCCGTAGATGACCCAGCCCTCGGTTTTATAACAGATTTTATGTTGTGGCTTGATCGCAATTTGTTTGCCTGGACCCATCATAGTGTGGGGAAAGGAATTGTTTTACGTAAAAAATAATAATGGTTAATATGTTGTTTTCGAATAAATTAAACACGTTTTTGGCGCTTGGAATCCTGGTTGTAATCCTAGGTGTTGCATGTAATTCGGGGCCCTTCAATTTGAAATATTATTTGGTGTACAATGGCACCAGCGGTGAGCCAATAACAGATGGAATGGCCACTTTGCAATTTGGGGCCGAAAAACCTTTCCCCGTTACCCAGCCCGACGCACGTGGCATGGTCGAATACCGCGGTGTACCGGGAAAATACCTGAATGATTCAATTAAACTCGTATTTACCCCTTCTGGTAATCGGCGCTGCAGAGTACTGGATCAAAGTGCTTACACCGCCAAGGACCAAAAAGTAATTTATTTTACCCTCGATTTTCCAAGCGATAATACCACATTTGAATGGTCTTTGCGCGATCAGGCGGGAAATGGCATCGAAGGCGCGATTATCAAAGTAATGGGTGGGAAATTTCAGGTGGAGACCAGCACTAATGGTTATTTTGCCCTAAGTTTGCCCAAGGCAGCAGGGGAAAAGGCTTTGTTTGAAATACAAAAAGATGGTAAAACAATCCTCAACCGAGAAGTTGAAATAGCGCCAGAATACCGGCGCTTAGTGATTGATGCTCAATAAGAAACTACTTCATGGTCTTGTCCGCAATTTAATCTAATCTCAAGGTGAGGTGTATAAAAGTGTACCATACCACCTTGTACCTATTGCTCACTTAACGGATGCTGTATTCACATCATGGAACAAAAATTTGAATTGCTTCGATCAAAAATTGCGGAAGCGAAATTAGGCGGCGGACAAAAACGCATAGACGCACAACACAAAAAAGGCAAACTCACCGCGCGGGAACGTATCCACTTCTTGATGGATCCGGGTTCTTTTGAAGAAATTGGCGCCTTAGTAACCCACCGCGCTACTGATTTTGGCATGGCCGATCAACAATTTTTGGGCGATGGCGTCGTAACCGGGTATGGTACGGTGAACGGCCGATTGTTATATGTTTTCGCCCAGGATTTTACCGTTTTTGGGGGCTCCTTGTCCGAAACACATGCAGAAAAAATCTGTAAGGTCATGGACCTCGCAGTACGCAACGGCGCACCCATGATCGGACTCAATGACTCGGGCGGCGCACGTATTCAGGAAGGCGTGAATTCCCTGGGTGGTTATGCCGACATATTTTACCGCAATGTGCAAGCCAGCGGCGTAATTCCTCAAATTTCGGCGATTCTCGGCCCTTGCGCTGGGGGCGCTGTGTATAGCCCGGCGATGACTGATTTTATTGTCATGGTAGAAGGCAGTTCTTATATGTTTGTAACCGGCCCAAATGTGGTAAAAACGGTGACCAATGAAGAAGTAAGCAGCGAAGAACTGGGCGGCGCCAGCACCCACGCCAGCAAGTCGGGGGTGACCCACTTAGTCGCTACCAACGATGTTGATTGTATCGAAAAGGTAAAACGCCTGCTCTCTTACATTCCGCAAAACTGTGAAGACCAGGCACCACGACTCGACTATACCCTGGGCGACGAATACCGCGACGAATTGATGCATATTATTCCCGAAAATGCCAACCACCCATACGACATGAAAGAGGTGATTGCTGGCATTGTTGACACGGATTCGTTTTTTGAAATTCACGAAAGTTACGCCGAGAATATTGTGGTGGGTTTTGCTCATTTAGCAGGCCGCAGCATCGGCATTGTCGCCAACCAACCCATGAACCTCGCCGGCGTATTGGATGTAAATTCCTCCAAAAAAGCAGCGCGTTTTGTGCGTTTTTGCGATTGTTTTAATATCCCCTTGCTTGTTTTAGTAGATGTTCCGGGCTTTTTGCCGGGTACCGACCAGGAGTGGAATGCCATCATTACCAATGGCTCCAAGTTATTGTACGCATTTTCGGAAGCAACCGTGCCAAGCATCACCGTAATCACCCGCAAGGCTTATGGGGGAGCATACGATGTAATGAATTCTAAGCACATCGGCGCCGATATGAACTATGCCTGGCCGGGAGCCGAAATTGCGGTTATGGGGGCAAAAGGCGCCTCAGAAATCATTTTCAAACACGAAATTGATGCCGCAGCGGATCCAGCCGCCAAATTGGCCGAAAAAGAAAAAGAATACGGCGACACTTTTGCCAATCCCTACCGCGCCGCCGCCCGCGGATTCATCGATGAAGTAATCCTGCCCCGCGAAACGCGCCGGAAATTGATCAAATCATTTGCGATGTTGGAAAATAAAGCCGTGGCACGTTCGAAACGGAAACATGGTAATGTGCCCCTGTAGCTGGACCCCTTGCGGGTCCTAACCTCCGCCCATGTGCCCGCAAGGGCACATGGGCGCGGGAGCAAACGGGCACCAGAAAGGGTGCAGATCAAGGGCATACGTTAAAGGCCCCCCGCAAGGGGGGGCGCAACGGGCCCCACAACGTGCCCCACAAACTGCGCCCCATTATCAATAATCCGCCGCCCACTCCGCCTAAAACCCAACCCACACGCCTCATACGCGAAAAATATACCCGATTGGTAATACATACCTTGCCCATCCTGAGCCAGTTGCGCGTACGCCTGATACACACACGCTTGCCCTTCATATTCCCCTTCCCTTACTTCCACCGGCAAGCCAATGCCATCATACACGGTCACATTACTGCCTTCCCGGCCCAAAATCACCTTTTGAACAAACGGGTAATTTTGGCGACCAATCGGCTCCTCCAACGAAGCCTCCAGCAACAGCGGATCATTCGGATACAAATCCCATAAATATTTCAAAATAGCCTTGCTCTGAAACAGCATCGTATAAGCCGGATTCAGAATCACCGCTACGTCATTGCGGACAATTGCAGTAAGCATTTTACACAAATCCGGCTCTTCCAGCGCGATGTATTCCCAAGGCACTAGTTTAAACCAAAACGGAAAATAAAGCGGTTGTCCAATGGCATCTTTTCCGAAAATGCCCGTTGTCTCCGAAAATACCACCTCATCCACGTAACAAAACCCGGTTTCAAACCCTGCCTCTTCTGCAGCCTCCACCAACAAGGATACATTGTGGTCGTCTTCCGACGCGCCGCGCATCGTGGAGAACAAAATAGCTGGCTCCCGATCCGGATTCAGCGTGCGCAGGCGCTTGAAATTCTCCACCAAAGCCTCATAGACAAAATTGAACTGTTTCGTTTCGTCAATATTATTCGCCTTCAATTGTGCCCACTGAATAATAGATGATTCCGGCAGGGTGGTGGCCGTATCTGCATTAAATTCGAGGAGTTTAATTGGCGTGCCATCCACACCGCCCGCCACATCGAAGCGGCCAAAAAGATGCAGATGCCGTTCATCCTCCCAAGTCAGCCGAATCAATTCGTGCAAATTCGCGGGGATGCCTAATTTACCCATCAAATTGTGCTGCATAACATGCTCGGCCGCCGCCACAAACATATCGTACAAACGATTGCCCGCTGCATAAAAAGCATCCCGCTCCGCTTCCGAAACCACCACCAACTGGTTGGTCAGGTAATTCCCCGCTTCTTCCGATATAAAAAAATCCCAACCAAGCGATTCGAAAATCGGGTTGGGTAATTGGTCAATGGCTTGTAATTTCATGTGAAATATCCTGATGTACCGATTTTTAATAATAAAAAAACAGGGCGCGTGTAAACGTACCCTTTGTAAAGTGGACCTTGAAAAACCCGCTTAGCTACCCGTGCTGCCACCCCAACCCCGGAAAAATCCGCTGCGGCCGCGCACCGGGCGCATTTGGGTACGGCCCACAGACGTACGTTTCAATTCCTGCGAAACCGCGGTGCCAGCCGTATAAGCGCCCCCTGCGTTATAACCATTTCGGTAAATACCTTGCTGTACCGGCGAATTAAAGCTGCGGCCCATCATATAACCCATGGCACCCCACCAAAGCACATTGCCCATGCCGCCGCCGTGGTGGTAGTGTTGCACGTTGTTGGTGTGTCGTTGGGTTACTGTATCGGTGGGTTGCACCAGTGCCTTGGCCTGGTCGAGGGTAAGTGTGTCGATTTTTCCATCTAAGCGTTTGATAATGACACGGGACGCATCCTTACTTTCCACCACTTTTTCATCGGCAATCACGAAATTGCCAGCTTCCGTTTCTTCGATGGTGGTAATAACGCCTTTGGTGGCTTCCTGTACGGTTACCTGTTCCCAATCGTTGCCATTATCGCTGCTGCTACAGCTCATTTGAGCGCCGATCATAGCGGCCACGGCCACGTACATACTGCCTTTTTTAATTCGGTGCGACCAGTCGGACGCGGTACTATAATTTTTATATGGTGTCATTTGAACAAAAAGTTGCTTACTTTAAACAAAATTGTTCTGCAAAGTTGCGCTTCTTCCAGACAGAAAGCAACTATGGTCACCATCATTTCGATGAGGCGGGACTGGATTTCGATGAATAGGGATGGAACATAGATAGTCTAGGGGCTTCGAGATGAGCTATTTTTTTCCGCCGCGCGTTGGCCTTCTCGATTTGAGATGCGAGACAGGTATAACTTCGTGCAACGCTCGAAGAAGCGCCGGGCGTAGGAAGCGTGAAAACCATGCCCGGTTAAAGTATTTATCCTTGTAAATTAATAAGTCCTGTTTAGAATTTACAAGGATAAACCTATATTTTCCCTACGCAAATCATTAAGGAATGACTGAAATCAGGGGAAAACCTTTGGATTCAAAACAACCAAACCTGGTAACCCGGAAAAATCGGAAATGTTACGCGTTATAACCATACAATCATGTATTAGTGCAGTAGCAGCTATGATGGCATCTGGCAACTTCATTTTACGCGTTTGGCGAATTGAAATTACCTTGAGAACGACTTCTTCATCAATTGGAAGCCGAAACAAAACGGATAGTAACGTTTCAATTGCTTCTTTTTCATTTTCATCGGAAAATGCATAGCCCAATGTTTCCATAAATGAAACATCTGAAAGGTAAAGTGCATCATCCGCCTTGATAAAAACTTCGGGGGATAGCGCTTTCTTCATCAATATAAATAACAATATTAGAATCTAGCAAAAGTTTACGACCACTCATCTCGCTGTTGATTTTGCCAAACTAAAGGATCTGTTATACCTTGGAAAAGTGGCTTTGACTGTTTTTCCAATACTGATCGCAGCTGAACCAATTGGCTGTCTGATGTAGAAGGGTTTTGGGCTAAATGTACAGGTGGATTACCAGAAGACGTCTGTACTACCTTTACATAGTCTAATGTATTTAAAAACTGCAAAAGCAGTGCATAACGATTTTCTTCGATGTTTAAAATTAATTGTTGCATGGTATTTTCTTTTTACAAAGATAAAAGTTTTTAAATTAGAAAACAAGTATTAACTACGTGCGGCAAGGTCCTCTCAATCAGCTGTATTATTGCAGCAAAAACACACCATGAAAATCCTAGTCTTCGCCACCAACAACCCTCATAAAGCCAAAGAAGTAGAACAAATGCTGGGCGGAAAATACCACATCAAAACCCTTAAAGACATTGGTTGTCTAGAAGATATCGAAGAAACGGAAGATACGCTCGAAGGAAATGCCCTGCTCAAAGCGCGGTATGTCAAAGAACACTTCGGCTTCGACTGTTTTTCGGAAGATACAGGCCTGGAAGTGGAGGCCCTCGCAGGCGCGCCCGGCGTACACACCGCGCGCTATGCGGGCGACACCCGCGACCCGAATGCAAACAACAACCTGCTGCTGCATAACCTTGAAAACAAGGATACCCGCCGTGCACGCTTTCGAACCATCATCGCCCTGGTAAAAGAAGGAAAAGAAACCCTGCTGGAGGGCATCTGCGCGGGCCAAATTGCCACCGAACCCCGCGGGACAGGCGGCTTCGGCTACGATCCGATCTTTATCCCGGAAGGATTTGATGAAACGTTCGCCGAATTGGGGGAAGCGATCAAAAATCAGATCAGCCACCGTGCACGGGCTATCGCGAAACTTACCGAAGTGCTTTAGTAGAAACTTTTTTGTTTCGCGCAGATTTTACACAGAAAAAAAGCACAGATGTTACACAGATTTTTCTGCGTAATATCTGTGCTTTTTTTCTGCGCAGCATCTGCGCGAAATACATCAAGTAGTGTGGTAAACCCACTACATCGCGCTAGCAGATTTGAAAATCCGGTTCCAGTTAATCCCATTGCTCAAGCTGCCGTTTTTGGTGGAGAACCAAATAAACAGCGGTTTACCTACCACGTGATCTTCAGGCACATACCCCCAAATACGGGAGTCTTCCGAGTTGTGGCGGTTATCACCCATCATCCAGAAGTAATTTTGCCGGAAGGTATAGGCACCCGACTCCTGGCCATTGATGAAGATTTTATCGCCCTTGAGTTCCAATTTGTTATGCTCAAAATCGCGGATAATACGGATATAAAACGCAATATTATCCATGTTAATCGGCATAGTCACCCCTTTTTTAGGGATATAAATCGGGCCATAATCATCCACCGTCCAGGCGCCAAAGCGTTTTGCATCGTTCGGGAACACATAACCCGGGAAGCGTTGTTGCGGCACCCGCTCTACTTTAATGTCCGATCCAATGGATTTTACTTTCTCCAATTGGGCATCATCGAGGTTGAAATAACCCGAAGCGGAGGCATTGCGGCCCGCATCGTTCAAACTAACTCCCCAGTCTTCCAATTTTTTCAAATTGATATTGCCTGTCACATGGTATAAAAACTGACGATGGGTAGGTACCTGTGCAGCAACCCCATTGATGTACACCACGCCGGAACGGATCACCAGACTATCGCCGGGTAAACCAATGCAACGTTTGATATAATGGTCTTTTTTATCTATTGGGCGGGCTATTACATCCACGCCGGGCGGCAACTGGCCACCACTTTGCTGGCGCAACTGGTAAATATCAAAATTGCGTTCCGGGGTAATCACTATACTGTCGCCCGCCGGGAAATTGAACACGACTGGTTCGTTATGGTCGATGCTTTCAATGGCGGGCAGTCGGAAGTAGGGAAGGGACGGTTTGGTTAAATACGACTCGCCCAGGTTGGATGGCAAACGGTTGTGCATCAAAGGGAATTGAATCACCGTCATGGGCGTACGAATGCCGTAATGCGCCTTACTCACAAACAAAAAGTCGCCTACTTTCAACGAACCTTCCATCGAAGAGGTTGGAATTACATACGCTTCAATCAAAAACATACGGATAAAGGCCGCTGCAAATACCGCAAAAATAATGGCTTCCGACCATTCACGTACCTGCGATTTGTGCATGAAGGCAAAATCTGTTTCGATTTTACGCAAAGTCGTTTTGTCATTTTTGCTTTGGGCCTCATGGTGCAAACGGTGGTATTCGCGTTCGCGTTCCAGAATCGGTCCATTATATACGTCTTTTGCATTATTTCCAATCAAAAAGAAAGGAACGGGCGCGTAAACGACTGCGATCACTGCATTCCAAAATCCGTGTTTCCCAAATGACCGGACCATATCAATCACCAAACCGGCGTAAATAAAGAAGTTGACGATCGGGAACAGCAACCACAATGCATATTGTGGTTTGCGGCCTACCATCTTGCACCATTCTATGGAAGCAAGTCCGGGAACCAGGGCTTTCCAACCCGGAATTCCTGCTTTTTCAAACAGTTTCATCATGCTGATGCCCAGCAAAATGTAGAGAACGATCAAAAAAATCAGAATTGACATAGTTAATGCAGTTGATAAGCTTTGATTTAGGTGATAGGCAGGCAAATGTAATTCAAGCCCTTGACCTTTCGACTACGCTTCGACAGGCAGTATAGATTTTTCGATTGACAACTCTTTTCAAATCCTGAAAAAAGTTGGCCTATTCGCCTGCTTTGCGTTTTTTGCGCCGTGATTTGAAAATTTCCACCACCTCTTTATCCTTCAGGAAGCCCAGATCTACAAATTGGGTAGAAACAAACTTTTTGATATCCTGGTAATCTTTACCGCGCTTATCGATGTATTTTTTCAATAATTTATCGACATAATTCATCGAAAGTTTCTCAACGTCCAAATTAAATTGGCTGTTTCCGAAGATACGGATGTACAAACCAAAGATTTTTGTCAGTTCAAAATACTCCGTATAAGCGCGTTCGCTGATGCCAGCCATTGCTGAGGAAACATAGCGTAAAATTAATTGGCGCAAGCACTCGGTTTCGACCGACAAACCTTCATGGTTGTTGTAAAATTCTTGTGCCGCTTCAATGGCTTCTGGATCGGCATAGCCCAGGCGGTGTATTTTTTCTCCAATATGGTAATAATCGGTGATTTTATCTTTCCAGTTTTTATCAATGGCTGCAGCCATCCGTTCGTCGTTGATGGCTTCGATGCCCGGTTTTTTATACAAACCGATCAGAAAGCGCATGTAGCGCAGGTCAAATTCGGCAAAAGAACGGCGTTCGCGTTCGAAATGGGTGGCAAAAGACAAGCGTTCTGCCGGATCCAGGTCGATATAGTTGCCGAACATGGCGAGCATTTCCATGTATTCTTCCGTTCCGTAAAATTCTTGATTATCTAAAAATCCTTTGATTTTTTCTTTCAGGCTGGAGTTATCGCCGCCAACTTCGAAGCGTTTGAGCAAAAATTGGCGCAGCGCCGAAAAATTCGCTTTCATTTCTCCCAGTGAAGTAGGAAAATCGGCGGAGAAATACAATTCGTTGCGGAACTGGTTCGAATACCGCATGTATAGGTCGTTGCGGTCTTTCAGATCGCGGAATCGGTCATTTTTCTGTTGTTGTAAAAAGTAGCGAATCCGTTTATTTTCAACAATCGACAGCAAGTTGGTGATCCAGATATCGCTGCTGAGTGCGAATCCGACCGAAATACTTTGGCCGATGCGTTTTTTTAGTTGTTCAAAATGCGGACTGGCGCAAATTGCAAGCAAAATATCCTTAAAATGGTCGTTTGGACGCACATATCGGTATTGATCATTGATTTCACCGCGCAAAACAGCATACCCCAGAATACGAGGCAGGTATAAACCTTCAAAAACCGGCTCTAACAGGTATTTTTCGAAAGTCACCAATTGCAAAGGTTCTTCGGCTGCAACCCGATGGTGCAATTCAGACAGGCGAGGTTCGAATTCCAGGCGCAAATCATTGTACAAATCATCCTCTTCCTCTTCGAGGTATTGGGCTAATACAGGGGATTCCTGAATGGTGGCAGCAATTTCATTCAGACTGTTATAGTATTGATCTTCAAGTGATTGCATATTAAAAAGGGTTGTTTGAAATGAGGTAATTCAAATTTATTGAAAAAAGACCTGGTAAAACCAACAAGGGCTTTACCAGGTCCTGATAAACATCGTATTAAATGCAAAGGTAAAAACCTTTGTGAAAGATCAATTAAGCCTCTGCAGTATTTTCGTCTGCTGCTGGCGTTTCTTCTGTAGTTGCAGCGTCTGTTGCTTCTTCGGTTGCAGGTTCTTCAGCAGGAACTTCTTCTACAGGTTTTGCTTTGATTTTGGCAACACCATCCATTTTAGCGATGCGTGCTAATTTTTGTTCTTTAACCGCATCTTTCTGTTTGGTAATTGCGCCGTCTTTACCTGCCATCCACGTAGCCAGTTTTTCGTCGGCTACTTCCTGGGTGATTGCGCCTTTATTTACACCTAATTGTAAGTGTTTGCGCAACAAAACGCCTTTGAAACGCAAGATCGCGTTCACCGTATCGGTAGGTTCAGCACCGGTCATGAGCCATTTGAAAGCGGCATCTTGATTGAGTTCGATGGTTGCAGGTACTGTAAGTGGATTGTAGGTGCCGATTTTTTCGATAAAACGGCCATCACGTGGAGCGCGGCTATCTGCCACTACAATGTGATAAAAAGGGGCCTTTCTACGGCCTTTACGTTGCAGACGAAGTTTTACTGCCATGGTAATAAAGAAAATTGATGAAGAGATAAAATCTCGCCCGGTTACTTACCCTCGGTAACACCGGGCTTTTCGAGGGCGCAAATGTACAACCATCTGCCGCAGAAAACAAAATATTATTGTGGGCTTATTTTACATTTTCGTTTGTTATCCCAACCTTAAATTCATTTTTGTAGTAATAGATCGATTTCAACCGTATCTTTATGATTCAAAAATCGCAAACGATCCTTTTCTGTGAAACAAACTACCCTTTTTCCGGTATTGCCGGAGCCTTGCTCGCATTTTTCGGTCCGCGCTTCCCTAATTTATTATCTTTTAATCCTGTTTGCAATCTTTTTTTCCCCTGCTCCGATGGATGCACAATCGGTCGCGCTTTCTGGTATCCTAAACCGGTACAGCGCGGTAACGTCCATTGATACTTGTAACGGACGTATCTCTGTGGGTGACACCACGGGCTTCCGAAAGGGGGCCACTTTACTGTTGATACAGATGCAAGGAGCGACGATTTCAAATTCAAATAATGCCAATTTTGGGCAGGTTCAAACATACAATGCGGTCGGACGTTATGAACGGGTTGTGATTGATTCGGTGGCTTTCAATGCAATTTACGCTAAAAATCGATTCCTATACAATTATACTCCGGCTGCTAAGGTTCAGGTCGTTACTTTTCCTAAGTATACCCATGCCTATGTAACGGATACCTTGCGCGCCAAACCCTGGGATGGCAGCACGGGTGGCGTACTTGCCCTGGAAATATCGGATACTTTGCGCCTAGATGCACCTATAATTGCCGATGGTTGTGGTTTTCGCGGTGGCGCGGCATATGTCAACCCTGTAAATAATTGCAATTGGGCCATTCCGGAGTCGGCGTATAGTTATGCAGATGGCAATTGGCGCGGTTCTTTCAAGGGGGAGGGTATTTCGATACCGGATGCCGGAAAAGAACTCGGGCGCGGTCCGCAAGCCAATGGCGGCGGCGGCGGCAATGATCACAACACGGGCGGCGGCGGCGGCGGTAATTTATTTAGTGGTGGTAAAGGCGGTAACAATGACGAACCCAGCGCGTTTGGTTGCGACGGCTATGCCCCAGGCCTGGGCGGATATGGTATTTTGTCTTTTATCAATCGAATTTACTTAGGCGGTGGCGGTGGCGCCGGCCATGCCAATAACCTGCTCAACAGTGCCGGTGGTGCCGGCGGCGGTATTATTCTGCTCAAAGCAGGTACCATAACGGGTACACAACAGCTGATTGCTTCCAATGGACGATCGGCCAAAACAGCCGTTGGAGATGGCGGCGGCGGCGGCGGCGCTGGCGGAAGTATCTGGCTTGAATTGACAAATCCGGCAAATGGATTGAGTGTTTTAGCCAATGGCGGTAAAGGCGGATCTATCAATGCGAACAACCAAAACCGTTGCTTTGGACCAGGTGGTGGCGGAAGTGGTGGCCATATCATTTCCAATCAAAATGGCATACCCGTTCCCCTTGGGGGAGCACCTGGTATAGTAATGAGTTCGAGCAATGGCTGCAATGGTAGTACCAACAATGCCGCTGCGGGACAAAATGGCGAAATTCCGGCATTCACCCCCATTCCGCAAGAAACCATGCTGGCTTTCGCACCTGCTATCCTCAACAATCCCCAGTCGGAGAATGTGTGTGCTGGAAAAAGTGCGGTATTTTCCATAACAAGCAATACCGGAAACTGGCAATACCAATGGCAAGTGAACAATGGATCTGGTTGGCAAAACATCGGAAACGCACAAGGGTATGTTGGGTTTAATTCCCCAACCTTAACCTTAACTGCCACCGCGAACAATCAAAACGGGTACCAATACCGCTGCAGCGTCAGCAGGGTAGGGTGCACCTCGATTATTTCCGAACCTGCCTCCCTGCAAATTCAGGCTAAGCCTACTGCCGCTTTTGGCATCAACCAAAGCGGAACCACCGTGGTGCTCACCAATATGGCTTCCAATTATACCAGTGTGTTCTGGACTTTCGGCGATGGATCTTTTAGCCAGAATGAAAACCCTACACACACCTATAGTACTGGCGGCAATTATGTGATCACCCAGTTTGCCTTCAACGCCTGTGATACCAGTATCCAAATGGTGCCGATTCAGATTACCTTGGCGCCTAAAGCAGGGTTTTTATCGCCCGACTCCACCACGACATGCGATGTAGCAGAAATAATTTTTGCCAATGCTGCCATCAACGCTTCAAGTTACCAGTGGGAGTTTCCTGGGGGCAACCCGGCATCGTCTAATTTATCCGATCCAATTGTCAATTATTTAACCACCGGGAATTACACTGCACGTCAAATTGTAAGCAATGTAGCAGGATCTGATACCCTGGAACGCAACTTTTTCATTCAAATTGATAAAGTGCCTTTGGCCAGTTTTATTGTATCCAGCATTTTCAACGGTCTGGTGAGCGTAAATAATATGAGTACGCCCGGGGCAACCTGCACCTGGAACTTTGGAGATGGATCCTCGGAGGTGGTCGGTGAAAACCCAAGTTATCAATACACACAAAGTGGTGTTTATAATATTACCCTCGCCGTGACTAATCCTTGTGGCGCTTCAATTTTGCAATCGCAAATTCAAGTTACCATAGTGGCTGTTTCGAGCCCGTTTGCGCCAATCATGCCCGTTATTTATCCCAATCCGGCTACAAAACAGTTTTTTGTAGATTGCAGCAAAATGGAGGCACGGGCATTGCGCGCACGCATGTACGACACAAATGGACGCATTGTATCAGAACAAATCATCGACTCGGAACCTGTTTTTACCATATACACGGCGGATTTACCGGCCAGTATGTATCAACTGCAATTGGTTTTTCCCGGACGTATTTTAGTAATACCCGTTTGCATCCATTGAGCGCCTATTTAAGTATAAATTAGGTTTTCAAGCAAAATGCCCATACCTTTGTATCACATTCAGGTATGCACCGATGTGTTTGTGATTGATGTAAGATTTAAACGCTTGTTTTATAGCAAGTTACGCTCTTTATTCCTGTTCAGTGACGCGTGCATACACACCTCACCCAATGTCGGCTAAAACACACAACGTCATGGCCGACCATTTTCAAGTATAATTACATAATGACATTTGAAGGTTTAAACCTTATTGAACCCATTCTCAAAGCCCTGAAAACCGAAGGATATACCGAACCTACGCCCATTCAGGCCCAATCCATCCCAATTGTATTAGAACAGCATGATTTGTTAGGCTGTGCCCAAACGGGTACCGGTAAAACGGCTGCTTTTGCAATTCCTATTTTACAATTACTCAGTGCAGAGCGCCTGCCTGAACGTGGTCCTCGACCAATTCGCGCGCTCATTTTGACGCCAACACGCGAGTTGGCCATTCAAATTGGGGAAAGTTTCCAAGCCTATGGCCGCAATACGAACTTGCGTTCACAGGTAATTTTTGGCGGCGTTTCTCAAAAGAGCCAAACAGATGCCTTGCGCAACGGTATCGATATTCTGATCGCAACCCCGGGCCGTCTGATTGATTTGATCAACCAGAAGTACGTACATCTGAAGGAACTGAAAATGTTTGTATTGGATGAGGCCGACCGCATGCTTGACATGGGCTTTATCCATGATGTGCGCCGTGTCATCACCCATTTGCCAGCCAAACGCCAAACACTGTTTTTCTCGGCCACCATGCCGCCTGAAATTCAGAAACTGGCCGATACGATTCTGAAAAATCCGATCAAAGTTGCCGTTACGCCGGTCGCTTCTACTGCTGAAATCATTGATCAATCGGTGTATTTTGTAGAGAAAAAGGACAAAAAAGCCTTGTTGATCGATATGCTGAACGATCGTGCAATTCGTTCGGCATTGGTTTTTGCACGGACTAAACACGGGGCCAATAAAATCGTAAAAGATTTGGTGGGCGCCGGGATTCCAGCCGAGGCAATCCATGGCAACAAATCACAAAATGCGCGTCAAGCGGCTTTACAAGGTTTCAAAACGGGCCGATTGCGTGTTTTGGTTGCAACCGATATTGCAGCACGCGGTATTGATATTGATGCTTTGTCGCATGTATTCAATTACGAACTGCCCAATATCCCTGAAACGTATGTGCATCGCATTGGTCGTACCGGTCGTGCGGGCGCAAGTGGTGTTGCCATTTCATTTTGCGATTCTGAAGAGCGCCCTTACTTGCGCGATATTCAAAAATTGATTGGTAAAAACATTCCCGTGGTAACCTTGCACCCTTACCACAGTGAAGGCGAAGTAGTACATGCTGCAGCCGCTCAAAAAAGCAAAAGCCAACAGCCTGGTCCGAAGCGTTATCGCGATGAACCAAGTCGCTCCAATACCGGTTTTTCACCCAATGGCGCTTCTCGCCAAAGTAAAAACCGATTCCGCAGTACCACCCGCAGTACCACCAATACCACTACGGGTAAACGATAAACAGCAGATAAACGACAATAAGCGAACGAGGTCTCCTAAGGACCTCGTTTTTTTTATTTAATTTTGCGCCCTTCAACTTAAAGTGCTGTCAATCATAGATGGAAAAGATACTCATACTCGATTTTGGCTCCCAATACACCCAATTAATTGCGCGCCGGGTGCGTGAAATGAATGTGTATTGTGAAATTGTTCCTTACAACAAACTACCTGAACTTACTGCCGATATAAAAGGCGTAATCCTGTCGGGCAGCCCGTTTTCTGTCAAACAGAGCGATGCCTTGCGCCTCGATTTGGATAAAATTGCTGGTATCAAGCCGCTTTTGGGCATTTGTTACGGGGCGCAACTCACCGCTGATTTTTATGGTGGGGCGGTTGGTCGTTCCGAAAAACGGGAGTACGGTAAGGCAATATTGATCAATAATGCGGTAAATGATCCGTTTTTTGCCAATGTGCCGGAGCGCTCGCAGGTATGGATGAGTCACGGGGATACCATTTTACAACTCCCGGAAGGATTCGAATTGCTGGCACATACGGATAGTATTCCGGTGGCAGCCTTTCGAGCAAAAGCAGGGCGTTTTGCTACTCCTTATTATGCGATCCAATTCCACCCGGAAGTGTACCACACAGTAGAGGGATTTAATTTATTGAAAAATTTTGTCATCGGTATTTGCGGCTGTGCGGGCGATTGGACCCCAGCGCATTTTGTAGACAGCACAGTTGCGGAGTTAAAGGCCAAAATTGGCAACGAAAAGGTTATTATGGCCTTGTCGGGTGGGGTAGATAGTACGGTTGCGGCTAGTTTATTGCACCGTGCAATTGGCGACCGTTTGTTTTGCTTTTTTATAGACAATGGCTTGTTGCGGAAAAATGAATACGAGGAAGTATTGTTGTCGTACAAAGGAATGGGGTTAAATGTAGAAGGTGTAGACGCTAAAAACCGTTTTTATACGGCATTGGCAGGTGAAAGCAATCCAGAGACAAAGCGTAAAATCATTGGAAAGTTGTTTATCGACTTATTTGAGGAGGCTTCCGAAGCACATCCAGACTTTCAATGGCTGGGGCAGGGCACCATTTACCCGGATGTAATTGAATCGGTGAGTGTACACGGGCCATCTGTTACCATTAAAAGCCATCATAATGTGGGTGGTTTACCGGATAAATTGAAGTTAAAGATTGTAGAACCTTTGCGCATGTTGTTTAAAGACGAGGTACGTAGGGTAGGGCGCACCCTGCACATTCCGGATGCTATTTTGAGTCGACATCCATTTCCGGGTCCGGGATTGGGTATTCGTATTTTGGGTGATATTACACCAGAGAAAGTACAAATGCTGCAGGAAGCCGATGCGATTTATATCGGAAAATTGAAAGAACACGGTCTGTACGATTCGGTTTGGCAAGCAGGTACTATTTTGTTGCCGATTCAATCGGTGGGTGTCATGGGTGACGAGCGTACGTATGAAAAAACAATTGCCTTGCGCGCGGTGAACAGTACGGATGGTATGACGGCCGAATGGAGTAAATTACCGTATGAGTTTTTGGCGGAAGTATCGAGCGAAATTATCAATTCGGTGAAAGGCATCAATCGGGTGGTGTACGATATTTCGACCAAACCGCCTGCGACCATTGAGTGGGAATAAGGCATGTACTGCAATTATTTCGGCTTAATATGCCTAAAAACCTGTATATTTGTAGCAAAAGCCTCAAAATGATCTCTTAAAACGTTATTCCATACACCATTGAACAGGTTTATGATAAAACAAACAAAGCGCCCCATGTTGTCTTTTAACCCTGGTATTCCCAAGCATCGCAACTTATGGGTGCTGGCAATCGGCTTTTTGAGTGCATGTACGGGCTGCTACAGTTTTAAAGGAATTTCGATCGATCCGGCTGTGCGTACTTTTAACGTGCAGATTTTTGAAAATCAAGCCTTGAATGCACCCGCTATTTTGGGGATTGATTTTACGGAAAAATTGAAGGACAAGGTGCGCAGTGAAACCCGCCTGCTCTTGAACCGTGAAAAGCCGGACGTAGAGTTTAGCGGCGTTTTTGAAGATTTTCGGGTAGTGCCCGTTGCGCCCAAACCCGGTGAAACGGTGGCTTTTAACCGGCTTGAAATCAGAATAAAAGTGAATTTTATCAACAACAATGAGCCTGAAAAAGGTTGGGCGACCTCAAAATCCTTTAGTTTTTTTCAGGAGTTTTCAAGTGATCGAGAATTGCTGGTTGTTCAAGACCAGTTAGTTACGGATATTTCCAAACAATTGCTGGAGGATGTTTTTAATGCCGCCTTCAATAATTGGTAAACACACCAAGCAGGTATCTTATTTAAAAACGGATAGTCCCGAAAACGCATTGACGCAGGAACGTTTTATAAAATTGATCGATAACCCGGATTTGTTGGCGACCATCACATTGGAAGAGTTGAAGACGCTGGCATTTGCTTATCCGTATGCCCATAACCTTCGGTATATGCTTGCGATAAAAGCTTCCCAGACCGATCATGTCGATGCTGCGCGATTTTTACAAGCAGCGGCAGCCTACAGCCTGGATCGTAAACAATTATTCATGCTGGTGGTACCGCCCAAACTGACACCCGTTCCCATAAGCATTGCGGATGCTGAATCTGTTCTGGAACTAAAACCCATCGAAACGGTTCAAAAAGAACTGGAGGCCCTTTCGCCTTTGGTACGGAAAGTAGCAACGAGCACGATCAATAATGTAATCTCCCTGCCCGAAACAAGATTTGATGAAATACCAAATCCGCCAACTGAGAGGGTTGCGCCAATAACGACAACAGCGCCCACTCCAACCCCCGATCCAGTAATTGAAACACTGGTTTTTACCCCGCCTGTGCCCGTTTCTCCGATCATAGTACCACAACAAGTTGCTGAAAAACAGTCTTTTGAAGCCTGGTTTGGTCAATTTCAGCCACCCAGCCTGGCATTGGTGCGACCAGTGCCTCCGCCAATGAAAAAGATTAAACCTCAGCCCCAACACAAAAAAGAAACCATACTTACCGGGGTTGCGCAGGTACTTGCTGAAAAAAGTGTAATCGAAAATCAGAGCGTAATTTCCGAAACCCTGGCCCGTTTGTTGGTGCAACAAGGGTACAAAGAAAAAGCCATCAATATGTATCAGCGTTTAAGTTTGGCATTTCCAGAGAAAAGTGCGTACTTTGCGGCCGAAATTGACAAACTAAAAAAATAAAAGCATATGTTATCTACCCTTGCGGTGTTTATTGCCCTCGTGAGCATTCTTCTGATGGCATCCATACTGATCCAGAATCCAAAAGGTGGCGGTATTGACGCGAATTTTGGCGGTCAGGCGCAACAACTGTTTGGCGCAGCCCGGTCTACAGATTTTATTGAAAAAGCAACCTGGGTACTTGCGGGTACTTTGATTGTATTGTGTGTTGTAGCGGTTTTGACCGTTGGTGCTGGTGGTGGCGCTAGTCCTGCCGATATGCCATTACAGTCTCAATAATTGATCTAAGGCATTTTTAAACAGCCCGGAGCAGTGATTCTCATCGCTCCGGGCTGTTTGTATTGGTTCATAGACTTGTATTTTGCTGCCAAAACAAGTTTAATCCGTAAACACTGACCGTGTAATCACCCGTATATGAATTTTTGGTCAAAACCTATTCGTTCCGTACAGTCGCTCCTGCGTGGAAAAGCGCCGCATGTTCGGCAAATACGCCATTTGTATTCTCCTATCCTCGATCGTACGGTCGATTTGGATGTTTATTTGCCGCCGGATTATAACAGGGGGGCGAAAAAGAGTTATCCACTGGTGTTGTTCAATGATGGACAGGATTTGCCGGTGATGGATTTTGCGGGTATTTTGGAAAATTTGTACCGGGAAGCGGCCATTCCCAACCTGATTGCGGTCGGAATTTATGCCAATTTTGAACGTACCCGCGAATATGGTACTGCACGGCAACCGGATTATAAAGGGCGGGGCGACAAAGCCGGGCTTTACCGCGATTTTGTGATGCAGGAGTTGTTACCCTTGCTCAATCATCGATTTCGATTGTCGGGCGAACCCAAAGAAACCATTTATGCCGGATTTTCATTGGGTGCCTTGTCGGCCATGGACATTGCCTGGGAATATCCGCAAATTTTTGGCGGTGTCGGCGTTTTTTCCGGTGCCTTGTGGTGGCGCTGGTCGGATGTGGATCCTGCCGATCCGGATGCCGACCGAATTATGCTTGATATTGTTCAAAACACCGTTGAAGTAGATACAAATCAGCGCTTCTGGTTTGAATGTGGCACCTTAGATGAGTCGGATGACCGCAACAACAATGGCCGTATCGATGCGATTGATGATACCTTGGATTTAATGCATGCATTGCAGGCAAAAGGAATCTCGGAGGAATCGATGTATTATCTAGAAATAGAAGGCGGTAGACATGACCAACGCACTTGGGGTGAAGCCATGCCCGCATTTCTGACCTGGATGTTGGGTTAGTTACGACTTTTCCACCTTTTTAGCAGCCTGCCAAAGCGCTTCCATTTCCGACAATTGCATGTCTTTTAAGGGCTTGGGCGCGTTCGATTCAATAAACTCGAAGCGTTGTTTAAATTTCCGGTTTACTCGTTCGAGGGCTGTTTCCGGGTCGACGCCAATAAACCGCGCGTAATTGACCATAGAGAACAATACATCGCCGAATTCTTCTTCAATATCTGCTTGAGGCGCCTTGTTGGTGATATTTTCTTGTAATTCGCCGATTTCCTCTTCCACTTTGGCCCATACTTGTCCGGCATTTTCCCATTCAAAACCCACCTGTTTGGTTTTTTCCTGCATGCGGTAAGCTTTTACCATGGCGGGTAAGCTGGTAGGCACCCCTTCAAGGATCGACTTTTTACCTTCTTTCAGTTTGAGTTGTTCCCAGTTGCGTTTTACCTCCGCCTCATCGGCTACGGTAACATCGCCATAAATATGCGGGTGGCGGGAAATGAGTTTATCGCAAATTGCATTCAGGGCATCAGCAATATCGAAAGCGCCTTGTTCGGAGCCGATTTTGGCATAAAACACCATATGCAGCATGATATCGCCTATTTCCTCCTTGATTCCTTTTAAATCATTGGATAAAATCGCGTCGGCGAGTTCATACGTTTCTTCGATGGTGAGGTTGCGGAGCGATTCGAGGGTTTGTTTGCGATCCCACGGACATTGTTCGCGGAGTTCGTCCATGATGGTAAGCAGGCGGACGAAAGCATCAGACTTTTCTTGTTGGGTAGACATAGTGACAAAGGTAATAGACTGTTTTTGTCGTTTTACTCCCCACCCCAACAAGTTTAAAAAAACAAGTTGCGATGGGGTCGTTTCCCATCGCAACTTAAAAAAACGGAACAGGTTTAAACTGTGGATTAGATCGGACTTTGGTAAAGAAAAGAATAGTGTGTGTTGTTTTCTGCTTTGTTCTTTTTCCCCGGTATGGGATGCGCTAAAGGATCACAAGACAATTTACATCGTGGGTTTGTGGCTTTCGCAGGTTTCGTTCATGGACCTGTTCCGTAAGTACCGCACATTCTTGCCAACGGCGGTACAGTCATAGCGTTTTTTCTTGTTTTTTGGATTAAGTTTATTCTTTGAAGGCTTGGAGTGGGAATTAGATTAAATCGGTTTCTGCGTTTTTTAGAGTGGTTGTTATCTGTTATGACGAAGGATCGTTGCGCGATCCGGTTATTCCTTTTTTCAACACGTAACTGATGGCTTCTCCTTTTGAATTTACATGCAGTTTGCGATAAATGCCTTGAATATGGTTTTTTACCGTGTCTGCGCTAATAAAATAGCGCGCTGCAATCATTTTATAGGATAATCCGTCTACCAGGCCTTCCAAGATTTCCAATTCGCGCGGTGATAAACTGGCGAATAATTGGTCGTGTAATTCGGTGGCTTTGGTTGTGTTCGTTGTACTGATGGTTGGTTGGTTGTTCGGACCGTGAAAATACCGAAGCACTTTTCGAGCAATTGCGGGGGTCATAGGGGAACCGCCCTGACTTACGGCGATGACGGCATCCAATATTTCTTCCGATCCTGCTTTTTTCAAAATGTACCCAGTTGCGCCATTTCTTAAAGCCTGAAAAATCCGGTCTTCCTCTTCGCTTACTGTCAGCATTACCACTTGCGCAATGGGGTGAACCTCCTTCACCAGTACCGTCGCCTCAATTCCAGACATCCCCGGCATGTCAATATCCATCAAAATGACATCCGGTTTTAAGTTACTTATTACCTCTTGTACCCGAAGGCAGTTTGGGAATGCACCCACCACTTCCACCTCCTCGGTGTAGCGAAACAATTGAAGCAAACTTTCCCTGAAATGGTGGTTGTCTTCGAATATTACAAGACGCAGCGGCGTCATACGAGGCGTGTTTTTTTCATCATTTTGATGATACAAAGGTAGGCTTGGCATAGGCTATGGCGACATAGGAAGTTTGTACTAATTTGGTAATATAAGTACCGAAATTAGGGTACATGTTATTTTAAAGGCTGATTTGAAGGTTAAAAAAGTAGTAGGCCTACCCCTAAACTCCCTACAAAAACAATTATTAAGCAAATAGCAGAAACAAAAGAAAAAGCCAGCCATTTAAGGACGCTTTTTTTCCAGGAAAGGTTGTAATAGGTTTTAAAAGCCCAAAATAAGCCCAGCCAGAGCCACCAAACCGCCCAAATAGGCTGTACTGGCAGGCTCAAAAAACGTTTGAGCACCGTAAGGAAAAAAAGCAGGAACAAGAAACCCGACAACATATGCAAGAGCAGTATAAAGTGCTCTACATATTTTCTTTTTTGTTTTCGGTATTGAAAAGACAAATATGACGACATGATGCCGATCAGGATAAGCAGGGTCCAGGAAGAGGTACCGATATAATGCCGGAGCAGGCTTTTTTGGTCTCGGCCACTTTTAATCAATTGGTTGAGTAAAAACCGATCCGAGGTGTAATCAATATGATAGCGTTGTGCCAGGGTATCGATGGGATAGTTGAGCATATCCTTGATGGCAATTTTACCCTGGTAATGGCTGAACAAACCCAGCAGGGCAAAACTATCCTTATTTGGTGCGCCTAAGTCTTCCTTGGCTTCTACAAAACGCAGCAAAGAATCAATGGCTTGGCGTTGTTGAGGTGTACGGAGGTCAGGAGGCAGCGAATCGATATCTTGTGCAATATGATCGAGCAGGGTCAATTTGCCTTTAGTTTCATCAAATTTGATGTTCCACCCGATTACCGCCTGGCCGTCCCTGCTGTTTTTATTCATTTGATAAGAAACATAAAACAGCATGAAAAACATGGTAAATAAAAAAAACTGCAAGGGATGCGGATAGCGTTTTTGTTTGCCTTTAAAATATTCGATGGTGACTTTGCCGGGGATCAGCAGTTGCCACACCATGCGTAAGAATTTACTTTCGAGGTGAAAAGTGGTATTCCAAAAGCGAATGAGCAGGTCGCGCATCCGGATTTTTCCATCCGTATCCCGTTGCCCGCAGTGGGCACAAAATTTCGCCTGGTACGGGAGCGGGTAAAAGCAGTTTTTGCAGTAGTGGTTGTTACTGTATTTCATGCGGGTAAAAGTCTAATATTTTATTGATTTTTTTCTAATTTTTGACCTGGATAATACACGCATTGAAAGAACCGATTGAAGTATATTTGCCGGATTCGTTCCATTTCAATCCTTTTATTGCTTATGCGTAGTCAAACTACCCCTTATATCTTAATGGTCCGCCCTTCCAATTTTGGATTTAATGTGGAAACGGCCGCCAACAATGCATTTCAGGTGCAGGACGATCAAATGTCGCCCGAAGCCATGCGTAAACAAGCCATTGCTGAATTTGACGCGATGGTAAAACAACTTCGTTTGGCGGGTGTACAGGTGCTGGTTGCCAAAGATTCCCTGCGTCCGATCAAACCCGATGCGATTTTTCCCAATAATTGGGTGAGTTTTCACCAGGAAGGATTTGTGGTCACGTACCCCATGTTTGCTCCCACCCGCCGCAAGGAACGTCGTCGCCAGGTAATTGATTTGGTGTTAAAAGTGGGTTTTCAATCTAACCATCGGGTAAACCTGGAGTTTAATGAAAAACGCAGCCGGTTTTTAGAAGGTACAGGCAGCATCATTTTTGATCATCAGCATCAGTTGGCTTATGCGTGCCTGAGTCCGCGCACGGATGCGAGTTTGTTGGATGATCTTTGTGCTGAAATTGGATATACCCCCGTATTGTTTCACGCCCTAGATGGGGCGGGGCAGGATATTTACCACACTAATGTGATGATGGCCATGGGTGAAACTTTTGTAGTTATTTGTATGGATACGGTGCGCGATGCACAA
This sequence comes from Saprospiraceae bacterium, assembly GCA_040397785.1. GTDB lineage: Bacteria > Bacteroidota > Bacteroidia > Chitinophagales > Saprospiraceae > M3007. The sequence goes on along the minus strand of JBBAVI010000007.1, from coordinate 43,294 downwards.
GAACGGGCTATGCTGGAGCAAAAATTCAAGGATACCGGCAAATTGATCGTAGACATTTCCTTGGATCAGATGAATCATTTTGCCGGCAATATGTTGCAGGTGCGGAATCAGGACGGCCAAACATTTTTGGTGATGTCGGAGCAGGCGTATAAAATTTTAAATAGCGACCAAGTTGCCGTACTGGAAAGGCATACTCAATTATTATACAGTCCTTTATATACCATAGAAAAATATGGCGGCGGCAGTGCGCGGTGCATGATGGCGGAGGTTTTTTTGCCTCGCACGCCGACGCAATTGATTTTGTGAAAAAATCCTGATAGTATAATTTTAGTAACAC
>JBBAVI010000007.1:0-42857 GCA_040397785.1 Saprospiraceae bacterium | reverse complement strand
ACGCCGACGCAATTGATTTTGTGAAAAAATCCTGATAGTATAATTTTAGTAACACAAAATCAATTGCTCTGGCGCATAAATAAATAAAAATGCAATCCTGGTGTAACCTGTAGTACGAGCATGCTGTCATAGGTAGCAACAGTACAGAACGAGATCAATTTTGTTTCACCGTAAAAATTAAAAAAAATGGATGCTACCATGATTGCTGTGCCTATAACCGTTAGTCTTGGCGCTTTTTTGATGGTTTGGGCTTTGCGTTACCTCCAGAATAAAGAGAATATGGCCTTGATTGAGCGCGGATTGAATCCCGCCGATCAAAAACGCAACAAGGAAAATGACCCAACTACGACTTTGAAAAATGCCCTCATGTTTATGGGTGCGGGTTTGGGTTTGTTGTTGGCGATTATTATTACCAACACGTTACATTTGGATGGAGATGCTAATACAGGCATCTATTTTTCGTTGATCGCTATTTTTGGCGGCATGGGGATGTTGGGTGCTTATTTGTATGAGCGGAAAAATCCGCCGGTGGAGTAAGACACGTCGGAAGCGTCCCCCCGATAGACGTCGGAAGGGTGTTCCACGTCGGAAGCGTTTCAAAACGCTTCCGACGTGGAACACCCTTCCGACGTCTATCGGGGCCTACCGTACCCGATAATACCCACCCTCTCCAAACCGTACCCAATACTCCGAAGGGAACAAGGTGCTTTTGAAATAATAATCAGTGGAAATGATTTGCGCGCCGCTGGCCTGGGCGGCTTTAAACCGGCTGTAATCGTTGTTGCGGGCCTCGCGGGTGTCTGCGTCCGCGCGGGTGCGTACGAGGTAGCCTTTTTGAACGTATTCCCTGATTTTTGCGCCGTCTTCTACTGGATCGTTGAGGATCAAAAAGGCTGCTTCGGGCGTGCCAACGGGGGCATTAGCGAAACACACCCGGCCGCGCAGCGCGGGATGATTTTGGATGTAATAACCTGTTTTTTCATCATTTTCATCCAAAATAAACATGAATTTACCCTTCAACTTGCTGCGCTTGGGCCATTCTTTTTGTAAAACCGCTGCTTCCAGACTCGTATTTTTCCCCCGAATTTGATCGGGTGTCAACAGTTTTTCAGCGCCGAGTCCTTCTTTGATTGCTTGATCTAATTGATCTAACACTGCAGCGGTGAATTTTTCAGGTGGCGCAAATCCGGGTCGTGCGATGGTATCGTCTTTTGCATTGAGGGTGATGCATACGAGGTCGTGGTCGGGATGCGCGTCCGACCATTGTTTGATCTCTTGCAGGCCGTTTTTTAGGGTCAGGCAGTTGCTGCGGAAGTCGATGTCCTGGATGTGGAGCACTTTGAAGCCGGGCGTTTGCATGAGGCCCTGCGGGTCGTAGGGACGCGCAGGGGATTTTCCAGCCCACAACAAACCATTTGGATGGGCATATTTACCGCCTTTTGCGTCGGCATACACGTCAATTTCGAGGGCGCGCAGTCCGAGCGATAATTGGGCGGAAAGGGGTACATGGTGGTATTCCAGCCCCAAAAATGCCTTGGAAGTATCCACTTTTTCGATTATTTTGATCAAATTAAGATCAATGTATTCTTTATAGCTGTTGTGAGAGCCGATCCACTGGTATTGGTTGATGGGGAGGTCGGGGTCGGATAATTGGAAGGCTAGGATAAGTAGTAGGGGTAGCGGGAGGAAAATTTTTAAAGTAATCAAGGATTGCAGGTTTAGGATAGGAGCGATGATTGGCCTTGCAAAAGTATTTGTTTTGGGTGAGGTTGCGGTCTTAAGGGGGCTTGTATATTCCGTGAATTGCGCTTACTTTTGTAAAAATTGTCTACCTACATGCGCATTTCAACTAAAATTAGTCCTTATTGGATGTTACTTAAGGATTTGAGCAATGAGGAAAAACTTTCCTTGATTGCCTTATTGGCTAAATCTCTGCAGAAAAAAAAGCCAACAGAAAAGGTCAAAAACGAATTTTCCTCAAATGTTGAGGAAGATTGGGTACAATATTTTTCCGGTAGTTGGAATGACTTTCCAGAAACAGCGGAGGAGTTAATTGATACGATTGAAGGTGCTCCCTACGCAAAAACCAACTTCCGAAGTTCCCCCACCACATCGGTATAAGCAGCATCCTGGCTCGGAAAATCGGCTACTGCGCGGTTTCCAGTCGGCAAACTGCGTAGTTTTTCAAATCCTGTTCCTTCAATATCTACCGTACCAATGCGGATCGGGATGATGCGGCGATTGGCTTCGAGGGCCGCGTAGGCCATACTGAACCAATCGGGCGAATTGAGCAGGTTGACGGTGATCAGCACGATCAGGTAATCGGCATCTTGCAGTTCTTTTTCGGCATTGGCAATTGGGTCGAGGCCTATGGCAACTTCCTGCACATTATACACCCGAATCTTTTTGGTGATTTTCAGCACATTCAGGTGCTTATTGAGCATTTTACATTGAGCATCGTCGGCCAGGTCGTATAGCACCACGAATTTTGGCACCTTGGATACAGGCGGTGGGGTAGGGGCAGTTGCGACAGGTTTAGTTTCTGTCACAGGCTGGGTAACGGGTGTTTGCGGAGTTTCAGTAACAGGCTGGAAACTTTCGGTTTTGCCTGAGTTGCCGCCTGTAGCGGTAGTTTTACCCGTTTGCAGGAAACTGAAAATTTCACGGAATAAAATACCTCGGTTGGCTTCCCTTACATCACCTTGCGCATTGACCACAAACCCGCCATCGGCCTTGATTTTGCCCGCATGGTGAATGGCTACTACTTTCCAGTCTTTGTTGAACACCGGAGATCCGCTGCTGCCTGGTTCGGTATCCGTCGTATAATATAGGTGTTGCTTCAACTGGCCCAATACTTCATTGGCATTGAGCGCAATTTGTTTGTCTTCCCCTTTTGGATGCTGAATGATGGTCACGGCTTCCCCAACGACCGGAATCGCATCGGGATCGAACTCCACATATCCCCATTGGCTGAGCGGCTGATCGGCCCGGTCGCGTACTTTGATTTTGGCAAAATCCAGTTGTTCTTTTGGACTGAATGCAAAATCGAGGGCATCCAGGTCGTAACTGATTCGGTTTTTGGTGTTCCCACGATCATCAACTTCGTAATTGAATTCAATGCGGGCGGTTGCGGCGATTTCTTTGGTACCGATTACGTGGTTATTGGTGAATACATACCCTTCTTTGGTCAAAAAACCGGTGCCCAGTTCACCGTTGGCACAAACCACCCTGCATACCGCTTTACTGGCTTTGAGCGCTTTTTCCAGCCAGTTGATGCGTAGGATACTACTTTTACCGCCAATAATTTTCTCTAAATGGTCGTCGCTTGGAACATCCAGGGCGAAGGTAGTCAAGCCTTTGATGCGCTGGTTGAGTTCTATACGCTTGGGAATATCTTTCAATATTTCCGACAGCGCATTGCTGGCGCGTGCAGCATCTATTTTAAAATCCCGGGCTTCCACCAGGCCATCGTTGAACATTTTTTTTGCCCGACGGTAATTGCCGGCTTGCTGGATAATATCAGAGCGGATGCCAATTTGAGATTGTTCTTCAAATTCGAGCAATACTTTGATGGCTCTGTCAATTTCACCATCGAGCAATAATTCTTCTACTGTTTTTAAAAAGACCGACTGGGCGTTTTGCATACTTTATTAGGATTTAAGAAATTCTTTTATGCCAGCTATCCTGAAATGGAACCCACCATTTGGTATTCAACTCCTCCAGGTTTTTAACTAAATTATTCAATACCAATGTATTGGGTTGAATGGTTCCATTTTGCACCAATTGGGCAAAGGCATCTTTGGTCGCAGGCTGAATATTTCCATCTGCATCCTGGTAAAAAAACAGCATACGTTCAAAAAAGTCGGTTTGAAACTGCGCACCTAAGCTTTCCAAAAAATGCACCGATTTGTCGATCGAACAACCACTCGCGCCAGCTTGCGTTTCGTCGACGACCAAAATAGCAATTTGGTGGTTAAAAATCTCGGCATGCGCCTTCAATGTCCGGTCATGCGCCGTCCATTGTCGCACAAATGCTTGCAACTGGGCTTGAGCTAAGTTCGCTTCGGCTTCCGCGAGCGCCTGCGCGCTTACGTACACCCACACACGCGAGGCGGGTGAAAAACCGGGCAATTGGGCCGCATTGGGCAGATTTTGTGTGATTGTCATGCGTTGGGCTTATTTCAGGTTACTCAAAATCATTTCTGATAAATCGTACACCGGGATGAGTTCGTTTTTTTCTTTGGCCTTCAAGCCGTCTTGCAGCATGGTGATGCAGAAAGGGCAATTGGCAACAATCACCCTGGGCTCAATGCTCAAGGCTTCTTCCACGCGCTCCAGGTTGATGCGTTTGTCGCCAGGTTCGTCTTCTTTCCACATTTGCGCTCCACCGGCACCACAGCAAAGGCCATTTTTGCGGGAGCGTTTCATTTCTACCAAATCCACATCGAGGGCTTCCAGGAGTGCGCGCGGGGCTTCATACACATCATTGGCACGGCCGAGGTAGCAGGAATCGTGATAGGTAATACGCTGGCCTTTGAATGTGCCTGTTTCCTTCATTTTGAGTTTCCCTTCTTCTATCAGGCTATTGATCAATTGCGTATGGTGGACCAGTTCATAATGACCGCCCAGCGCCGGATACTCATTTTTCAAGGTATTAAAACAGTGTGGACAAGCCGTCACGATTTTTTTAACGCCGTATAAATTAAGCGTTTCTATATTCATGGCAGCAGTCATCTGAAACAGAAATTCGTTGCCTGCTCGGCGCGCTGGATCACCGGTACAGCGTTCTTCGTTGCCCAAAATGGCAAATTCTACCCCGGCATGTTCGAGGATTTCACATAAAGCACGGGTAATTTTTTGTGCCCGGGCATCAAAACTACCGGCGCATCCCACCCAAAAAACAATTTCAGGGCTTTTGCCTTCTGCCTGGTATTCAGCAATCGTTTTAACATTCATGGTATATTTTTTACAGTAACAATTCTATTGCACACCGGGTGCATTGAGTTGAAACAACTGAAGTTGGTCGTTGTTATTTGCCACAAGGGCGTATTGTTTTCCGGCACTGCCTTTTAAAATTGCTACGTGCCGCGCTTCTTTGGTTGCCCAGAAGCCTGAATTACGGGCCATCCACGGGGTGAAATTTCCTTTACCATCGTTTGAAAGGTAAGTGCCATTTCCTGCATCGATTGGACCTGTTTCAACTTGTTGGCCTTGGTCATTTCCTACCAGCAATAGGTCGGGTGTTGCCTTGCCGGGATTTATGATCAATTGAATACCAAAAACAGGTGCCATTTGCGCCACATTTGAAAATGGTTGAAATTTGAACTTGCCGCTTTCATTGATGAATACCCCAGAAGCCAACTGCGTTGCTTTAAAACGCAGGGCATTGTTTAAGTCTTTTTCCTGAAATAAATCTGTGATGGTAGCGGAAGCATAACGGTTGTAATGCACATATTTTTTCTTCAACATCGGCAATTGCTTCAGCATCAGGTCATGCATGGCAATAGGTACATCTTTTCCATTTTGCGTTTGCGTCATAATCGGGTCCATACTGCCATTGTTGTCGAAGTCTTTGGCAAAAAGACGCAATGGAGCCGTTTCTGACGCCGTGTACCGCGAATTGAGCCCTACATTGCCCGCAACCAGGTCCTGATCGCCATCGCCATCCACATCGGCAGCTACGATAGTATGCCAAAATCCATCTGTATTTTGTAAGCCGAACAGTTCGGTAGCGAGTTCCAGTTTGCCATTACTCAGCACCAAAACCTGAATGGGCATCCACTCACCCGTTATGGTAAGTTCGGGCTTTTGATCGCCATCCAAATCGGCCCAGGTCATGCCTCGGACCATGCCAATTTTGCGCAATTGGGGTGCAATTTGGTCTGTAACATCTGTGAATACCCCACGATCATTGCGCAAAACATAGCTACTCGGGGTGGTAGGGTAAGCCAATGGAGTACAATAGCCGCCTAAAATCAAATCTTGATCACCATCGCCATCGATATCTTGCGCGCTGATGCTGCTGGTACTGCCTGACATCACCGGAAAGGCATCGGTGGTAGCGGAATTAAAATTCCCTTTTCCATCATTGCGGTACAAACGCGGTTGGTATTTCGGATCATTGGGATTAAATGTGTTGCCGCCACTTGCAACACACAAGTCCAAATCTTTATCGCCATCGGCATCGAAAAATAAAGCGCCTGCATCTTCATAACCCTGGTCTGCCGTAAAATTGGCATTGGGGCTCGATTGAAAAGTACCGCCTGTTTTTTGGATAAAAATTGCACCAACCGAACCTGGTGCGTGTCCGACATAAAAATCATCCATACCATCGCCATTTACATCGCCCGCGGCAAGTGCCGGTCCCGGCGTTGAAAGCCGCCACGGCAGCAAACGCTCGCGGTTAAAGTCTTGCACTTCATCTTCCCGATGGGTGAACGCCGGCGCTGGTACGTTTTTGAATTTAGGCGCCAAACTTGGCAATGGACTTAATTTGCCGTCTTTGGCATCGGTATAGTTTACGGTGTATCGTTTATTGACTGCTACATTTTCCAAAAGGGCTAGTTTATTGCCCGGAAACTCAATTTCAATGCGTGTAATTTGTTGGGCTTGACCTAATCCAAAGTGAAAAATAGGTTCTACAGAAGAAAGAAAACCACGTGTTGGGCTAAGTTCTTGTTCGTACACTTGATCACCTAGGATGATTCTTGCTTTGGCACCCGTTGCAAAGGGGTTTAAAGGGCCGCCAATGGTTTTAATTTGTATCCATGCGCCACCTTTGCCACTTTCAACGGACTTGTTTTTATACACCAGGGCGGGAGATTCAAGGTTGTTAACCACCAGATCCATATCGCCGTCGTTATCCAGGTCGGCATAAACCGCGCCATTGGAATAGGTGCGTTCCACAAAACCCCAATCGGTGCTTACATTTTTAAAAGAAAGGTCGCCTTTGTTTTTAAAACAGTAGTTTTGAAGTGGATTGGAAGGGATTAATTTTAAATAGTCCTCTACTTTTGGGAACCGTTTTTCGTTGACGCCACCTGTTCTTTGTATAGAATCTGCGGTGAAATTTAGGTATTCGAGACTGCTTACATCCCGGCGACAGCCATTGGTAACGTATAAATCTCGGTAGCCATCGTTGTCAAAGTCTTGTACCAAAGGAGCCCAACTCCAGTCTGTCTGAAATACGCCTGCCAAACAGCCAATATCGCTGTAACTACCTCCTCCATTATTGATTTGAAGTACATTACGCATTTGTTGTTTGCCATACCCATACTTGGCGAGCGTGGTATAGCGATCTTGCAACATGGTACTCATTAGTACCTTTTGACGACTGTAATCTTCCGCCAGCATATCCATGGCGATAATATCTTGCAGGCCATCGTTGTTGATATCGGCTACATCAACCCCCATGGTGTGGTTGCTGGAATGTCGGAAATAGGTTTTGTACTGGTCCGTAAAGTTGCCAGGTTGTGCAGGATTGTTGATATACACCAAATCCGGTTCGATGTAGTCATTGCCCACAATGATGTCCATAAATCCATCGCCATTCAGGTCCGTTGCTGTTACGCTCAATCCAAAGGCACGGTCTTGAATGCCTGCTTGTTTGCTGATATCAGTAAATGTTCCGTCGCCATTGTTTCGGAATAAATGATCCGATTCAATGGGATCTTTCGGCAACACTTCACGTTCGACTACACCATTTCCGCGGTCAATCAGTCGGGTAGAGTTGACGGAATTAAAATCGACCGGGTAATTGACTATATAACAATCTAGATCGCCATCATTGTCAGCATCGAAAAAGCAGGCATGGTTCGATGCAGCCCTATCGGCAAGTCCTGTAGACAGTGCTTTTTCAGAAAAAGTGCCATTTTTATTATTAACAAACAGCAAGTTTCTTCGAACATCATTATTGACTAGTCCGGTGCGGCACACATAAATATCTTGCCATCCATCGGCATTAATGTCTACGATTGTCACCCCTGTTTTTTCTCCGTCTTTTGCTTCTACCCCTGCTTTTGCACTGACATCGGTAAACGTAAAGTTGCCATTATTTTGATATAGTTTACAAGTGCCTTGGGTGCTAACAAAATACAAATCTTGGAGTCCATCGTTGTTGAAATCGAGCACGCCCACACCGCCCCCATTGTATAAGTACGAGTTGGAAAGAATCCAGTTTTGGTGATCTTCTTTGATGTTATTTTCAAAGTTAATTCCGGTTTGGGTTGCTTGTTCGAACAAGGCGTCTGCGGGTGGGTTTGCGACCTTTGAACCAGGTACAAAACCGGAAGGTTGACTGCATTGTATGGCAGCGAAAAGAAAGAGTACTAACAGGCTGTATTTCATGACAAAAGTAGTATTCGTTTGTTTTACTTATTGTTTCCAGGCATCGCGGTCAGCGGACATTGCCCACGCGGCCCCATTATTTTCAATTGCATTAAACATGGGGAGCCAATCGTTTGGCCCAGCCGATTGCGTCAGAATTTCATGGCGTCGAAGTTGCAGGATGATATCGAGCGGGTTGATCAGTACTGGACAAGCTTCTACGCAGGCGTTGCAGGTTGTGCAGGCATGTATCTCTTCGGGCGTAATATGGTCGAACAGGTTTTTGCCGTCGTTGTAACTTTCGAGGGTCTGAGTACCGCTATCCAGGTTTTTTCCGATTTCATCTGCGCGATCGCGCACATCCATCATGATTTTGCGGGGTGAGAGTTTTTTGCCAGTCAGGTTGGCGGGGCAAGCTGCTGTGCAGCGGCCGCATTCCGTGCAGGAATAGGCTTGTAAAACTTGTTGCCAGGAGAGTGAAAAAACATCATTGGCTCCGAATTCAGGCAAATCACCGGTGGCATTTGCATCGGGTGTATCCAGGCCCATCATAATGCGCACTTCTTTTTGTACTTCGGGCATATTGGCAATTTCTCCCTTTTCGGTGAGACGGGCATACCAGGTACTTGGAAATGCTAAAATGATGTGCAAATGTTTGGAATAGGGCAAGTAAACCAGGAATCCGAACACCGTCATGATATGCAGCCACCATCCGAACCGTTCGATGCCAATTACTACTGGCGTGTCTAAAGCGCCAAACAAGGTTGGTCCAAGCCAAGAACTTACAGCAAAAGCGCCAGTAAGGTGGTAATGCTCTAAGCCACGTAATTGAAGTGCTTTGTCGCCGCCATTCATGCAAAAAATGCCGATGATTAGTACGATTTCAGCTAATAGGATGTAGTTTGCATCGCGAGAAGGAAAGCCTTTGAGTTCGGGTTTTTGAAATCGGGCTACTTTCCATACATTTCGGCGCGATAAAAAAATCAGGGTGGCTACAAAAGCGAGCATCGACAAAATTTCGATGGTGCTGATTACAAAGGTATAAAACACGCCTAAAAAAGGCGCAAAGAACCGATGTGTGCCAAAGATGCCGTCCACAAAGATTTCAATCAATTCAACCTGCGTGATTACGAATGCGGCGTACAGGAAGAAGTGTAAAAAGGCGGGAAGCCAGTTTTTGAACATTTTTTGCTGTCCAAGGGCTACTAAAAAAGTATTTTTCCAGCGCAAGGAAGGGTTGCCAGTTGCCTTTTCGGGCCTACCTAACATAATATTGCGTCTGATTCGGTAGAATCCTTTAAAAGCAAACCAGGCAGCAGCTGCAGAAATCAGGATAAAAAGTATAGATTGTAGCATAAAACTGGCAACGATTCGTGGGCCATGCCCGTCTGAATAAAAAAAAAGATTTATTGGGCGAAAAGTACAGCGATAAGCACGGACTTTTGCAGAAAAATAACGATCAAGTTTTACGGCATCTTAAAAAATAAATGCTTTCACCATGCGCATCCTCGACGATCGGCAAATTCGGCAAAAAATCAAACGCATCGCTATTGAAATAATCGAACGGCATTACGATGAGCCGGAATTAATTTTAGCGGGTTTGAACAAAAACGGCCAGGGTTTTGCCCGGCTTTTGGAAAACGAACTGGCACCCATTGCCCCCGTTTCCATGAAAATAACCATGACAGGCATTCACCTGAACCCAAGTAATCCGGTAGAATACGATCCCTACATTGATTTGCCCTATGAGGCGCTGGAAAACAAGCCCATTTTAATCATAGACGATGTTGCCAACACAGGGCGTACTATTTTTTACGCAGTACAACCCTTGCTCAAGGTAGTGCCCAAGTGTGTGGAAGTTGTGGTTTTGGTTGATCGCAAGCACAAACTATTCCCGGTCAATGCCGATTATGTTGGATTGGCATTAGCTACTACCTTGTTAGACAATATAGAAGTGCGCATTTTGGATGTACCCGAAATGGCTGTTTACTTGGTTTAGGGCGTGGTTAGCTCTTTTTTTCGCGCACGTACACTTCCTGATCTTTATATTTGGAGGGGCATTTAAGGAGCATATCAGACGCCTGGAAGACATCTCCATCCATTTGGCCAGTCAGTACAATTTGTTCAGAGCGTTCAAAATCTTGTGGCTTTGCTGCTTTTAAAACAACTTGACGAACCTCGCCAGCATCATCTTTTAGGTAAAAAGCGAGTAAATTGGCGTTTTTTACTGGATTGTATTCGACAGGCCGGTCTTTAACCAGTTGGCCAACCAGTTTTACTGGTGCGTTATTTTTAGCCGCTTGGGTAAAATTGGCATAAGTTGTGACATCCTTACTGGCAGTAATCAGAATTCCAATAGCGACCGCAACAATCAGGATGGCAATAAGGTGAGACTTTTTCATGTTATTGTTTTTTATAATCGTGCACAAATTTACGGATAAAACAGTTTTTTTCGTTACTTTTGCAAGAATACGCATCTTAAATTTTAAAATAATCATTTGTCAGCGCTTCTTAACGATGATTGTACTTCGCAAAGTATATTTTGTTTGTCTGTTTTGGGCAAGTGTCTTGGGGTTACAGGCCCAAAGTCGCGCTTTACAGGATACCCTTAACAATCGGGTGATGCTGTTGGTTGCGTTATTGCAATCTGGAAATAACGAACAAGCGCAAATTGAGGCCGAGTGGTATCGGGATTTTTTGAGCCGACACGAGTTGTCGATTCAACCTGAGGCACTTACGCTCATTTCGGGTATTTACAAAGCAAATAAGGATGAACGTAGCGCAACCTTAATGTTATCGGAAGCAGCGTTAAGTGCGCGCCGTGATCCAAATCCGATAACAAAAGCGGCTTTGTTAAGTGTTTTAGTCAAAGAATGTGCGCGTTGGGACCTGCCAGAATTGGAACTTGCTACTCAGCAAATGTTAAGTGTAGCCCAAGATTCTATTCGTACACGGGCTCAACGGAAAGAAAAAATCCAGGTAAAATTGCAGTTGGATTCTCTGGTGGCACTTCGGAAAAAGGAGGTGGCGTTACAGTCTCAATATTTTCAGTTAGATCGCAATAAAGTTTACTTACTTGGCGGGGTATTAGGGCTTGTTTTTTTCGCATTGATCCTTGTTAATTTGCGTAATGTTCGTCGTTGGCACAAGCGGTTGCAAAAGCAGGAAATGGAAATGGCTTTGTTGCAGGCGCAACCAGGTGTTCATCCGGCAGATTTGGCTACACAGCCTGTAATGATAGAGGAAGTGCCGGTATTGGGAGCAGACGTTGCAACAATTTTATCACATGCAAGTCCGACCAATGCCTGGTTTGGGGGCGAGCGTCCCGAACAAATCGCTTTAATTATAGAACCAAATCGGCAAATTGTGTTGTACTTGAAGTCATTACTCGCCGATCGATTTCAAATTGAAACGGCTAGAACGCCTTATGAGGGCTTACAAATGGCCAATTCAATTTTGCCTGACTTAATCGTTTGTGATGCAATTTTAAATGGTAAAACAGGCATTGATGTAGCACGTCAATTGAAATTATCAGAAAAAACCAGTCATATTCCGATCGTTTTATTGAGTGATCATCACGGAAATGAAGGCAAACTGGATGCTTTGCGCGCTGGTGCGGACGTTTGGTTTACGCGTCCAATTCTGGATGATCATTTTGATGCTTCCATCCAGCGCTTGATTGATGGTCGAAAAGTAAAGCATACCCTGTTTCAGCGTTTTCTGCATTTGTATTTTACAGAAAACCGGATCGGCATCGAGGATCCCTTTTTGTCGCAAACCATTCAGTATGTTGAACAAAACCTATCGGATCCCAATTTTACTGCGGAGGAGATCGCCCGAAAAATGCAGTTGACCAAGCAGCATTATTTTAAAAAGCTGCTAGTTTTGACGGGCAAAGAACCGGTACAGTTAATTCGCGAAATGCGTTTAGAAAAAGCAAAGTCCTTGCTAGAAAAACGTGCGGGCACACCGCAAGCCATATCCGAGTTGGTTGGATTTAGCAGCCCGGGCACGTTTTCCTTAGCCTTCAAGGAGTATTTTGGTGAAAATACTTTGTTGTTAAATGTTGAATATAGGCGTTAAGGTTCCTTACTTCAGTTTTGCCAATACGGATTTCATTCGGCTAATGGCTTCGCGCAATTGCTCTTCTGAAGCAGCGTAGCTCAACCGGAAACTGTTGGGGTCACCAAAAGCAGCGCCGGATACAAGTCCAACATAAGCATTGGACATGATGTAGTCACAGAAATCGTCGGCATTTCGAATGGCAGTAATGCCATCACTTTTACCAAAAAAGGCGCTTACATCCGGGAAAACATAAAACGCTCCATCGGGGTGGTTGGTTTTGATGCCTGGAATTTCCTGTAACAATGAAAGGACAATATCGCGGCGTTCGCGAAAGGCTTCGCGCATCACATAAGTAGGTTCCATATCACTCATTAGTGCCACGGCCCCTGCTTTTTGACCAAAAGAAGAAGCCCCGCTGGTAACCTGGCCTTGTATTTTAGAGCAGGCATCGGCGATGAATTTTGGTGCGCCCATGTAACCCAAGCGCCAGCCGGTCATTGCAAAACCTTTTGCGTAGCCATTGATGGTGATGGTGCGGTCTTTTACGGAATCGATACTGCCAATGCTTACATGCTCGTGGGTGAAATTGATATATTCGTAAATTTCATCGCTGATGATATACACATGAGGGTGTTGAGCGAGTACTGCTGCGTATGCCTCCAATTCTTGTCGCGTGAATACCGTTCCGGTTGGATTACAGGGAGAAGAGAAAATCAGGAATTTGGTGCGTGGCGTGATGGCTGCTGCTAGTTGTGCGGGGCTTGGTTTAAAATCCTGATCAACGCCTGCAAATACTTCTACGGGTATACCACCAGCCATTTTTACAATTTCAAGATAAGAAACCCAATAGGGGGCAAACAAAACAGCTTCATCACCCGGATTGAGCAAAGCCTGGCAAAGGTTGTAAACGGTTTGTTTAGCGCCATTGCTCACGACAATTTGATCGGGCTGATAATCTAACTGATTGTCACGCTTGAATTTTTCGCTGATTGCTTTGATCAGTTCAGGCAAGCCAGGAACAGGTGTATATTTGGTGTATCCATCTTTGAGGGCTTGGTAAGCGGCTTCCTTGATATGATCGGGCGTATCAAAATCGGGTTCACCCAGGCTAAGGCTAATTACATCGTGGCCCAATGCGCGTAGTTCGCGTGCCATACGTGCCATTTTAAGGGTTTCTGATTCAGAAAGACTTTGAACGCGCTCAGAAAGGATACTGGTAATCGTTGCAGACATGGGATATGAATTTTTATATTAAAGAAAGCATCACAAAGGTAGAGAGAAAATCTGTTTAATAAATATAGCACTTGGTCGAACTTGTTACTGATATGGGGGCGCATTTATTAATTGTCTGTCGGATAAACCAGAAAAGTCATTGAATGATTGCATCGAAGACCCTACATTTGGGCTGATATTGGATCATAAACAATCAATCAAATTCACAACTATGGCACGACTAACCACTTTTTCACGCTTACTAATTACGATTGCGATCGTTGTGGGCGTTTTTTTTGCAGTAAGAACTTTTTTTCCAAATTTAGGAAAATCTGGTGCAAGTTCCGAAACCACGACTACTACCGAACAACCTACAGGTTCCGAAACTGCTTCAAATAACAGCGGTGGCAGTGGAGCAACGACCTGGGGCAAATCCAGTAGTTTTACACCTGCGGCATTTAATTACACCGCCACACCGCCTTCTAACGGAAAGTTAAAGGGTGTTGTTGAATTGGGTGCAACGGGTTTCAATTCTTTCATTATCAGAGTAGATGCGTCGAAAAATTGGAAATTGGAGAAAGCAGAATATGGGGCATCTTTGGTGTATGAAAAATTGGCGACAGATGATGATGTTAAAAGTGGACTAAAGCGGTATATCGCTGATATGTTGGGCTACGGTGTTGGTCCCAAAGATATCCATTTTGTGATTAGTTCTGGTGCTAAAAAAGTTGAAATTACCCAAAAAATCAGCGATCAGTTGAAGGGTATGAGTTACTTTGTGAATGAGGTAACACCGCAGCAAGAAGCCCAGTTGGCTTTGCGGGCTGCACTCCCGAATGCTTATCGGAGCAAGGCGTTTGTGGTAGATATTGGCTCAGGCAATACTAAAATTTCTTGGGTGCCAGGTGGGGCATTGGAAGCGCCGGGTGCAAAATATTTTCAAAACAACTTGAGCGACAATGCGGTGTATCAGGAAGTAAGCGGCAAATCAAAGCAAGTTCCTTCCAATTTACGGGAAACCTGTTTTATTATTGGTGGTATTCCTTATGAGTTGGCCAAACAGGTACGGAATGGCAAAGAGCGTTATACCGTTTTAAAAGCGCCAGCAAATTATAAGGCTGATGGTGAGAAACAAAAGGCGGGCTTGAATATTTATGCAGCAGTAGCGGATGCCACTGGTTGTAAGCAATTTGTGTTCGATTGGGATGCCAACTTTACGATTGGATTTTTATTGAACCTATAGAAGATTTTTGCGTTAGTTAACTGAAACGAGGTTTGCGGACAGTCCGAAAGTTTGAAAAAACAACGGAAGTGTTTGCAAGTCTCGTTTTTTTATTATATTTGGCTTTCGGTTTGTTTTTGAGGTGAACAAATTGTGCTATGGCAGCGTTAAGATAGAAATGAACGTTTATTTGATTATTGACCAATTAAAAATTTGCACTATGAATAAACAAAAAATGATTCAAAATTTGGGCGAATTAGTTTTATTGGGTGGACTTTCTGTATTGGCGATTGCCGCAGGCAGTTCCCAATGGCTCTATTTTATGCTTATATCTATTGTGTTATTGTTGTTTTTCACGCAGGATCGGCTGATTGGATTGTTTGTCGCAGGTTGGGTTGGTATTTTTGCTTTTTATCTCACTTTTTCGGGTGTATCTCCTTTGCTCAGTGCTGAAACAAAAGGCGTGGTTTTAAATTCAGTCATGGGTCAACAATCCTTGTTAGGTACCGCAGCTTTTATAGTGGCGGTTGTTTTATTTTTGAAATACCGTCGTAAAAATGAACAGGTTCCAAGTTTAGGTCGCAATTAAAATTGGCCTAAAAGAAAATCCGCTCCGGCCATTTGTGGTCGGAACGGATTATTTTATACCAAGATTAAAGTATATTTAAAGGAATAGATGGATAAAAAAATTGATTTTCAAGGGATTAGAGTCCAGCCGTTTTCATAATCACTTAGTGTTTGGTCAATCTTCCCGCATTCCATCATCTGCCATACGCACCATTTTTGGAGAAAACTCGGCAACCGTAGCGACTAATTCCGTTTGGGCAGCCATTACTTTTCGGATGTCTTTATAGGCCATGGGTGCTTCGTCCAGCCCGGCTCCAATCAGGGTTACCCCCATGTTTTTCAAAATGGCTTTTAGTTCGGCCTTTTGGATGTTTTTGATGGCCTTGGTGCGGCTCATTTGTCGTCCGGCGCCATGCGAGGCCGAGTTAATTGCATCTGTATTTCCTAACCCACGCACCAAAAAACCTGGTGCCGTCATACTTCCAGGAATAATTCCCATAACTCCTTTAGATGCAGGGGTTGCTCCTTTTCGGTGCACGATGAGTTCTTCGCCGTTCAGCATTTCCTTCCAGGCAAAGTTATGGTGGTTTTCGACTGTCGCAAGAACCGTTCCGCCAGTTGCCAGCGCCAGTTTTTGGTGAATCACTTCATGGCAAGCCGAAGCATAATCGCCAGCGAGGTTCATGGCTAACCAATATTCTTGTCCTGCCTCCGTATTCAAATCAAGGTAAGCCAGGTTGGATGCTGCAGGTGGTAATTTACAAACCGACTTCGCTAAATTAGTGTAATATCCTGCGATCATCGCACCCATTCCACGAGAGCCAGAGTGTGTTAGCAGCGCCAGGTATTTACCTTTTTCCACCCCTAATGCTGCATCGCTTTCTGCAAATTCGATGATACCCCATTCTACAAAGTGGTTGCCGCTTCCAGAAGACCCCAATTGGTGGTAAGCGCGATCCTTCAACGCGTAAATGAAGTTGGTCATATTGAATTCTGCTCGATCTAATACGGCATGTTCAGTACGTTTCTGGGCTTCAAAGCCATTTCCTGCGCCAAAACGCGTGTGTTCCAGCAGTATTTTCTTGTAAAACCCAGTATTCTCGTAAAAGTGCGTTTCTGGAATATCAAAAACAGACAAGGCCATTCGGCACCCGATATCCACCCCTACGCCATAAGGAATAATGGAATTGCGGGTAGCCAACACACCGCCGATCGGCAGTCCATAACCTTGGTGCGCATCGGGCATCAGGGCACCAGCAATGCTGACAGGCAATCGCATGGCTATGTTCATTTGGTCTATTGCGCCTTTTTCGATGTGTTCGGCGCCAAAAATGGTATAATCCATGGAGTTTTCCAGCAAAGTAATGGTATCATCCTGTGGAGTAGCGGAAGCTGCAATAAGTGCAGTCGCTAGTTTTTTTAGGATTGGGTCGTTCAAATATTGCTCCGGTGTTTCAAGGAGTAATTGAAACACGGCGGTTAGTTTTTCACGACTGTAGCCTTTGTAAGCTGCGTTCGCAATTTTAAGTGCTATGCCGAGGGGTTTGCCTTCGGTAAAGCCCATCTTCAGCAAATCATGTCCTTTAAACATATTGATCTTGTTTTGTTGGGGTAAAGGTGGGTAGTGTACTGCGCAATGGGCTTGCGTAATACATGAAAATAGAAAAAAAAGTTTTGGTGGAAGAGGAAACGTCTGTACTCAATGCCAAATCAGATGAATCTGACACGCCTTCACATTGCCATTAAATTAAAGTCTTGCTCTGGTTTCCATTACAAATTCAACAGGTAAACTGAACAACATCGCAATTTTTTGATCATCCAATGCAGGATTATTTAGGATGAATTGTTTCAGCAGCTGTTCCATGCCTTCGATCTTGCCTTCAATCTTGCCTTCAATCTTGCCTTTTTCAATACCCTTTTCCATACCCTCTTCGAAAAGTTGTACGAGGTAAGGCTTCACAGCCGCGTTTTCAGATTTAGTTAATTCACCTTCCATTGTTTGAAATTTTTGGTGAAAAGTTGCTGAATTTGTACTCATCATGTAAAGAGTTGTGGCTTTAAAAAGATTCAAACCAATACGGGTAGTCCTGATTTGTGAAGCAAAAATAATGATTTTTTCTCCGTTTTTCTTGATATAATCGTCGTTTTTGTGATTCTTTAATGCTAAAAACACATTACGTAACAACAAAAACTGGAGGTGTTCTAAATGTTCATCAGAAATCCGGGCAATATCCAACAAGATGTAATCAAAACTGGGTATGTATGGAAGCAAAGTTAGTGGTGCTCCTTTAAACAAACTTTCCCGTGTTTCTTTTGCAATAGGCACCTGCCCATGATAGATTAAAACAGGGATTGTCAACGAAAGGTTCCTGTCCTGATTTAAATCTTCACTCCAAATTTGAGAAATATACCGGTTCAATTGTGCCAGAACAGGTTGATCTGGCTTCGTACTTTTGTGCTCAAAAATAAACGATATTCGAAAGGGTTTTAGCCCTAACGTTAATCCCGTGTAACAAATATCGGAAAAGTGAGTGTGTAAAGTATCGTCAATATATGAGGTATTGCTCAATTTTATAGATTCCAAGTCTATGTCTGCAAAAACCTCCTTGGGTAAACAATACTCCATCATTTCCAAAGCTACCTCCCGCATTTGCAAGACAAAACGCGTGTACTTATCATGCGGTTTATCCAGGAAATAGCGTGCGCTCAGCTTCTCTCTGCGGGTTTTATGTGTCTTTTTCTTTGCCATGATGTAGCAAAGATAAATCAAAATGTTTTATAATTAAAAACAAATTGTGTTTATTTTTGAAGCCAAATATCCGGCACTCCGTTGCAATTTGCCACAACCCAAACTTTTTTTCCTTGGAATTGTAAAATGCCTATTTTTCGGGCTTCCTTAGATGCCCAAAAGCCCGAAATCCGGTTTGGCATCACATTCAAACCGGCAGCACTTCCCAGCATCAAAGCGCCATTGAAAGCATCCAGCCGACCGGTTTCTACTTCGTTACCATATTGATTTCCAACCGATAAAATATCCATCCAGCCATCATTATTCCAATCATCTGTAGCCATTGCCTTAATTGGTGCGATTTGGGCTTCTTGTGGAAATGCATGAAACACAAATTTTCCATTTTGTTGCTCAAACCAACCCGACGCTAGGTTTTGTACTTCCAATTGTATCCCAGTGTTTCGCTCTTTTTCAGGTAAAATAGAGGTTACCTCCGCTTTTGCATATAAACCATAACGATTGTATTTTTTGTTAATTAAGGACGGCATCTGCTGGGCCATATCATTACGTTGCGCTATCGGAAAATATTGATCGCCCGAGGCCATCGCAATCACCGGATCCATGGTGCCATTATGATCGAAATCATTGGCGTAGATGCGCAAAGGATGGCTGCTGCTAGCCTGAAAACGCGTATTTAATCCTTCATTCCCAAGTGCCAAATCGGGTTTTCCATCCTTATTGAGATCGGCAATAACCACGCAATTCCACCATCCTGTGCTGTTTTGAAGGCCCCAAATATCTGTTTTATTGCTGAATTGGCCATTTTCATACTGAAAAATAGATACGGGCATCCATGAACCGCAAACAATTAATTCTGACTTGCCATCCTGATTAAGGTCTGCAAAGGCCAAATCGGTTACCATTCCAATATTGGCAAATTCGGGCGCTACCGTTGCAGTTACATCCGTGAATTTACCTTTATTGTTTTGTAAAACAACACTTTGTGGCGCTTTGGGGTAATATCCCGGCAACACAGCGCCTCCCACAAAAAGATCTAAATCGCCATCCTGGTCATAATCAAAAGCCTGAACAGCTTTACCAGAATTGGTTTCATTTGGTACTGCATCCTGCGCACGCGCAAGGTTTCCTTTTCCATCATTGATGTACAACCGATCCTGATATACTGAATTGCCAGCCGCCGCTTCATTACCACCACTTACCACATACAAATCAAGGTCTTGATCACCATCTGCATCAAATAAAACCGAACCTGTATCTTCATATTGTGCATCGGTTTCGAGGGAATTTTGTCCTATTTGCACCATTTTTCCGCCTTTTTGCAACCAAATTGCACCTGCTTGCCCGGATGCACCTCCAATGAACAAGTCATCTGTTTTATCTCCATTTAAATCACCAATCGCCATACAAGGCCCCTGTGTGGAATACCGATAGGGCAAAAGCCGTTCTCGGTTGAAATCTTCAAATGTGTTTTCTTGGTGCTTAAACTGCAAATTCAACGCAAATGGCTCAAACAGTGTTGGTTGTGTAATTTTAGGTTTCAAACGTTTACCTTGTTTTGCGTTGGCAATATCCAAGATTAACCGCTGATCCACTGAAACATTTGAGATGGTTTCAATTTTCCCTTCCATCCAGGCGATTTCCACTTTATCGATTTGGGTGGTTTCCCCCAGGCCGACTTGTAATATGGGCTCCACCGAAGAATAATAGCCGCGTACATTCAATATTTCCTGGCTAAAAATGGACTTTCCAGCAGCAAATACCTCCACTTTAGCACCAAGTCCAAATGGATTTTGAGGAGTTCCTTTGCATTTAACCTGCAACCAATGCTTGGTTTTGATTTGAGCAGCCGTATTTTCATACAAGGATGGCGCAGCATTCATATTATTGGTAATCAAATCCAGGTCACCGTCATTGTCCAAATCGGAATACGCGGCGCCGTTGGAAAAGCCTTTTTGGGTAAAACCCCAAGACTGTGAAACGTCCTGCATAGGAAAGCTCCCGGTATTTTGGTACATATAAGGATGCACCGGATTGGAAGGCATCATGCCCGCAAATTTTTCAAACTTGTCAAAGCGCTGCGGATTAATTCCTCCTGTCCGATTGATTGAATCTGCTGTGTACAGGAAAAAATCGGCGTCATTCATATCCCGCAAAATACCATTGGCAATGAACAGATCCCGGTTGCCATCATTATCATAATCGGCTACCAAGGGCGACCAACTCCAATCAGTGGCTTCTATGCCTGCCTGGCATCCTACTTCGGAATAAGTGTTATTGCCGTTATTCAACTGCAAAGTATTACGCATCATTTGCCGGCCATAGCCCTTCTCTTCCAATAACTTATAACGATCCAGGATCATGGTGCTCATTAATTTCCGGCGGCGTTGCCAGTCTTCTGCGAGCATGTCCAATACTACCAGGTCTTGCAAACCATCATTGTTCAAATCAGCTACATCGGCGCCCATGGAGTGGTTGGAAGTATGCCGAAAATAGGAATCTGCCTGGTCTGTAAAGCCACCATGTTGGTTGTTGATATATAAAAAATCGGGCATGATAAAGTCATTGCCCACAAACACATCCGGAAAGCCATCATCGTTAAAATCGCTGGTAAGCACGCTTAAACCGAATGCCCGATTCCATATTCCGGCTTTTTGACTTACATCAACAAATTTACCTTTTCCATCATTTTGATAAAGTCGGTCGCTTTCATACTGATCGCGCGGTGCCTGGCAACGTGCGGTCGGGCACTGTGGTGTGGGTTGAAAATCAGTAACCGTGATGCTCCGCCAATCTACCGGATGGTTCATTAAATACAAATCGAGGTCGCCATCGCAGTCATAATCAAAGAAATTGCCTTGCTGTGAGGCAGAAATATCATCCAAGCCATAAGCGGCGGCTTGTTCTATAAAAGTACCATCGTGGTTATTGATGAGCAATAAGTTACGGCGATCGGGTAAGGGTTCAAGCCAGGTACGGCACACATATAAATCTTGCCAGCCATCAGCATTGATATCCACCACTGTGACGCCCGTTTTTAGTCCGCCATGTTTTGAAACACCCGATTTTTCAGAAATATTTTCAAATTTTAAATTGCCTTTGTTGAGGTACAATTGGCAACCTTGTAGTCGGGCGGTAAAAAACAGATCTTGCAATCCGTCATTATTCACATCCAATACGGCCACGCCGCCGCCATTGTAGATGTAGGGATCCATGCTGAAGTTGTACCGGTAATCTTCTGTAATAGAGGGTACAAAATTTAGTCCACAATCTGCTGGTTCATGCAGCACAAACTTGGTCGAAGCAGGCCCGTTTGAGGAATTGGTTGACTCAGAAACAGGTGTATTACAGGCGCTTAGGCAGCACAGCGTAAGTACAAAAAGGAATCGCACGAGCATGGATATTGTTTTTTGGGGTGAAAATAGGATTTTGGGTTCCTATTCCTCAGTCTTGAGCGGACAATTTCTCTTTTCGTGCTTTTTTTTGATCGTTGTTGCTTTCATACAGGCAGTAGAAATCATATTTAGTCCGATCGCGTTCTACCCAAATATCTTTGCCAATATCACAGAGGATGACTAATTCTTCATATAGTTTATTGCCTTGATCTACCCGGCGTTCTACGGCAATATCGCGGTCGTGTATTTTGTCTTGTTGAATATTGAGTGCATTTTCAAATTCGGAACAGGCATCTGTTACCCGGGTGATAATATTTTCATTGAGGCCTACATCTGCCAGAAAATCAATTTGTTGGCGGGCTACACGCGCCACACGGCGGCCGCAGAACAGCAATTGTGGGTCGCTCATATCGCCTAGTTTGGCGGTGCCAAATTTGCGGTATCGTCCGGTACGGTCGTGGTATTTCATCGCTACCCGGGTCATGACAGAACGGATGGCCGTTTTGAGTTTCTCCGATGCCTGATTTTTCTTTTCGGTGCAAATCATTTGGTCTCCCACCAGTTCATCATCATCAGGCAATTGATGAAATTTTTCACAAAGGGATAAAAATCCTTTAATGCGCTCTAAGCCATAACCATATTGGTTAAAAAAATCAACTTCCAGGTGGGCCTTGCGCAAGGCATCCTGGCATTGCACGTAAAGTTCGGCGTCAGAAACATTGTATAATCGATGTCCGGCTTGTTTTTTCATCTATCAGCAATTGGTTATGAAGGCTTTATAAGCCTTGAATTTGCTGCAAATATAAATTGTTTTAAATAAATTCGCAATAGATGAAACAAATATTGGGTTATTTTTTACTCCGACAATTTATTCTGAGATAATTGGTTTTATTTTTCTTCTAAAACCTGCAATTTCAAGTTGCGTACTTCGATCAAGTCTTCTGCACTTGTTTCTGCAAAAATGCTCAATAAACCACCGTTATGTTCGGGAGGAATTTTAAAATAATATGCGATGGTATTCCAGGTTTTTCGTTCACAAATACCATTTTCGAGGCGACAATTCGTTTGTTTGCTCCCTTCGTCCATTTGAATCAGGGTGGTCAAGTGTGAATTAAACGCGCCAAATTCGGACTTTACCTGTGCTGTTATGTGCAGCCAAGCTGTTTTGGCGGGTGCTGTATTTAAAACTTGGTTGATTGGCTGTTGAAGCAACAATTGTTTCGGATGGTCTTTTGCATGGATGGTTACAAGTGTATCCACTAGCATCAGCCTGGTTTGTTTAAATGCATTTGTATCCCGGATCATTTCAGGGGTATCCAAGAGCGACATGTCCAACGGATCAGGGTGTGGATTTAGATAAATCGCAGCATAATATGCCCGGTTATTGTCGTTGTAATGCAGGATAGTTTGGTTGTATTGGTATATTTGAAACAGGTTGACAATCAACAAATAAGCGCCAAGTATGATGCCTGGCCACTTCAGTTTGCTGGTACTTATCCGTTCCACCACTAAAGCAAAAGCCAAGACCAACACTGGATAACTTTGCACCAATGCACGGCTCGAATAACTGGCTCCATACCGCCAATCTGCCCAGGCAATTACAATCCAAACGTTGAGTAACAAATAAGTAAGTGCCGCACGTTTGTACACTTTCCCTTGCATTAAAAACATACCCGCCACCATAAAAAATACGATGGGGGTGTACACAAACCAGCCTTTTTCCCAGCCAAATAATACCTGCCAATTGGGGTTGAGAAACATCCATTTGGAGCCAACATCATATACCCATTTACCCGAAACAATTTTCCAATAGACCATTTGTGGGAAAATACCCATAAAAGCGCCGATTATCGTGGCAAAAAAGTGGGTCCGGTGGGTGTAAAACAACAGTTTCCACTTTTCTTGTCGTACAACTTTATTTTGGGTGCTCCACAATAAGGGAATAAACATCATCACCGCTTCAGTAGGGCGTGCAATGGTGGTTACGCCAAAAACAAGTCCAATGCCAAGTGCAGTAAGTAATTGTGGTTTTTCATGCCATCGAATGGTAAGCAACAGCATTAAAGCGTACATGGTAAATAAATACACATGGGTCATGCCGCTTTCTACCGCTGCATATTGTATATAATTGGTAGATAATCCAATCATCAACAAGGTAATTGCGGTCACCGTATCACTAAAAAACTGCAACAGCACTTTGCGTAAAGCCCAAAATCCAAGCGCTGCATAAAATAAAGCGGCAATACAAATTGCTAATTGGTAAGGTGCCGAAAAACCATCTTGTGCATACTGGAGCCATCCCGCTGTCCAATGCCCCAGGAAAAAGAAAGGCCAATACAACAAGGCAATCCCGATAGGATACTTTATGACGCTATTGCCATTTTTAAGTACCGAAATTTGATACATCGTACCCGTTGGATGGTATTTTTCTTGAATATCGGACACCCATTTCATGCCTGTAATATCATGGTAAATAAACTGCGCAGGTAAATACATATAATACCCGAACGCATCCCAGGTGAGGGTGTTTGTTACAGTTGGGGTTTCCCACTTTGTATATTGAAAACGGGTAAATGCCAGCACAAAAACCACTAAAATTACCACCAGGCTTGAGAATCGATTCATTTTTCGGATGTATATAGCAAGAAATTATTGTTGTAAGGTATCAATGGTACTTTGTGGTAAATGTTGAATGTCGAGAATCATCAGGCCATCCAGGCAATCGGCGAAATTAGGGTCTACATTAAAGGCAATGAATTTGGCATTTTGTTTCAAATATTGCCGAAATAAAACCGGCACTTTAAAGTGTGCTGGTTCGATGGTTTCAATAAATGCTTCCAGGGCTTCAAACTCGCCATGCAGCGATTCGGCCAATATTTTTGTGTTTACAGACTTCACATAAGCCCGAAATGGTTTGCGGGGGGCTACCAATTTTGCGAGGCTTTTATCAAAAAAGAAACGTTGTACAAATTCTACCATAACACTTTTGGACGCATCGGAATAATCCTTGCTAATGCTAACTGGTCCGTATAAATAGCGATAGTCGGGGTTGGCCAGTAAAAAACTAAGAATTCCCTTCCACATCAAAAACAAAGGCAAACGGTGTTTTTGATATTCTTCGGTTACATACGATCTGCCCAATTCAACGGCTTGGTGTAAAATCGGGTAAAAACCGGGCTTTATTTTAAAAAGGGTATTTATATAAAATCCATTGACGCCAAAGCGTTTAAATATCCGATCGCCTTGACCAAGCCGATAACCGCCCACAATCTTTTTTTGTTCGCGATCCCAAATAATCAGTTGAAGGTAATACAGATCGTGTTCATCCATATCACGGGGTTTTCCAGTGCCCTCACCCACCGCGCGAAAAGTCATTTCCCGCAACCGGGCAATTTCAAACATGATATTATTCAAGGCATGAAACGGCGCAACAAACACATCAAATTGCCCCCGGGAGGTAACTTTAAAACTTGGATCTAGGGCTTCAAATTCTGCATGAATTAATTCCTGGGGTACAGGTTCGGCCAGTGGTTGCGCCTCACTAATGGGTATTTCGGTAAAATGTTCGGGTTGAATATCAAATTTGGTTCCTAACGAAAAGATTTTGGCTTGCAAAAATTTGCCCCAAATTCTTTTTTTGGAAAACATGTCAATCTCATCGGGTTCAATTGCTTTTCCAATGCGCACTTTTACTTTAACCGTGCCTGTTGTATAGGCGTAAGGCAGGCCTGGAATTGCTTTTCGGAGCAAGCCTCCGGGAACGTGATCGGCCATCAAATGGATGGGTACTACCGGTTGTCGGGCTTTGTGTAGTTGTTGCAAAATGCGGGTGCGCATTAAGTTTTTTCCAAGGTGACTAAGCGGGTTTTCCGAAAAATCCAGGGTAAGGCCCACCGCTGTACCTTTGCCTACTAAGCGCATCAACCGTTTGGCAAAACTAAAATTGGTCAGGCCGTCTGAAATTCTAAATCCTTTTGGCCGAATGGCAATTTCCCGCAAATCCTTGTGCGGTGCAATATAATATGGATGCAGTAAACGTACTTGCTCATATTGATCAGCAAGAAGTGCTACCAAAATCCACTCATCCAGTCCGGGCAATAATTGGTTGCAAACGAAAACAGCGCCTTTGGTCTTACTTAAGGCTTTTCGGTCAAAAGCATCCAATTCCAAGGTGATGCCTGCCTTTTCTAGTTTCGTGCGTGCTAAATCAATTAGTTCCATCGCGGTAAAGGTACATTAGCAAGGAGATAGTTAGGGCATTTGCTCATTTTTGCTTATTCTATTTCGTCGAACGGCGTACTTTACGGCCAAAATTCAGCAGACAAGCGCTTGAGCGTCCAAAGTCATGCTAAGGTGATAAAAAATCTGAAACTATGAAACGAATCGCACTGTTTTCCATTTTATTTGTGTTGGTACAAACATTTGCTACTGCACAAGTTAATATGTATCAACAAAAATGTGCACCAGCATTGCAGGAGCAATTCAAAAATGGTGGTAAGGCAGATATGTTGGTTGTTTTTAAGGAGCAGGCCGATGTACAGGCCGCTCAAATGCTTCCAACCAAACTAGCAAAAGCCGAATTTGTATACCGTCAATTGGAAGCCACCCTCGCACGCACACAAGCGCGCGCCAACAAATTATTGCAAACCAAAGGATTTAATGCCAATAGTTTGTTGATTGTCAATGCAATCGCAGTCGATCAGGCAACCGGTGAACTCGCGCGCCAATTAGCCGAATTACCTGAAGTTGCCTGGATGGGCGCCGACCCCTGGGTGAAATTTGATGCTGGTTTTCAGGAAGAAAGTACAAACACTCCTGCGCAAGACCGGATGCAAATTGAATGGGGTGTTGCTAAAATAAGCGCCCCTGAGGTATGGGCATTGGGTTATACCGGTCAGGGTATTACTGTTGGAGGAGCTGATACGGGTTACGACTGGACGCACCCTGCTATTCAACCGCATTATCGTGGCTGGGATGCTGGAACAAATTCGGGCAACCATAACTACAATTGGCACGATGCGATTAAGACCGTGAGTTCGCAATACTTAGACAGCCTCGGCAATCCAATCGGTGCAAATCCCTGTGGCTTATCATCCCAAGTACCTTGTGATGACAACAGCCACGGTACACACACAATGGGCACGATGACCGGCGATGATGGCATGGGCAACATGATCGGTGTTGCACCTGGTTCAAAATGGGTTGGATGCCGCAATATGGACCGCAATTGGGGCCGACCTTCTACCTATTTGGGTTGTTTTGAATGGTTTTTGGCACCTACTGAATTGGACGGACAAAATCCGGATCCTGCAAAAGCGCCGCATGTGATCAATAATTCCTGGTACTGTTCTTCTGAGGAAGGCTGTACCGATTCTTTGGTCAATGATTTACTGCGCATTGCGATTGTCAACCTCAAAGCTTCTGGTGTTGTGGTGGTGGTTTCCAACGGAAATAGCGGTCCTTGGTGTGGTACTACCAGCACGGTACCTCCTCAATTTGAGGAAAGCTTTAGTATAGGCGCTACCCGTATTGATGATGGCATTGCCGATTTTAGCAGCCGCGGACCGGTATTGGTGGATGGCAGCAACCGAATGAAACCCAATGTTTCAGCGCCTGGACTCGATGTGCGTTCCAGCACTCCTAACAATAACTACTCAAGTTTTAGTGGCACCAGCATGGCTGGCCCGCACGTAGTTGGATTGGTAGCTTTGATGCTGTCGGCACGTCCGGAATTAGCGGGCCACGTGGAGGATATCGAAAATATCATTGAACAAACGGCCATTTATTTTGGCGATTCGATCAATTGTGGACCAAGTATTGGCACTGCACAACCGAACCATTCTTTTGGTTGGGGAAGGGTGGATGCGCTGGGTGCTGTAAACCAGGCTTTGCTGTGGCAAGCGCCAGTGTCCACGCAAACACCCGTTTTATCGAGTGTAAATGTTTATCCGAACCCGGTACAGGAAACTGCTGTATTTGATTTGCAAAATTTCGGGGGCAAAACTTTGATAGAGATCCTAAATATGGAAGGGAAAACCATGTTTAGTCAAACCATCATACCTGGGGTGCGTCAGTTGTATAAAGTAAATTTAAGTTACTTATCATCTGGAATTTATGCATATAAAATTTCTTGTGGTGCAAGGGTTTTATCTGGGAAACTGATTAAATCCTGATCTATTTACCCTGAAATCCTTTTTTGTTACAAAACACGATACCTAAAATCCAGGATAATGTTAAAAATAGATATGCATACCCATTTATTGCCGGAAAAACTACCCAATTTCGGCGACAAGTTCGGGTATGGCGATTTTATTCACCTTGATCACCATCGTCCGGGCTTTGCGCGCATGATGAAAGGGGATGCTTTTTTTCGGGAAATAGAGCGCAACTGCTGGGATCCGGTCATTCGGATTGAGGAATATGCGCAGTTTAATACGCCTTTGCAAATCGTATGCACGATTCCTGTGATGTTTTCTTATTGGGCCAAACCGGCCGATTGTTTGCACTTGTCGGCGTATTTAAACGACCATTTGGCAGGCGTTGTAGATGATTATCCGGAGCATTATCTTGCTTTAGGCACCATTCCTATGCAGGATACCGATTTGGCCATTCAGGAGTTGGAGCGCATCAAAGCGCTTGGCTTTCCAGGAATCCAAATCGGATCGAATGTAAACCAGTTGAACCTGAGCGAGCCGCAGTTTTTCCCCATTTTTGAGGCTTGTCAGGCACTTGATTTGGCTGTGCTCATTCATCCCTGGGAAATGATGGGGGAATCCGACATGAAAAAGTATTGGTTGCCTTGGTTGGTGGGCATGCCAGCCGAGACAAGCCGGGCAGTATGTTCGCTTATTTTTGGCGGGGTGATGGAGCGTTTGCCCAAATTGCGGTTTTGTTTTGCGCATGCGGGCGGGTCGTTTTTACCCACCATTGGACGCGTACAACATGGTTTTGATTGTCGGCCAGATTTGGTGGCCGTAGACAATGCACTGCCTCCCCGACATTATTTGGGCAAATTTTGGGTAGATTCTGCCACCCACGACCCGGCTTTGTTGCGCTATGTGCTGGAAACGGCGGGTGAGGATAAAGTTTGCCTGGGTTCGGATTATCCTTTTCCGTTGGGTGATCTAGAAATTGGCGCTTCGATTGAAAAAATGAACCTGCCAGAATCTATTGTGGAGAAAATATTTTACAAAAATACCCTGGCCTGGTTGCACGGGGAATAATCACCTCGAACATTGGGAAACGGATATTTACTTGGCATAGACCTTGGTAGCTCCTCCATAAAAGCCGCTTTGGTGGATGTGCAAACGCAAAAAGTGTGCGCTATGGCGCAAGCGCCCGATACGGAAATGGATATTGCAGCACCGCATGCTGGCTGGGCGGAACAAGACCCTGCGCTTTGGTGGGATTACGTAATTGAAGTTGTCCATAAATTGTTTAAAACCAGTGGTTTAGATGCAACCCAGGTGCGCGCGATCGGTATTTCCTACCAGATGCACGGTTTGGTCACCTTAGATGCAGCAGGCAAGGTGGTGCGCCCTGCCATTATTTGGTGCGATAGTCGGGCCGTGGAAATTGGCAGGGAGGCTATGGATGCCTTAGGTGCGCCCTATTGCATGGTACACTACCTAAATGGACCGGGCAATTTTACAGCCTCCAAGTTGCGTTGGGTGCAGCAAAACGAACCCGCTTTGTATGAACGTATTCGGTGGGCGATGCTGCCGGGCGATTATATTGCGTACCGTTTCACGGGGGAAATGGGCACCACCATCAGCGGGTTATCGGAAGGGATATTATGGGACTTTAAGGCGCATTCCCATGCGCAGCAGTTGTTGAGCCATTATGAAATTGATTCGGCGCTTTTACCCCCTGTTTTGCCTGCTTTTGGCTTGCAAGGGCGCGTTCAGGCAGCTATTGCCGCTGAATTAGGCATTCCTACGGGCACTCCAGTCACCTACCGCGCGGGCGACCAACCGAATAATGCCTTGTCTTTGAATGCTTTAAAACCAGGTGAAGTAGCCGCTACGGGCGGAACTTCTGGGGTAATTTATGGTGTGGTAGATAAGCCCGTAGGTGATCCATATCAAAGGGTAAATAGTTTTGCCCATGTGAATCACCAGCCCGATGCGCCGCGTATTGGTGTATTATTGTGCATCAATGGCGCGGGTATTCAACACCGATGGACGCGGCAATTTTTTGCTTCCCAAGGCACTACTTATGCTGAAATGGAGGTGCAAGCGGCACAAATTGCCATTGGATCAGAAGGTTTGCGCATTTTACCCTTTGGCAACGGGGCAGAACGCATGTTGGGCAACCGCGATGTGGGGGCGCAATATTTGGGCATTCAATTCAATCGACATCTGGCCCCGCATTTTTACCGGGCAGGCTTAGAAGGCATCGCTTTCTCCTTTGTGTATGGCGCCCAAGTGATGCAAACCCTTGGACTGGACGTATCCGTTTTGCGGGCCGGGAACGACAATTTATTTCAATCTGCTATATTTGCTCAAACAATCGCCAACCTCCTGCATTGCCGCATCGAAGTGTTGCGTAGTACTGGTGCAGCAGGAGCCGCGCTTGCCGCTGGTGTAGGTATTGGCTTATGGTCAGACCCTTCAGAAGCAATGGGTGCGCTGGAGTTAATGCAAGTATATGAGCCCCGAACCGCTGTAGAGCAATACCAGGAAGCCTATCTAGATTGGGTAATCCATTTGCGTAAAATGCTCTAAATCAACCGCTTTTAGTAATATTAAAAAGATAAAAACATGTCCAACGCTACTGTACACTTAACCCTGGGTGCAACCGAATATTTTAAAGGTATCGGCGTGATTCCTTTTGAAGGCAAAGGTTCAGATAATCCTTTGGCATTCAAATACTATAATGGCCGCCAGTTGGTTGCGGGCAAAACCATGCAGGAGCATTTCAAATTTGCAGTAGCGTATTGGCACAGCCTCTGTGGCACGGGGGGCGATCCATTTGGTCCGGGTACGAAAAACTTTCCCTGGTTGCAGGCAAAAGATGCCTTGCAACAGGCAAAAGATAAAATGGATGCAGCTTTTGAGTTGATTACCAAATTGGGCATCCCCTATTTTTGTTTCCATGATTTCGACCTTATCGCGGAATCTGATACCTTGGTTAAAAGCGAGCGCCGCCTGAAAACCATTGCAGAAT
This sequence comes from Saprospiraceae bacterium, assembly GCA_040397785.1. Classification (GTDB taxonomy): domain Bacteria; phylum Bacteroidota; class Bacteroidia; order Chitinophagales; family Saprospiraceae; genus M3007. The sequence goes on along the minus strand of JBBAVI010000007.1, from coordinate 12,157 downwards.
ATGGCAAAGAAAAAATGGCTGCTTCTGGGGTGAAAGTGTTGTGGGGTACCGCCAATTTATTCAGCCATCCGCGCTACATGAACGGGGCTGCCACCAATCCCGATTTTGCGGTGGTCGCACACGCGGGGGCGCAGGTGAAGCATGCTTTGGATACCACGATTGCTCTAGGCGGCGAAAATTACGTGTTTTGGGGCGGAAGGGAAGGTTATCAGTCCTTGTTAAATACCGACATGAAGCGGGAAATGGATCATATGGCGCGTTTTCTGCACATCGCCAAAGATTATGCCCGTAAACAAGGCTTTAAAGGCACCTTCTTTATTGAACCCAAACCCATGGAACCGAGCAAGCACCAGTATGATTTTGATGCTGCAACGGTTATCGGTTTTTTGCAAAATTATGAGCTGGACAAGGATTTTAAACTGAATATTGAAGTAAATCACGCCACTTTAGCCCTGCATTCGTTTCAGCATGAGTTGCAAATTGCGGCCAATGCAGGCATGTTGGGCAGCATAGATGCCAATCGGGGCGATTATCAAAACGGTTGGGACACCGATCAGTTTCCAAATAACATTTACGAATTGACAGAAGCGATGCTGGTGATCCTGGAGGCGGGTGGTTTCCAGGGCGGCGGGATCAATTTTGATGCTAAAACACGGCGTAATTCTACGGATTTAGCCGATTTATTCTATGCCCACATCGGTGGTATGGATGTGTTTGCGCGGGCGTTGTTGGTGGCAGATGCGGTATTGACCCAATCACCTTATCGCAGTTTGCGCGCCGAGCGGTATGCCAGTTTTGATGAAGGCGATGGCGCATTATTCGAAAATGGCAAATTGAAACTTAGTGATTTAGCGCGCATTGCCAAAGCAAATGGCGAACCCATTCAGCGTAGTGGACGGCAGGAATTGTTTGAAAATTTGATCAATAATCTGATTTGAGGCGATAAGTACCGCTTTGTAACCTTTTTTGGGCAAAATTGAAATAATCGGGCACCAGTTCAAAGCCTAAGTATTGACGGCCTTCCATTTGGCTGACTACCGCTACTTGTCCCGAACCCAGGAAAGGATCAAGTACAATATCACCGGGTTGACTGGAATAGGCCAATATTTTGCGGATGATTTCGGCGGGCAATTTGGTAGGTGTTTTTACATCGCCGTTCCAGTATTCGCGCGAAATATTCCATACATCTTCTTTGTCTTTATAGTGTGCGCTGCCACCCTCCGCGTGTTTTTCGTCTTTTTCAAAACGGGCATAGGGGTAAAATTTTCGCTGTTTTTCGTCGAGGCTGGCAAAAAGAATATGATAGTGAGAGGTCACATATTTTCGCGTGGTAACCAATCCAAACTGGTATTTCCAAACCAGGTGGTTCACCAGGTTTAACTCTTGTTCATCCAGGGCGATCAGAATGTCTTTCAGGTAATTCCAGCCCGAAAAAATATACAAACTACCAGTGGGTTTGAGCACCCTGCGGACCTGGGTCAGCCATGCTCGGGTAAATTCGAGGTAATCTTCCCCTTTTACCTCGGAGTAGCCTTCCAGCACGCGGCCCGCTTTTCGGTTGTAATTGCCGCGTTTTGCGCCAAACTCAATGCCAAAGGGCGGATCGGTAATGACCAGATCCACACTTGCGTCCGGTAAATGCTGCTGCATACCGGATATACAATCCTCGTTAAATATTTGATTGACTATCATGCTCGAAACCAAGGCCCAAGAACGGGAAAATTCGCAGAAGTGTAGCCTTTGCTGAATTTTCTTTTAAAACAGAAAAAGTGCCAGGAGCAAACTGATAGAAAATAAAAGACTAAAGCTAATCGCGTAAATTAACACGTACAAGAGCCATTTGAGGGTGGTCATCCACCATCTTTGCCGATAATAATTGTGCAAGGCCAACCACATAGCAATTCCGATCCAGCTAAAAAGAACAATCCAAATGGGGCCTAAGGGGAAAAGGGAACTTAACAACAACGCTAGGGCGAGCATCAAATAGGCCCCTGAATGCTGGTGCATCAGGAAGACAAAATGCTCTACATAATAGCGCTTTTGTCGGTAATAAAATAGGTGTAATATCAAGGCCATCAAGCCAATTAAGGCCAAAATGGTCCAGGCAAAACTACCGATATACGTATGTACCAGTCCCTGCGGATTTTTAAAAGATTTTAAGCTTTGTTTTAATAAAACCTGTTCTATTAAGCCCTTTACCCCATAGTTTTCAATAATTTCATCGGGGGTTAGGTTGAAAAGATCGTCTAACGCGATTTTTGATTTAAAGGTGAGTAAATTCATTTTCACCGAATCGTCGCTTAAATTAATCGAATCCCCGCTGGATAAGGCTATGCTGTCAGTAACATGTTGAACATGAAGTAGATTACGGTTTTCTTTTTTGTAAACGGTTGATAAAACAGAATCGAGGGCGCGTACAGTTTCCTTGTTTTTTAAGTCAGCGGGTAATTGATCGTAGGCGCGCAAATAACTGTGTTTTTTTGCCGAATATTTCAACGACTCAAGTACCATTTCGCTGGTTAGTTCATCTTTGTTTTCCTTTTCTTTCAGGTTAAAAGTGAAATTGAAATTAGTGCCTAAGTTATTGAAAGAAAATTCTTTATCGCCAATTTGTTTATTAAAAATCAACAGAAAAAAGAACATTACCACAAAAAAAAACTGGACCGGATGCGGGTATTTTTTGTGCTTGCCTTTAAAATATTCAATTGTTACCTTTCCTGGAATCATCAATTGCCAAATAGCCCTAACCACCTTACTGTCTAAGTGACTAAAGTGGCTCCAAAAGCGTTTGAGCAATTCCTTCATGCGCACTTTGCCATTGTTGTTTTTTTGTCCACAATGCGGACAAAATTTGGCTTTAGGTGGCAGTGGTTTTTCGCAGTTTAAGCAAAGATCGGGTGTTTCCTGATCGAGTTCCATAGACATGATAGGTGTGTTTCTGGCACGAAAGGTAGGCAAGTCAAGCAATTATTCCTTGATTTCCGCTTTTTTTGATTGCAACAACACCTGGGTATAATCGTACCCGTGTTGATAAATTTCGGGTAGTTTATTAGCCTCAAACATACCAAAAGTGACCAATTCGGATGGTTCAATGAATAAATGTACTTTTTGGGCCGATTGCAATATTCCTATGCGCGTGCTTAAGTGCCAGGCGCGGTCGATGATGCGGGCAAGCGAATCCTTGGGATGATGGGGTGGCATCGGATTGACGTGTATTGCAATCACATCTTCAAGTGCCTCTGAAAACAAAGAAACGGGCATGTTATCTGCCAGCCCACCATCAACATACACGCCCTCCCCGATTACAAAGGGTGGAAAAATGGCTGGAATACTACAAGACGCCAGCACCGCCGGAATAATCGGCCCGGACTCAAAAACGGTTTGTGTGCCTGTATTAAAATCTGTCACACTGACTTTGAACGGGATTGGCAATTGTTCAAAATGGGTAAAAGGCAGGTTTTTTTGCATAAAACTGCCTAATTGATCCATGGTAAACAGCCCTTGTTTCAGGAAATTCCAGCGTAGCATTTTGCTGAGTTTGATTTGGTCGATAAACAGGGCACGCACTACTTCTGGTTCCATACCGGCCGCAATAAAGGCGCCTACCAAAGCTCCGGCGCTTACGCCGGCAATCGCAGAAGGTTCATAGCCCTGTTCTTTCAGGGCCTTTATAGCGCCTAAATGTGCAAATCCGCGGGCACCACCGCCGGAGAGAACGAATGGTTTTTTCATGTTTTATTCGGGTTTTATGGTCATTTACGGCATTTTACCACTAATTATTTTCAAAACCATCCTACTTTGCAATACGCAATGCCGTTGCATAGGCATTGGGTAACGGACTGTTCTCAACCGCTATAGCAGCCTTTTCTACATCGTATTCAAAACGTATGAATTGTACCCGCACGCTGCTTGGATCTTGCAATGTACAACGTTCGTCCCATTCCAATATGGCATAAGTGCCCCTTGGATCGCCGTCCTTGGGTTTTCCTACCGAACCGATGTTGATCGCGTGGCGGTAATGCGGCGCTTCATCGGTTCCGCTGTTCAGCACGCGGTGATAAGGTTTGTGGGTATGTCCAAAACAAAGGATATCGGCATGTGCATCTTCCATGATACGCAGCAGGCTTTTTTCGTCGCGGTCTTCAAACAAATATTCGTTGATTTTGCGCGGACTGCCGTGTACCAGCAGGAGTTGCACGATTTCTGGGGCCTGCATTTCCAATTCGAGGCGTATGTGCTTGGGCAATTGTCGCAGGTATTGGCGTTCGGCGGGTCCTACGATTTGGTTGGTAAATGCGATGGACTGCGCGCCATTGGCTTTTTCCTCCTCCGTTTTATAAGCACAGCCACAATCATCGCTGCTGCCGCCAATTCCGAAATCGTAGTTGCCAGCAATCGTGGGTATTCCCCGCTTGCGTATTGTTTGAATAACTTCGTTGGGCCAAATGTTGTACCCGACGAGGTCGCCCAAACAAAAAATCTGGTCCGGTTTGCGTTGGTCAATATCGGCAAGACATGCTTCTAAAGCGGGCAAATTGGCGTGAATGTCGCTAAAAAGGGCAATTTTCATGATGTTCGAGTTGAAAGTTTATGAATTGAATTTGGACTGCTGTTTTAGAGCTACCTGGACGAGCAGGATGAGTACTGGTACTTCAATGAGTGGCCCAATCACTGCCGCAAAGGCAACGCCAGAATCGATTCCAAATACTGCAATGGCCACGGCAATGCCCAATTCAAAATTGTTCCCGGCGGCCGTAAATGCCAGGGCCGCGCTCTTCGGATAATCGGCTCCTGCGCGTTTGGCTAAGTAAAATGCACTGAAAAACATGATGACAAAATAAGCAATAAGCGGCATGGCAATGCGTAATACATCAAACGGTATTTCTACAATGAGTTTTCCCTTGTAACTAAACATAACCACGATGGTAAACAACAAGGAAATCAGTGTAATCGGGCTAATACGCGGAATGAACTCTTGCTCGTACCAGATTTTTCCTTTCTGTTTGAGCAAAATATATCGGGTAAGCATGCCTGCCAGAAAAGGAATACCCAGGTAAATAAATACGCTTTCGGCAATTTGGGCGATGCTCACATTGACCGCAACCCCTTCTATTCCAAAAAAGGGAGGTAAAATGGTGACAAAAAACCAGGCATATACACTGTAAAATAACACCTGAAAAATGCTGTTAAAGGCAACCAAGCCTGCTACGTATTCATTGTCGCCTTTGGCCAAATCGTTCCATACAATTACCATGGCAATGCAACGCGCCAAACCAATCATAATCAGTCCAATCATGTATTCCGGCTTGTCTTGTAGAAACAAAACGGCCAACAAAAACATCAAAATAGGACCGATTAGCCAGTTTTGCACCAAAGAAAGTGCCAATACCCGGGTATTTCGAAACACTTTGGGCATTTCCTCATATTTCACTTTGGCCAACGGAGGGTACATCATCAGAATTAGTCCAATGGCGATTGGAATGTTGGTGGATCCCGCTTGAAACTGGTTGATAAAATGGGCTGTACTGGGCACAAAATAGCCCAAGCCAATGCCTAAAAGCATAGCCAGAAAAATCCACAGGGTTAAATAACGATCCAAAAAACCAAGTCTCTTGGGTGCAGGGGTAATTGTTGATGTCATAGAAAAGTTGGTTAAACAATAATCAAAACAAAAAAGGTTGCGGAGGGTAATATAATGGTAAAACATACCTGTTTTGTCCATTCTACGTTCCCTCCGCAACACAATCTAACAGCAACCGCTTCCGGGCACGCAGCAGTCTTTCACAATGGGCAATTCTTTCAAACTGAGTTTTGTTTTTTCCGCAAGCATTGCGCCCGGTTTTTCTGCATACACCGTTACGCTTAAAATGCCTGTTTGCGCAGCCACAAATGCCTTCAAGGCTTCTGGGGTTAGGTATTGCAATAAAATATCGTCTGGTATTAGGATGGGTTTTATTTTTTGCACGGTCATATTGACAAACCCGGCCTGTTCAATCAGTGCGAGGTAGGCATCTTTTTGCATCGCGCCAGATACACAACCGGCATACATTTCGGCGGCATTGCGTAAATTGTCAGGTAAATCGCCCACTAAAACAATATCCGAAATGCTAAAATGGCCGCCTGGGCGCAAAACCCGCATCATTTCAATAAAAACTTTGGCTTTATCAGGTACGAGGTTCAAAACACAGTTGCTCACGATCACGTCGATGGATTGGTCGTTCACGGGCAAGTCTTCAATATCGCCTTGACGGAATTCCACATTGTTTAAACCGCGTTTTTCGGCATTAATGCGCGCTTTTTTGATCATTTCCGGAGTGAAATCTACACCAATTACCTTACCGGTATCGCCCGTTTCTGCATGTGCCACAAAACAGTCGTTGCCTGCTCCCGAACCTAAATCGAGCACCGTGTCGCCTGGCTGGATATGTGCAAACTCGGTGGGCAAACCACAACCAAGGCCCAAATCGGCATCCGGGTTGTAGCCTTCTAACTGGGTGTAACTATCGGCCATGATGGTGTAAGTCCCGCTGGTGGTGCCCATGCCGCAGCAACTGGTTTCGTTGGTGATTTTGTCCTGGTTGGCGATCGTGGCGTATTTTTCCTGGACCAACAGTTTGAGATCTTCATTTTTTTGCATGATGTTGTTCGATTTAAATGGTTTTAAAATCAGGAAATTTATAAGCGTCTGGGGTGCTTGAAATCTTTATCGTAAAAAAACGATGAATTTAGTCAAAAAAAAGCCGTAGATTTTAGCAGCATTTTTTACTTTTTTCGGCGGTTTTAGTGAAAAATGCGCTAAAAAGGCCGCTAATTTTATCAAAAGCCTCCCAGTTGATACAATAACAGGATTTCACACCATCTACAGTGCCTTTGATCAATCCGGCTTGCTGCAATTCCTTTAAATGTTGGGAAACCGTACTTTGCGCCAGAGGCAATACTTCTACAATTTCGCCACAGATGCACATATCGCGCCTGGCCAATTCTTTCAATATCGCAATACGCGCAGGGTGGGCGAGGGCCTTGGCCAATTCGGCAAGTACCTGATCCTCTGGGGCAAATTGCGTCTTTTTGAGTAATGTCATGTCTTAAGGCGATAATTGAATTCATCGCAAATATACGATGGTTTTTTTGTTTAGCAAGCATGATCCAAAATTTATCGTAAAAAAACGATAAAAGCGTGTTGACGTGCTTTTTTTTGCCAGCTATAGCGCAACAGTACAAATACATCCTGTTGTTTGTGTTAAATTTTATTATTTGCACGCTCAAATTGAAAGGTCTTCTCTTATGAAACATTGCTTTACCCTGATTGTATTCATTTTTACATGTTATGCTTCTGTGCAAGCGCAAGACGCAAACGCTCTAATCGCTCAATATGTACTGGAGCACCAATCCGAATTACAATTGGATGCTGTTACGGCGCGCACTGGATGGCGGCTTTCCGACCAACATCAAAGTCAAAATGATCCTATTACGCATGCGTATGTACAACAGACGTTGTATGGGTTGAATTTATTCAATGCCGTAAGTACTGTTGCGATCCAGGACGGAAGGGTACGTTTTTTCAACAGTCGTTTCGAGCCTGTTACACCCGATATGGTAAATGCACTGCCAGAATCTTATATCGTAAGTGCTCGAGAAGCCATCAAGCGCGCTGCACAGTCCCGAAATATTACGTTTGACGAACTGGCAGAATACAAGGAGTCGGAGCGTTTTGGCCTCGTCCGCACCTTCCGTATTTTCCCGGGTTCAATCTCTTTCATCCGTACGTGGCCAATATATCAAAAAACAAATGCTGGTGTGCGACTTGCCTGGCATGTAGAATTGCCTTACGAAAGCGATTATTGGAGTATTCGGGTAGATGCGCTAGACGGTAGCATATTGGCGGTTGGTAATTATACGGTGTATTGCAATTTTGGCGCATCAAATCACGGTGTAGAATCGCAATGTACATCTGAATTCAATACTCCTGTCACCACAACCGATGGTTTGGCTGCTGCCGCTTATTATGTAGTGCCATTTCCAGGAGAAAGTCCCGCCCATGCCAATTTTGCACTTATCTCGGACCCCTCGGATCCCCAAAGTTCACCTTATGGCTGGCACAACATCAGTGGAATCCCAAGTGAAACCTTCACGATCACGCGCGGCAATAATACCTATACGTACGAAGATGCAGATGCCGATAACAATGCAGGTTATAGCCCTGACGGTGGCAATAGTTTGCAGTTTAACTTTCCATTTGACAACAATGCTACCCCCATTGCAAACCGGGATGCGGCGATGTCCAATCTGTTTTACGCCAATAACTTCATGCACGACATGACCGCACAATATGGGTTTGATGAAGCGGCAGGCAACTATCAAGCGCGAAACTATTCCAATACAGGCATTGGAGGCGATGGGGTGAACGCAGAGGCCCTGGATGGCTCAGGCACCAACAATGCTAATTTTTCGGCACCTCCAGATGGAAACAACGGGCGTATGCAGATGTATGTCTTCAAGGCTTTCAATCCAAATGGTGTTGATAAAGACAGTGGATTAGACAACGGTATTGTGGCACATGAATTCGGACATGGTGTGTCTATTCGATTAACAGGAGGAGCCTCCAACTCTTCTTGCTTGTTCAATCAGGAACAAATGGGTGAAGGCTGGAGCGACTATTATTCGTTGATTACCACCCTTAAGCCTGGAGATACCCGCAACATGTTACGCCCTATTGGCACATACGCGCTCGGTCAACCGTTAAACGGGGCGGGTATTCGTAACAAGGCATATTCAACGGATATGTTGGTGAATAGTTACACGTACGAGGACCTGAAATTTACTTCAGGACAGCAACATAATGTTGGCGAAATATGGGCAACGATGTTGTGGGATCTTACTTGGGATTTGATAGACTCGATCGGTTTCGATCCAGATCCAATTCATGGTCAGGGTGGCAATAATATTGCGCAAAAACTCGTCACCGATGGCATGAAATTACAACCTTGCAGCCCTGGCTTTGTAGATGGACGTGATGCGATTTTACAGGCAGATCAATTGTATTTTAATGGGGCTTATGAATGTATGATCTGGAAAGCATTTGCACGCCGCGGACTTGGTTATTCAGCAGATCAAGGCAGTACTGATAACGTGGTAGATGGAACGGAAGCCTTTGATATTCCGCCCTTATGCCTGGTAGCGACCGCTGCTCCTGTAGCGGGCTTTGTGGCAAACCGCACCATTACTTGTTTGGAGGCATCTACGATTCAATTTTCTGATCAATCGCTCAACATCGCCCAATATTGGCTATGGGATTTTGGCGATGGCACGACCTCTACTAAGTCAAATCCAGCGCATAAGTACACTGCGGAAGGCACCTATGATGTAAAATTGATCGTGACCAATAACATTGGAACTGACACCCTCTTTTTGCCTAATTACATCACCGTCAGTACTTTGCCAGCGCCAATTGCCTTGGATACCATCATTTGTCCTGGTCAAACTGCTCAATTAAATGCCATACTCAATGATACTAATAATGTGGCGGAATGGACGGATACGCTGGGAAATGTTTTGTTTTCTGGCACCCAATTTATTACGCCGGTAGTGCTTGAAAATACCAGTTATCTCCTTCGGGAAACGTCTTCATTTCCTATTAAAAATGTAGGACCAACGGCCTTGGGTTCTGGTGGGTTTCATAATACTGCGACCATTGGTAAAATTTATTTCACTGCGGAACGTGGATTTACACTTCGTTCGGCCCTCGTGCGGGCGCAAGGGGCTGGTAACCGCAGTATTCAATTGTATGATGAAGCGGGTAATGTCTTGCAATCGTACTCAATCTTTATTGCCAGCGGACAAAAACGCGTAGATTTGAACATTATAATCCCCGGTCCAGGAAAATATGCGCTGGGTGCGGGACCCAATACTCGATTATTTCGGTCTAGCGATAACGTCAATTACCCTTATATCCTAACTGATCTTGTACGCATTACAGGTGCCGGGGATGGACAAAACGAATTTTACTTCTATTTTTATGATTGGGAAGTGCAAGAAACGGCTTGTGTAAGTGCAACCAAGGTGGTGAACGTATCGGTTAGTGCTGGCCCCTTGGCAAACTTCAGTGTTGCTACAAATAGTACCCTGGCAAACTTTACAGATCTTTCAACGGGCAACCCAACTTCCTGGTTTTGGGATTTTGGAGATGGATCTTCCTCGGTGGAAGCCAATCCTCAGCATAATTACACAACCTTAGGTGTTTTCCCGGTCACTTTGACTGTTGGGGATGGCGATTGTTTGCATACCTTTATGAAAACACTCGATTTCACGTCAGGGAGCACCTCGTTGACTTCGGATGTTTTATCCGTACAAATTGTTCCCAATCCTGCCAGTACCCATGTTGACATTTACTTAAAAGGTATCTACAAGGGGCAGGTAAGTATTAAATTGTATAATACTGCGGGGCTTTTGATGCGGCAAACTGAAATGGATACCCAATCTGGGTCGGCATTGAATGTAAATCTGGAAGATTTGGCCTCCGGTGTTTATTTTGTAAAAATCGAAACAACGATGGGCGTGTTGGTCCAAAAACTAATTTTACGTTAACCTCGTATGTAATAATAAAAACTTGAGAAAACAGAAGGGTCGGGTGTTGACTAAGTTAGGAGCATGGCGGTTTGGGCTGCTTTTAACATTGTGTTGTGTGTTTTGGGAAAATGGGATGTCTCAATCGACGGTTGCTTCGGATACAACTTTTAGGGTATTTGGCGTACCGATTGTGTTTTATACGCCCGATACCCAATTAGGCTTGGGTGCTGCAGGTATTGTTTCTTTTCGTGCAAAAGATGCCCCACAGCGCTCAAGCATCACATTTAGTATGGCTTATACCTTACGAAAACAATGGCTTTCCTGGTTTCCGTATCAAATTTACTGGGACAAGGGGCGCAAATTGGCTTATGGCGAGGTTGGCTATTATCGTTACATCTACCAGTTTTTTGGGGTAGGTAACCGTATCCCCAACGATTATCTGGAAAGTTATCAGGCCAATTATCCGCGCATTCGACTTACGGCTTTACAGCAATTGAACCGTAGTAATTTTGTTGGATTTCGGTATTCGTTTGATCAATATGGGGTGGCTGCTAAAACATCTGGCGGTCTGTTGGAGCAGGGTGTTTATTCGGGATCCAATGGCGGCCGCAGTTCGGGTTTGGGTGCCGTATGGTTTTATGATACCCGCGATAACCGATTTTTTCCTAAAAAAGGCGCTACCATTGAAGTTGCATTTCAAGCGGATGCACCCTGGACTGGGAGTGTTTTTAATTTCCAACGCTTTACTGCCGAAGCGGCCTTCTTTCGGACCCTTTACCCAAAACACGTATTGGGATTCAATCCTTTGCTAAACCTTGGTTTTGGTCAAATCCCCTTTTTTCTGTTGCATAGCCTGGGTGGTCCTAAAAAACTACGGGGTTACAAAGACGGAAAATTCAGGGATCAAAATATGGCGCTTATTCAAACGGAATGGCGTGCTCAATGGCTCAAACGTTGGGGAACGGTTGCTTTTGCAGGCGTAGGGACTGTTTGGGGTACTGCGGGCGAGCATGCAGTGTTGCGACCGAATTATGGTTTGGGTATTCGCTTCACCATCGATCCGAAACAGCAGGTAAACATCCGTCTTGATTATGGTTTTGGGAGCGGGAGTCAGGGGTTTTATTTTACGGTTGGGGAGGCGTTTTAATAGCATATTCTATTAATCTTCAATTTCATACGCGTCCAGGTATTTTAGTTTTAAATATTGTTGGTGTTTCGCTTCCATGCTTTCTTTTCCATTAAACCAGTCTATTACCGCAGTACGTTGTAATAAAGTTGGACCTTCGGATAACAGCGTTGGGTATGAACTGTGCGGCCAGTCGCGGTAGTCAGGTAAAATACCATGCGATTGCGGATTGGCGTGGATGTACAGGATCAGTTGGGTGAAATATTCCGGCGAATGCACGTACAGGCGCTTGAAGTTCTTTTGGAAAAGGCTTCCGACGCGATTTTCCTGCTTGTTAATGGATTTGGCGTACGACATGAAGCAAATCCTGAACTGGTTGCTGATCATTTTAGGTATTTCTTCGGCGCGTTGCGGCAGCGGCGGCGGTAGACTTTCCAGGTTTTGAAAACCTGGAAAGTCTACCGC